>CAWIHR010000015.1:0-4872 GCA_963835945.1 uncultured Chloroflexia bacterium
TAAGAACATCGATTTCGTTCTCATGGGGTGAGCGACAAGGGCAGCCTGAGAGTTGCCCAGAGCGGGCCGAAGTGGCCTGAGTGACGGTCCTCGTCACTGCCCGAGACACGAAAGTGGGCGCGCGCGAGCGCAGGCCCACTCAGGAGAGGCGCCACCGGACGGCCGCCTCTCCGCACCACATTGCCTTTGCCGGCGGCTGACCGCCGGCAACCTTGGCCGTCCCCTGCTCAGGGCTCCGGTGAACAGGAGGAACGAGCACACATGAACGTGGCTGTAGCTGACCCGGACGCCGGACCGGCGCTGGCCCGCGGCTTCCTGCCGAGCACCGCCTCAGCTAGCCCGAGCCTCCCGCGCTTCATCAACGAGCGCTGCGCCAATCCCCTGTGCCAAGCACCGCTCGATCTGGACGGCACGATCGGCACTCTGTGCGTCATCGAAGCCGGCGCCATCACCGTCGAGCTGAAGTACTGCTCGGCGGCCTGCGTCCTGCAGGCGTTCGATCTGGGCCGCGTGCGAGAACGGGCGCGCGCCGCTGGCGACCTGGCCGGCATGGTGACTCGATGATCGGCCAAGAGCCGCAGGCGGCTGCATGGGCCGCGGCGCCGCTACCTGTGCCGCCGATCGATGCCTCGGCCGATGCGTGGCGCGATTTCCAAGAGGGTGGGGTCTCGCGTAGGCGGGCGATCGCGGAAGCCTCCGCCGAACGTGCCGAACGCACCGCAGTCCCCGTGCTCGACCTCCCTGACATCCGCGATGATCCAGCCTTCGAGCCGGGGGTCGTGACCGCCGTGGCCGGGGAGCTCGTGTCGTGGCGCACGCTGGCGGACATCTCCGATGAACCGCCCGGACCACTGCTGCTGGGCATGCTTGAGCCCGCCGGCCCTACGCTCGACTACGCGGCACCTGGCACAGGCAAGGGGATGACCGGCGCTTGGGTCGCCGTGGAGGCCCAACGGCTCGGCATGCAGCCCTGCGTTTACGACGCGGAGCGACGACCGCGGGAATGGTCGCGCCGGGTCTCGGGCCTGGGAGGCGATCGGTCGCGCGTCGTCTACATCGAGCCGACCGACCTGCCGCGCTCGCACCGCGGCCAGCCGCTGTGGGACTGCGTCCCCGACATCGGCAAGATCGTCCGGGCCTCTGGCGGCGATCTGCTCATGATCGACTCGATCATGGCCGCGGTCGGCCTCGGCGAGGAACGCCTGAGGAACGACGCGCAAGTGCCGTTCCTGTACGTCGCGGCCCTCGAAGCGCTGGCGCGACCGACCCTCTCGTTCGGTCATCCACCCAAGGGACAGCCCGAGGGCGAGCCGTTCGGGTCGTTCGCCTGGGTGGCAGCCATGCGCCTCACGTGGCTCGGCACGCGGGCGGAGGGCATCGGCCACGTGATCCGCTGGCGTCCCAAGAAACGCAACGAACGCGGCCACATCCCCGGCATCTTGCTCACCTTCACCTACGCAGAGGACGGCCGGCCCTGCGCGGTCGAGCGCGCCGACGACGAGGAGACGACGCGCGATTGGCTCTTGGCCGCCCTGGTCGCCGGGCCACGCGGGGTCGCCGAGATGGCCGAGGAGCTCGTCGATGGTATGGAGTCCCCGACGCCTGGCGAGGCCGACCGGACCAAGGAAAGGCTCAGCCGAGCGCTGCGGCGGATGGCCAAGGACGGCTGGGTGCAGCGGCTCGGCGGAGCCGGCGGGCGCGCCGTCAAGTGGGCCCTGCCAAGCAAGGAGCACCGGCGATGACATGTCCGAGTTGGCGCCGACGGACACCGCCTCTGAGCGTGTCCGGGAGCCTGTCCGGGTTCGCGTGTTGTTTGTCCGGGTCATGCGTACCGCCTGTCCGGGTTGGCATCCGGCGCCCAACCCGGACACACGGGGGACGCGTAGGGTCCCCGTGTCCGGGTTCTTTGATGGCGGAGGGTGAGACATGAGGACCACCCTCACGGTCGAGGACGTTGCCCTCGACCTCCTCCGCCCTGATCCCGCGAACCCCCGCCGCATCGGGGAAGAGGAGCTCGACAGCCTCGAGCGCAGCCTGCGGCAGTTCGGCTTCGCCCAGCCCGTCGTGGCGCGGCGGGAGGACGGCACTGTCATCGGCGGCCACCAACGCCTCGTCGCTGCGCGTCGCCTCGGGCTGACGAGCGTCCCGGTCATCTGGCTCGACGTGAGCGCCGAGCAGGCCCGCCTCCTGGGTCTGGCCCTCAACAAGATCAGCGGCTCCTGGGACGACGCCCTCCTCGCACGCCTCCTGGCCGAGCTGCAGTCAGTGCCCGACCTCGACCTTTCGCTCTCGGGCTTCGACGAGAGCGAGGTGAAGGAGCTGCTCCGGAGCCTGGAGACCCGCGAGAGGCGCGAGCGCCCGGAGAGCTTCGACCTCGACGAGGCGCTGGAGGAGGCGCGACGGGCACCCCGGACGAAGCCGGGTGATCTGTGGGAGCTTGGGGACCACCGCCTGTTGTGCGGGGATGCCACCAGCGCAGAGGATGTCGCGAGGCTCCTTGATGGCGCGGAGCCAACATTGCTAAACACCGATCCTCCCTACGGCGTGTCCCCCGACGGCTCGTGGCGCGACGGCGTGTACAACGCCCTGGGTCCCGGCGAGCAGACGTACATGCGGATGGATGGATAGCCAACTCGACGGAGATCTCGCCACACGGGCCAGCGGTGGCGCCCACGGGCGAACACGCGGCCATCGCCACACCACGATCAGCGGCGACACACGGGTGGACTGGTCCGAGGCGTTCGCCTTTGTGCCCTCCCTCCAAGTCGGCTACGTGTGGCACGCGGGAGTCCATGCGGCTGAGGTGGCGCTAGGGCTGGAGCGGATCGGCTTCGAGATCGTGGCCCAGATCATCTGAGACAAGACGCTGTTCGCCATCGGACGCAGCTGGTACCACTGGAGCCATGAGCCCTGCTGGGTGGTGCGGAAGGCCGGGGCGAAGGTGCCGTTCCGGGGATCGCGGGATTAGGCGACGATCTGGCGGGTCCCTTCCCCGAAGATGATCATGGGTGGCTTGGCGGAGGCCAAGGAAGACCATCCCACCCAGAAACCGCTCGTCCTCTTCGAGACGCCCATCCGCAACCACCTGAAGTCAGGCGAGGGCGTCTATGACCCCTTCGTCGGGTCAGGCACGTGCCTCATCGCTGCGGAGCGCTGTGGTGCCGGGCGTACACATTGGAGATCGATCCCCTATATGCCGAGGTGGCCCTGCGAAGATGGGAGCGGTTCTCAGGCGTGGCGGCGGTGCGGGTCGATGGCTGAGGGCAGCGTGCAGCCAGACGACGAGGACTCGACGATGGCACGGAGCGGTAGGCTTCGCGCCAGGTGGCCCGAGCGGCACGCGCAGGAGGTCCGGCGGCACGCGGACTCCACGGAGACCGATCGACGGGCCGCGAGGAGCACACCCGTGATCGAGGACTTCCGTCCGCCCCGCGGCGGCACGCAGGATGTCTTCTTCCCGCGGTCGGCGGCAGCCGAAATCCCGACGATCGTCGCGGGCGACGGCATCCACCTTGTCGATGACCGCGGACGGCGGCTGCTCGACGTGGCGTCCGGGCCTTTCCTTGCGACCCTCGGCCAGGGCAACGAGCGCGTCCTGCAGGCGATGCTCGAGCAGGGCCGACGCCTCACCTACACGTACTCGCGCTCGACCCGGCACGCGGCGAACGCGGGGTTGACCGAGCGCCTCGCGGCGCTCGCGGGGCCGGGCCTCGAGCGCGTCCACCTGACCTCGGGTGGCTCCGAGGCCGTCGAGATGGCCCTCAAGTTCCTGCGCCAGCACGCCGTCGCGATGGGGCAGCCCGAGCGCCACCGCATCATCGGACCATGGCGCCGTGCGCCTCACCCAGCGACGGCGAGCAGCGGGACATAGCGACGCTTCGGGATCGGCATCGCGTCCCATGTGCGCCCGATGAGTTCGCGTCCACCTGCCCTTGGCGTGCGGCCACCCCACTGCTTGAAGAAGAACGCTACGGCCTGCTCATCGCATCCCTGCTTGAGATCCTCGAACCACTCCTGTCGCGGCCGACGTGCGCGAGGCCCTGACTCTCCACCAGCAATCAACCAGTCGATCCCGTGCAGCCGGAGACCATCGAGGGGGCCGAGCAAGGGTTCAGCGCTGATGAACCGCACCGCCGCAGGGACCAGACGCAGGTTGTCCGCGCGATGCACGAAACGCTTGTTCTCGATCGACACCCCGGCCCAGACGTTGCCAGGCCACTCGAGCAGCGGCGCGAGTTCAGCCATGCGCGCGTCGCGTTTCGTGAGCACCTGGAAGACGTGCCAGTCGGCCTGGGACATCACCTTGAAGACGGCCCGGATGAACGTGAGCGGCACGTCCTCGTGGAACAGGTCGCTCATCGAGTTGACGAAGATCCGGCGCGGGCGCTTCCACTGCAGCGGGAGCTCGAGACGCTCGGGCCAGAGTCGGAGATCGAATCCCTGCTCATAGGGATGCCCGGGGATTCCGCGCCAGCGTTCCGCGAATGCCTCCGCGTAGCAGTGGGCGCACCCAGGGGACACCTTCGAGCAGCCTGTGACCGGATTCCAGGTCGCGTCCGTCCACTCGATCGCACTCTTGTCGCTCACGCAGCCCTCCGAACGCCCGGCCTTCGCCAAGAGAACACATGTTCTATTCAGATGTCAAGTCCTAGGGTCCCTTGGTGAGGTGCACTGGACCCGAACTCGAACTGTTCCTCGGCCCCGACGCCGCGAGGGGTGGCGTAGCCGAGCACGACCGCCCATTCACATGCCGACCGAAGCCGCCGCTGCGACGTCCCGGAGGGAAGGTATCCCGCTCCAAGCAGGTCGTTAGGTCGCACAGTCGTCCCTGCCGCCTGGTCGGCGATCATGCGAGCCAGATCAGCCACGCCT
>CAWIHR010000016.1:0-157248 GCA_963835945.1 uncultured Chloroflexia bacterium
TATCTCGTCAAGCCCTGATCTTGGCTCCCTGCAAGTCGAGCAGCATGGTCCGGTAGACCACATCGGCGAGGTGGCGCTTCAGGCAGCGCAGCGCCTCTCGCCAGGTCTTGCCCTCGGCTTGCCTGCGCGCCACGTAGGCCTGAGCGGGAGGATGCGTGCGGGCCTGGACGATGGCCATGAAGTGCAAGGCCCGGTTGAGCTGCCGGTTGCCGCCCCGGTTCAGGCGATGACGCTGGGTCTGTCCGGACGAGGCCGGGATGGGTGCCGTGCCAGTCATGGCGGCGAAGGCGGCCTCGGAGCGGAAGCGGCGCACGTCACCCGTCTCGCCGAGCAGCTTGGCGGCCAGCAGCATGCCGATGCCGGGCAGCCGAGGCAGCGACGATCCGCTGGCTGTGACGAGTTCTGCGAGCTGTCCCTCGAGGTCGCCGATCTCGCGGTCCAGGGCACGCAGGCGGGCCAGCCGCCTCCGGGCGAGCTGGCTCCGGACCGCTGCCGAATGTCCGAGCAGCCGGCCGACGGCGGCGAGATGCCGCGCCGCGACGAGGTTGGGAACCCGCTCGCCGTAGCCCGGCGCGAGGACGAGCAGGTCGGCATGCAGCCGGTTGGCGATCCGGGTTCGTTCGGCCCCGAGCTCGTCGCGCGCACTGACGAGCTGCTTCAGGTCGTCGGCGAGGGCCGCGGGCATCAGCGGATGGAGGGTCGGCTCGCGGAGCACCACGCGGGCGATCGCGAGCGCGTCGGCCGGATCGGACTTCCCACGACGCCGCAGGTGCCGTCGTTCGCGGTCGGTGAGCGTGGCCGGCACCTCGACCACCATCTCCCCGGCCGAGAGAAGGCCGCGGGCGAGCGCCGCGCCGAAGCTCCCCGAGCCTTCGATGCCAAACCGGCGCCCGGGGCCCAGTCGCGTCGCCCAGGCGAGCAGGCGCCGGTGACCCGGCGGGTCGTTGGCGAACGTGCTCGCCGCGAGTTCCCGGCCCATCTCGTCGACCGCACAGCTTGCGAGCGTTGCCTTGTGCGTGTCGATGCCGATCGTCACCACCGCGCGGCCCTCCTGCGTAGACTCGACCACGCGCGTCCGGGCGGACAACCATGCGTGCGGCTCTGTCGCGGAGGCCACGCTCCTATCAAGTCACGCCCGGCGCGCCGAACCCGCGGCCGGGGGACACTCACTTGGCGAAAGTCACCGCTCAGGGGAGCGGGACATGGTGTAAGGGAGTCACCCCGGTTCGGTTCGACGAACCCTCGCACAGGCAAGGGCCGCGCCGCCCGACGCCTCGTCGGCTTTGTCAGGCGGCGGGTAGCTGCTTGACCTCCTCCTGCTGGGCATCGCTCTGGTCCTGGAGGACCAGCGTCAGTGACTCCTCCGACAGGTAGCGGCGCCCGACCAGCCACTCGTCGTTCTGCTCGATCAGGAGAGCGCCCGCGAGCCGGACGGCCGCAGCGTCGGTGGGAAAGATGCCGACCACGTCGGCTCGGCGGGCGATCTCGCGGTTGACCCGTTCGAGTGGGTTGGTGGAGCGCAGCTTCGACCAATGGACGGCCGGGAGGCGGTAGAAGGCGAACAGGTCCTCCTCGGCGTCGGTGAGCAGGCTGGCGACCTTGGGCGCCGGGCCGGCCAGGCGTTCGATGACTTGGCCGGCGCGGTCCCTGGCCGTCGCCAGGCCGTCGGCGTTGAAGATCTCCCGGAGGGCGGCCGACACCATCCCCCGCTGGGTGGGCCGGCAGTGACGGAGCATGTCCCGGACGAAGTGGACGGTGCAGCGCTGCCAGGGGCAGGCCAGGATCCGTGCGATGGCGCTCTTGAGGCCCAGGTGCTCGTCGGAGATGCACAGCCGGACACCGGTGAGGCCGCGCTCCCGCAGCGAGCGCAGGAAGGCGACCCAGAACGCCTCGGACTCGGTCTCGCCGATGTCCAGCCCGAGCACCTCGCGCCGGCCGGACTCATGCACCCCGTATGCGATCACGAGCGCCTTGGGATAGACGTGGCCTCTGGAGCGGACCTTGACCACCTTGGCGTCCAGCCACAGGTACGGGTACTCGCCCTCGAGCGGCCGGCTCCGGAATGCCTCGACCTGGGTGTCGAGCGCACGGCACAGCGCCGATACCCGGTCCTTCGTCATGCCGTGGACCCCGAGCTGCTCGACGAGGCGGTCGACCTTGCGGGTGGACACGCCATTGACGTACGCCTCCATGACGACCGCCACGATTGCCTGCTCGCTCCGGCGGCGGGGCTCGAGGAACGACGGGAAGTAGGCCTCGCCGGAGCGCTTGCGGGGGATCAGCAGCTCGAGCTCGCCGACCCGCGTCTCCCACGGCCGGGGCCGATACCCGTTGCGGTGCGTCAGGCGCGCCGCCGAGACCTCGCCGAGCCCAGCGCCGATCTGGGCGCTGATCTCGGCCTCCATCAGCTCGGCGACCACCATCGCCACGGCCTCCCGGAGGAAGTCGGCGTGCTCCTCGAGCAGGGTCTTGGCGACGAGCTCGGCAGCAGGCATGCTTGGCCGGTCGGCCATCGGGGTGCTCCTTTCGTCGATCGACTTGGTCGTCAACCGACGAGTCTGGGGCTCCGCGGTGGCCGTCATCTCGACACTCCGCCATCGCGGGTTCCCCTGGTTACACCACTTCTACCGCCTCAACCTCCGTCGGTTGCAAGTCCAACGACGCGAGGATGACGCGATGGCCGACTTCTTCGTCAGCCAGCGCGGCTGTTACACCACGTTAGGGGACACGACCCGCGTCGGGTCGCTGTCCTCCGTGTCGGGTCGCCCTTCACGCCGGGCCCACTGCGACGCTGACGCTGCCACGCTCCCCGTGAGACGCTATATCCCAACGATTCGCGACCTGGGAAAGGAGTCGGGACAGGATGTGCCTGAACTGCGGCTGCCTGCGGGCCCACGATGACATGGGCAAGCCGGGGATCAACATCACCTACGAAGACGTGCAGCGGGCGGCGGATGCCAACGGCATGACAGTCGATGCCACCCTCGCCATGATCACGCGCACGGGCGCCAAGGACCGTGGCGACCATCCGGCAGAGTACTCCGCGGAGATGGCGGCGGATCTTGCCCGGCTCGAGGATGAGGGCGGTCCGTCGGTCGCGTCCTGACCATGCTCGCGGCAAGCGAGGCATTCCGCCCGACGCTCGGGGCCATCCCCGAGCGCCGGGACAACCCAACAGCTAGCGATCCGCCCGAGAAAGCGAGGTTGGGATGCCATGTTCGTGTGCGGCAGAAGGTGAGGATGGCCGACAGACGATCGAGGACACGCCTTCGGGGCTCGCGGACAACCTCGATAAGGTCTCGTCGGCGGACTCTACCGAGGACGCTGCAGCCAGCCTGAGTCGGTGCAGACGGCTCTGCGCTGACCGCGCCGCGGGCGAGTTCGAGCGGATGGCACTACGCTCCTCGCCTCACGCATGCCCACCGTCGACAGCGATCCCGTCCCCTCGAGCGTCCTGAGCGGCGGAGTCGCGGCGGGCGCCAGTTCGTCGCCGAGCGGCTCACAGCCGGTGACGACCGAGCAGGCCCGGGCTCGCTGCGCAACTCGGCCGCGGTCCGGCGCCCCGCCCCAGGTGGCGCCCGCGGTCCGCCAGGACTCCCCGGCCCCGCCGTCGTCCAGTTCCAGGCCCGAGCGGCGCGAGGGTCGTGCCGATCGAGGGCGTCGCGGCCCGCCTCGTGATCCGGATGGAGGAGAGCCGGACGGTCCCGACGGCCACCTCGATGCGGGACATCCCGGTGGCCGTGCTCGAGGCCGAGCGGGCCAAGCTCAACCGCGCCCTCGCTCCCCGCCGCCTGTCGTACACGCACCTCATCGCGTACGCGCTCGCCCAGGCCGTGGCCGTGCATCCGGGGATGGCTGCCACCTACCAGGAGATCGATGGGCGAGCGTATCGCGTGGAGCCCGCCCGGATCGGGCTCGGCATCGCCGTCGACACGAAGCTACCTGACGGGACGCCCTTCCTCGTGGTGCCGGTCATCGGCGGGGTGGACGATCTCGGGTTCGCGGAGTTCGTCGCCGCCTACGACGACCTCGTCGAGCGCGCCCGGTCCGGCCGCCTCACGGCGGACGACCTCGCCGGGGGGACCATCACGCTCACCAACCCAGGCACCCTCGGCACGACCGCCTCGGTGCCCCGCTTGATGGCCGGCCAGGGCACGATCGTCGCCACCGGCGCGATCCGGCGTGCGGGCGGCGAGCCCCTGATGACGGTCAGCAGCACCTACGATCACCGCGTCATCCAGGGCGCCGAGTCCGGCCGCTTCCTGCGCACCCTCGACGAGCTCCTGCAGGGTGCCGACTCCTTCTACGAGTACCTGGCCGCCGACCTCGGTCTGCCCGAGCGCAGCGCGCCCGGATCAGGAGCGGCCGCGTCCACCGAGGCCGCTCCGCGGGCGCCCGCGCTGCCCTTAGGCGCCGCAGGCGCTCGATCTGCCACAGCCCGCCGAGGTCGCCGCGGCGATGGCGCTCGTGCGCTCGTACCGCCAGTTCGGCCACCGGGCGGCGCACCTCGACCCGCTCGGCACCGAGCCGCCCGGCGATCCGTCGCTCGACCCGGCGACGTGGGGCCTGACTGCCGAGGCGCTGACGCGCATTCCGGCGTCGGTGCTCGGCGTCTATGTGCCCGGCCAGACGCTCGCCGATGTCCTCGGCCGAGCTGCAGCGCACGTACTGCGGCACGAGCGCCTTCGAGGTCGAGCACATCGCCAGCCACGAGGAGCGGGATTGGCTGCGCCGTGCCATCGAGTCCGGCGCCTACCGGTCGGGCCCGGGGGTCGAGGCGAAGCGCCGGCTGCTGCGCCGGCTGACCGCCGTCGAGGCATTCGAGCGCTTCCTGCAGCGGGCCTACCTGGGGCAGAAGCGCTTCTCGATCGAGGGCCTCGACGTGCTCGTGCCGATGCTCGACCAGCTGATCGAGCTCGTGGCCGCGCTCGGGCACGCAGCTGGTCGAGATCGGGATGGCCCACCGGGGCCGCCTCAACGTCCTGGCCCACGTCGTGGGCGTGTCCTACGCCGCGATCCTGGCCGACTTCGAGCGCAGCCGGCCCACGGCCGAGGCGGACCTGCCGCCCGAGGGCGAGACCAGCGACGTCAAGTACCACCGCGGCGCCGAGGGCGTCTACGCGGCGGCCGGCGGTCCGATCCGCGTGCGCGTCTCGGCCAACCCGAGCCACCTCGAGGCGATCGACCCCGTGATCGAGGGGCGTGCTCGCGCCGAGCAGACCGACCGGAGCGCGCCTGGCGACCGCGCGCGGACACGACCGTGGCCGTGCCCGTTGCTGATCCATGGCGACGCGGCCTTCGCCGCCCAGGGCGTGGTGGCCGAGACGTTCAACCTGGCCCGCCTTGACGGCTACACGACCGGGGGCACCATCCACCTGATCGCGCGACAACCAGCTCGGCTTCACCGTCGAGCCCGCGGCAGGCCGCTCGACCGACTACGCGAGCGACCTCGCCAAGGGCTTCGACGTGCCGATCGTGCACGTCAACGCCGACGATCCCGAGGCCTGCCTCTCGGCGCGGTCCGCCTGGCCGTCGCATACCGCGAGCTGTTCCATGGCGATTTCGTCATCGACGTCGTCGGCTATCGCCGCCATGGCCACAACGAAGAGGACGAGCCAGCCTATACGCAGCCCCTGCTGTACGAGCGCATCGCCGCGCACCCGACGGTCCGCGCGCTGTATCTGCAGCGCCTGGCCGAGGAAGGGGTGATCGAGGCGGGCGCGGCCGAGGCCGAGCTGGAGCAGGCGGTGCAGCGCCTGGCCGAGATCCAGGCGTCGCTCGGATCCGACTCCCCGGGCAGCGTCACCGGCCGCGACGACGGCGCGGCCGTCCGCCGGCCCGAGCCGCCCGCCGGGCCCGCGAGGGCCGCGCTCCCGACACCCGCGTCTCTGCGGATCGCCTGCGCGCCCTCGAAGAGCAGCTCCTGCGGACGCCCGACGACTTCGCCGTCCATCCCAAGCTCGTCGGCCAGCTCGAGCGCCGGCGCCAAGCCTTCGACGGTGGTCGGATCGCCTGGGCGCAGGCCGAAGCGCTCGCCCTGGGCTCGCTCCTGCTCGACGGCACACCGATCCGACTGACCGGCCAGGACACCGTCCGCGGCACGTTCAGCCAGCGGCACCTGGCGCTGCACGACGTCCACGACGGTCGCAGCTGGGCACCGATCCAGCACCTGCCCGACGCCAGAGCGACCTTCGAGCTGCACGACAGCCCGCTCTCCGAGTACGCCTGCCTGGGCTTCGAGTACGGCTACGCGGCCGCCGCGCCCGAGGCGCTGGTGCTGTGGGAGGCGCAGTACGGCGACTTCGTCAATGCCGCCGAGGTGATCATCGACCAGTTCCTCATCGCCGGGTTGGCCAAGTGGGGACAGACCTCGCGCCTCACCCTGCTCCTGCCGCACGGCTACGAGGGTCAGGGCCCGGAGCACTCGAGCGGCCGGCTCGAGCGGTTCCTCGCGCTGGGCGCGGAAGGCAACATCCGGGTGGCCAACACCACGACGCCCGCGCAGTACTTCCACCTGCTGCGCGACCAGGCGTTGCGAGGCGTCCCACGGCCGCTGGTGCTGCTGACGCCGAAGGGCCTGCTCCGGCTTGCCGGCCGCCACCTCCACGCTCGAGGACCTGGCCGAGGGAAGGTTCCAGCCCGTGCTCGACGATCCCGAGCGCTCGGCGAACCCCGGTGCCGTCCGCCGGCTCGTCCTCTGCAGCGGCCGCCTGTACTACGACCTCGTGCGCTCCCCGCGCCGGGCCGAGGCGGCCGACGTGGCGATCGCCCGAGTGGAGCGGCTCTACCCGTTCCCGGGGCGCGAGATCCGCCAGCTCGTTGCTCGATACCCCAACCTCGCGTCCCTGGTCTGGGCGCAGGAGGAGCCGCGCAACATGGGGGCACGCAAGTTCGTGCTGCCGAAGATCCGCGAGATGGTCCCCGCCCGTCTCCCGATCTTGGACGTCTCACGCCCCGAGCGCTCGGCACCGGCCGAGGGCGACCACGCGGCGCACACGGCGGAGCAGGCGCGGATCGTGGCGGAGACGCTCGGCGCGGGGTGATGACCACGCAGGGCGGGGCGTCGGACCATCGCGCGGCAACGATCGTGCCAACCATCCGGCACCTCAGCAGAAGCGCGTTGGAGGCGTCGCGCCTATAGTGGCGCCGTCAGGAGTGCGCGTCCCATGTCCCAGCCGTCCCGATCGCTCCTCCCTACCTCCTCGACCGTGCCAGCCGACTCGGCCGGGTCGAGCCACGCCCTCGTAACCGACTCGGCCGAGCCGCCGATCGTCGTCCCCAACGAGCTCTGGCGCTCGTCGAACCCGGCGGCATACGGTGGCGGTCAGCCGCCCGCGATTACCCACCTTCGCCAGGTCGAGGCCGAGGGGCAGACGGGGGACAACGCCCGCTTGAGCGGCGTGCTCGATGTCATCCCGGCGCGCTCGGACGTGCTGCTCGACCTCCTGCGTGCCAACAGCCTCTGGCCGCTGCTCTCGGGACTGGCCTGCTGCGCCATCGAGATGATGTCGGCGGCGACGAGCCGCAACGACATGGACCGCTTCAGCATGTTCCCCTTCCGGGCAAGCCCGAGACAGGCCGACGTCCTGATCGTGGCAGGGACGCTCACCACCAAGATGGCGGGGCCGCTGCTGCGTCTGTGGGAGCAGATGCCCGAGCCCAAGTGGTGCGTGGCGATGGGCGACTGCACCTGCTCCGGGGGCCGCTACAAGCGCTCCTACTCGGTGGTCCAGGGCATCGATCGGATCATGCCCGTCGATGTCTACGTGCCGGGCTGTCCGCCTCGGCCGGAGGGGCTCATCTACGGGATGATGAAGCTCCAGCAGCTCATCGCCGAGCGGCGCGGCCGCTGGGCCGAGCGCGCCGTGGGCCCTCGCCCGCCCCGGGACGCACCATGAACATGCCCCCGCGCCCATCCGCAAGCGAGTCGTCGCCAGGGGCGCGTTCAACGCAGTCGGTCCGGTCCACCGACGACCCCACCCTCTTCGTGGAGCGGCCGGCCACCATCTGGGACGCCATCCCGCCCCTCCCGCCACGCTCCGAGCGGGAGGCCGAGTTCTATACGCTCGCCGACGGCGAGATGCTGCTGAACCTGGGCCCCCAGCACCCCTCGACACACGGCGTCCTGCGCGTGGTGGTCAAGATCCGCGGTGAGAACGTGGTGGACCTCGACCCGGTGATCGGGTACCTGCACCGCGGCGTAGAGAAGATCTGCGAGAACTCCGACTACCAGATGTGCATCAGCCAGTGCGACCCGCTCGACTACATCAGCGCGCTCCACAACGAGTGGGCCCCCGTGATGGCCTTCGAGCAGCTGTGCGACGTGCGGGTGCCCCGGCGGGCCGAGTACATCCGCGTGCTCGTCGCCGAGTTGAACCGGATCATGAGCCACACTCTCTTCATGGGCTGGCTGGCTCTCGACATCGGGGCTATCACGCCGGTCCTCTACAGCTTCATCGAGCGCGACGAGATCGTCGAGATGCTGGCGGCGCTGACCGGTCAGCGCATGCTCTTCAACTACTTCCGCATCGGCGGGGTGAACTGGGACCTCAACCACGAGTTCCTGAGCCGCCTCGGCGACTGGATGGGACACGCGCTCCGGCAGGTCGACGCGAACACGACCCTCATCAACGAGAACGAGATCTTCGTGCAGCGCACGCACGGCCTCGGCGTCATAGACGGGAAGACGGCCATCGGCCTGGGCATGAGCGGGCCCAACCTGCGCGCCTGCGGCGTGCCCTTTGACGTGCGGCGGACGCATCCCTTCAGCGTGTACCCCGAGCTCGAGTTCGAGGTCCCCACCCGCGCCGAGGGGGACACCTACGCGCGCTACCTCCTCCGCGTCGACGAGATCAAGCAGAGCATCCGCATCATCGACCAGATCATCCACAACATGCCCGATGGCCCCGTCATGGCCCAGGTGCCGCGGCGCATCACGCCGCGCCCCGGACGCGCCTGGGCGGCCATCGAGAGCCCGCGCGGCCTGTACGGCTGCTACGTCATCAGCGATGGGACCGACCAGCCCTACCGCATGCGCATCCACGACCCCTCGTTCAGCAACCTGCAGTCGTTGGGGCCGCTGTCCGAGGGCGCCCTGATCCAGGACGCCATCGCCGTCCTTGCGAGTCTCGACCCCGTGATGGGCGGCGTGGACCGCTAGGGACAGCCGGCCTCAGGGAGGGCCCGGCGCCGCTCCCCCCAGCCCGGCGAACGGCGGGTCGGAGGTCACCTGGCGGCCGAGCACCACCACCCGGAACCCGCCGGTTCCGCGGGGATCGAGCAGCCAGTGCGCCGCGGAGCGTGCCTCAAGCGCCTCGCTGATCGAGCGAGCGCCCTGCTGCGCCGATACCAGTCGCTCCCCAAGCCTCAGGCCCGCCAGGAAGCGCGCCTGGGTCGTGCTGCCGACGAGGTCGAGGCCGGCGTCGCGGCCCGCCAGCTCGAGCTCGGTCAGGTCCACGTGCGCACCGAGATCCTGCCGTCCCACGCGTCGGTAGGGATCACGCTCCAGGGCGTGCCCGCTCACCCCCTTGAGCGTGCCGGCCGGCCGGCGGGCGGAGTACAGCTCCGCTGCCGCCAGCCCGTAGTCGATGACGATCACCCACCCTCGCTCGAGATCCCGGCCCACGCCCTCGATCCAGCGGCGGACCCCCAGGTTCACCTCTCCGCGACGGCCCTCTGCCAGCACGACGCCGACCCGCTCGAGATACGCGCCCAATTCGGGGGTCGAGAGCGGGATCTCCTGATCTGTGAACCAGCCGTCGCGCCAGCCGACGCCGATCTCCACCAAGCCCTTGTGGCGGCCCTCGAGGCGGTGCACGGGGAACGCGTCGAGGAACTCGTTGGCGAGCACCACGCCGGTGATCGGCTCTGGCGCCGCGTCGGCCTGCAGGCGCGCGTCCCAGATGCCCGGGTCCAGCCGATCGGCGGTCCCCTCCGCTTCGAGGCGCGCCTGCAGCTCGGCGAGTCGGTGGGGGTTCACCTCCACGGGCTGGTACGTCAGTGCCGCGTACGCCTCAGGTGCCTCGTCACGCAGGCTGCTGAGCAGGGGAGCCGCCAGGGCCCCCGACCCTGCCCCGTACTCGCGCAGCGTGAAGCGGGGCGGCCTGGCGAGCCGCCGCCAGCACTCCGCCACCTGGCTGGCCAGCGTCCGGCCGAAGAGGGTGTGGGCCTCCGGCGCGGTGAGGAAGTCACCCTCGCGCCGGGCGCGGGCGGTGGGCACCATGTAGTAACCCAAGCCGGGCTCGTACAGGGCACGCTCCATGAAGCGGGCGAAGGTGATCGGGCCCGCGGCGAGGATCTCGTCGCGCAAGGCCTCCACGAGGGCGGGTTCGCTCTCCAGCCAGCGATCGTCGGCGCTCGGACCTCCCGCGGACGGGGTCACTACGGGCATTACCATCGGATTGACGTGGTGGGGCCTTGAGAACAGGACGCTGGCATCGGTCCAGTATCCGTCGAGCACGCCGATCGGGCTGTCGCGGTCCTAGTACGCCCCGCGGCAAGCCCTAATCGTCACGAAGTCGATGCCGCCGTCACGACGTTACTTACTGACCTGCGTGCCCTGCGCCGATCCGAGTGTCGCCGCCTGCTGGGCGCGGCGTCGTCAATGACGGGATCTAGAACGGTCCCCGCGTCAGGCCGGAGTAGTCGAGGCGAGTGACCTCGCCAGGTGGCACAGGCGAACTCAGGTCTGGTGCTTCGAGATCCTGGGCCGCCCAGATGGCGCCATCCGTCGCCGCGATCGCGTAGACGGGCGCGTCCAGCGTGATCTGGGCCAGCACCGTGTTGGTGATGGCGCTGACGCGCACAACCGTCGGCGTGCCGGCCAGTCCGATCCAGAGGCTCCCGCTCGTGAAGGCGACGGCCCACGGCTGAGACCCCACGGGGACGCGGGCAACCACCGCATTCGTGGCCGGGTCGATGCGCGTGACGGTGCCGTCCGCGGTGTCCTCGTCACCCTCGTTCGCCATCCAGATGGCGGTGTCGCCGGCGGCTACCCACCCGCCGGTCGTCCCGGCGTGGATCGTGGCCACCACCGCATTCGTGGCCGGGTCGATGCGCGTCAGCGACCCATCGGCACAGGCGACCCACACCGCGCCGAAGCCGGACGTCACCCCGACCGGGTTGGTGCACACGGGGATCGTCGTCACCGCGTCGGTGACCGCGTCGATGCGCGCGAGCGTGTTGTCGTCGGCGGCCGCGACCCATACGGCCCCGGGGGTGACCGCGATGGCCAGGGGCGTGCGGCCGACCGCGGTCACAGCCTGCACCTGGCCGTTGCTGGGATCGATCCGCAGAAGCGACCCGGCGAGCGGGTTCCCGCTATCGTCAAAGTTGGTCACGGTGACCCACAGGAACCCCTCGCCGAAGGCGAGCGCCTCGGGTCCGGCGTTCCCGCTGAGGGGAAGGCGCACCGTCTGAAGGACGTCGTTCGTGGCTGGATCGATGCGCGAGAGGGTGTCGTCCAGGTAGTTCGTGACCCACACGCCCGAGGGTGCCACGACGATCCCGTGCGGGAGACCGCCGACCGTCATGGTGGCCGCGACGTACGGCTGGACCGGGAAGGCCCTGAATTCGCCGCAGGCCGCCGCCGAGCCCGTGCCGACGCGGAGCGCGAAGGTGCCGGCACCCACGGTGGCTGCGCTGATGGCGCTGGTCTGGGCTGCCGTGAGGCCGTTCAGGCGCGCCGCCGCGCCGGCGCTGCTTGTGGTGATGGGGGGCAGCTGCAGGAGCACTGACCCCGCGGCGGCGCAGGTGCCCGCGGAGAGGCTGACGGGCAGCCTTGTCGCGGCCGGCAGCTTCTGCAGCCGCAGGACGAGCCATCCCGTGCCCGTGGTGTACAGCTCGATGGTTGCCCACCCGTTGGCCCCGGCGCTTCCGATCTGGGCGCTCCAGGCGTCCGATACCGCGGCCGCGTTGACGGCCGCCGGCGTCACCGTGAGCAGCGCTGCCGCGAGCAGCGACAGCGAGACTGCGGCAGACACCCAGCGCGCGACTCGAGTCTCCGTGCTCATCCTCTCCCAGCCCTCGCCCCCGATGCTCGACGCCTGGCGCATCGGGGGCGCCAGTGGCTCGGCGCCGTCGTCGCGCGCCAGCCTACGACCGCGGCACCACCTCCGCAAATGGCGGCCTGTCGCACTGGAGTCGATGCTGCAGGTTCAGTGGTCGAGCTGGCCATCGGCGCGCTCGGCGTGCTCTGTTGACTGAGGCTCGCCTCTTGGGATGACCCTGTGCGCATGCAGGCTGCTGTTCGAGGCGAACCCGAAAACGGCGTCCAGCCGTTTCTGCCGAACGAAGCCATTCTAGCCGCCGGCGCTCTCGCCGCCCCACACTACGGTGACCGTCGGCTCTCCGGCTCCGGCCGCCTGCAGCAGAGGCGACTTTGCCAGGGTCCGGGATAGGCTGTGCTCGAGGGTGGTCTTGGTAGCGCGCGAACTGCTCGCGCTCGTGCTCGCCGAGGAGGGTACGCACCCGACCGGCTCGCTCCATGACCTCCGGTTCGCCTGACAACGACGAGCCCCCGGCGTGGGGGCCGGGGGCTCTGGTCTGTCGTTCCCCTGGTCTGAGGGAGGAGGAGAGGAGGAACGATCCGAAGTATTGGCCGGATCGCTGAACTTGTCCTGAAACTACGACCGGCGCACCGCAGGTCGGGCGTCCCTAGATGGAGCTTCCAACCCTGCTGAGGACGCCGTTGATCTTGCCGCCGAGGAAGATGAGCGCGGCGATCGCGAGGACCGCGATGAGCGCGAGGATGAGTGCGTATTCGGCAAGACCCTGCCCGTTCACGGGCCGACTGGTGAGGACGGTGAGCGCGTGCGCCCGGAACTCGCCCCAGTAGTACCCGACGTTGACCAGCAGTCGTTGCATGTCTTTGATCTGCCCTCCCTTCTTTCTCAGGCTGTCACCTGATACGTGCCACCGTGATGATCCGCCAAGTGTCCTGCCCCATCGCTGCCAACGCAAGGGGGCCGGAAGTACTGGCCGCGCACCTGACGCCCGCCAGCGCCTGCCGGGTGGTGCACGTAGGCACCGGAGGACCCAGCACTGAAGTCCTGGTGTCGCTATTCGGGGGACGCGCGAGACTCCTCAGCGCCGTTGTCAAGCGGCCATCCATTAGTGGGAACCACCGAGGGATCGGCGCGCTGCGACACTAGCCGGCTGGGCGGGCGGACAGTGCCGCAAAGCGAGCTGGCCGGAGGCCGATCAGCTTGCACCGGCACAGCCCTGACGATCGGCGCTGCGCGTGAGGCCGAGCGGCGCCATCGCGACCAAGATCGGCTAACAGCCAGGCGACTGGGACCGCGGCGGCCGTCCCACCCGGCACCACCCACACCTCGTTGCGCCATGCTCGGAGCTCCGACGGTAGTTGTCGCGGTCACGAAGCCGAACCATCCGAGTGAGTTCGGATCAAGCGTCGGAGGCGAGCAACATCGCGCCGAGCTCCATGGCCTGAGTCACCAGCACCGGGCGGCAGCTGGCCCCAGCTCGGACTTATGGGGTCGTCGACGGCAGCAAGAGCGTTTGCCCCGTCACGATCAGGTTAGGGTCCCGAAGTTGCGGGTTGACGGCCAGGATGGCCGCAACGGAGACGCCGAAGCGTCGCGCGATGCCCGCAACGGTGTCCCCCGAGCGCACCACGTAGACGACACAGTGTGTGGCGTCGCAGAGACTCACGGTGGTCTGTCCGGTCGTGCCGGCCGGCGCGACCGCCGATGAGGACGTCGGGGTCGGCGACGGGGGACTGTTTATCGGCGTCGGTGCCAGAGTCTGCGTTGCCGCGGCCGGCGTGCTGCCAGCACGCATAGGACTCAGTGCTGATAGCAGGCTGGGGGAGCCCGCGGAGGCCCGGCCTCCCGGCCCGGGCGGCGTGCTGGTCGCGGGAACGCCCCGGACACCCAGTACGCCACCAGGGGCCGCATGTGGCGTCAGCACTGCCACCACCAGGGCCGCCAAGATGCCGGCCGCCGCGAGCGCGACGGGACCGCCCCGCGGGCGCCGTCGGCCGCTCACAGCTACTGCCCGGGGGGTTGTGGCCGGTGCCCCGAGGGCAGACGCGGCGCGTGGGCCCGGCCCCTGCTGGCTCGGGGTGAGTTCCGCAAGGCGGCGGTTGACACGTTCCGCCGTGGCGGCTTCGTCGCGGATCTTCCCTTCGGCGTTCCCCTGCCGGTTCCGCACGGCGGCGCGGGTCCTGAGGACAGCCACGAGCGCCCCGAAGACCGCCAGCGCCACTAGGAAGAGCGCGGCCTCTACCAGGACCACGGTGACCACGCCACGCTCGGTCACGGTCCCCCTGACACCCCCGGTCGGAAGATGTCATTGTCTCGCCGGTCGCGTTGGCGGAGGATCCGGCCCGCGACCGCGCCGGCAACTTGTGCGCACGGGCACCACTGCGCCGCCGCATCCTAGACCCGCGGGCGCCAGCACGCAATTCCATGCAAGCGGGCAGCGGCCCAGGTGAGCGGGCAGCGGCCATTGACAGCTGCCAGCGGAGCCTCGCGTCCCCAGCTTCGGGGTAGGGCAGTCGCCCGGCTTGGGGCGCTTGTGACGGGCTAAGATGGCGCAGCAGGAGAACCATGGCGGTTGCGGCAAGGGCAACGTAGTTGCTGGAACGAGTCCGTTCGGAAACGTACCGAAGAGCGGCCCGTGACGGGCTAACGCTGGTCGGCCTGGCGGTACTGGTTCTGGTGGCGTTTGCCTCGCCCGGCGTCGATGTGCACGCTTACTGGTCCGTCAACCCGGCGCATCCCTACGGCGCTCTTATAGGCGCGCAGGACGCCTTCCTGTACAGCCCAGTCGCCGCACTAGCCGCGCTGCCGCTGCGTCTGCTCTCGTTCGGTGCCGCTCGCATCCTGTTCATCGGCCTCGATCTCGCCTGCCTCGTCTACCTAGCGGGGCCGTGGGCGCTTGCGCTGGTGGTTCTCTTTCCCCCCGTGGCTCTTGAACTCTACGCTGGCAACGTGCAGCTGCTCATGGCTGCCGCGATCGTCGCGGGTTTCCGCCGCCCCGCCGCGTGGTCCTTCGTTTTGCTGACGAAGGTCACGCCGGGCGTCGGGCTCATATGGTTCGCGATCCGCCGTGAATGGCGTTCGCTCGCGATCGCGCTCGGGGCAACTGTCATCCTCTCGGTGGCCTCCCTCGTGATCGAGCCCACCTGGTGGCCGGCTTGGTTCGCGACGCTGGCCGGAAGTGTCGGGCGTACGACCGCGCAGTCCTTCCCGATCCCGCTTGCGGTGCGAGTCCCGGCGGCGCTCGCATTTGGCGCATGGGGTGCCCGTTCGGATCGCCGCTGGACGGTGCCTGTTGCGGCAACGCTGGCGCTCCCGGTCCTGTGGTGGACGAGTCTCTCGATGCTGGTCGGGGTGCTCCCGCTTGTGGCGTGGCCGAGACATAGTGGGCGTTCCGCTGGTGCAGTCGCGGCCCCGCTCCGTACCCACGCCACTTGCGCCGCTGGTCTCCGCGCTCGAGTCCAGCGCAGGCGCTCTATCCATGCCCGATGCAACGTAACGAGCGGTGCTGCATCTGACGCCGAACACGTGCGCCACGGTGTTCGCAGCACTGGCCTGGCCGCCGCGGGTGGGCGTCATCGTTCGTCCTTGTAGCGCCTTCCGGCAGCCGGCCGTGGGCGCGTGTGTCGGGCTGTCGGGCTCCGCAGGCCGGTAGACTCGCCGGTCTGGCTTGCCGACAATGAGCCTCCGCCTCTTATGAAACGGTCCTTAGCCGCGAGGCCCGCATCGTCGTCACCCGGCGGCGGACCGCGTCGCTGCGCACGGCTTCATCGCGTCACTCGAGCCCTACTACCACCACCTCTTTCCGCAGGATCGCGAGGCCCGCGCCCTGATCGAGCGCCTGGGCCTCTCCGAGCGGCTGGAGTGGCGCAGGGGGCCCATGGCCGTCCTGCACCGGGGCCGGACCTTCCCGTTCGACAGCCCGCTCGACCTGCTCCGCTTCGCCCCGCTGACGCCGCTCGAGCGCCTGCGCACGGCGGCCGCCACCGGGGTCCAGCTGGTCCGCGCGGACCGGCGGCGTCTTGACCGCGCCCCCGTCTCGGTCGAGGGCCCGCGCTGGTTCGGACGCCGCGGTTACGAGGCGCTCTGGCAGCCCTTGCTCGAGGCGAAGTTCGGGCCGCACGCCGATCAGGTCGCGATGGCCTGGCTGGTGGCCCGCATCCGCCAGCGCGGCGGGGCACGCCAGGCCACCGGCGACCGGTTGGGGTACCTCCGCGGCAGCCTCGGGACTTTGGCCGAAGCCTACGCCACGCGCCTCGTCGCCGACGGGGTCGAGCTACGGACGTCCACGCTTGTGCAGGCCCTCCGCCGCACCGCCGCAGGCTGGGAGATCGACCTGCAGGGCCCCGAGGGCCCGGCCTGCCTGGTCGCCCCGGTGGTGATCGCCGCCGTAAGCGGGCCCATGCCTTCAGCTGGCGGCCCACGCTACTCCTTCGGCACGAAGATGACTGCAAGGCTGTCCTTGTAGAGCAACCGCCAGTCCGGCGCCACCGCGAACCATTGAGCGAGCGCACTGTCGCCTTGCAGGATCACGACGCCGACGTGCTCGCGGGCAAGGATCGGTCGCGGATCAGTCTGGAGCGTAAGCAGGTCAGTCAGCTCGCGAAACCGCGACGCGCTGTACACGTCGGTGGCGCCATACGCGGCGACCTGTACGCCGAGCTCTCGATTCAGATAGCCGCCCCATTCGTACGTGTTCAGGACTCGCGCATCGCGATGCGACGCGAGCCAGCGGGCCAGCACCGGCGTCGCTTCGACGGGCTGGGTGGCCGCGGTCTCCTGCGCCTGCTCCGTCGAATTGAGCGCGATCTGCGGAATAGACGCAAGCACCGCGAGCGTCGCCAGCATGATCATCACGCGGGCCAATCCCACCACCCATAACCAGCTCGTGCGCTTCTCGGCGTCCGTGACGCCCCGGGCAGCTGGTCGAATCCGTGCGGCCAGTCGCTCGGTGCCTAGTGCCAGGGAGGGGCTGAGCACGGCAACTGCGATCGGGCCGTACTGGCCCAGGAACCGTACCGACTCGAGGCCCAGGAGGAGCAGGCCAGAAGCAAGGAAGAGACCCCGCATCTCGGTGCGCCGGGCGCCGAGGGGGACGAGCAGGGCAACCCCCGCGGCGACAAAGAGCTGGGCGGGCCGCATGGTCAGTAGGTGGAAGTCGGGTGACTGCCACTCCGCGATGCCGCTGCCGACGAGTCGGAAGGCGCTTTGGAATGGGAAAAGGTACGCATCGAAGGTGTACGGATTTACCAGCACTACCAGAAGCGAGACCCCGATGGCCGCCAGGTACGGCCGGTAGGGCGATGCGACAGCAACCCGCTGCCGACGTCGCTCAAGCACGTCGCCGAGTGTGATCGCAAGGAGCACCGCAGGCAGGAGCAGGATCGAGCCAAGGTGGGTGTTCACCCACACGACGGTGACTATTGGGAGCAGCCAGATCAGCCGGGTTTGGCCTCGCATCAAGTAGCCGTACGCGAGCCGGACCACGACGAGCGCCCAGAGCGTAGTGAACAGCTGGGGTCGCGGTCCCCAGACAGGCAGGGCTATGAGCGAGGCGACCAGGACGCTTGCGCCAAGCGCCAGCGGCGTGGCGTGCTCGCGTAACAGCATCCGGACGATTGACAAGAAGACGAGCCAGATGGCGATCGTGACCAGGCCGAAGAACGCGACGCTGCTGAGCGTCCCGAATGCCCGATTGAGGGCCGCCATGATGAGCTCGGACCCCCACTCCTGGTCGAGCCAGTGGTCCACGTCGGCGAACCAGCTGATCCATTGGGCGTGGGGCACGTTTCGATGGTCGAGTATCCAATCGCCCACCGAGATGTGCCACCAGTAGTCTGGGTCCCACTGCGGGCGGACTGACAGCGCAACGCCGCAGGCGAGCAGCCACGCGCCCACAGCGCCGCTCAGCGACGTCCAGGGAGCAATCGCTGCTCGAAGCCGGGCCATTCCGGCAATCTACAGGAGTGCTCGAAGCCTGTTTCGGGCGTTGAGCGCAGCTGATGGTGGTCAAGTCCCGGGACGTGGTGTCACAGTGCGTCATCCTCGCGCTCACTTAACTCGCCATCAGCAACGCCGGCACCTCCTCGTGAGGGAGCGCGTCGATCAAGGCCATCGACTCGGGGCTGAAGTAGCGCCGTCCGTCCTGCCACTCGTCATCCTGCTCGGCGAGGACCATGCCGACGAGGCGGAGCACGCTGGCGCGCGTCGGGAAAATGCCGACGACGGCGGTGCGGCGTTTGATCTCCTTGTTCAGGCGCTCGAGAGGGTTGGTGCTCCTGATCTGGCGGCGATGGGCCTCGGGGAAGGTGAAGTGCACGAGGAGGTCGGGTTCGCCATCGAGGAGCAGCTCGCTCACCATCGGGAAGCGGGCAGACAGGCCGTCCGCCACCCGACGCAGCTGTTCAGATGCCGAGTGCTCATCGGGCTGCTCGAAGATGCTGCGGATGGCGGCCGCCACCATGTCCTGGGAGCCGCGGGGCACGAGATCGAGCGAGTTGCGGGTGGCATGCACGCGACACCTCTGCCACCCCGCGCCGAGCAGCTGGCCGTGCACGGCCTCCACGATCCCTCGCTGGGCGTCGCTGATCACCAGGCGCACGCCACAGAGACCGCGCTCCAACAGGCCACGCACGAAGCCTGACCAGGCGTTGCCCTCGTCGTTGCCGGCCGCGAGGTCGAGGCCCAGCACGCGGCGCTCCCCGCTGGCGGCCACCCCGATGGCCACCAGGCAGGCCATGCTGACGACCCGCCCAGCGTCCCGCACCTTCACGTAGGTGGCATCGAGGAACACATACGGGTAGCGCTCACCTGTGAGCGAGCGATGCCGGAAGGCCTCCACCTCGGCGTCGAGGGCGGCGCAGATGCGGCTGACCTCGCTCTTGCTGATCCCGGCGATGCCGAGGGCCTCCACCAGATCCTCCACCCGGCGGGTTGAGACCCCCAGCACATAGGCCTCCTGGATCACCGCGAGGAGGGCCCGCTCGGCGCGTCGACGGGGCTCAAGAAGGCTCGGGAAGTAGCTGCCGTCGCGCACGCGCGGAATGGCGAGCTCGACGGTGCCGACCCGAGTGTCCCAGCGTCGCTCGCGATAGCCGTTGCGGCGGGTCAGCCGGCGCTCCGGGTCACGCTCGCCGTGTGGCACCCCCGTGAGCTCGGTGACCTCGGCCTCCATCACCGCCTGGGCGAGCACGCGCACCCCCTCGCGCAGGAAGTCGGTGTCGCCAGTGGCGATCGCCTTGCGCACCGTGTCGAGCACGGCCATCCTGTCTGTGGCCATCGTGGTGCCCCTCCATGTCGTCGGTTCCTAGCCAGACGACGCGAGGATGACGCGGTGGCCGTTCTCGTTATCGGCCACCTGCGCTGTGACACCACGGTATGGGACGTGACCCTGATGGTCCTGGGTGCGCCGCGCGCCTCGCGGGCCTCCGCGAGGAAATCTTTCGCATCCTTGCAAGGCGGTCTCGACGTCGATCATCTTCGGCTCGAATGAGAGACTCGCTCGGCCGGTTTCCCTGTGGCATTGCGGGGAAAACCAGAATTCGGCTTGTCGTCCGGCCCGGAGCATGTCAGCGCCGGTCCAAACCCGAGCAGGAATCGCCGGCCCAAACCTGAGCAGGTCAGTGCCAGGCCATGTGGCTCGCCCTTGAGGACGATCACCTCGGCGTGATGCACGAGGCGGTCGACCACCGCGGCGACCGCGACCGGGTTCCGAAGATCTCGGCCCACGCGGAGAACGCCTTGTTCGAGCTGACGACGAGCGAGCGTCGCTCATAGCGGGAGCTGACCAAGGCCCCGACGAGGGCCGCGCGTCGGGGTCGAAGGGAGGCGGGGATCAGCGAGACGCCGGCGAGGCTGGCGAAGGCGGCCTCGCTCCGGATCCGCCCCGCATGCGACCAGGCGTTCTAGCAGGCGCGCCGCGCTGATCACCCCCACGCCGGGCTGGGCGATCAGCTCCGGGGCGACGCGCGCGACGAGGAGTTCCAGGGCCGACTCGAGGTCGCCCGCCTCGGCCTCTATGGCGAGCGCTCGGCGGGCCGTCGAGCGGAGAGCCGTGATCGTCGCGCGGTGTTCGCTCGACTGGGCCCGGCCTGTCCGCAGGCGTGCACAGCGCTCTAGGAGGTCGTCGGTTATGAGGATGCGGAGCTGGTTGCGGATTCCCTCTGGTGCATTGCCCACGAGCTCGTGGAGACGGGTGATCGCCCGCGTCCGGCTCAAGACGGCACCCTCACGCGTGCAGAGGAGGACCCGCATCGCCTCCCGGTCGCCACTGCGGGACGGCGGGGTTGGGCGAGGTGCCCGCGCGCCTGGGGTTTCCGGAAAGTAGCTGGGTACTGGGGTGCGGCTGGGCCGGACTGATGTCCTACAGACGGGCGGGACACCAAGCCGGAATGATCGATTTTGGATGACCCCTGCCGAAGGAGCCGTGCGCGCTACGATCGATCTCGACCCGGAACGCGACCCTGATCGCCTAGGTGGTCATCGTGCAGCTGCTCGATCTGGTGACCTTCGCGCCGGCCGTGGCCCGAGTTGGCGTCGGTGTGGAGAGCAACCCATTCGCGCGGGTACTGTACGTCTCCAGTGGCGCCGCCGGTGTCGCCCTGATGAAACTGATAGTGACCGCCACGCTAGTGCTGGTGCTCCTGTGGGTCGCCCGGCGGTTCCCGGCTGGCCTCCTGCCGGCGGTCCTGCTGGCCACAGCCCTCGGAGTGGCGGGGTTCGCCTCGGACGTCTTCTTGGGGTTGGTTCGCTAGCGTCCAGCTCGTGCGCAGAAGGTGGAGAAGCCGCCAGCGATGGCGCCGACGGCTTCTCTTGCTGCCCTGGGCGCGTCAGATGGATGTACCGACGTTGCTCAGGATGGTCTGGATATTGCCGCCCAGGAACAACAGAGCGGCGATGGCGA
The DNA here is from genome assembly GCA_963835945.1 of uncultured Chloroflexia bacterium. Lineage (GTDB taxonomy): Bacteria > Chloroflexota > Limnocylindria > Limnocylindrales > CSP1-4 > JAJYNJ01. The sequence continues at coordinate 20,905 of CAWIHR010000016.1, forward strand.
GGACCGCGATCAGCGCAAGAATGAGGGCGTACTCTGCAAGGCCCTGACCATCGTCGGGTCCCCTCAGGATCGCCAAAGCCCAGTCCATCAATACCGTACCTCCCGTCCGTGAGTGCCCCGCGGGGCCTGGCCCCCGGACCCAGTCAAGCTCCGTTCCACCACACCCGTGGGGCCAAAAGTACTAGCACATCCTCGTCGAATTTCCCAGAGATGGGTTGCTTCCACGCACCGCTTTCTGGTCAAGTCCCAGGTGGTGAGCTCTTATCTCGTCAAGCCGGAGTTCGGCGGCGCGGAGATCGAAAGGCGTATGCCGCGCCAGCACACACCTGGTGCGCGGGCACTAGGTGGCGGCGTATCTTGGGCCGCTGCTCGCCAGCGCGCTGTCCCCTATAGAACTAACGGAGGTGGTGTACACATCGGGTCCTCTGGCCGAGAGGCGGACCAGTGACCGAACGGGAACCCCATGGACCAACGGGCTGCGCACCGACTGGCGGTGATATGCCAGGCGCAGGAGGTGACGCACAACGTCTCGAAGACCTGTCGCCACTACGGGATCAGTCGGCAGGCCTACTACAAGTGGTTCGGCGCTATGAGCAGGGCGGCTTGGCGGCGCTGCGCGACGGCTCGTCGAGGCCACACGTCAGCCCGCGGGCCACGACGGTCGAGGTGGTGGGCAAGACCATGTACCTACGCCAGACCTACCACTCGGCCCGCACAAGATCGCCATGTACCTCGAGCGATACCACGACATCAAGCGAGAGCCCGTCGGGGATCTGGCGGATCCCCGAGGCGCCTTGACATGAGCCGGCTGCCCGCCTCCCAGCGCTACCGCCGCCATTGCGACCGCCCGAAGCGCTACGAGAAACCACAGCCTCAGGCACCGGGTCCAGATCGACGTGAAGTTCCTGGCGCCGCTTGCCGGCTCGCGCAGGAAGAGGTCTGACTTTTCCGCTCCGCCGCGGCCCAGCCTTGTCCAGACTCCGGGGTGGAGGGTGGTCTACAGTGGTCCGGAGTCACGATCGCAATTCGGGAAAGGCCGTGAGCTGAAGGCCGCGTCGAGCGAACCCGAATTGTGACGCCAGGGGGACTGGATCGGTTTTCAGCGTCGGCGATACTGCGCTGGCGGGGTGGGATGTGGGGCGAGGGAGTACGGGGTGGCCGATCGGCCGACTGACGCGGTGATCATCGGTGCGGGCATGGCAGGCATGGCCGCGGCCGACGAACTGCGGCAGGCTGGCCGCTCCGTCACTGTGGTGGAGGCGTCACCCGGCGTGGGCGGCCTGGCACGGGCCATCCGCGTGGCCGACGAGCCCATCGAGCCCTACTACCACCACCTCTTTCCGCAGGATCGCGAGGCCCGCGCCCTGATCGAGCGCCTGGGCCTCTCCGAGCGGCTGGAGTGGCGCAGGGGGCCCATGGCCGTCCTGCACCGGGGCCGGACCTTCCCGTTCGACAGCCCGCTCGACCTGCTCCGCTTCGCCCCGCTGACGCCGCTCGAGCGCCTGCGCACGGCGGCCGCCACCGGGGTCCAGCTGGTCCGCGCGGACCGGCGGCGTCTTGACCGCGCCCCCGTCTCGGTCGAGGGCCCGCGCTGGTTCGGACGCCGCGGTTACGAGGCGCTCTGGCAGCCCTTGCTCGAGGCGAAGTTCGGGCCGCACGCCGATCAGGTCGCGATGGCCTGGCTGGTGGCCCGCATCCGCCAGCGCGGCGGGGCACGCCAGGCCACCGGCGACCGGTTGGGGTACCTCCGCGGCAGCCTCGGGACTTTGGCCGAAGCCTACGCCACGCGCCTCGTCGCCGACGGGGTCGAGCTACGGACGTCCACGCTTGTGCAGGCCCTCCGCCGCACCGCCGCAGGCTGGGAGATCGACCTGCAGGGCCCCGAGGGCCCGGCCTGCCTGGTCGCCCCGGTGGTGATCGCCGCCGTAAGCGGGCCCATCCTGGAGCGGCTCGTGGCGCTGCCCGACCCGTATGCCTCGACCGTGCGCGCGATCCCCTACCGGGGGATCGTCTGCGCGCTACTCGAGCTGTCCCGTCCCGTGAGCCCCTACTACTGGGTGAACGTCACTGATCGTCTGGGTCTGGGCTGCGTGGGGATCATCGAGCACACCAACTTGATCCCGCCCGAGCGCTACGGCGGCCGGACGCTCGTGTACCTGGCGCACTACGTCGATCGCGACAGCACCACGTGGAGCGCGACGCCCGAGGCGTTGGTGGCGGCCGTGATCCCCGCCCTGCGTGCCCTCAACCCGCGCTTTGAGCCCGACTGGATCCGCGACGTGCACGTCACCCGCGACCCCTTCGCCCAGCCGGTGCCGCGGGTCGGCGGCCCCATGCCGGGACTGCCGGTCGAAACGGGGTTGCCCGGCCTCTTCCATGCGAGCCTGGCGCACGTCTATCCCGACGATCGGGGAGTATCCAAGGCCCTGGCGCTGGGAGCGCGGGTAGCGGGAGCGGCCGAGGCGCGGGTCGGTGGCGGCGAAGCGACGCCGATGGATCCTGCACGCAGCCTGGGAGCGGCCGCGAGATAGCCCAGCATCCAGGGCTGGAGGTCCGGCTGCGCGAGCACCAAAACGATCGGGAGCGCGAGTGGCTGTCGTCGTGCGACCCCCCAGGCGAGTACCGCCACGGCGAGCGCAAGCCGCGGCACCAATGGGATGGCCGGTATCAGGAGCCCGGCGTGCGCCGTTTGGCCGCGGAACGCCCAGAGCATTCCGATCCATGTCGACCACGCACCGGGCAAGAGTGCCATTGACGCCCCGACCAGCAGCGCGCCGACGAAGGACGTCGTCGCGAGGGCTCGCCAGTCGCGCTGCAGCACGAACCAGCCGAAGCCCACGAAGGGCGCGATCTTGGTGAAGGCGGCGAGCAGCCACACCGACGGCTGTGTCATGCCGACCACGACCATGAGCGCGAGCGCCCACTCCACGTTCCCATTCAGAGCGAATGCGAGCCCCGCGAGGAAGGCCATCAGCCGCGGCGCCGCAGGAAGCGGTCGCAGCAGCCACCAGTAGGTCGCCCCGGCGAGCGCCGTCCATGCGGTGGCGAACACCCAAAAGGGCAGCGCGCCGAGGGGCCGCAGGACCAGCGCGAGCACCGGTGACTCCACGAAATGGGGGATCCAGAGCGGGAGGCCGGGTTCGTAGATCGGACGCGACCATGGCAGCCAGAACGATCGCGTATCGATGAATGGCCCGTAGACGTACAGGACGAGCAGGCCGTACCCCAGCGCGACGAACGCGAGGGTGAAGCACAGGAGGTTCCACCACCGCTCACGCGCGGCGGCAGACGCGCGATCGGGGGCGGACATGACCATGGCCACTCCTCGGCCCTGTGTGGCGTGACACGCAGCGGCGCACGTGCCAACGCCCCTCGGCGCCCGGGATCGTAGCAGGCTCCGACCCGCCCAACCGCCATGCGAGGCAGGACTGTCGACGCACGGCACGGGGTTGCCCGACCCTAATAGGCTTTGCGTACGTGGGCGATCGAGCTGGAGGGCGCGACTGGCCGGCTGGGACAAAGGGTCCTGAGGCCGCTGCGCGTCCGCGCTGTGCGCGATGATCTCACGGGGCTCGGCGTGATCGCGCTGGTCTGGTGCGCCCTGTACGCGCCTTCTGACGATGTCCACGCGTGTCAGGCCGTGAACGCTTCCCATCCGTGCCTGCCGTCTTAGGCCAGCGCGACGCGTTCCTCTACACTCCGGTGGCCGCCCTCATCGCCCTGCCGCTGCACCTGCTGCCCTTCGGTCTCGTGCGCGTGCTGCCAATGGCGCTCGACGTGCTGTGTCTCGTGTGCCTGGCCCGGACCTGGGCCATCGCGCTCATCGCCTGCCGCCCATGCTGGGCTATGTGGCCACCGGACACCACCACAACCTGCTGGCCACGGCGATTGCGCTCGGGTCCAGCACTCGGCCACGGGGTCGTTCGCGTTGCTTTCGAAGGTGACGCCCGGCATGGGGCTGTTGTGGTTCGCCGTGCGCTGCGAATGGCGCTCGCTGGCGATCGCGTTCGGCGTGACCGGGCCCCTCGTCATCTGCTCCTTCGCGCTCGTGCCCGCGTGGTGGCCGGAATGGCTCCGCGTGCTTTCGTCCAGCGCCAGCACGCCGGTGACCGCCGCGTGCTGAGCAACGCGCCGCTTGTACTCCGCGTTCTCGTGGGCCGCCCTGGTCGTGGCCTGGGGAGCGCGGGCCGACCGTTCCTGGGCTGTGCCGCTGGCCGCCATGATCGCGCTGCCGGCCCTGTGGGTCATGGGGACCTCGGTGCTGCTTGGGGCGCCGCCGGCGCTGCGGGCGCGGTCTACGACGGCGCTCGGCGACCGAGCGAGCGCGATCCCCTGGGCATTCCGTCGGCCATCGGTCCATCGGGCGCCAGTCGCACGCTGAAGACGCGTGATCTCGTCAGGCGGCGGCGGTTCTATCGGGGCCGGGCACGGTGAGAGCGCCCGTGCTGACCTGCGTGGAGAGGGCCGAGAACCGGTACGAGGCGAGCAACGAGCTCGCCAGGAGGACAAACGCTGCCCACGACAGGCCCGGCTGATACGTGGTCCAGCCGAGCGCCACCAGCAGGGCAACCTCGCGGCGCACTCTGAGCATGGCGGGCAACGCGAAGATCCAGCTGTAGTTGAGGATCGTGGCCGAGGCCGCGATCATCAGGAGCCCGGCCCAGGCGGCGCCGTCTCGCTTGGGCAGCAGCGCAACCGTCGGCACCGACGCGAGGGTGATCGCGAGGGGCACGGGTTCGGGGAGATACTCGGCGAGCGGCCAGCCAATGCTGCGCCACGCCGGGTTGGCAGCCCGCTGGAGCTGGTGCAGCCAGTCCACGTAGATCGATAGCCCCGTCAAGGGGAGCGTGGCCAGCACGATGAGCGCGAACACGGCAGCGCCTGCGGCGGCCGCCCGCCAGTTCCACCGGGCCATAAGGACCCATGCATGCACCTGCGCGACCTTCACCGCGCCGACGGCCGTGGCGAGCAGGCCGAGGCGAAGCGAACCGGGCTCCGCGTCGATCCGGCGTGGCTTGGGGGCCCACGCTTGGGCTCCGGGACGTTGCCAGAAGGCGCAGGCAAAGGCCGCAAGGAGCAACACGTGGAAGTTGCCGTTCCAGATCGCCTCGGCAAGCGGCGTCCAGGCGATTGCGAAGGGCCACCACCTGCGCGGGATTGCGAACCGGTGGAGCGTCGCGAGGGCCGCCAGGAGACATACGAGCTCCCAGAGGGCCAGCACTACGGGGCGTGGCACGTGCAGCAGCGGCACGAGGAACGGGAGCAGGTAGGGCGGATAAAGGAAGGGCAGCGGTTTGGGGGGCAGGTTGAGGAACGCCGAAGCGAGGTAGGCCGGCTGGCCCTGCGTCCAGCGTTGCGCGGCAAGCAGGGGGATCGTGAGGTCCGAGCCGACGGAGAAGGCCCTCGCGATGCCGATGGCCTGATGAACGATGGCAGCCGATAACAGCCCGAGAATGAGGATCGCAGGGAGCTGGGCCAGCGCGCGCCTGAGTGGAGCCCACGTCACCAACGGCATTGGCGGCATTCTGGCACGCGGCGCGTTCGAGATCGGGCTTAGCGAGCGGTGACCTCTCGCGTCGTCCAGTAGCATCCGACTGCGCATCTTCTTCGAGTGTCACTCGGGCTTCCGCGCCTGCTCCGCACAGCTCCTCCGCGCCGTCGCCTGGGACCGCAACAGCGACGATTTCGTGTTCGACCAGGAGTTCGTGGCCCAGGTTGTTGCGGCGGGGCTTCGGATCACGGAGGTGGCTGTCCCCACGAGGTATTTCCGCGCCACCCGCTTGCGGCTCACCCAGATCCCCGACGGCGCAGCGCGGCGGTGATCCGGGGCGCCCCGTAGGTGTGTCGCGAGCTACGGTGGATCTCGACGATCGCCTCGCCCAGCTGGCTGTCGGAGCGGGCGCGGGCCGAGGGAACATGCTGTTGCCAGACGTTGAAGGCGGAGCGGGAGACCTCGAGCAGGGCGCACGCCGTGCTGACGTTGGCGCTGCGACCTTCTCCGCCGCGATGAACGGGTACGACGCTCACCGGGTCTCTCTGGCGAAGAAAACCGTCGCTCGGCGCAGGATGTCGCGCTCCTCGCGCAGCACGCGCGCCTCCTTGCGCGGACGCGCGAGCTCCTCGCGATCGGCGCTGGAGAGGCCGTCCCGGCGGCCCGCGTCGACCTCGGCCTGGGTGACCTGAGCGGCGCACCGCGGTCTCGCTTGAGGTCTAGGTCACGGGCGACCGCCGCGATCGACTTGCCGCTCGCGCGACAGAGCTCGACCACCCCCCTTGTACTCGTCGGTGAACGACCGGCGCGCTCGTCGTTGCAGCTCCATGGCGTCCATGATGGACATCCTTTCCCGGCCTTTCCGGTCGATCCTGGATGTCCGTCAGACCGGGGCAACCCCAATGACGAGTGCGGAAAGGCCCAAGAGTAAGGGCGGCCGTTGGGCGAGTGGACGCGACCGACTTGTGCCCGTGACCACGTCCGCCTACGGCGTCGCGAGACTTGGTCCAGGTGAGATCAGCCTGCACTGTCGTCCGGTCTGCCGGCGATCAAGGGATCGCGACTGGCCTCACGCGGTCGCGTCTCCACACTTGCGCTCCTATCGCTAGGACTATCAGCTAGGTCGAGCGGTACCTCGCTGTCAGGTCGGGTATTAGGTTGCGCTGCCATCGTTCGCCATGCACGACAGACGCTGCGCTCCTCCAGCGCCGGCGCGGCAACGGCCGATGCCCCACGGGAAAGGCAACACGAGATGTGCACCCGCTTCCAACGCCACCGTTCGACACTCGGTTCCACCAGGCGCCCGCGCGGGCGCGGCCAGTCCCTGGTCGAGTTCGCCTTGGTCATCCCGATCTTCGTGCTGGTGCTGGTGGGCATCCTCGACTTCGGCTGGATGCTCTACTGCCGGATGACCGTCATCGACGCGGCGCGCGAGGGCGCCCGCTACGGCATTGCCGTCCCCCCTGCCAGCTGGGGCAGCATGCAGTCACTCGTCACATCGACAGTGCAATCGGAAGCACCGGGCCTCGCCCTCTCCAACCTGACGGACACGGTTACGTGTGTCCCCATCGTGTCGAAGACGAGCTGCGACTTCAATGCCGCCGGCGACGCGCAGCCGGGGGACGCCATCAAGGTCACGGTGACCTACCAGTTCTACAACTTCTTCCCGGCGTACTTCGGGTCGACTGTGAGCCTGCCCTCGACGGTCCAGATGGTGCTTGAGTAGCACCTCGCCCCGGTAGCCACCGGCCATGCCGAGGTACGGAAGGAACCGACATGCTGCAGCGACGACATCGAACCGAGCGGCAACAGGGTCAGGCCATCGTCCTGTTCGCCCTCATGCTGGTGGTCATCCTCGGGTTCGCCGCCGTCGTCGTGGATCTCGGCGTGCTCAGGAATAACCGGCAGATCCTGCAGAACACCATGGACGCGGCAGCACTTGCGGGCGGAACCGACCTGCCGGTCCAAGGCGCGACGGCAGAAACCGCGTTGATCACGCTCATCAACACGACCGTTCAGGCTGACTTCCCGGGCCTGCCGCTGCCCACTGTCGCGAATGGTGGGATCCAATTCAAGTGCCTCATCGGAGCCAATGCCAGTGGCCAGGCCGACCTGAACCAGATCACGGCCGGTGTCTGCAACCCGAGCGGCACGCTCGGTCGGGCGCCGCTAGTCACAGACTTCACCGGCGCCGGCTCGACCCGTACCTCCATATGCGACCCAAGCAAGCAGTACAACAGCGTCTACGACAAGTGCAACGTCGTCATCGTGACGGCCAACGAGACGACGAAATACGGGTTCGCCCCGGTCCTCGGTGTGGGCAGCGGAAACACTGGAGCGATCCAGTCCGCCGCGTGCAACGGTCCGTGCGGATCGTCGGTGAACGTCCCGACCGATCTCGTGGTCATCATGGACCGCACCGCCAGCATGAGCGACGCCGACGTGGCGAACACTGTCACTGCAGCCGAGGCGATCCTCACGGTCTACCAGCCGCTCTATCAGCGGGTGGCGCTTGGCCTGATCGGGCCGAGCACCTCCCCGGCCTGCACGGGCGTCATCTCCGGGGTCAACGTCACGGCGGTGCAACTCAGTAGTGGCCAACCCAATCCAGATACCGTCAACACCACGGACGTCAACGAATGGATCCCGGTTGGCCTCAGCGGCACCGACAGTGGCTCTCCGGCGCCCACGTACAAGGAAGCGTATTCGACGGCCGGTGTGCTCGCCTCCACGAGCTCGAGCCACCTGGTCGCGGCACTCAGCTGCTACAAGCACCCTGGCGGCGCCGGCACCGACCTGGGCACGCCCTTACTGATGGCGAAGAGTGTCTTGGACGCGGACACGCGCTCGGGCGTCACCAAGGGCATCATCTTGGAAACGGACGGTCAGCCGGACAACGCCTCGAGCGCAACGCCGGCCACGGACTTCACCTGCTGGCAGGCGAACCAGGACGCGACGACCGTGAAGAACGACGGCATCACGCTCTACACCGTGGGCTTCGGGTTGGATACCTCGGACCCGACCTGCCCGGATGCGAACGGGACCAAGGACTCGGCCGGAAACACGTTCTACAACAAGAAGGCCACGCAACTCCTCGCCAGCATGGCCTCGCAACCGAGCACCAGCGTGGACAAGAGCACCGGCAAGGAAGGCTGCTACCCGGCCGACAACCCTCCCGCCTACCCCGGCTACAACAACGACTACTACTGTGAGCCCAAGACGGCCACGCTCTCGGCGGTCTTTGAGAACGCGGCGATCAACCTCCTGCACGGCGGACTTCAGCTGCTGCAGCCCTACCCGGCGCCGATCGTCAGCAGCCTCAGCCCGACTACGGGCACCCACCTCGGCGGCACCTCCGTGACCATCACCGGCCTGGACTTCACTGGGGCGACGTCGGTCACCTTCGGCGGGGCGGCCGCCACGAACGTGACCGTGGTCAGCGATACCTCGATCACTGCGACGAGCCCGGCGGGCTCGGGCACCGTGAACGTCCAGGTGACGACGCCGGGCGGCGCGTCGCCGATCGTCACCGCGGACCAGTACACGTACACGTAGGGCGGCGGGTCGAACGGCGCACGGCAGGCGGGTACGCGATCCCGCGAGCCTCAGCAACAGCGCTGGCCAGCCTCCCCTGTCCAGCGCGCCTATTCAGGAATCGGCGGGTCTTGGCCCTGTGAAACCGTCAAACGCGGCGGAATAGCCCGTGCGCCGCGCGGACGGGGCAGCTGGCGCCACGCGGGCTGGCGCGGCCAGCAGCGACTCGATCACGCGCTGAGAGCGACGCCCAGCAGGCGTGCGGGCGAGCCACTCGAGGTAGTCGCTACGCCTCCTATGCAGCCATTCTTGGGGGACACTGCCGCGTCTGACACGTGACCGAAGTACTGCTGACGACGCGGAGGCCTCCATCGTAGTGCGCCCGGCGGGGCGAACCCGCTACGATGGCCCGGCGCAGGTGGTGCGGGCGCACCCGACCCGTGAAGAGCGAGAGGACCCGTGGTCATCGTCGTGATGCCGGCGTACAACGCCGCGCAGACCCTCGAGCGCACGTACCACGACATCCCGCGCGACGTGGTGGACCGGGTCATCTTGGTCGATGACGTGTCCTCCGACGAGACCGTGGAGATCGCGCAGCGCCTGGGGTTGGACGTGATCGTCCACTCGCAGAACAAGGGGTACGGCGGCAACCAGAAGACCTGCTACCGGGAGGCTCTGGAGGCCGGGGCCGACGTGGTGGTGATGGTCCACCCTGACTACCAGTACGACCCGACCCGCATCCCGCAGGTGATTGCGCCGATCCGGGAGGGTCGGGCGGACATGGTGCTTGGCTCGCGGTTCCTGGGTGACCCGCTGGCGGGAGGCATGCCGCGCTGGAAGTGGCTGGCCAACCACTTCCTGACCGACGTGGAGAACGTGGCCTTCGGCCTGCGGCTCTCTGAGTACCACTCGGGCTTCCGGGCCTACTCTGCACGGCTCCTGCGCACGATCGCGTGGGACCGCAACAGCGACGACTTCGTGTTCGACCAGGAGTTCGTGGCCCAGGTCGTCGCGGCGGGCTTGCGCATCACGGAGGTGGCCGTCCCCACGCGGTATTTCCGCGAGGCGTCGTCGGTGGGGTTCCGCCGCTCGGTGGGCTACGGGTTCGGGACGCTGGGTGTGGTCGCCCGGTACCTGCTGCACCGCTGGGGGCTCCACCGCGACGTGCGCCTGGTGCCTCGTGCCACGGAGTCGGATCGGCCGGCCTCCCCGTGAGCGCGCGCCTGCGGGTCGTCGTCGGGTTCGGCGTCAGTGTCCTTCTGGTGGCCTTCCTGCTCTGGGAGATCGACTTGGGGCGGGTAGTGGAGGTGCTCGGCCGGAGCCGGGTGGAGCTGCTGCCGCTGATCCTGCTGCCATTCGCGGTGGACGTCTCGCTGCGCACGGTGCGCTGGCATGTGCTGCTAGCCCGCGAGCCGCGGCCGGGGTACCGGGGCACGTTCGCGTACTTGGTGATCGGCTACCTGGCCAACAACATCCTGCCGATGCGGCTGGGCGAGCTCGTGCGCGCACACCTGCTGGGCAGGCGCGAGGGCGTGGGGCGAAGCCGCGCGCTCGGGTCGATCGCCATGGAGCGGACCCTCGACGTCATCTCCGCGGCGGCGGTGGGGGCGGTCGCGTGCGCCGTGTCCGGGGTCCATGGCGCGATCGTCGTCACGCTCGCGCTGGTCGCGCTGGGCGCGGGCGGCATCGTGGCCGTGGTCGCGCTGCTGCCCCATGAGCTGGTGCGCCGCACGATCGACGGGCTGGTCGCGCGGTCGCCGGCCGGGCCGCCGGCCCAGGTCGCGGGCATCGCCGGGCGGTTCCTGCACGCCCTGCTCGACGCCGCCGCGCCGGGGCGCGTGCTCGCCGCGCTCGTGCTGTCCGTCGCCGCGTGGCTCGTGACGTCGGGCCTGTTCGCGGTGACTGCCGCGTGCCTCGCCATCTCCCTGCCGGCGGCTGGACTGGTGGCGGTCGCGGTGGGGGCGAACATCGGGGCGGCGCTGCCCTCGGCGCCGGCCGGGATCGGACCGTTCGAGTTCGGCGTGGTGGTCATCGCGACGGCGCTGGGGGTGGATGCGCCCACTGCGCTCGCCTTCGGGATCCTCAGCCACGTGTGCACGGTGGTGCCGGCCTCGCTGGCAGGCGGGCTCGAGTTGAGCCGGATGCAGTGGGGGCTGGACACGCTGCGGGCGGCCAGCCGGGGCGACGTGACGGCCGGGGGAGTCGAGCCCGCTTGAGCGCACGCCAGGTCGGAGGCCTGCCGGACCCGGCCGCTGGCGAGGCGGCTGGCCACGGCGACGCCGACCCGTCCGATTTCCCCGCCGCCGACATGCGACTGGGGATCGCGATCGGCGTGCCGGTCCTGCTGGTGGTCCTGACCGCGCTCATCGACGCCGTGGCCGTGCCGATCGTTCTCAACGGCGGCGAGTGGTTCAACGCGGGCCGGCCCGACTTCTTCCTGATGGCCGACGCGTTCCTGCACGGGCGGCTGTGGCTGGCCGTGGACTGGCGGTCGCCCCTCAACGACATCATCGTGCTGGGCGGACATGTTTATGTGCCGTTTACGCCGTTCCCCGCCTTCCTCTTCATGCCCCTGGTGGCACTCATCGGCGTCGGCCGGACGATCGCGGATGAGCCGCTGATCAACGCCCTGCTGGCCGGCGTGGACGTGGCGCTGGCCTGGGCGATGCTGGGCGCGTTCGGGGTGCGGCGCTGGGAGGACCGCGGCTGGCTGACGGTGCTGTTCGGGTTCGGCACCGTCCTCTGGAACATCACCGAGCGCGGCGGGGTCTGGCACACGGCCGAGATCGTGGCGATGGGCCTGACGTTCTGGGCATTGATCGAGACGCGCCGCGAGCGACCCAGGCCATGGTTGCTGGGGCTGCTGGGGGGCGCGGCGTTCCTCACCCGCTCGACGCTGCTCTTCGCGCTGCCCTACTACGCCTGGGTGGTCGCGGGGCGTCCTACCGACCTGACGGGGCTACGGCGCGCGCTGCGCGCGGGGTTCATGCCGGTGGTGACGGTCGCGCTCGCTTCGATGCCGTTCGGCCTCGTCTTCTTCTGGTACAACTGGGCGCGCTTCGGCTCGCCGCTCGAGACGGGCTACGAGTTGGCCACCCTGCCGCCCTTCCTCGAGGCGCTGCGCGCGCAGGGACTGTTCTCGATCGTCCACCTGCCCATGAACCTGAACTACCTGTTCCTGAAGGGCCCCGACGCGTTCTCGGCCACGCCTCCCTTCTTTGTGCCGAGCACACTCGGCATGTCCGTGCTGTACACGAGCCCGGCGCTGCTGGTGGGGCTCTGGTCATCGCTCCGTTCGTCGGAGGCCCGCGTGCTCGCTCTCACCGGGCTACTCGTGCTGCTGCCCACGCTGCTCTACTACGGCGGGGGCTGGGTGCAGTTTGGGTACCGCTACCTGCTCGATTCGGTCCCACTCTGGCTCGCGCTCTGCGCGATCTGGGCGTCTCGCCGCGGGGTGGGCTGGATCTGGCAGCTCGGTATTACCTGGAGCGTGCTGGTGAACCTGGGGCTGGTGTACTGGTCGTTCCGCCTCTCGTAGGAGCGGGCGCGGGCCAGTCGAGCCGGGCGAGTCGCCAGCAGTCGCCATGAGGTTCGCACTCAGGGTGAGGGCATCGCACGAGACGACCCCGACCTGACCGCGCGGGGGCGCACCACCTTCCACGCGCAGGCGATCGACCAGATGCGGCGGGCGCGGGCCTGGCGCCGCGATCGCCGGCCCCTAGCACAGCCGGCGCCGATCCTCATGAGGGCCCTCTAAGCCGCAACAAGATCCACGTCGGCCAGGAGCCGGAAGCGCCGCGCCGCCAGGAACGCGAGCGCGTAGATGATGGCCACGAGCAGCAACAATGCCTGGTAGCCCGTGACCAAGGACACGTACTCAAGGACCGCCCCTACCATCGCGCCGAGCAGGTTCGAGGCGAACGACATGTCCGCCGTCCGCGTGTCGCGGAACGAGTAGGTGAAGACGAGGTTGGCTAGAAAGACCGGCGCGAACGCGATCGCCGACGCCAGCGCGTACCTGAGCCACAGCGGGTCTATCAGGAGGGTCGCTGACGGTAGCACGTACGCCAGGGCCAGCGCCCCGAACAGGCCCGCGTAGAGCCACCTCGGCCGGCTCAGCCGCAGCCGGGCGTTCACGAGGATCGCTGCCAGCACGCTGGCGAGGATGGCAAAGAACACCAGGGCGTTTACCAGCCAGGTCGTGCCGAAGAGCAGGCTAAACGTGACAAGGCTGCGGGTCTCGAGCAGCATGAACGCCACACCCAGCAGGAAGAAGTGTGGGCTGAACCGGCGGAACGAGGTCCCGCTCACCGAGGACGCCCGCCAGGTGAGCAACCCTGCCCACAGGAGCACCAGGAGCATCGTCACGAGGTACACGGGCGCAACGGTCGGCGTCAGCAGGTAGAGGAACGGCCAGTCGTCGGTGGCGGGGATGGGCGGGTCGCCGACGGGGCTTGCGACGGACTGCCCGGTCGCCGCCCCCGCCGATGCCGACCGGCGCACGGCTGCCGTCATGGTCCCGGGCCCGTCGGCCATGGCCGCAGCCGCGTCGCCGAGCTGTGGATAGGTCGCCACCAGTGGCGGGGCGCCGAAGGTCTGCTGCAGCATGCCCGCAAGCTTGTCGACCAGCCACGGCTGCCGGTAGAAGTTGTACAGGACGAACACACCGCCCGGTGCGAGGTGCTGGCGGACGCTTGCGAACGCCTCGTCGGTGAAGAGGAACGACTCGAGCCGGATGTTCGCGGTCGAAGTCACCAAGGTGAGCGAGTCGGGCAGGGCGAAGACGACTAGGTCGTAGCGCTGGTCCGTGTTCCGCAGGAAGGCGCGGCCGTCGTTGATGGTGAGCGTGACCCGCGGGTCGGAGTAGGGGTGCGATGGATTGTCCCGCGCGCCGATAGCGGCGATCTCCGGGTCGATCTCGACCGCGTCCACGCTCTTCGCGCCGTGCGCCAGTGAGACGGAGACGTCGTCGCCGGTTCCTGAACCGACGATCAGGACGTGGTCGAACGTCCGACCGGGCAGCCACTGGTAGACCTGATGGTAGAAGGGGAAGAGGGTGGCGCCCGGAGACAAGGGGAAGTACTGGTAGGGGATGCCGTTGACGTTGAGGCCCTCAGCGCCACCCTCCCGGTACACGTTGATCCGGTAGTACGGCGACCAGATGCTGCCGCTCGACTGGACGATCGAGAGCGCGATCACGCCGGCCATCGCCGCTCCAGTGAGCACGGACCAGCGGGTGATCGGCTTCCCGAGGGCGAGGAGGGCGAGCAGGCCGGCCACGACCGCGAACCAGATCGCTGGAGGGGTGGAGAGCGCCGAGAGGACCGCGAACCCCGCGATGCCCGCCATCGAGCCCGACACGTCCACCGCGTACGCCCGCAGCGGCGGCATCGAGGTGAGCAGCGGTCCCAGTGGTATGGCGAGCGCGGCCATCAGGATCGTGACGAGCGCAACGATCAGCGGGAGGATGACGAACCCTAGGTTGTTGGTGCTTGCGTCGGCCAGCCCGAAGAAGAGAGCGTCGGGCGAGAGCAGCTGCACGTTCAGCTGGACGGTCCCGACTACGGCGACGACCAGCAGGAGGAGCAGCGCAAACGGGGGAAGGGAAGGCGCCGGTCGGGGCCCGCCGGTCGGGCCCGGCCGTAGAGGATGCCAACCCCGATCCCGAGGAAGCTCGACATTAGTACGACGTTGTCGAAGTAGCCGGAGTAGATGACGTTCGCCGCGATCCAGCGGATCAGCAGGAGCTCGACAAACAGAAGCGTGGCGCTGGTGAGGAAGAGACGGACGGGGACGCTGGCCCTGTCCAGGGCGCCGCGGGCGGCAGGATCGGTCACAGTCCGTGAGACTAGTGTCTCGACCCGCTGAACGCTAGACGGTTCTGCAGGTCGCAGCTACGCTGCGGCGCATGCCGAACCACCCCGCTCCTCCGCTGATGATCGACGAACCCGAACGGGAGGCGCTCCGGGCCCTGCTGCGGGCGGGCACGACCGAGCAGCGCACGGCTACGCGGGCCCGGGTGATCCTCGCGGCAGCCGACGGAGTCGCCAACGAGCGGATCGCCGCCGATCTCGGTGTCCATAAGATGACGGTCCTCCTGTGGCGGGGGCGTTTCGCCCGGGAGCGCCTGGCCGGACTCGACGATGCGCCGCGCCCCGGACGCGCACCGACGTATGGCCGCGTGGAGCGCGAGCAGGTCATCGCCCGCACGCTCGAGCCGCCGCCCGACGGGACGACCCACTGGAGCGCCCGGCGGATGGCAGCGCGCACCGGGATCAGCATCACCACGATCCAGCGCATCTGGGCTGCGGCGGGCCTCAAGCCCCACCGGACGCAGACCTTCAAGTTCAGTCGCGACCCGGCCCTCGAAGCCAAGGTCCGCGACGTCGTGGGGCTGTATCTCGCTCCACCCGAGCGGGCGATCGTGCTCAGCGTCGATGAGAAGACGCAGATCCAAGCGCTCGATCGGACGCAGCCGATGCTGCCGCTGCGCCCGGGTCAGGTCGAGCGCCACACCCACGACTACAAGCGCAACGGCACGACCTGCCTGTTCGCGGCGCTCGAGGTGGGGACCGGCAAGGTCACCCAGCAGACCAGAGCACGCCATCGGGGCGAGGACTTCCTCGCCTTCCTGCGACAGGTCGAGCAGGCCTATCCCGATGGCGAGCTGCACGTCGTCCTTGACAACGTGTCGACCCACAAGACGCCCGACGTCGTGCAGTGGCTCACCGAGCGGCCGCGCATCACGTTCCATTTCACCCCGACCTCGGCATCCTGGATGAACCAGGTCGAGACGTGGTTCGGCATCCTCACCCGGCAGGCGATCCGGCGGGGCAGCTTCCGTTCGGTCAAGGAGCTCGTCGCCCGGATCGAGGCCTTCACGCAAGGCTGGAACGCCGGGGCCTCACCCTTTGCCTGGGTCAAGACCGCCGACGAGATCCTCGCCAAAGCCGTCCGCAAGCGGCCAGCGATCAGCGAATCGGGACACTAGCTGCGCGAGCCGCGCACGTCACCTGAGAACGTGCCGCCGTTGCCTTGAGGCAACGCTACGGGCCGAGCGGCAAGGTAGACGGCAGAGGCTCCGCTCGGCGTGCTCGGATGCTCCTCGCGTCAGAGCGTGACAGGCAGGGAGGTCCCGGCCCAGCGCAGACAGGGGCCCCTCTCTCACCACAAGCCCCACGACGCCCACAGACGGCCCAGGGCGCGAGGACGAGCTGGAGGCCGACGCAACACACCAAGAAAGGGCGCCGCCCTCGAGGCGTCGCGCGGTAGTCAACGCAACGTCTCGCCGCGCTCTACGGGGGTGATGGATACGCCGTGGCGCCGTTCGTCCCCATCCGGCGCTGGGGCTCGGGGCCGCGGGGGTGGACGGCAGGCTGCCGCGGCCCACTACATACGCCCGCACCGTCAGGAAGTCAGCGGTGCGGGCTACGGGCCGGGTGGCTGTGCGGACCGCCCCGGCCCTCCACCTGCGCGACGGCACCGTGACGCTCGAGGAGCTGATCAATTGATCAACCAACAACGGCCCGTCCGGTGCCGTGCCCACGGCCGTCGGCTTGCTTGTCCGGCTGGTACGACGTGCTTACGGCGGAGTTGGAAGTCCGCCTTCCACTACCACGTGCTCGACCGCGGCATCGGCCATGTCTACATCCGGCCGGGCGACCACACGTCTCAGTGGCAAGGTCGAACGCTCCCAGCGCATCGACGCCGACGAGTTCTACAAGCTCCTGGACGGCGTCGTGATCGACGACACGGGTCTCTTCAACGAGCGCCTGCGCGAGTGGGAGAACTTCTACAACTTCGATCGCCCGCACGGCGGCCTCGGCGGGCGGACGCCCTATGAGAGACTGCGCCAGAAGACCGCACGCCCGGTGTGAGCGGCCATCGTCAGTTGCACGGCTCGGGCAGGGAGTCGCACGAGGGTCGAGCTGCGGCGGCAGCATCTTCCGGGGCGGGCGCACACCATCGGACTGGGCGCTGCCGCGAATGGTACTGCGGGCGGCGACCGGCGCCCCATGGGTGGCCGATGGCATGTCCCGGCCTCAGCCCAGGGAGCGCACCAACTCCCGGAGCGGTGGGTTGGAGCTGTCGCGGAGCGAGAGGAGCGGGTCGCGGTCGGGCCAGGAGATGCCGACCTCTGGATCGTCCCAGGCGAAGCCGAGCTCGTCGCTGCCGTCGTACTCGTTGGTCACGAAGTAGAGCAGGTCCGTGGCCTCGATGGCGTAGAAGCCGTGCGCCACGCATGGGGGGATGGTGACCCACTCGTCCGGCCCCAGCTCCCGAGTCTCGACGAGCGGTGCGGCACGAGGGTCGACGAGGAGCGGGCGGACATCGACCAGCGCCACGAACACGCGACCGCTCGCGACGGTCCAACGGTCGAGCTGGCGCCGGTGGTAATGGAGTCCGCGCAGCACGCCGACTCGGCTCGTGGAGAGATTGGCCTGCAGGAAGCGCACCTCCGACCAGCTCGCACGCCAGAGCTCCCGGAAGGCGCCGCGTTCGTCCGTGTGCGACGCCAGGCGCCCCCAAGACACGCCGTCCAGTCGCCCGGGCGCTCCGTCCAGCCAGCCGGTCATCTCGCTATTCCGTCCGCCTGCAGATCGGCCGCCAGCGCGCGGTAGCGCGGCAGCTCATCGAAGAGCGCGGCCCGCCAGTCGCGCAGGATGATCCCCAATTCTGCCGCGCCGCCTGTGCCCAAGACGCCCCAGGCCGGTGGGCTGGAAACACGCCGCCAGGACGAGCCGGGAACCAGCTCCGTGACCACGCGCAGCCCGACGCCGTCGAGGATCGCGGCCGCCCACTGCGCCCGCGACGCGCGCCCGGAGTTGACCAGGTGGTACACCCCGGCGGTCGGCTCGGCGCGCACGAGATCGACGATGCCCGCCGCGAGATCGGCGGCGCGCGTGGGTGAGCCGATCTCGTCGGAGACCAGTCGCAGCGGGGCGCCGCTCGTCTGGGCCCGCGCGGCAGCTGCCAGGACCTTCGCCCCGAAGTCGGCGCCCGGAGGGCCGTAGAGCCACGCGGTGCGGACGATCCAGTCCCGCCCGACCGTGTTCGCGCCGCCGTACGCGGCAAGCACGGCCTCCTCGCCAGCACGCTTGCTGGCCCCGTATGGGTTCGCCGGAGCGACCGGGTCGTCCTCCGCGTAGGGTTGCCCGTCTGTGCGCTGACCGTCGAACACCTCGTTGGTGGAGACGTACAGAAGGTCCGCGCCGACCGAGCGGCACGCCTCTGCCAGCGCCGCGGTGGCCTCCGCATTGCGCCGCATCGCGACCTCCGGCTCGCGGGCGCACCCGTCCACGTCGGTCCACGCGGCCGCGTGGAACACCAAGTCGGGCCGGCGCTCGTGTACCAGCGCCGTCAGTGTCTCTGGCTGGTCGAGTTGGAGCGCGGGCCGTGACCAGCTCTCGACGGAGACGACGCGTGCCAGGGGGGCCTGCCGGGCGAGCGCCGCGACCAGCGCGCTGCCGAGCCGCCCGCCGGAGCCGGTGACGGCGACCCTCACGACGCCCCCGGCTCGTGCGGTGTGCTGCCGGCCAAGCGAGATCCATACAGCCGAGCGTAATAACCGTGCCACTCGCCTGACTTCAGGGGGCGCCACCAGTCCTCGTGCTCCACGTACCAGCGCACGGTCTCAGGGAGCCCCTCGTCGATGAGCACCTGCCTCGACCAGCCGAGTGCGGCGATCCGCGTGCCATCCATCTTGTATCGGCGGTCGTGGCCGGGCCGATCCGCCACGTGGCGGATGAGGGCCTCCGGTCGGCCCAGCTGTGCCAGGATGCGGCGCGTCAGCTCCAGGTTTGTCAGCTCAGCCGCGCCCGGGATGTTGTAGACGGCGCCCGGCTCACCGCGGCGGAGGACGAGCTCGATGGCAGCGGCATGGTCATCCACGTGGAGCCAGTCACGGCGCTGGAGCCCGTCGCCGTAGAGCGGCAACGCCTGACCGTCGACCGCGTTGGTGACGAAGAGCGGGATCACTTTCTCGGGGTGCTGGTGGGGGCCATAGGTGTTGGAGCCGCGCGTGATCACCGCGTCGATGCCGTATGTGATTACGTAGCTGCGTACGAGGTGGTCCCCGGCCGCCTTGGCGGCCGCGTAGGGGCTGCGCGGGCGGAGTGGGTCCTCCTCGGTGCTCGCGCCCGCGGGGACGTCGCCGTAGACCTCGTCGGTGGAGACCTGCAGGAAACGCACGGGGTGATCGGCGCCGCGCGCGGCCTCGAGGAGGGTGTGGACGCCGAGCACGCCGGTGCGGAGGAACGCGGTAGGGTCCTGGATGCTGCGGTCGACATGCGACTCGGCCGCGAAGTTGACGATCGCGTCGGCGTCGGCGACGAGTGGGGCCACTTCGTCGGGGTCGGCGATGTCTCCGACCAGAAGCCGGCAACGGCGCGCCTGCTCGGGGTCGGCCTCGCACGGCCCGAGGTTCGCTGGATTGCCCGCGTAAGTCAGCTTGTCGAGGACGGTGACAAAGACCCCGGGATCGGTTCGCAGCAGGTTGCGCACGAAGGCGCTGCCGATGAACCCGGCACCGCCAGTGACGAGGAGCGAGCGCAACACACGCTCGTCCGGGCGCCTGGACTTTGCGACGGGCCACGCCGCCACCAAGCGGTCGGACGAGAGATCTGTGTCCATGTCGTCCAGGTCTGGACCGGCGACCCAGATCCGCCCGACAGCCGGTCGTTCGGGGGCGAGGACGCGAGCAGTCGTGCCACCCACCGTCATCGCGGGCCGTCCACGCCCCGGGGCGGCCGCAGCAGCCCGCGTTCGGCTTCGTCCGCCGCAAGGCGGCTCGCCACCATGAGCGAGTCGACCGTGCCCGCGTCGGTCCAGCGCCCCGCATAGCGTCGCCAGAAGATGCCGCCGGCCTGTAGGTAGTGGTTGAGGACGTCCGTGATCTCCAACTCGCCGCGTGCAGACGGCACAAGTTGCTCGATCACGTCGAAGACATCGGGTCTCAGGAAGTAAACGCCGATGGGGATAAAGCGCGACTTGGGCCGTTCGGGCTTCTCCTCGAAGCCGACCAGCACGTCATCGCCGTGAGTCCCGTCCGCCGGGGAGCCGTCCGGGCGGCGGAACTCGGCCACGCCGAACCGGTGCGGGTCGGGCACCTCGTAGAGCAGGGTCCCGCCACCAAACGGGCTGGCCTCGAACGCCGCTGCGGCCGTGGCGAGTGGATCGCCCAGCAGAACGTTGTCGCCTAGCACCGTGCAGAATGCGTCGCCGCCGACGAACCGGCGCGCCAGGCCGATGGCGTGTGCGATCCCCAGGGCCCCCCGCTGGAACCGGTAGGTCAGGTCGAGCCCGAAGGCGCGCCCGTCGGCCAGCAGTTCCACCACGTCGCCCACGCTCTTGCCGCCCACGATCACCAGGACGTCCCGGATCCCCATCCCAGCCAGCGTCTCGATGGGGTAGTCGATCATGGGACGATCGAAGACGGGCAGCAGGTGCTTGTTAGTAACCAGGGTGAGCGGATAGAGGCGGGTCGCCGTTCCCCCTGCAAGGACCAGACCCTTCATCGAACCGTAGCCTAACAGGTGCCCATTGGACGATTCCGCGAGCGGAACGGGTGCGACACCAGGCCGACGCTCCCAGCCATGCGCCCCCTAGCGGACACGCAGGATCGGCGCGCCATCGCCCGGGCGCATGCCTCGCGGCCGCTACCGAGCTTCGACCGCCTGGCATAAAGACGATCGCGCTGGTCACAACTGGTTGACGCGTGAACGAGACGCCGGAGGCACGTGCGGTATGCTGCGTGTCGGTACTGTCGAGGTGTGCTTCCCCACGTGACATCCCCCGTCGCGCCGTGTTCCGCGGACGCCCCCGGCGCTGAGGCTCCCACCCTCGTCGCTCGGCGCGTCCCGTTCGACGCGATCTCGCGCGACGCCTGGGATCGCCTGCTGTCCGTCACCGTGCGCGCTACGCCGTTCAGCCGCTGGACGTTCCATCGGGCATGGTGGGACGCGTACGGCGAGTCGGCCCACCAGGACTATATGGTTTGCCTCCGGGCGGACGACCCCGCTGCAGGCGGCAGTGACCGACGGCCTGCGCCCGACGCTGACGCGATCGTAGGCATCGCCCCGCTCATGCACCGCCACGAGGTCGAGCCCGACGACGCGATCCTGCGCACGGCGATCCGCCACGAGCCGCGGACCGCCCAGAGGCCCCTTCCCGGCCGCGCCAAGGCCGTCTTCTTCGCTGCCAGCTACCACGCCGACTACGCGACCCTGCTTTGCGACCCGGCGGACCTGCCGGCGGTCGCCGCGGCCGTGGTCGAGACACTGGCCGGTCCGCCCGACCCCGCGCACGGCTCCGACGACTGGGACGTGGTGGACCTGCGGCGCCTGCGCTCGGACGACCCCGCGCTGCACGCGCTCGAGGCGGCCTTCTGCGCGGCGTCGGGGCGCCACGACTGGGAGGTCTCGCGCGAGCTCGAGGAAGTGTGTCCGGTTCTGCGCGTGCACGTCCCCGACTGGGAGGCGTACCTTCAGACGCTCTCCACCAAGGATCGACACGAGGTCCGCCGCAAGATGCGCCGCGCCGAAACTGCCGGTCGGGTCGAATTCGAGAACGTGAGCGAGCCCTCCTCCGCGGTCGACGACTTCATCGCGATCCATCAGGCGCGCTGGGGCGAGGAGGGGCTCTTCCCCCACACGGAGGGTGGGGCGCGGAGCCGGCGCTTCTTCCGCCGGCTGGCTGAGCTCGAGGGCCCGGATGGACTCCTTCGTATCGGACGCCTGCGCGTGGACGGCCGCGTGGTCTTCATGTGCGTTGGGTTCCACGACGGCGAGACCGTCTACTACTACAACGCTGGCAACGACCCGCAGGCGCAGGCGCTCTCGCCGGGTGTCGTCGGCGTCGCCTATTACCTGCGCCACGGTCTGGCCGAAGGGACGCGGGTGTTCGACTTCCTGCGCGGCGACGAAGGCTACAAGTATCGCTGGGGCGCCGTGGACGAGCCGATCCACCGGCTGATCGTGACGCGCCGGACGGGATGACAATGGAGTTGCCGAGGTTATGAGCGCGCCTGCGGTCGGCGATCCCTGTCTGGATAGACCTGACCGAGCTCCGCTGCCCGGCGGCCGGCCGATCCGCGTGGTCGAACTCCTCGCGACCGGTACGAGCGGCGGCGCCCAGGAGCACGTCTACTCTTTGGTGACCCGCCTTGACCGGACGCGCTACGAGCCACTGGTGCTGTCGCTGAGTGACGGGAACACAATGCACCGGCTGCGCGCGGCGGGGTTCCACGTGGCGGTGCTCGACGAGCTGGACGACGAGGTGTTGGTGCGCCTCGTGGCGGACGCGCTCGCGGCGTTTGGTACCGACGTCATCCACAACCACATGTACCGGGCCGAGGTCGTCGGCACGCGCGCCGCGCTGCGGCTCGCGGAGCTCGGGATGCCCCGTCCGTACGTGGTGGGGACGGTGCACTCCAGCAGGGTCCGCAGCGCCGACGACATCGCCCTGCTGCGCCACCTGACGCCCCAGATGGACCGCCTGGTAGCCGTCAGCCACGCGATCGTGGCGAAGCTCGAGCGCGAGCAGCGGACCGGGGCCCCGATCAGCCTCATCTACAACGGCGTGGACCTCGAGCGCTACGCGCACCAGGAGCCGTGCTGCACCCTTCCCGACGAGTACGGGTTCGCGCCGGGCACGCCGATCGTGGGGACGGTGGCGCGCCTCGAACCCGAGAAGGGCCACCGCACCCTCCTCGAGGCCTGGCGCCTGGTTGTCGCCCGCGTGCCGGAGGCCCGCCTGCTGATCGTCGGGGAGGGGAGCCGCCGCGAGGCACTTGAGGACCAAGCGCGCGCGCTCGGGCTGCTCGGCGAGGACTGCCGTGGCGACGCGTGCGTCGGCACCCGCCACGCCCGACCCGGCGCGAAGGTCGTCTTCACGGGGCGCCGCGACGACGTGCCGGCCGTGGTCGCCGCCCTCGACGTGGCGGTCCTTCCGTCCTATCGCGAGGCGCAGGGCATCACGATCCTTGAAGCCATGGCGCTGGGCCGCCCTGTGGTGGCCTCGAACGTCGGGGGGATCCCCGAGATGGTCGAGGATGGGCGAACCGGCCTCCTGGTGCCGCCGCATGACGCGCCCGCCCTTGCCGACGCGATCGTGCGGCTGCTGACGGACCACCCGCTGGCCGACATCCTCGGCCGCGCTGGCCACGATCTTGTGCACGAACGCTTCTGCGTGGAGCGCATGGTGACCGCGATCGAGTCGATCTACGACGAGGGCGCACAGGAGATGGCGACCCGGCGTGCCGGCGCGCTGGCGAGGGCGTAGCTGTGCCCCAAGGGGGACGCTCGTCAGCTCCGTATCAGTGACCGTTGTCTGGTCGGGAGTGTGCCGTGAGCGACCCCCACAGCATCACTCGAGGTGGGATCGCACCGCCCAGCGTCGGTGGTTCGGAGCGCGGCAGTCGCGACGCCTGAAGGTCGGACCCGCACGCTGCATGGGCGGGACACTCAGACGGCCTGTGCCCATCACGGGAGGGAAGTCGTGGTCACCCGCCTGTTGAGTTCCGAGGAAGGTCAGGGCTTCGTCGAATATGCGCTGATCCTGGCACTGGTCGCGATCGTCGCCATCGTCGCCCTCAGCTTGTTCGGCAGCAAGATCAGCACCGTCATCACTGCGGTCGCCAACTGAGTTGGCGGACGCCCGAGCCAGCCGTACGCGGCGCACGGGTGATGGTGGCCGGGCGGGCGCGCTGGCGGGGCGCAGGACCATCCACGGGAGTCGCAGGGCACCAAGTCGGCTCCGGCAGAGGTGGCCTCGAGCAACTCCTGCTCCGCCATCACCACGTCGTGTCGGTGGCTGGACAGGTCGAGCCCGACAGGCGTGGTCGCTCGGTCGTGGTGACGGTGCCGCGAGCCACCCGCTGTCAGATCGGCGACCATGCCGACGCAGGGCGGGCCCGTGATCGCTGCCCTACAGAGGCAACCGGACCCGCCCGCCTTGGTGACGACAGAATCCGCCGGCACGGCGTCGGTCGCGTGCTCGAGCAGCCACGCGGCGTCCAGCCCGCCGCGGGGCCCAGCCCAAGAGAATGGGGCTGCCACCGCGACCGCCCAATTCAGGCGTGAGTGTAGGTGTCCATCAGGGGTCCGAATTGCTCCCTCGATCGGGCTCGGTGTCGGGTTCGATGAGGATGATCGGCCAGCCGTTCGTCAGCGCGACGAAGGCCTCGGCGAACGTGCAGCCATGGCCCCGCATGTAGCGGGACAGCGCGTGGGCAGCTTGGATGGGCACGTACCCATGGTGGTCGACGTACCAGTCGCTCAGCTTGGTGTACGCGAGGTCATCGACTCGACAGCGGTGCCCGGGCGGCAGGTGGGCGGGCGGCAGAACATGGCTGTTGGCTAGCTGGGACATGGCCTCGTCTCCTATCGCACCTGGCAGGGGCACCGTGCCGACGTGAGGGCGTCGGGGGTTGCCGGACCGTCGCTGAGCCAGGCCTCTCGGGTCACTCTGGATAGGTGCCGCACCACGGGCACGGCAGGGCCGTTGTAGGTGGCCTAGCGGGTGGCCCGCTATCCTCGCCGGTGCCCGTGAACGCTCCCGAGAGGAACCAGACCCCCGCACAGGATCACGCGGTCGCTATCCTCACTGCGTTGCGCCGCCAGGCCGCGCGAAGCCCCATGGACCGAAGGAGGCCCGCCATGCCGACCCCGCCCACGATCCTGCCCACGAAGGTCGACGAGGGCCAGGGCCCAGGGCTCACATACCGCATCGAGGGTGAGCTCGTCCCCGTCCTCCACGTGCGAACCGACGGCAGCATGCCTATCTACTTCGAGCATCACGTGATCCTCTGGAAGGACCCCGCGATGCAGGTCGGGATGCACCACATGACGGGTGCCTTCAAGCGGGTCATCGCCGGCATGCCGGTGTTCATGACCGAGCTGCAGAGTCCCGGCGAGGCGGCCTTCTCGCGCGACGATCCTGGGCACGTCCTCTCGATGCACCTTCAGCCAGGCCAAGTGATCCTCGTGCGAGAGCACCAGTTCCTCGCGGCCACCGGCAACGTCGACTACACCTTCACCCGTGTGAAGGGCGTGTCCAACATGCTCTTCGGCGGGACAGGCTTCTTCATCGACCGCTTCGAGGCGTCTGGCTCGGAGGGGATCGTCTGGCTGCACGGCTACGGGAACGTCTTCGAGAAGGTCCTCGAGCCCGGCGAGTCGATCGACGTCGAGGCTGGCGGCTGGATCTACCGCGACGGGAACGTGCCCATGCAGCAGCAGCTCTATGGCCTCAAGACGGGGGTCTTCGGCGGAGGTGGCAACCTCGTGTTCAACCGCTTCACGGGCCCGGGCCGCGTCGGCATCCAGTCCGCCTACGTGCATCTGCCGACGGAGAACTGACCGTCGCGCGACCGGGGTGCACCCTAAGCACCCACGCACCCAGTGCGTCTGTGGCGTGCGCCCCGGTCCGTCGCTCGCGGCGTCTCACCGGGCCAACCATCACCCGGAGTAGACCTTGGCCCGCGTTGGCTCGACGCCCTGGTGGCCCGAACCCCGACGCAGGTCATCGAGTTGACAGCGGCTGCCCCGATGTTGGCATGGCGTGGGGAGCGGAGCCGTCGATGGCTTGCCCCGCCAGCGGAACCGATGCCGCCCATCGTGCGTCACCTTGCCGCACACCACTAGAAGGAGTCATCCATGGTCCCGACCCGCAGTCTTCTCATCCGCACGGGGGCCATCGCGTCCGTTGCCGCGCTCGGCATCGCGCTCCTCGGTCCTTCTCTCGCTAGTGCTCCTCACGTCGCCGCGCAGGTGATCACGACTGGCGGCTCGGGTAGCACGACCAGTCCGCAGGGCATCACGGTCGAGGGCACCGGCATCGTCACGGTGGCGCCCGACGAGGCCATGCTCAGCCTGGGCGTCCAGACGCAAGCCGCCACGGCCAGCGCCGCGCAGTCCGACGCCAGCGCGGCCATGACCAAGATCATCGCCGCCGTGAAGGCGGCCGGCGTGGCCGACGCGGACCTGGCCACGCAGTGGATCTCCCTGCAGCCGCAGATCGACTACGGCGTCACCGGCAAGAGCCCCTCGAAGGTGACCGGCTACCAGGCCAGCCAGTCACTGGCGGTCACCGTACGTCACCTCGACCAGACGGGTGCCATCATCGACGCCGCAGTTGGTGCGGGCGCGAACCAGGAGGGTGACGTGAGCTTCTCCCTGGCCGACCCCAGCGCCGCGACCACCCGGGCCCGCACGGCCGCCATGGCCGACGCGAAGGCGCGCGCGCAGACCCTCGCGCAGGCTGCCGGCGTCACGCTGGGTGCCCCGCTTTCGATCAGCGAGGTGAGCGCGCCAAGCCCGGTTCCCTTCGCCGCCGCGGTCGGCCAGCGCGCTCTTGTCTCGACGCCGGTCGAGGCAGGCACCACGCAGGTGGAAGTCGACGTGCAGGTCACCTACGCCATCGGGAGCTGATGGGGCCCGTTCCGTGCAGGGGCGTGTCGGTCAACGGGTCACCATTCGGGGCCTCGCCGAGCCGAGTGGGTGTAGGACGATTGTGGGATGGCACGCCTTGGACTCGGCGATACGGTTCGATGGTCATGGATCGGGCCGTTCGTTCTCGACGCGAATTGGGTCCTCTCGACACACTGACCGTTGAGGCACGCTTGTTCGGCTGTCCAGAGGTCTGCAACCCGCTCCACGAGGGCGCGCAACCGAGGTCGGACCCCCACGTTTCTGGGCTGCGAACGAGCCCATGAGCAAGGCAGCAGATGGCATCCCAGCAATGAGCGCCGCGACGGCCGGCCCCCTTTCGAACGCGACGGTCGACTCCGCGCTGCAAGCGTTGCTCGCGGAGTACCCCGACGCGCACGTGGCGGCGATCGGCGACGACGGGCTGTTCGTTGCCATGCCGTCCTCGGTTCCCCTGGGCGAACACCGTGTGCTGCAGGCGCGTTCCACTCTCGATCTGGTGGTGCCCGAAGAGCGCGAGCTGGTCCTGCGGACCTGGGAGCGCGCCCGCGCGACGGGTGCCGCTGTCGCCCAGATTCACTTGCAGGTCGATCCAGAGCGTAGCGGAGTGATGCACTTCCTCGACGCCCGGCCTTCGCATGGCGTCTACATGGGGGTGCTCGTGGGCGCCGATGGGGCGGCCTTGCCCGACCTGCGCGCCATCCTGCCCCGCCCGCCACGGATCGCCCGCGCGCACAAGAACGAACTGGCGGTCTTCTGCGCGGTCGACGACGCGATTACCGCGCTGCTCGGCTGGACCGCCGACGAGCTGCTTGGGCACCGCTCGCTCGAGTTCATCCACCCCGACGACCAGGAGCGGGCCATCGGGAGCTGGACGCAAATGCTCTCTGAGCCAGACCGCGCGCAGCCCGCCATGCGGCTCCGCCATCGTCGCTCGGACGGCACGTGGGCCTGGTTCGAGGTGACCAACCACAATCGGCTGGCGGACCCATCGGCCCGGGACGTGCTGGCCGAGATGATCGACATCTCCGAGGAGATGGCCGCCCAGGAAGCGTTGCAGGCGCGGGAACAGCTGCTGCAACGGCTGGCGGAGGCGCTGCCGATCGGGGTCTTCCAGGTGCTCGCGGACGGTCGCATCGCGTACACGAACGAGCGGCTGGCGAGCATCCTCGGGGTCGGCCCTGCACCGAGCGTCGACGCCCAGCTGGCGACGGTCTCGCGCGAGGACTGGCCGTCGGTCGACGCTGCCCTCGATGCCGCCCTGCGCTCGGGCATCGATGCCGACCTGGAGATCCAGGTACATCCCTCGGACGAGGCGCGCACGCGTCGGTGCCTGCTGCGCCTGCGCCCGTTGACCGACCGGCTGGGGTCCGTCAGCGGGGCGGTCGTCTGTGTGGAGGACGTGACCGCCAGTGCCCAGCTCCGCGCCGAGCTCGAGCGGCGCGCCAGTCATGATCTGCTGACCCGCCTCCTGAACCGCGCCTCGGTGCTGGCGGCCCTGGAGGGCGCACTGGCGATCCAGGGCCGCGGCGGAACGGCCGCGATCTTCATCGATCTCGACGACTTCAAGGGCGTCAACGATCGTCTGGGCCACGTGGCAGGCGATGAGCTGCTCCGCACGGTGGCGGACCGCCTGGCCATCACCGTCCGCAGCGGCGATCCGCTGGGCCGCGTCGGGGGAGACGAGTTCCTCGTCGTCTGTCCCGGCGTGGGCGGAGCAGCGCCGGCCCTCGCTGTCGCCGAGCGCGTTGCCCACGTCCTGCGCCAGCCGGTGCGATTGGCCGGCGCGACGCTGCAGCTGCGAGCGAGCGTCGGTGTGGCCTACACCCGTCGGCGCGTCCGGGCGGACCTGCTCGTGCAGCGCGCTGACGCGGCGATGTACGTCTCTAAGCATCGCGGAGAAGGTCGACCGACCGTGTATTCCTCGGCAATGGAGTAAGCCAGCAGACGTGGGCAGCCGATCCGTGGGCCGGTCCACTGAGACTGGCGTGGTGGCGCGATGGACCGTCCAAGTGATCGCCCGACCCTGACGACCGACCCGCCCCCGAGCGCCCCCGTCGGTCCCTTCGGGCCGCATTCGGAGGAGGTGCGCCGGCTCCTCGAGCGAGTCTCGGCCCTCTCGCGTCGCGAGATCGTGCTGCTCGACCTCGCCGAACGTCGTGACTCCGAGTTGCTGCTTGTCGGCTGGGATCACGTGCGCTACCGGCTCTCGGGAGCAGACCAGCGACGCTGGCTGCGAGCGGCGCGGACGGCGGCGTGGGACGCCGTGCGTTTCGCCGCGGCCGCGAACGAGATCGAGATCGATGCCGACGATGGCTACTGGCGCGTCCAGATGGGGATTGGCTGCGGTGCCGCACGCATCGTCCGAGCCGTCGCTGGCGTGCTCGTCGCCCCCGAACTGCTCGACCCCGAGTACATCGACTTGGCGCTGTCGCCGTGGCGGACGGCGGTGAGGGAGGACCCGTGGGTCCTAGATGTGGGGCCGCACGGGTAGCTGTCATGACGGGTGGCAGCGGGCCTGCAGGTTTCCCAAGGGATCTGAACTGGCACGGCTATATCTCGCGTGAGTCCCCTTGCGCTTCGAACGCGGGCACCGGCCCGCCCTGAATCAGCGCAAGGAACGCAGCGGCGCCGGTATTCGGTGATAGCGCTCCATCAGGTGCGCGAGCGCTTGGCGCGCCTCGGCCCACTCGGGCTGGTCGCCCACGACGGTAACGTCCGGGCCCCAGCGCGCCACCTGGCCCATGGCGAGGACGAGGGCGTTGTGGAGGACTCGCCGGGAGCGGCCGGCATCCACGACGCCAAGCACGAGGTAGCGCCGCACGAGCTCGAAGGGCGCCATCCAGCGTCCCACCCTGACGCTCTCCCCTTCGCGCAGGCTCTCGAGGTACTCGTCGTCCCCCACCGGCGCCGCGTTGTGCTCGGCCATGTGGCGCACGAGATCGACGCGCCCCTGTCCGGAAACGACGGACTCGAAGCGACCGTCGGCGGCCGCGTCGCGGTAGCAGATCGGGCAGGTGGGCGCCATGTACGCGCGGGGTGGTGCCCCGTAGGGCAGGCCGCAACGTCGGCAGAAGGTGCCACCCGCCGAGGCGGCCGCCACGCCGCATTGCAGACACACCGGCAGCGGAGTCACCGGGGCGGGCTGGTGGCTCATGCGCCGCGCTCCAGCGCGTCGGCGGCGTCTCGCACCGCAGCGACTTCCATGTAGATCTCCTTGAGGGACCCCTCGCGCACCGCCGCTCGGAGACGGTCCCGCACGGCGCTCGCTTGCGCGTCGAACCCCCATCGGTCGAGTTCGGAGAGCCGTGCCAGGAGGGCACCATAGGTAGGGGTGGCGGCTCTCAGCCGGGCGTCTTCCGTTCCTCGGCTGGCGTACGTAGTCGGTTGCGGCATGTGCCTGCCTCGCTCCAGCTGGCGACCTCGAGGGGCGCTCGGCCACCATGCGCTTGGACGGCATGGCGTGGGAGGACCCGGGGGTTCCACGGCGCCCGGACGTTCGTACCTCCGGATGGTGCTTGGCTTCAAGGCAATCAACGACCGGCTGGGCCACGCGGCTGGGGACGCAGTGCTGGTGTGGTCGCCGAGCGGCTTCGGGCCGCCACCCGCCCCGAGGACCATGTGGCGCGACTCGGCGGCGACGAGTTCGCGGTGATCCTCTCGGGCGTGCCCTGCAACACCGCGCGTCCCCTCGTTGACCGGCTGCGATCCGCCCTCACCGAGCCAATCTTGTTCGATGGGAGGTCCCTGGCCGGCTGCGCCCCGGTGGTACCGACCCGCTTGGACTTTGGTGCGCTCAGGCGCGTGTCGCAGCAGACGGGCGCGAGCGCGGCCTGGTCAAGGAGTGCTTCGCCCGTACCGCGACAGTTCGCCCCGTCGGTTAGCCTCTCCCCTATGAAGCTCGATCTCGCAGTGGCCGAGCTGCGGTCGCTCCTCGATGGGCCGTCCCCGGCCACCCTCACCCTCTACCGCGGGGACGGCGAGGCGATCACCTCGCCGGTCTGGTTTCGGGTCCACGACGACGCCTTCGAGATCGTCATGGCCGCCACCGATCACAAGCTCGAGCACCTACGCCGCGATCCGCGGGCCGTTCTGCTCGTCTTCGAGTCGGTCCGGCCGTTTCGTGGGGTTCAGGTCCGCGGCCGGGTGACCATCGAGCCTGACGAGGTGGCGAGCACCCGACTCGCGATCGCGTCGCGCTACCTCGGTCCCGAGGGCGGGCGCGCCTACGCCGACCTCGCTCGTCGTCCGCCCGGGTTCGTCGTCCGGCTGCCGCTCAGCGCGGCACGCGCCTGGGACCTCGCCGACAAACTGCCCTAACCTGTTGTCCAGCCCGGCTGCGGTGCTGAGCTAGCGGAGAAAGCACTAGTCAAGGAATGCTCGGAGCTTGCGCGAACGACTGGGGTGGCGCAGCTTCGCCAGCGCGTCATGCTCGATCTGACAAGTCATCGTCCGGCTGACGCCGAGCTCGGCAGCGACCTCCTCGAGCGTCCGCGGCCGCCCGTCCGCCAGGCCGAAGCGAAGCCGGAGCATCCGCCGTTCGCGCCCCGTGAGGGAGTTGAGGACGGCGTCGAGTTGCTCCTTGAGGAGCCGAGCGCTCGCGGCGTCGAGGGGGGCGGGCGCGGCCGTGTCCTCGATGAGGTCGCCGAGCACCACCTCGCCCTCCTCACCCGCCGGCTGCTCGAGCGAGAGCGGCGCGTGCGCGATCCAGAGGGTCCTGGAGACCCGCTCGGGGGTGATCCGCTGGCCCCACTCGCTCGACAGGGTGGCGGCGATCTCGCGGACAGTGGGCTCTCGACCGAGCCTGAGCGTTAGGTCGCGGGCAGCTCGGCGGACCGCGAAGAGCTCATCGTTGATGCGGCTGGGGAGCCGGATCGCGCGGGACCGGTCGGCGATCGCCCGTTGAATCGCTTGGCGTATCCACCAGTGTGCGTAGGTCGAGAACTTGTACCCGCGCGTGTAGTCTAACTTCTCGACCGCATGCATGAGCCCGATGTTGCCCTCCTGGATGAGGTCGACCAAGCCAAGCGCCGGAGCGCCCCGCGACACGTAGGCCTTGGCGCTGGCGACGACAAGGCGCAGATTGGCCGTGATTAGGCGCTCACGGGCCGCCTGCCCGAGCCGCACAAGCTCGCCTTGCGAGTCCCCGTGTGCTGCGGCAGCCAGCTCAGGCGCGTGGCCCATCTGGCGCAGCAGGGGAGCGTCGTGGCCGGCCGTGATCCAGCGCTGCAGCGCCGGCAGGACCAGCTCGTCGCGTGCCCATGCCTCGAGCGCACGAAGGGCGGTTCGGCGGCCCTCATCCTCCTCGCCGACTTGCGCCGCTCGGCACGCAAGCTCTGCGAGCGAGAGTGCGCCGGCGGCGAGGGCGGTGGCGCGTGGTGGCGGTGCCGTCGGCCAATCTTGCCGACGGCCAGGATCAGCGAGCTGGCGGTAAGTGTCTAGCCCTCGGCGCACCGCGCGCACCAGCGCGCCATCGCGGGGCGAGTCGTCCGCCCCGAGCGCGCCGATGTCAGGCAGCGCGGGGAGGGTGCCCGTCACCGCGGCCGCCCGCAGGGCGGAGCGGACCATGCGTTCGGCCTCGACGGCGAAGGGCAGGCGGTAGGACGGGTCTGAGGCGCGGGTCTCTCGCTCGGTCTCGCGCCGCGTCCAGTCCCACAACGAGAAGATGGCCCGCTCGGGCTCGGCGACGATCTGCCGACCAAGCTCGATCTCCTTGGCGAGCACGACCTCCTCTTCGGCCGTGAGGAGACGCATCCTGCCGATCTCTCCAAGGTACGCGCCGAGGGAGTCGCTCTCGGGTAGCGCCGACTCAGACGGCCGACCGTCCGGGCCCTCGTGCGCGTCGGCAGCCGGTCGCCCCGCCGCCAGATCGACGCGGTCAACCGCGTCGAACCCGTCCTTTCCCGGGCGGCGAGCTCTGGGGCTGCGATCAGGGTGCAGTCGTGCAGGAGGTGTCTGTGTCAGGGGATGCATATGGAGCGTTGCTGTAATTCTGAGTAATCGGATCGGAATTACAGTATTCCACTTCCTGCAGATCCTGCATCGTGGCGTGAAGCGCCGGACGAGCGAGCCGATCGTGGGGCTGCTCCTGCGCATCGCGATGCGAAGTGCGACATCCCTTGGCCGCGGGGGTAGGCTGGGGCTCCGCAGTAGGGAGGCAGGCCATGGAGAGCCAGCAATCAAACGCCATGCAGGATGCCCGCCACGCCGCCGAGGGTGGTCTGACCGAGCGTTTCCTGGGCAATCTGGCAGACCGCATCGGCGCCCGCGCCGGTGTGGAGACTGTCTTCGGCGAGCCGATCCAACGCGGCGAGCTGACGGTGGTACCCGTCGCGCGGATGCGCTGGTTCTTCGGTGGTGGGTCCGGCTCGGGCGCTGACCCAACCGGCACTGGTGCGACCGGCTCGGGATCCGGTGGGGGAGGTGGTGTGGCCGCCGATCCGGTGGGGCACCTCGAGATCCGACCGTCCGGCGCTACCTTCCAGCCGATCGTGCAGCCGTACCCGAGCCCGCTCTTCTTGCTCGCCTCAGGCGTCGCCGCGGCGCTCATGCTGCGTGCGCTTGCGCGCCTGGTCCGAGGTTAGGCAGTCGGGCCAGCGGCCTCGAGCTGCGGCCGGCGTCCGGCTGCCGGTCCTCCCTTACGGACGTACACACATGGGAGCTGTTCGATGACGACAAACCTCCAGCAGCTCTTTCGCCTTAACGCGTGGGCCAACCGGCAGCTGCTCGAGGCCTGCCGGTCGCTCGACGCGAACCAGCTGACGGCGACCTGCGTCGGGACGTACGGGTCTATCGAGCGGACGCTGGCTCACCTCGTCAGCGCCGAGGACGGCTACCTCGCTCGACTGACCGGCGAACCCCGCCAGTTCGGCTGGAATGCGGAGTCGCCTACGGTGCCCTCGATCGATGAGCTCCTCGCCTCGAGCGAGCGGACGGGCGCCGCGCTCGTCGATCTCGCGGGAGCCGTCAGCGAGGCCGCCGTGCTCGACCTGGGTGGTGGCCCGTACCCGCCGCGTCGCTGGCCAGCGTGGGTCGTCCTCGACCAGGTCATTGACCACGGGCGCGAGCACCGCACGCACGTCGCGACAATCCTCACGCAGCTCGGGATGACGCCTCCGGACATGGACCTCTGGGCGTTCGACGAGGCCGAGGCGACGCGCCTCGGCTGACCGAGCGCGGCAGACGCGATCGCGGTCGATGCCGCGATGGTTCAATCCGTACGGGGCGCTGCTCTTCTTGCGCCACGACAGACTGAGGCTCGCGAACCGGCGACTGTCAGGCGCGCCGGATTTCGCTCCGTGGGGCGCGGCCGTCCGCGTCGCGAAGGTGCGCGATCTCGCCGTGGCGGTCGGGTCGATCGCCACACAGCGCCGTGCGCTCAGACGTGCCGCTGGTCCGACAAGGCGACGCGTGCCACGATGAGCTGGTGCGTCGTCGGCGGATCGCCAGTCTCTTCGTCGCCCTCTCGGTGGTGGGCGTCGCCTGCGGAGCGAGCCTGAGCACGACCTCGCCGACCTCCTTTCAGGCGCTGCCTTCACCACTGGCCACTGGCGTGGCGTCCTCCGCGTCCAGCGTTGCGGCCGCCGCCTTCGCGTCGGCATCGCCAGCGCGTGGCCCGACCTCGACGCCGGCATCCGCCGGCCTGCCCGCCTTTCGGCACGTCTACGTCATCGTGCTCGAGAACAAGGAGTACGGGAGCATCGTGGGCAACCCGGCGGCTCCCTACCTCAATCGCCTCGTTGCGCGCTACGCCAGCCTCACGCAGATGTACGCTGAGACCCACCCCTCGGAGCCGAACTACTTCGCCCTCTTCAGCGGCTCGACTCAGGGCGCCACCGACGACGGCACATATACCCTCGCCGGCGCGAACCTCGTGGACCAACTCACCGCGCACGGCAAGACCTGGCGGGTGTTCGCGCAGAACGTGCCGCAGGCGTGCTACACGGGATCGAGCGCATCGGGCGGGGCCGATGGCCCTGGGACCTACGCCCGCAAGCACGAGCCGGCGATCAGCTTCCTCGACATCTCGAGCGACCCGTCGCGCTGCGCCGACATCACCGACTTTCGCCATTTCAGTCCGGCGGCCGCGGACTTCGAGCTCATCATCCCCAACATGTGCAACGACATGCACGACTGCTCGATCGCTTCGGGCGACGCGTTCCTTGCGGACTTCGTCCCCCGCATCATCGACAGCGCGGCCTTCGCCGACAGCGTCCTCTTCATCACGTTCGACGAGGGCGCCTCGAACGTGCACGGCGGGGGCCATATCGCCACGCTGGTGGTGAGCCCGCTGGTCCGCGCTGGGGGCCGCGACGCTGCGGTCAGCAATCACTACACGTTGCTGCGCACGATCGAGGACGCCTGGAAGCTGGGCTGCCTGCATCAGACCTGCAGCACCGCTGATCTACGTGGGCTGTTCGGCGGATGAGCCGACTCCAAGCAGGGGCTCGCGGGTTGCGCTCTTCGTGAATGGGAAGCCTGATGCCGCGGGCAGACAGCTGGGCGTGGCGCGCGTGAGTGCCCGAGGTCCCTGGCGGGGCTCTCGCAGTGACCTCGCCTTCTACGGGTCCGTTGTCCTGGTGTATGCCGCCGCGGCGGTCCTGGCCATCCATATGACCCACCCCGCGCCGGACCGAATGATGGTGCTCGCCGAGCGCCTTGCGCAGGGTCACCTGGACTCCCCGACGTTCGCCGGCACGGTCGACTCCGTAGAGATGGGCGGCCGCTACTACGTGGCGGTCGGGGTGCTGCAGCTCGTGCCGTTCCTCCCGTTCGTGGCCGTGCCGGCACTGCGAGGCTTCTCGGCGTACCTGGTCTCGCTCGCCTTCGGCGTCCCGGCCGCCTGGCTCGCACTGCCCCTCGCTCGCGCCTACGGCGCCCGGGGGCGCACAGCGTCGTGGATCGCCTGGTTCACGGCCTTCGGGACGCTGCTCTTCTTCGTTTCGGTGCTCGGCAGCCTGTACTACCTCGCGCAGGCCGAGGCGTTCCTCTTCCTCGAACTGGCGCTGCTCGAATGGACCCGCGCGCGCCGACCCGCCGTCCTTGGCGCCCTACTCGGGCTGGCTTTCCTGGCCCGCCCAACGACGGTCCTCGCTGTCATCCCCTTCGGGCTCGCGCTGATCTGGCGTGGCCGGGAGCGGGTCCGGTCCGCGTTGGCGCTGGGGGCGCCGATCGCGATCGCCTTCGCCATCTACGGTGCCTTCGACTTTGCCCGTTTCGGGTCTCCACTGGAGACCGGGTACACGATCTCCTTGCTTGCCAACCCCACGCCCGACACGACCCGGGCCCAAGGCCTGTTCGCGGTGGTGCACGTGCCCGAGAACCTGCGCCTGGCGCTCCTGCAAGGCTTCGGGCTCCAGACGCACTTCCCGTACCTCGCGGTCGACCCCACCGGGCTCTCGATGCTGCTCGTGTCGCCGGCCCTGCTGGCGTCGCTCTGGGCCGGGTTCGGCCGTCTGCCCGCGTTGCTCCTCTGGGCCGCCGCGCTCCTCGTGGCGGTCCCCGTCTTCCTCTACTACGGGGGCGGGTACGTGCAGTACGGCTTTCGCTACTCGCTCGACTTCACGCCGTTTCTCATAGCCCTGATGGCGATGGGCTCGGGCCGCTGGTGGGGCGTGCCGGAGAAGGCGCTGGTCATCGTGAGCAGCGCGTCGGTCACCTTCGGCGTGCTGTGGGCCGCCCGCGTGCTCCCTAGGTAGGCATACCTGCCCAATGAACGACCGCGAGCCGCCGATTGGGACCCATCAGGTTGGCACCGTCTCCCTCCGCACGATCGCTCGAGAGTGGACCCGCATCGGCTGCATTGGCTTCGGCGGGCCGCCCACGCATATCGCCCTGCTCCGACGCCTGTGCGTGGAGGAGCGCGACTGGCTGCCCGCCCGAGAGTTCGAAGACGGCATTGCCGCCACGAACCTCTTGCCCGGCCCCGCGTCCACCCAGCTCGCGATCTTCTGCGCCTGGCGCCTGCGCGGGGCAGCCGGGGCGCTCGTGGGAGGCCTGTGCTTCATCGTCCCGGGCCTACTCCTCATCCTGGCGCTCTCGGCCGTCTTCCTGGCCAGCCATCCGCCGATCTGGATCGTCGGAGCGGCGGCTGGTGCAGGCGCTGCGGTGCCGGCGGTGGCTCTGCGGGCAGCCTCCGGCCTCATGCCGGCGAGCTGGCAGCGCATCGGCACGCAGGGATCGGACCGGGCGCGTTGGCTCGTCTACGCGCTGCTCGGCGCTGGCGCCGCTGCGACGATCGGCCCCTACCTGGTCTCGTGCTGCTGGGCTGCGGGCTGGCCGAGATCGTCATCCGCCAGCGGGTGACGCGTTCGTCATCGCCCGCTGCCCGCGCCATCGTCCCCGCGCTCGCGGGGCATGCGCTGACGGCCGGCGGGATCGGGGCACTCGTGTGGGTGGCCCTCAAGGTGGGTGCCCTCTCCTACGGGGGCGGCTTCGTCATCGTGCCGCTCATGCAGCACGACGCCGTGACGACCTACCACTTCATGAGCGCCCCCCAATTTCTCAACGCTGTCGCGTTGGGCCAGGTGACGCCGGGACCCGTTCTCCAGACCGTCGCCGTCATCGGCTACGCCGCCGGCGGTGTGGGCGGCGGCCTGCTGGCTGCCTTCGTCGCCTTCGCGCCCTCGTTCCTTTTGTGCTCGTCGGCGGGCCCCGCTTCGACCAGCTGCGAGCCAGCAGCTCTGTTCAGTCGTTCCTCACCGGAGCGGGGCCGGCCGTCATCGGGGCCATCGCCGGATCCGCGATCCCGCTGGGTTTGTCTCTCCAGCACCTATGGCAGCTCCCCGTGCTGGCCGGTGCGCTGCTCTGGCTCTTCGTCATCCGCCGCGGCGTGGTGAGCAGCCTGCTGCTCGCGGGCATGGTCGGCGTTGTCCTGGCGCTCGCGGGCATGCCGGTGTAGCCGCCAGCGTCCAGAGCCGCTTGAACTCCCCCATGTGCCTCTGGCGCGCACCTCGCCACCGGGATCATCGCCCACACGCGGAGCGAGGCCAGACGAAGCCACGGGTCCTCGACCCACAAAGCGGGACCCGGCCCGGGTGCAGGTCCGAGCTCAAGGATTGCGCTCGCTGGGATCGGCGCGCCGACGACTAGCGTACCCTGACCGCTCATGCGCGATCCCGGCCAGCACCACTCGCCGCGCCACCGTGATCCGCGGCAGGTTGTGGCGCAGATGATCCGCCTGAAGCGCGCGATGGCGATTGCGCTGCTGCTGGTGGCCGGCACGCTCGTCGTCGCGCCCCCAGCCCAGGCCGCCGGCAGCGCGTCGATCGGCCGTGCCACGGCGGTTTCGAGCGCGCCGCTGAGAAGCTCGCCGGCGGTTGCCCGGTCGCTCGCGGTCCGACAGCCACTCTTCACCCCCGCCATCACTTCCCGGCTGGCCGCGAAGCTGGCGCAGCTCCGGAGCGTCAACCACCTGCCGGGCCTGCAGGTCGTGATCCGCTATCCCGACGGCGCTGCCTGGATGGGCCATGCCGGCTTCGGCGACATCGCCGCTCACCAGGCCATGGGGAACCTGACGCTCCTCGACGCCGGCAGCATTACCAAGACGTTCGTCGCCGCCCTCGTCCTGCAGCTCGCTGGCCAGGGCGCGCTCGGGCTGGACGACCCGATCGCGCGCTGGCTGCCCGGCCTGCCGTACGACACCGGGATCACCATCCGGGAGCTGCTCGACCACACCAGCGGAGTGGACGACGCCTTCAACCACCCGGCCCTGCTCGCCGCGCTCGACGCGAACCACCGGCGGGCGTGGACGGCGCCCCAAGTGCTGGCGTACGTCGGCAAGGCGCACTTCCCACCCGGCCAGGGATGGTCCTACTCCAACTCCAACTACATCCTGCTCGGCCAGATCATCGAACGGGCCACGGGAAAGACGCTGGCAGCGGTGCTGCGCCAGCGCTTCTTCGTTCCGCTCCGCCTCACCCACACGTACCTGCAGAGCGAGGAGCCGATCAGTGGCGCCGTCGCGCACGGCTACGAGTTCTCTAGCCCCACCACCTGGGCGGTGAAGGACCTCTCCGACGGCACCCTGCACCTGCCCTTCACCTCGCTCGAGACCTCCCTCGGCGCAGCCGGGGCGCTTGTCACGACCGCTGACGATCTCGCGCGGTGGGCCCTCTATCTGTACCGGGGCAAGGTGCTGCCGCCGTCCCAGCTCTCGCAGATGCTCGACTTCGGCCTGACGGCCGCCTTCCACCCGGTACTGCCGTACGGACTCGGCGTGGAGCGTCGCAGTTTCGATGGCCGGGGGTCGTGGGGACACGACGGATCGCTCTCCGGGTTCCGCTCGGCGATGCGGTACTTCCCCGCCTCTGGCGGGGTCACGATCGTGGTCATGACGAACTCCGATCGGGTCCTGCCAGACTCGCTCGTGGGCTCGTTGCTGGACGTGCTTTACCCGCCGTCGGCGTGAGCGGCGCCGAGCCCCTCAGTGCGCACTGCTGAGGCGTCTGAAGGTCGAGCCTCAGCCCGGTTCGCCTGACAACGACCAGAGCCCCCGGCGGGTGCCGGGGGCTCTGGTCTGTCGTTCCCCAGTTTGAGGGAGGCGGAGAGGAGGAACGACCCGGAGTATTGGCTAGATCGCTGAACTCATCCTGAAAGCATGAACGATGTTGGCCTCTGTGCTGGCGCTGTTGCGGCCCTAGAGTGCCCGATGCGCTTACGTGGT
Organism: uncultured Chloroflexia bacterium; assembly: GCA_963835945.1. GTDB lineage: Bacteria > Chloroflexota > Limnocylindria > Limnocylindrales > CSP1-4 > JAJYNJ01. Next base: position 60,020 of record CAWIHR010000016.1, read on the forward strand.
CGAGCTCCAGGCGTCAGACGCAGGTGTACGCGATCGAGAGGCGGGTGAAGACGCAGCCGCCGTGGCGCCGGCGCACGCGGTCGCGCACGGCACTCGGGACCGGGTCGGGCCGGAGGAGCACCCGGTGCCCGTGCCCGGACGGGGAGCGCGCAGCATCGGAGAAGGGACGAACGACAGGCGCTGGATGCCGTTTAGGCAGCCGCGCCTGTCGCAGGGACGGTGAGCTGCTTCCCGACTTGCCGGCCCTTGGTCCCACGCGGAATAGACGGAACCGGCGGACAGCGGGTGGGATGGCGGGGTCACGTCCCATACCGTGGTGTCACAGCGCAGGTGGCCGATAACGAGAACGGCCACCGCGTCATCCTCGCGTCGTCTGGCTAGGAACCGACGACATGGAGGGGCACCACGATGGCCACAGACAGGATGGCCGTGCTCGACACGGTGCGCAAGGCGATCGCCACTGGCGACACCGACTTCCTGCGCGAGGGGGTGCGCGTGCTCGCCCAGGCGGTGATGGAGGCCGAGGTCACCGAGCTCACGGGGGTGCCACACGGCGAGCGTGACCCGGAGCGCCGGCTGACCCGCCGCAACGGCTATCGCGAGCGACGCTGGGACACTCGGGTCGGCACCGTCGAGCTCGCCATTCCGCGCGTGCGCGACGGCAGCTACTTCCCGAGCCTTCTTGAGCCCCGTCGACGCGCCGAGCGGGCCCTCCTCGCGGTGATCCAGGAGGCCTATGTGCTGGGGGTCTCAACCCGCCGGGTGGAGGATCTGGTGGAGGCCCTCGGCATCGCCGGGATCAGCAAGAGCGAGGTCAGCCGCATCTGCGCCGCCCTCGACGCCGAGGTGGAGGCCTTCCGGCATCGCTCGCTCACAGGTGAGCGCTACCCGTATGTGTTCCTCGATGCCACCTACGTGAAGGTGCGGGACGCTGGGCGGGTCGTCAGCATGGCCTGCCTGGTGGCCATCGGGGTGGCCGCCAGCGGGGAGCGCCGCGTGCTGGGCCTCGACCTCGCGGCCGGCAACGACAAGGGCAACGCCTGGTCAGGCTTCGTGCGTGGCCTGTTGGAGCGCGGTCTCTGTGGCGTGCGCCTGGTGATCAGCGACGCCCAGCGAGGGATCGTGGAGGCCGTGCACGGCCAGCTGCTCGGCGCGGGGTGGCAGAGGTGTCGCGTGCATGCCACCCGCAACTCGCTCGATCTCGTGCCCCGCGGCTCCCAGGACATGGTGGCGGCCGCCATCCGCAGCATCTTCGAGCAGCCCGATGAGCACTCGGCATCTGAACAGCTGCGTCGGGTGGCGGACGGCCTGTCTGCCCGCTTCCCGATGGTGAGCGAGCTGCTCCTCGATGGCGAACCCGACCTCCTCGTGCACTTCACCTTCCCCGAGGCCCATCGCCGCCAGATCAGGAGCACCAACCCTCTCGAGCGCCTGAACAAGGAGATCAAACGCCGCACCGCCGTCGTCGGCATTTTCCCGACGCGCGCCAGCGTGCTCCGCCTCGTCGGCATGGTCCTCGCCGAGCAGGATGACGAGTGGCAGGACGGACGGCGCTACTTCAGCCCCGAGTCGATGGCCTTGATCGACGCGCTCCCTCACGAGGAGGTGCCGGCGTTGCTGATGGCGAGTTAAGTGAGCGCGAGGATGACGCACTGTGACACCACGTCCCGGGACTTGACCGATGGCGGCGTGTCCGGGACGTCGCTTCGGAAGCGTCGGTAAGCTCTGGTCTCTGCACCGTGGCTCATCAGCGCCGAACAACACGCACGTGAGCCTAGGTCGCCCTGTTCTCGGCGGACTACGCCTCTGCGGGAGCCTTCCTAGGCCATGAGCTTGACGCCAGCCCGCTCACAGGCTTGTGTGAGCCGGTCATCGACTGTGGACAGGGCGAGTCCCCGCCGCGCCGCGGGCGACAGGCATGCGGCGTCGTGCGCGCTCAGGTCCAGCTGGCGCGCGAGCTCGGTCACCTCGCCCAGCGCGGCCTCGAGCGGCACGGCCTCGACCTGGCAAAGATAGGAACTCACGTGGTGGGACTCGACCACCCTCGTTTCGCCAACCATCGCCCTGGCGCCGGTGAACGGGGTAGGCGTACGAGGCTCACGGCCGAACTGCCATTTGGCATTAACCTGGCGGCCTCGCGGCTGCGGTGCCGCCGCGAGAGGCACCGGCGGCCCAGTCGGCCGACTATGGGCGACGAGCGTGGCTGCGCGATCGCGAACACGTCCGTGGGTCGAGCTGTGCGAGCTGATCGCGGCCCTCGAGGGGTCAGTCCGACGCAGCCTGGCGTGCGGCGATCCCTGGGCTGGAGGCGTCGCTCTCCTTGGCGGTCGAAGGGAACGGCCGAACCGTTCTGGCCTAGCGCGAGCGCGGGCGCTGAGGCTCGCAAACGGTGTTCCATTGCGTTTGTCACTTATGCCAGCCGATCCCTGTACGGGTTCTCTGGCGGCGCTGGGTGTCCACAGTGCCAGCACCACCCGCCCGGATGCCAGGGGTAGGGCTCCCCACACGCAGTGCAGTTGACGACCCCCGCCACGAAGGCGGGGTCGGTCTCAGGCACGAGCGGGTCGTAGAACGCGAGGAGCAGCGCGTCCGAGTCGTCGGGCGAGCGGCCGAGGCGGGCCTTGGTGACCTCCTTGGGCTCCACCTTGGTGCGGCCGGATGAGTCCAGCGCGTACCTCGGGGCGATGAGCTGGCCGATCGTCGCGTCGTCGACCCCGCGCAGGTCCCACCCCTGGGTTCGGGAAAGCTCCCGGCCGACCTGCCACCATAGCTCGTCGCGCAACTTCACGAAGCGGCCGGGGTCACTCGGCGCTTGACCAACGTTCAGCGGCACGATCTCGGCACGGTGGACTCCCTGCTTGCCGAGCTCCTGGAGTCGTCCCTCCACGCCCCAGCCGATGCCGATGACGTCGATCTTGACCTTGGTCGCGCCCGTGGCGTGGATAGCCTCGACCACGCGTCCGGCGACTTCCATCGAGTCTGGTGTCTGTCCCCGCCACACCAGCTGCGCCCGGGCACCGTGCCGGGCGTAGATCACGGTCCGGTCGCCCCCGGCGCCGACGTCGACACCAAGCTCCACCGGGGTCGCTCGGCTCCAGGCGGCCTGTAGCTCGGGGCTCAGCGGATCCCGCTGGCAGGCCCGCACCCAGGACAAGGGCACGACCGAGTCGGTGGTCGTCTCCGGGAACTGGCCGCGGACCTTGGCGACATACAGCGGGCTGTCAGTCCCCCACTCCACGGCCCGCTCCTCGACCCACACCGGGCTCACCAGCAGCTGGCGCAGGTCGTCGGGCACGTCCTCGTCGGTGAAGTTTGGGGAGTCGAGGGCGTCGATGCCGATCACGAACCAGCCAGAGCCGGGGGCGCATACCCGCGCGAAGTACGACCCGGGGTCATCCGGATTGCCGATCGCGAGGATCCGGCTCTCTTCATTCGAGGTGAGTGTGCCGGCGGCGTCCCAGAGTTCCTGCGCCACGCCCGCCGCCTCGTCGAGGATCACCAGCACGTAGCGGGCATGTATCCCCTGGAAGGCGGCCGGGTCGGTGTCCGCGGGCTTGCGGCCGAAGGCGACGAGCTCACCGCCTATCCACCACTCGGTCTGCGTCACGTGGCCGGGCAGCTTGCCCTTGGCATGCGCACGGCCGATTTCCCGCCAGAGGATCGCCCGGACCTGCTCGAAGGTCGGGGCGGTCGTCACGACGAATGCCGTGCCCGGCGGGTGGGTGTCGAGCCACCAAGTGGCCAAGCGTGCGGCGAGGAACGTCTTGCCGATCCCGTGGCAGCTGTGGACCGCGACACGACGGTAGTCACGGACGGCGCGGGCGATCTCCTGCTGCTTTGTCCAGAGAAACTCGCCGAGGCGCTGGGCGACCCAGGCGACCGGGTCGTCGAGCCCGGTCCGGCTAGCGTCGGCTTCGAGGTCGAGTTCGGTGAGGGCGAGAATCCTTCGCCACTCATCGGGCGTAGGAGCGCGCGGGCTCATCGGCCCACCATCTCGCGGGCCCGTCGCTCGACCGCTTCGAGCACCTCCTCGACAGTCCGGCCGGTCTTTGCCGCGATGCGTTCCGCTTCTCGACGCACGTCGAGCCGCACGTCGAGCTTCGCCCCGTAGCGCTCGGACCGCCACGCCCGCAACACCAACTCGATCATTCGGGGGTCCCCATCGAGGGCGCGCTGGAACGCTTCGGCCTCGACGAGGTCGACCATGATCTCGCGTGCCTGCACCCAGGCGTCCCTGGCTTGCGCCCAGGCGTCGGCAAACGCGGCGTCGCGCTGCGCGCGCAGGTAGCTGCGCGCGCAGGTAGGGCGTGCTCCGGTCCACGTCAGCTGCACGGGCGGCGACGCGCACACTCCCAGTCTCGGCCATCACCTGGAGGAATTTCGACGTCCAGTCGCGCCGACGGTGGCGCACTGGGCGGTCCCTGTCCACCAGGGCGTGCGGCCGGCCGTCGGTGCCAGCCGGCCGAGGTGCCACCTCCGACGACGATGGTGACGGGGCGGTCGTGCACGTCCCTGAAACCGGTACGGGAAAAGAAGAAACACCGGCCGTGACCCTCATCGGCGCCACGTTCCGGTGTTCGAAAATGACGGACGAGCTTTCGAAGCTGTTGGCCACTAACCCTCGTAGCGGAGGCGGATCGGATCGTCCGCCACGCTACGAAAATACCGGCACCGCTCCCGGGTGTCAACAACAACATGGCGTCGTTCGGAAATCGGCCCGGGCGTCCGTCAGGGTACCGCACCAAGAGGAACTGCCGGTTGGCTCACCGTACGCGATCGACGCGTCGAACGTCGGTGGGCGCGGGACCGCATCCCCGGTGACCGGGCGACCCCCGAGGTGAACGCCGGACGTGACGTGTGACAAGAGTCACACGGCCGTGGCGCACAAGTCGCAGACGACGGTCTCCCGAAACCGCACAGTGGACCCATCAGGAACGACCCGGCGGACGGTCTCGAGGAGCTGAGCGAGACCACCGGATGCGAGAAAGGAGGCCGCACGATGGACGGCCAGAACACCAAGCGGTATGAGGACTGGGCGGCCGAAGAGTGGGCGGCCGAGGACCCCGAGCGCGATCACGACGCCACGCCTCACTGGAATAGGTTCGAGTGGGTCGGGGACCAGGGCCTGGGCACCCGTACAACCTTCCCGAGTCGCGAGCAGATGCCCGAGGGCGATCGCGGGCTGAGCGGGTTCCGCCACGTCGTGGCGGCGGCCCACTGGGCGCCCGCGCACTGACCTTTGGCGGCCCCCAGCAGACGTGACGCCGCCGTCACGTCGAGGGCAGGCACGAGGGGGGCCGGGACCTGCGATCCCGGCCTCCAAGCCTGAGAGCGAGCACGTGTGATGGTCCGCTGTGAGATTGCGACGGGAGCCGCCTGGCCCGCTCCACTGACATCCCGACCGGGCGCCACTTCCCAGTCGGAGTCAGCCCCGGGCCGTTCCCGAGACCTCCTCGCTCAGCCTAAGTGCGTCACGGACGACGATGCGGTTCCGTGAGACGTTGACGAGTCCCGCCTCACGCAGCACGCGAAGCGCGCGCGGCGCCGTGTCCGCCCCCGTGGCACTTTCGTCAGGCGGTGTCGTTCTGAACGTCACATAGCCCAAGTCGGGGCCCGGCCCTACGCTTCGAGAGCGTGCAACAACAGGCAGCAAGGGGCAGGCGGAGGTAATGACGCGCCGGGGAACAGACCCCAGCCGAGCTGCGGCGAGGCTGCGGCTGGATTTACCGACGCCCGAGATCCCGGACCCGTGGATCGCGATCGAGGACGCCGCGCGCTATCTGGCGATTCCGACCAGGACCCTGTATCGGCTCGCCCAGCGCCAAGAGGTTCCCGCGGTCAAGGTGGGTCGTACGTGGCGCTTCAAGCGCTCCGTCCTCGATGCACACCTGGTCGGCCAGGTGCCGAATGGAAGGCGCGAGCTGACGACCTCCGCGGCCGCCTCACCCGCAAGGTTTGGCGTCGCGGCCCCGCCGCGACCGGACCACGACGCGGAGGCCACGCTGATGGCGCTGGCGGACCTCTCGGTCGAGCTCGCCGGGCTGGCTGACCCCCACGCGATTGCGCGGCACCTCAGCGCTCGTTTCCAAAGCATCTTCGCCGTCGACATGGCCGGGTTGATGCAGCTTGTGGGCAGTGAGCTCGTCACCATCATGGCGGACGATCCGCTCGGGCTGCCGGCCGGGACAAGCTTCAGGCTGGAAGACACCCCACTGCTGGGCGAGGCCATGGCCGGTGACGGCCCTCTGGTTGTCGAGGACTCTGTCCTGCACGCGGCCAGCCGCGACGACGTCGTGCATCGCCTTGGGCTCGGGTCCGCCGTGTTTGTGCCGGTCCGCGCAGGCGGTCAGACCTGGGGTCTGCTGACGCTCGCCGCCCGCGAGCCGCGTCGGTATTCGCCCGAGAGCCTGGATCGTCTGCGCGCGGTCGCGAGCCAGACCGGACTCGCGCTCAACAACGCCCGACTGCTCGCGGAGACTCGGCGCTGGAGCGAGCAGCTCGAGCGGATCGAGGCCCTCTCGCGCCAGCTCAGCCGTTCCAGAGCGGTGGAAGACGTCGCTGAGGCCGTGGCCAGCCAGATCGAGTCGGTCATCGACTGGCAGGGCTTGCGCTTCTACCTGCTGGCCCCGGACGGCCAGACACTGGAGCCGATCAAGCTCGCCAGCAAGGTCGACCACTACGCGCACGAGGCCCGCAATTCGGTGCGCCTGCGGCTCGGCGAGGGGCTGGGCGGCAACGTTGCCATCGCGGGCGTCGCGGAGATCGTCAACGATGTCGCTCACGACCCGCGCACCCGGCAAATTCCGGGCACCGCGGTGATCGACGAGTCGATGATCGTCGTGCCGTTTCGCTACGAAGAGACGGTCCTGGGCGTCATGGAACTCTTTCGCCTCGGGCGGGACGCCTTCGATGGGACCGACCTTCGGATCGCGCAGATCGTCGGCGCACAGGCCTCGGTCGCCCTCTTCAATGCCCGCCAGCTCGAGGAACTGCAGCGCGGCCGCAGCATCCTCGAGCGACGGCTGGCCAGCCAGCGCCAGCTGCTCGCGATCACCGAACGCCTGCTCGTGCACCGCGAGCGGGACACGGTCTTCGAGGCGATCGCCGACACCCTCGCGGAGGTCGTTCCGCACGACACCCTGACCATCTACCTCGTCGACCGCGCAGCCGGCTGCCTCATCCCCGTACTCGCCCGCGACGAATACGCCGAGCAGATCCTCGCCACCCGGCCGTCCATCAAGACAGGTATCACGGGCGACGTCATCGCCAGGGGGGAGGCGGAATTCATCAACGACGCAATCCACGATCCCCGCGTCGCGTATGTGCCGGGCACGCCCGTCGATCAGAAAGAGTCGCTGATCGTGGCACCCATCCGCAGCCCCGAAGGGATCATCGGGGCGCTCAACCTGTACCGGACCGTTGCGGACTTCGACGCCGAGGATCTCGAGCTCGTCCGACTCTTCACCAACCACGTCGCGATCGCCTTGGAGAACGCCGCGATCGACGGCCGACTGATCGAAGCCGCGGTGACCGATCCGTTGACCGGTCTTCCCAACCGCCGCCTCTTCAGCGAGCGGGTCGATCACGCCCTGCTACGCCGGGAGAGAACCCCGACCGGCGTGGCGGTCCTGTTCCTCGACCTCGACGCCTTCAAGGTCGTGAACGACAGCCTGGGCCATGCCGTGGGTGACAGCGTGCTGCAGGCCGTGGCCGCGCGCCTGCGCGCCTGTACGCGAGCCGGTGACACCGTGGCCCGCCTGGGCGGCGATGAGTTCGGCATCCTGCTCGAGGACGTCCACAGCGAGGCCGAGGCCGTCGCGGCCAGTGAGCGGGTGATCGCCACACTGGTGCCGCCCTTGGCGGTGGCCGGGCGGGAGGTCTCGGTCCGGGCCAGTATGGGCGTCGCGCTCGATCGCGGCCAAACGGGGGTCACGGCCGTCGAGCTGCTGCGCGACGCCGACACCGCCATGTACCAGGCCAAGGCCAACGGTCGCGGTCGCTTCGAGGTGTTCGAGCCGGGCATGCACGCGAGGCAGCTCGTCCGACTGGAGCTCGAGGGCGAGCTGCGCCACGGCATGACACACGGCCAGTTTGCCTTGGCTTATCAGCCCATCGTGGCACTCACCACGGGTCGGGTCGTGGCGGCCGAGGCGCTGTTGCGCTGGCACCATCAAGTGCGCGCGATCAGCCCGTCAGAGTTCATCGGGGTGGCTGAAGAAACGGGCGACATCGTGCCGCTGGGGGCGTGGGTTCTCCGCGAGGCGTGTCGCCAGACGCGGCGCTGGCAGCTCGAGCAACCGGGCCTGGGCGAATTCGGGATCTCGGTAAACACCTCGGGCCGCGAGCTGGTCGAGTCGACCTTTGTCACCTCCGTCGAGAGCGCGCTCGCCGAGAGTGGATTGGCGCCTGATCGTCTTACCCTCGAGATCACCGAAAGCGTGATGCTCGCAGACGAGACCACTGCCATTGCGACGCTGCGCCGGCTGCGGGACGCCGGCATCCACGTCTTCGTCGATGACTTTGGGACCGGCTATTCGTCGCTCAGCTACCTCAAGCGCCTGCCAGCCGACGGCCTCAAGATCGATCGGTCCTTCACCGAGGGCCTCGGCACGGGGCGCGAGAAGACCGCCATTGTGCGCGCGATGCTCAACTTTGCGAGGGCCCTCGGGCTGGTGGTCACAGCGGAGGGCGTCGAGACCGAGGACCAGTTGCGGCGGCTCCTCGCGCTGCGCTGTGATCTCGCGCAGGGCTACCATTTCTCGGTTCCACTCGAGCCCGCGGCCATGACCGAGCTCCTCGCGTCGAGCCCGCTCTACCGTGTCCCGCGGCGCAGGTCGGCGACGCGCCCACAAGAGGCGGCATGAGCCTGGCCGGCACGAGCGGTCCGGCATGTCCGTCCGTGGCCCGCCACCGGCCATGCGCTGAGTAGAGGACCCATTCACCGGCCCGCGTCGCGCGTCCCACGGCCTCTCTGAGGGCCCCCCCCGGGGGATCAGCGGATGGTCGCCTCGATGGAGCCCTGGTGCTGCTTCATGTGCCCGATGAGGACGTGTTCGAGGCGCTGCGACACCGACATCGGGCCCGCGGGCGTCTCGCGCGATTGGTCGAGCTGCTCCTCGGGGATCGCGCGGACCTCGGCCGCGATGACCGGCTGCTGCTCCCGCAGCATCTGCAGGACTTCTGCCCGGGTCACGCCGCCGTGCTCGGCCGCGTGCTGCGCGTTCAGCACGCCGATGTCCACGGGCTGCGGGGGCCGGCCCTCCAGCATGGCTTCGATCCGTTCCATGATCCAGGGCGTGTTGACCGCCACGTGGTGGGCGATGACCCCGATGCTGCGCTGTTCATCCTCGTCGTTGAGCCGCTGCGGGTAGTTGCGGCCCACTTCTCGCCATTGCTCGTCGGTCAGCGACTCGACGAGCCCGATGAACTCACCTTGGGCCGCCTCGAATGCGGCGGCGTACCCGGCGGCGCGGGAGGTCTGCGGGACGGACATAGACGGCATGGTACGTCGCGCCGGGCCCATGGCCCACCGGTCGCCACCCAGCGCTGCCTCAGCCAGCTACCTCCGGCAGAATCGGATATGGCGCGAGCGGCACGCCGCCCTCCGGCGTGACCCGGTACACGTCCTCGAAGCGGACGCCGCCGAAGCCTGGGATGGCAAGCACCGGGTGGCCGATCGTGACCGTCATGCCCGCCTCAAGGTGCAAACCTCGGTGCTGCGGGATGATCGTCGATGCCGGGGGCTCCTCGAAACGCAGGCCGATTCCGTGCCCAATTCCGTAGACCCCGTAGTCCGCCAGTCCGTGCCGTGTGCGGACCCGCCCGGCCAGCTCGTCGAGCTGTCCGACGGTCGTCCCCGGTCGCAGCGCGACGCGCACCCGTTCGATGATCTCGGCGTACGTGGCGAGGAGCTCACCCTGCCGCGCGTCGGGATCGCCCAGCACGAAGGTCCGCGCGAGGTTGGCGCAGTAGCCCTCGACCTGGGGCGTGAGATCGATCAGGGCAAGCTCCCCGGCCCCCAGCGGTTTGGGGCTGACGCGGCCGTGGAGCATGCACGTCTCGATGCCGAAGGTCACGAAGATCGGCGTGCTCGTGCCCTCGGCGCCGGCGCGCAGCATCGCGTACAGGGCCTCGGTCGCCAGCTCGTGCGCCGTCACGCCCGGACGAAGCAGCTCGCGGGCGCGATCCATGCCGATGCCGGCGATGCGCTGGGCCTCGGTCATGGCAGCGAGCTCGTCGGGGTCCTTGATCGCGCGCAGGGGGTCCATGACAGGGTCCGACGAGACGAGCTCGACCTCGGGGTTGACCTGGCGGAAGAGGTCGACAAGGAAGGCCGGCGTCTCAAACCAGAGCTGCATGCCCACCTTGGGACGCCCGTCCCCGCGAACCGGTCCGGCGGCCGCGACCAGCTCGCGCAGACGGCCCACGATGTCGTGGATCTGGCCCCCCACCGAGCCGAACACCCGCACACGGCCGTCGCCAAGGGCGGCGCGCAATTCGGGCTCTTCGCCCGTGAAGGCGATCAGCTCGGGCGGTCCTTCGAACGGGATGATGGCCCGCGGCTGCCAGCGATCCGTGCCAAAGAGGTAGCGGTAGTCGTCATGGTTCATGACCACGATCGCGACGAGGCCCGCCTCGCGCATGCGGGCCTGCACGCGGGCGATGCGGTCGAACCGAACGTCCATGGGTGCCTCCCCGTTCGATCAAGAGTGATGCTGGCCCAGGCGGGCCCGGATTGAAGTTCCTCGTGCGTCAGTATTCTCCCGCTCGCGAAGCTTCGCCCAGTGCTGTTCGCCTCGGCGCAGTTCCGGCCGAACGTCCACGGATGTCGTCGAACTGCCCCGCCACGATCCCCGGCGTGCCGGTACGGTCGGGGGGTCGGGCTGCCTGACCACCCTCCCGCAACATGGGCGGCCCCGACGAGCGGGATGACCGCCGGAGACGAGTTCCGTCCCGCCTTGTGGCCGGGTCGATGCCTGAAACGTCACGTTGGCGATAAGTCGCGGCGCCGCCACGACCGTAACCCGACTGAAAGACGACGGAGCAAAGACTCTGCGCATGGCAGGCGAAGCTCCTCGTGACCGGTGCAAGCGGCACGTGCGCGCACTCGACACCCGTGGCGCCCGATGCCCACGAGGCCAACGCGACGCACCGGACCCGCGGAGCTCAGAACTGCCACTCAGGTTCACTCGATGCGTCCCGGGAGACCACCATCATGCCAACCCACCTGCGAACCCCCACTCGTCGTGATGTCGGGGCGGCGGCTCTGCTGCTCAGCGCGGCACTTCTCGCCTCCTGCAGCGCCTCGGCGTCTGTTGCGAAACCGTCAAGTTCGGCGGGCACCGTGAGCCCTTCGAGCAGCGCGTCGACCCAAACCGCCCAGCGCCCTGGAGGCGCACCGCCCGGCGGCGGCACCTCGGGCCAGTCTGGCCAGGGCCCCCGGGGAGCCGCGCCGCCCGGCGGCGGCACATCGACCGGGCTGACGAGCTCGGCCACGGCGGCGTACACGCAGAACGGTGGCAGCACCACCAGGACGGGCCAGGCCTACACCGCTGCCAAGGCCGATGAGTCCGCGATCCGCGTGACCAACGCCGGCACGCTCACTCTGACCGACCCGACAGTCACCACAACGGGCGCCTCATCGTCCTCGGACAACAGCAGCTTCTATGGCCTCGACGCCGGCATCCTTGCCGACGGCGGGAGCAGCCTCACGATCTCGGGTGGGACGGTCACGACGAGCGGGGACGGCGCCAACGGCGTATTTGCGACCGGGAGCGGAACCTCGATCACGATCTCGGGCTTGACGATCACGGCGACCGGTCAGTACGCGCACGGCGTGATGGCCACCAACGCGGCGAAGATGAACGTCGCGGACGCCACGATCAGCACCTCGGGAGCAAGCTCGGCGCCCATCGCCACAGACCGGGGCGGAGGCTCGATAACCGTCACCGGCGGCACCTTCCGCTCGTCGGGCGGCAACTCGCCGGGCGTCTACTCGACCGGCGACATCACCATCAGCAACGCCACGATCACCGCCACCGGCGCCGAGGGCGCCGTCATCGAAGGCGCCAACTCGATCACCCTCACGAACACGAGTCTGACCGGCCAGGTCAACCGCGGGGTCATGATCTACCAGAGCATGTCCGGCGATGCCAGCGGCAGCCAGGGCACGTTCACGATGACCGTTGGCTCCCTGACGGCGATGTCCGGTCCGCTCTTCTATGTGACCAACTCGAGCGGCGTCATCACCCTCAAGGACGTGACCCTGCGTGTCGCCTCGGGCACGCTGCTTGACGCGAGCGCGGGCAACTGGGGGACGAGCGGCTCCAACGGCGGCACCGCCGAACTGACGGCCGCTGGCCAGACGCTGACGGGCAACGTCGTGGCCGACGGCATCAGCTCGGTGAGCCTGATGCTCCAGAACAGCTCGTCGCTGACGGGGGCGATCAACGCCGACCACACGGCCAAGTCGGCCACGCTGACGCTCGACGCCTCGAGCAGATGGACGGTGACTGCTGACTCCTATCTCGCCAAGCTGACCGACCCGGCCGGGATCTCCGGTTCGACCGTCACCAACATCGTCGGCAACGGCCACACGGTGTACTACGACCCGAGCGTGGCGACCCAGCTCGGCGGGAAGACGTACACCCTCGCTGGGGGTGGGTACCTCAAGCCCGAGGCGTAGTTCGGGCCTCTTCAGTCTCTGCGAGGCGAACTCGCGACCCCTCGTTGGCGGGCCGCGAGTTCGCCATATGCGCGATCGCCTACGCGACCCGTGTCCCGTTCGTTCTCGGCCAGTTCGTCAATGTCTAGACGAGCACTCGACGCTCCATCGCGGTCCCAGCCTCCCGTAGCCGCCCCGCAGCGCGGCACGGAACGTCCGCATTATGCGGACCTAGATACGCCCATCGCCTCGAGCGCGGCGACGTACGCGGCCTCGTCGCGCGCCTGGCTCGAAGGATTGTGGACGGCGTAGCGCACCACCCCCGCCGCTTCGAGGATGAAGGTGCCCCGCTCGGCCTGGCCGTCGCGCTCGTTCCACACGCCGTACAGCCTGGCCACCGCGCCCACGGGCCAGCGGTCGGAGAGGAACCGATGGCGATACCCCTGCGCCTCGCGCCACGCCCGCAGCACGTGGGTGGAGTCCACGCTGATGCCGAGCACCGTGACGCCGCGCTCCTCGTAGGCACTGAAGTCGTCGCGGATTTCGCACAGCTCGCGCGTGCAGGTGGAGCTGAACGCGCCCGGGAAGAAGACGAGCATGACGGGCCCGCCCCGCAGGTCACGCAGCGTCACGGGTGCCTTGTCCTGGTCGGGGAGCGTGAAATCGGGGGCGAGTTGGCCGACGGCGGGCATGGGTTCCTCCTTCAACTTTGGGCGGGCGCGCCGATTAGCTGCGGCGCGAACTGTGCCGGTGACCAGGCCACTTTGGTGTCTCCTCGCTCCGGCGGTAGGTCTGCGCCGAGCGCTGCCCGAGCGCGTCTCCGAGGAGACGCAGCAGGTCGCGGCTGGCGATCGGCTTGCCCGCGAAGCGGACGCCTTCACGCAGGAGGGCCTCGACGTCCGCGGTCTCGGCGGCGTACCTAGAGAGCAGCAGGATGGGCAGGTCGGTACGGAGCGCCAGTGTCCGTCGCGCGAGCTCCGTGGCCGAAACGTCCGGCATGGCTACGTCGGTTACGAGGGCATCGAGATGGCCGCCCGCCTCGAGCAGTCCTAGGGCCTCGCGGGCATTTGCCGCGGCCAGCACCACGTAGCCGCCCCGCTCGAGCATGCGACGCGTAAGCTCCAGCACCGTCGGATCGTCCTCCACCAAGAGGACCGTGCCGGCCGTGGGTACCGCGGCGTCGCGGTACCGGGGCGAGTTTTTCGACCGGCGCATCGGCCCGCGGGAAGTAGGGCTTGAACGTGGTGCCGGGCCCCGGCTCGGAGTAGAGCCAGATGTGGCCGCCCGCCGCGCGCAGGATGCCGTAGATCGTTGACAGGCCGAGGCCCTCCCCCGGCCGGGCCCCTTCGTCGGGAAGAAGGGCTCGAAGACGTGGAGGCGGGTCTCGCGGTCCATGCCGTATCCAGTGTCGCTCACCGCCAGCATCACGTAGGCGCCGGGCGCGAGGTCGAAATGCTCTTCGGCATAGGCCTCGTCGAACACCACGTTGCCGGTCTCGATGGTCACGGTGCCGCCGTCCGGCATGGCGTCGCGCGCGTTGACCACGAGGTTGAGGAGGATCTGGTCGAGCTGGCTCGGGTCGGCGCGCACCTCGCCGGTGGCCGGGTCGAGCGCCAGGACGAGGCGCAACTGTTCCCCGATGACGCAGCGCAGCATGGGCTCGATCGAGACGATCGCGTCGTGGACATCGACGACGACCGGGTGCACCACATGGCGGCGGCTGAAGAGCAGCAGCTGCGCGGTGAGGGCACTGGCGCGCTCGGCCGCACCGCCGATGGCCTCCACGCCCGGACGCAGCGCCGACGTGCTGATCGTGTCTCCGGCGGCGGCGAGATCCTCGAGGAGCATGTCGGCGTAGCCGCGGATGGCGAAGAGCATGTTGTTGAAGTCGTGCGCGATGCCACCCGCAAGCCGCCCAATCGACTCCATCTTCTGGGCCTGCAGCAGTTGGTCCTCGAGCGTCTTGCGGGCGGTGATGTCGACCACGGTGGCGTAGACGAGACGCCCCGCGGGAGTGTCCACGGGGGCCAGGCTGATCTCCACCGGGAACGTCGTGCCGTCGCGGCGGCGGCCGGCGAGATCGAGGCCGATGCCCATGGGGCGTGCGCTCGGCTGCTCGGCGAAGCGGGCCCGGTGCACGGCGTGGCGCGCTCTGGGCTCGACCGGGACCAGCATCTCAACCGGCCTCCCCATGAGCTCGGAAGCCGGCCAGCCAAAGGTCGCCTCGACGTGCGCGTTGGCATAGCGCACGTCTCCCCGGGCGTCCACTGCCACGATGGCGTTGGGGCTGGCCTCGAGGACGGCGCGCACGTCCGGCGCGGGGGAGGTCGATGGAGCAGGACGCTGTGATCGGGCTGCCATGGTACGGAGAGTCGCTCTGGCACGGGACGCGGTCCGACGCGATGAGCGTAGGACGCCGCGTCAAGAGGCCAGTCCCGTGCACGTGGACCCTTGAATGGCCAGGAGGCTCGTGCTACGCACTCACTCCCGCGAAACCCAGCAGCGCCGGCAGGGCCGTGCCGATTAGATACCCTGCGACGCCTGCGCAGGCGGCGAGGGCCAACACTTCGAGGCCCGAGCGGAACCATGGCCGCTGCGTCCAGCGGCTCTTCGCGACGCCGATGCCAAACACGGCAGCGCCGGAGAGGATGGTCGCCGCGACGAGGGCCGGGCGCGCCGGCAGCAGCAGGAACGGGATGATCGGCACGGCCGCGCCAGCGCCAAACGCGACGCCCATCAGCAGCGCCCCCTGGAGCGGGGAGCCGGACGAGTCCTCGACGGTCAGCCCGAGCTCCTTCTCGACCATGGTGCGCGTCAAGACCCGCGGATGCCGCGCCAGCACCCTGGCAATGAGCCGTGCCTCGTCGGCCGGCAAGCCATCCTGGGCGAGCAGGTACCCGACCTCGGCCTCCGCCTCGCCGGGACGCTCCTCGACCTCGCGCACCTCACCCGCGATCCGCGCCTCGAAGAGCTCGCGCTGGCTCTTACTGCTGATGTACTCCCCGGTGGCCATGGAGAAGACGCCCGCCAGGGCGGCGGCAGCGCCCGCGACGAGGATCGGGAAGGAGGCGAAGGTCGCGCCGGCCACGGTGGCCACCACAGTGAGGATCGACACGAGCCCGTCCTGGGCACCGAAGACGACCTCCCGGATGTCACCCAGCCAGGCGATACTCCGGCGTTCCTCCGTGAGGTGGTCGGCCAGCCAGTCCTGCGGGTAAGCGTCGGCCGGGCTGTCGGGAGCGGGACGCGTCCGCTCAATCATCCGGTCCTCCCGCTGCTGGGCGCCGCAGGAGCGGCTCCTCACAGAGCAACAATACCCGTCTGGCCGCCCACGCTGCGCCGCACCTCCTGCGACGTGGTCACTCGCGGCTCACTCCGCGGCGGCGTCCCGTCGACCGGTCCCTACAATGCCCGTCCATGGAGCGAGTCAGCGCGATCACGCGTGCGCTGGCGAGACGCACGTACCGCAAGGTCCCCGAGCTGACCCTGGTCTTCTGGGTTATCAAGCTGCTCTCGACGGCGATG
This sequence comes from uncultured Chloroflexia bacterium, assembly GCA_963835945.1. Classification (GTDB taxonomy): domain Bacteria; phylum Chloroflexota; class Limnocylindria; order Limnocylindrales; family CSP1-4; genus JAJYNJ01. The sequence goes on from CAWIHR010000016.1 coordinate 76,209, forward strand.
GGTGAGTCCACCTCGGACTTCCTCGTGTACAACATCAATCCGTACGTCGCGGTCGTGCTCGGCTGCCTCGGCCTACTGGTTGCCCTCGCGCTCCAGCTCCGAGCGCCGCGCTACAACGCCTGGATCTACTGGCTGGCCGTCGTCATGGTGGCCGTTTTCGGCACGATGTTCGCCGACGTGTTGCACGTCGTGCTAGGCATCCGGTACATCGTGACCACGACGGCGCTGGCTATCTTGCTGGCGGTGGTCTTCGTGGTCTGGTACCGGAGCGAAGGGACGCTGTCTATCCACAGCATCGACACGCCGCGTCGTGAGCTGTTCTACTGGGCGACCGTGATGGCGACCTTCGCCCTGGGGACGGCCGCGGGCGACATGACCGCGGCCACCCTGGGCCTCGGATACCTCGTGTCGGCCATGTTCTTCGCGGTGCTGTTTGTCATCCCGGCGATCGGGTACCGGCTCTTCGGTTGGAACACGATCCTCTCGTTCTGGACGGCCTACGTCATCACACGGCCCTTGGGTGCGTCGGTCGCCGATTGGCTCGGGAAGCCCTATCTCGGCGGGCTCGGCATCGGCGATGCGACGGTCGCCGTGGTGTTGACCGCTCTCATCGTCGTCTTCGTCGCGTATCTCGCGATCACCCGCGTGGACATCAAGGCCGACCGGCCGCTGAGGGCAACGCTTGACGTCGTTGACCGCGGGTAACCCGGACGCTCCCGCACCGGAGGGCACACCGTCGGGGCCACCGCGAGCTCTCCGGCGGTGCTGAGCCGGTCGAGTGACGCGCCAGAGCTGCCCCTGTCCGCGCGAACAGCCGGCCCCTGGCCGCGCCCGGTGGGAACCATCGTTGGTGGCCTGGCGTCATTCGCGACGAGGCCAGTGAATGCCAAAGGGGGATTATTATGGCCGAGCCGCGTACACCATCAGTCCACCGCCGCCAGCGGGTCGGTCTGCTGGCCGAGGGTAGCCTGGTGCTCACCCTAGGATTTCTTGTCCTCGGTGGGTGCGCGAGTACGGGGTCCTCGAGCGGGCGACTGGCACCGACTGGCACCCCGAGCCCCCCAGTCGCGCTTACATCGGTCGCGGCATCCGCCGTGCCTGAGCCGAGCGCGCTGAACAGCGTGGGTGCGGGGACCGCGCCCTGCGTCTCAGCCACCAATCCCGGGCTGCTGTGTGGAGGCGGACCGGTCGTGCCACCGCCAGCTGGCTCGACGAGCCTGCCCTCGGCGCCGCCCGCCATCCGCACGCCCGCGCGCTCCACTCCGGCAGGGACCCGGGCCACCACCCCCGTCCCGAGGGCCGTGCCGACGGGTACCCCGACACCGTCGCCCGCTCAACTGGCCGCAATGCCTCTCGTCGTGACCGAGAGGGACAACGGCACCACCCTCCACCTCGTGGTTGGCCAGCGGTTCATCCTCGACCTGGGCCAGAGAGTGGAGTGGGCCGTGAAGGCGACGGTCCCTCAGGTGGTGCAGCAGGTGGCCGGTGCGCCGATGATCGCAGGAGCTCAGGGGCTCTACGCAGCGCGCGCAACGGGCACCACCGTCATCACCGCGATCGGGAGCCCGCCCTGTGCGTCCGGCAGCGTCTGCCCGCTGTTCCGGCTCGGCTTCAGCCTCACGATCGTCGTCGGCTGACGCCCGCGAGGCGACACTGCAGCCCGCGTGCTGGCCCGTTTCGGTCTACCTCGGTGTCATCGGCCCCGGCGCGGCGATGTCGGGCTCCCTAGTGTTCCCTTGCGGAAGTAGCTGTCCTCGTCCAGATACGTCCGTGACACCGGACCTGGGCGCGGGGTGAGGCGCAATCCGGGCTGACAAACGAAGCGAGAGCCCTCGCTACGCTGGTGGTGTCAGATCATCAGCAGCAGGAGGACTCTCGGGGTGAAGTCTAGGCGTCAGCGTGCGCATCCCCAGGGAACCAACGCGCATAACCGGGTGCTCCGCCTGCCGATCGCCGCCGCGGCACCCGTCCTATCCCGCCGGGCGCAGGTCCGTCTGGCGATGCTCGACTGGCATCGCGCCCACGGCCGCAACGTGAGCCGCACGGCCCGCCACTTCGGGTACTCGCGTCCGACCGTCTATCGCTGGCTCAGCCGGTTCGACCGCTTCCGTCTGGAGACCCTGGAAGACCGGCCCTCCCGTCCGGTCCGCCGACGCCGCCCGAGCTGGACCCTGCGCGAGCTCGCCTCGGTGCGCCGCCTGCGGCTGGCCTATCCGCGCTGGGGCAAGGACAAGCTCGTGGTCCTCCTCCGGCGTGAGGGGTTCTCCCTCTCCACCTCGATGGTCGGCCGGATCCTCGATCGACTCCGGCGGACGGGCGAGCTCAGGGAGCCTGCTCCCCGGCGGATCAGCGCCCGGAAGCGAGCCTGGCCGCGGCCCCACGCCGTGCGCAAGCCGGCCGACTTGGTCGCAGCCCGCCCCGGTGACCTGGTCCAGCTCGACACGCTCGACGTCCGCCCGCTCCCGGCGCTCGTGCTCAAGCAGTTCACGGCGCGCGACGTGGTCAGCCGCTGGGACACCCTCGAGCTGCGCACGACCGCGAGCGCCCGCTCGGCGGTCACGATCCTCGACGCGCTCGCCACCCGCATGCCGTTCCCGGTGCGGGCCCTCAGCGTCGACAACGGCTCGGAGTTCATGGCCGAGTTCGAACAGGCGTGCGCCGAGCGCGGGATCGCCCTCTTCACCCTGCCGCCCCGGAGCCCGAAGCTCAACGGCCGCGTCGAGCGCGCCAACCGCACCCACACCGAGGAGTTCTACGAGGTGACCGACGCCGAGGCGACGCTGGCCGACCTGCGCCCCTCGCTCCTTGCCTGGGAGCACACCTACAACACCGTCCGACCCCACCAGGCGCTCGGCTACCGCACCCCGGCCGAGTACCTGGCCTCGCTCGGGGTCGAGGTGTAACAGAGGTACCGAACGAGTACACTAGCTAGCGGCTTGGTCGGATGCCGGCTACGCTGCTCGGCATGCCGTTCCCTGCCGCTCCTCCGCTGTCTGTCAGTGTTGCCGATCGGGCGACGCTGCGGGCAGATCGCGCGTGCTCCGACGAGCGAACAGCGTGCGGTGACCCGGGCCCGCATCGTCCTGCGCTCGGCCGAGGCGGTCGCCATCGAGCGCCTCGCGGCTGAGCTCGGCGTCGCGGTCATGACCGTGAAGCTGTGGCGTCGCCGCTATGCCGAACAGGGCCTGATCGGGCTCGTCGAGGAGCGCCGCTCGGGTCGTCCGCCGACCTACACGCGCGAGGACCGCGACCGGGTCATCGCGTTCACGCTGTCCGAACCACCCCCGGGCACCACACATTGGAGCGCCCGGCGTCTGGGCGAGCGGCTCGGGATGAGCGAGACGACGGTGTGGCGGATCTGGCGCTCCGCCAACCTGGAAGCCCCACCACGTCGAGACGTTCAAGTGGAGCACCGATCCGGAGCTCGAGGCCAAGGTGCGCGACGTCGTGGGGCTCTACCTCGCGCCGCCCGAGCGGGCGATCGTGTTGAGCGTCGATGAGAAGACCCAGACCCAGGCTCTCGACCGCACCCAGCCGATGCTGCCGCTCCGGCCGGGCCAGGTCGAGCGCCACACGCACGACTACACGCGCCACGCGGTGACCAGCCTGTTCGCGGCCCTGAACGTCGCGACCGGCGAGGTTACCCAGGAGTCGCGTCAGCGCCACACCGGCGCGGACTTCCTCGCCTTCCTCCGCCGCATCGAGCGGGCCTACCCGGGCCAGGACCTGCATGTCGTGCTTGACAACGTCAGCACACACACAAGACGCCCGCCGTGCGGGCCTGGCTGGCCCGTCATCCGCGGGTCACCTTCCACTTCACGCCCACCTCGGCGTCGTGGATGAACCAAGTCGAGACGTGGTTCGGCATCCTCACCCGTCAGGCGATCCGCCGCGGCAGCTTCGGCTCCGTCAAGGAACTCGTGGCGAAGATCGACACGTTCACCCGCCACTGGAACGCCGGGGCCACGCCGTTTCTATGGGTCAAGAGCGCCGACGAGATCCTCGCCAAGGCGGTCCGCAAGCCGACAGCCACTTCCAAATCGCGACACTAGGGCATGAGAGCCCAGGTTCTCTGTTCGGGAAGCCCCTTGACGGCCGGTGACCGAAGGTCAGGAGTGAACCCCGACCTGAGGGCGTGCAGGCGCGCCGTGAGAGTCGAGCTCAGCCGTGGCCGTGGCCGACGCTTTGCCCACGCGCCACACCACGTCCTTGGGATCGATGACGACGAGCGCGGCCCAGGCGACCCCGACCAGCGGCCCGATCGCCTGGTTGAGCCCGAGGCTGATGGCGATGGTTCCAGCCACACCCCATCCGGCCAGGAACCAGAGGACGGCGGAGGCGATGCGAAGCTTCATGGCGTCAGGATCGAGCCGCGGATGCGCGACGGCAACGGGAGAGTCGTACTGCCGGGGGCAGGACTTGTGCGCCTCGGGCCGGCCGTGACCGCCTTGATGGCTTCACGGGTTGGTGCCGAGGGGCACCGGTTTGCACCGGAAGTACCCCCATTGTTAGGACCTTTGATAGGTCCGCTGGGCTAAGATGGCGTCCGCCCGCGAGATGCGGGGTACGAGGGAGGCCACGCACCGCCGATGAAGCACGGAACTCGCACCCGACGGTCCCTCGGCCGCTGGCTCGATCGCCCCCCGCGCCATCGGAGCCGCGGGCAGGCGCTGACCGAGTTCGCGATTGTCCTGCCGCTGTTCATGGTGCTGCTACTCGGACTGATCGAGTTCGCGTTCATGTTCGCGGCCACCCTGTCGGTAAACTTCGCCACCCGCAATGCATCACTGATCGCCGCCGAAGCGGGCAACGCCTCGCTCGCGGATTGCAAGATCCTGCAGCAGATCGACAGCAACATCTCCGCGCCGGAGAACGTCACCCAGATCCAGTCGGTGACGATCTTCCAGGCCACCCAGACGGGCTCTCCCGTGTCCGGGGTCGCCGACACGTACACGTACGGCGGGTCGCTGTCGTGCGTGTTCAAGCCGGGCACCGTGACCCTGCTGCCCTATACGGAGAGCACGAGCGCGGACACCTATCCGCCGACCAGCCGCTGCAACACCCTCGCGGGCTGCCTTGTGAGCGGCACGGCTGACACCTACGTCCCGCTCGACACGATCGGCGTGCAGATCGTTTACAAGTACGGTTATCACACGCCGCTGCCCAACCTGCTCCCCTTCCTGCCTGGGTCGGGCACCGGGTCGTTCAACCTGACCTGGTCGAACGTCATGCGTATGGAGCCCGTCCTGTGAGCGGGCTGCGGCGGGCGCGGGATCCCCAACGGGGTCAGGCCGTGTACGAGTTCGCCATCCTGGTGCCCCTCTTCCTGCTCATCCTGCTCGGGCTGCTCGAATTCGGGCTCGCCTTCAGCCACGACCTGACTATCGAGTACGCGACCCGCGAGGGCGCCCGGACGGGCGCGGCCCTGGCCACTGGAAGCGGCACAAACTCGGCTTGCGTCGACGCCTCTGGCAACCCGACCTCTCTCACCGCGAGCGACGTTGACCCGCTGATCATCGCGGCCGTCCAGCGCGTGCTGGAGTCGCCGGGCTCCCTGGTGAAACTGAGCAACATCACCCAGGTTGTGATCTACCAAGCGAATCCCAGCGGCCAGGACACCGGCGCGCACAACGTTTGGACATACACGCCAGGAGCCGGACCGCCGGTCCCCTGTCAAGCCAGCCCGCCCAAGCTGGACTTCAGCCAACAGTCGGTCGGGTGGAGCGCCAGCAGCCGCAACAACGTGACGCCCGACCACCTGGGGGTCAGCATCACCTACAACTACCAATTCACCACGCCGCTGGGCGCGGCCATGAACCTCGCCGCGCACGCGACGGGCTCGGCCTGGTCCGGCCTCACGATTAAGGACAGCTCCGTCATGGCCCTCGAGCCGACGGCCAACTAGTCGGGGGAAACGCGAGATGTTGTGGTTTGGATCGCGGCGCACGCCCTTCGTCGGGAGGGGACCAGCGGACGACAGAGGATCAGGCAATCAGGGCGTCCGAGTCACTCCCGCGAGAGTCGGCCAGCGGGGCCAGACGCTGGTGCTTTTTGCGGCCAGCATCGTGGTGCTGCTGGGCCTGTGCGCACTGGTCATCGACGTCTCGTGGTACTGGGCCAACACTCTCCGCCTGCAGAAGGCGGCCGACGCCGCCGCATTGGCCGGTGCCGTTCAGCTCCCGGGGAATGTACAGCTGGGTCAGCAACTCTCGGTCGCCGAGGCCCAGCGCAACGGCTACACCCAGCCGTTCAGCAACAACTGCACACCCGGTACCACGCCGTACATCTGTGCCGTCCAGGACACGAATCCCCACCAGATGGACGTGACCATGACGGCGCAAGTGCAAACCTTCTTCATGCGGCTCTTCGGGATCAACTCGCTGCAAGCTCACGTGACTTCCGAGGCGCAGTTCACGTTGCCGGTGCCGATGGGCAGCCCCGACCAGTACTACGGCGACTTCGGACCGGTCCGCAACGAGTCATCCTTCGCCGGGCCGGCCGTGGCAAGTACCGCAAGCAAGGCGGCAGGCGCCGCCGCGTGGTCGAGCTCGTCGGGGGGGCAAGCGGTCGCCACCGATCTGAGTGCCAAGGATTTTCGGTACGCCTATGCGAGCTCGACGACACAGGAGGAATTGCTTGGTGGCTTTGGACTCAGCGTCCCGAGCGGGTCCACCATTTCGGGGATCAAAGTATCGTTGCTGGCGTGGCGGTCGGGTGGCAGCTGCTCGGTCCGAGTCAGCCTGTCGGCGAACGGTGGAACGAGCTGGGGAACCAGCCAGACGCAGAGCCTGACCAGTTCCGAGCCCGCGACTTCGTACGTGCTGGGCAGCGACTCCGCCGCCTGGGGACAGTCCTGGACCACCAGTAATCTCGCGAACTTCTCTGTGCTCCTAGTTCCGAGCGGAGCGTGCACCGTCAACGTCGACCAGCTGCAGGTGACGGTGATCTACTCATATACGGAAACGCTGTCCGGACCCGCGGCGGCATGCCCCGGCAGCGTGCCGAGCTGCTATCAGGACGGTGGCCAGACGCTGGCGCCGCGCGGTTTCTGGGGCACCATGCTCACGCAGGGCGCCGATGCGGTGAACGGAGACGCGTATCTGCCGATCAGCAGCTCCACTCGGCTCAGCAGCAATCCGCAGAACACGGCCGACTATTACGACTACGCGATCTGGGTGCCGCCGAATTCGACTGGCGTCCAGGTCTACATCTACGACCCGGGGTTCTGTGCCACGGACACGGGCGGCCAATACGGGACCGGCGACCGCTACTTCGGCTCGGGTTCCGTGAGCTCGTTCTACGACCTCTACAAGGTCAACACGCCGTACAACCTCCCGGGCGACACGTACATCACCGGCTCGGGCGCGTTGTTCCAGGACATCGGCGCCCAAGACGGGACCATGGGCGGCTCGACAGGCGGATCGCAGTGCACGCAGGACGGCACGGTGTACATGACCAGCGGACAGCAGGATGGACGCAACTACCACGACCGCTGGTGGCAGATCCCCCTCGCAGGGACGCCGTATGCCGCGACCGGGCTGACCGGAGGAGCCTCCATCACGGGCACGACGTACCGCCTGCGCACAACCACCGACCCGAAGTACAACCCGACCACCAGCACGTTGTCGGGCTCGCCATACGCGAGCGACGACCAGAGCGGCGTGGACGCCCAGAACAGCTTCGCGATCTACGCCAGCAGCGGGACCAGCGGCACGCCCCAGGTTTACGGGCTGGGCGCGATGGAGATGTTCACGCCGCTGACCGGCGGGGCGAATGCCCGGTTCTTCCTGGCTCAGATCGACGCCAACAGCGGGGCGGGCAAGACCATGGAGATCAATCTGTGGGACCCGGGCGACACAGGCTCGCTCTCGGCCAAGATGAACGTGCTCGAGCCCTGCGTCAGCGGTGCGTCCTGCACGATCAACGTCGCCGACCCGAATCCCGGCACGACGGACACGTGGACCTACGAGTACGCCGACATCAGCACGCTGAAGGCTGTGGAGGGGGTGAACGACGGCAACGGATCTTGCGCCACCAACGCCAAGAATGCGAGTGCCGGCGCGGCCCAGGGCAAGGGGTTCGTCACCAGCCAAGGCAACGGTGGGCTGTATAACGGGTGCTGGGTGACCATGGAAATCCCGATCGATCCGAGTTACACCGCGCCCGACGACGGCTGGTGGATGATCGAATACGACATGACGGGCTCGGGCGGGGCATACGATCTCACCACCTGGCAAGTGAACTTGGTCGGCAACCCGGTCCACCTGGTCGTGCCGTAGTGCCGCTCGTTGTGGCGTGTGACCGGGGCAAGTGGGCCCACGCGGCTGACACGACCCGCGAAACACGGAGGGACTCTCAGTGAAGCGTCTGCTGGCGATCGCGGGGACGGCGCTCTTGGCGTGCCTGCTGCTCGTGCCGCTCATCCCGTCGACTAGCGCGGCCACCGTCCAGGCGACGTACCAGGCCCGCTTTGGTTCCTACGGCACCATCACGGTCCGAGAGTTCAGCGATGGCACGGGCAGCGCCGTGGTGCATCTGTACGCGCTGGTGCCCGGCCGGACGTACGCCTTCCGCCTGGCCAGCGGTCGCTGCACGGGCTCGACCAGCCCGCTCATCCCGGTGCAGACGTAACCGTGAGTTCGGCGGGCACGATTAGCCGGACCCGGCTGCTCTCGAGCTCCCAGATGGGCACGATCGCCCCGCGGCTCGCCTCTGCCGACGTGGTGGCCGTCCTGACCTCGGGCGCCTCGCGTCTCTGTCGCACGCTTTACGTTCCGAGCGCCTTCGCTCCGACTCCCTCACCCAGCGCCACACCGGCGCCGACGAGCGGGCGTCCCCATCGCCCGGCGCCACCACGACGCCCGGCATCAGCGCCAACCTCTCCACGCACAATGCCAGCTACGGGCTCACGGCGACACCAGCCTCGATGACCGACTGGTTCGCCGATCTCAAGGTGGGCGTTCCAGCCTCAGCTACGGCGACTGTGACGGCCGGTGAGAACGTCAACGCGCTGCTCGTCATCCCTGCGGGCGGCTCGATCCTCTTCAAGATCACCACGAGCAGCGGCGAGGGTGGCTGGGACTGGCAGTGGGACACGGTGCGGAACGTCTGGGATACCCCGGTCCAGTACTTCTACGAGGGCGAGGTCATCTCCCGGACCGCCGGCACCTGGGCCTTCGGGCTCGACTCCAACGTCTTCGTGGGCTCCGAGACCCTGACCATCACTCCGCTGTCCATCACGGGGCCCTGACGCCCCGACGCGGTCGGCCCGGCGAGAGGCGGCGCCCTCGCCATCCCCGGACAGGTCCGCGAAACGGAGCGTCCGGGCAACGCCTTTCCGCCTCGGATAGCTCGAAAGTCCCACTCGCAGATGTACCGTCGTAGTAGTCGCTGGCAGGGCAGCGGTACTCTGTTGGCGCGAGTGGCATCGCCCGCTCGAGCAGGCTAGGTCGCGACCGACCTGGCATCCTGTCCGCCGGGTCCGAGGTAAGTACGGGTCATGTCACTACTGCAACGCGAAGCCCAGGCGCAACAGCGAGCCGCCATCGCGCCTGCTCCCGTCGCGCCTGGTTCCGTCGCGCCCGCCCGTGTTGCGGTGCCGGTCGGGCCTGCGCGGCCGGCTGCGCTGACCGGTCGGGAGAAGCTGCTTCACGAGATCCGGCTCGGCCTCCTGGACGAGGTCGTCGGGGCCTTCGACTCGCTGCTCGACGTCGCCGATCCCGCCGAGGTCCGCCGGAGGGTCGAGGCGATCGTCGACCGGTTCATCGCCGCGCACGGGTTCGGCGTCACGGGGCACGAACGTCTGCGCCTGGTCGACGAAATGTCGACGAGATCACCGGCCTCGGGCCGCTCGAGCCGCTCCTCCGCGACGAGACGATCACCGAGGTCATGGTCAACGGCCCGAGACCAGATCTACATCGAGCGGGCCGGGAAGATCGAGCGCGTCGACGGCGCCTTCCTGAGCGACGAGCACGTGCGTGCGGATCATCGACCGGATCATCACCCCGATCGGGCGGCGCATCGACGAGACGAGCCCGCGGGTCGACGCCCGCCTCCCCGACGGCTCGCGCGTCAACGCGATCATCGAGCCGCTCTCGCTCATCGGCCCGGTGATCACCGTCCGCAAGTTCGCCGCCAGGCCGTACACGGTGGAGGACCTCGTTCGGCTTCGGCACGGCGACGGCCGAGATGTTCGACTTCCTGCAAGGCCTGCGTCGAGGCCCGCCTCAACATCTTCGTGTCGGGCGGCACGGGCTCGGGCAAGACGACCATCCTCAACGTGCTCTCCTCGTTCATCCCCGAGGACGAGCGGATCATCACGATCGAGGACGCCGCCGAGCTCCAGCTCCGCCAGGAGCACGTGGTCACGCTCGAGTCGCGCCCGCCGAACCTCGAGGGCACGGGCGAGATCACGATCCGCGACCTGCTGCGCAACGCGCTGCACATGCGGCCCGACCGGATCATCGTCGGCGAGTGCCGCGGCGGCGAGGCCCTCGACATGCTCCAGGCCATGACGACGGGCCAGGAGGGCTCGCTCTCGACCGGCCACGCCAACACGCCCGCCCGACATGCTCCGCCGCCTCGAGACGATGGTCCTGATGGCCGGCTACGAGCTGCCGCTGCGGGCGATCCGCGAGCAGATCGCCTCCGCCGTCGACCTGATCGTCCACACCGCCCGGCTCAAGGACGGCTCCCGCAAGGTCGTCAACATCACCGAGGTCTACGGGATCGAAGACGACGAGATCCTCACCCAGGACATCTTCGCGTTCGAGCAGACCGGCGTGCGGGACGGCAAGGTCGAGGGGCACCCTCAAGCCGACCGGGATCCGGCCGACGTTCATGGCCAAGTTCAAGGCAGAACGGCATCGAGCTGCCGCCCGGCGAATTCGGCATCCCGCCCGAGGATCCCGCGCAGCCCGAGTCGGTCCGCCGCGGCAAGGCGAACGGTTCAGCGGAGGCGAGGAGGCGCCCGTGCCGGCCTGATCCATCGCGCCCGTCCTCGGGCTAGGGCCGGGCGGTGACCGCCGGCGGCATGGTCTACGTCTCGTCGATGGGGCCGGTCGATCCCGAGACCGGGCAGCTCGTCAGCGGAGACGATCAAGGACCAGACGCGCCAGTGCATGCGCAACCTGAAGGCCAAGCTCGAGGCCGAGGGGAGCTCGCTCGAGAAGGTCGTCTGGGCGAACTGGTCGCTGCGCGACCCCGCGGAGTTCGACGCCTTCAACGAGGAATGGGCGCGCTGGTTCCCCGGCGACGCGCCGGTCGGCCAGGGTACGCTGATGCCCCCGCTGCAACGCCGCGCCGGGTTCCGGGTCTCGATCGGGGTGATCGCCGAGGCGTAGGGCGTCCTGCGCCTGGACAGCGCGTCGGCCGCCCTCGACGGACGCAGCAGGCAGACTGGCAGCGCCCCGCCTCCCGCGCCTCTCCGCCTATGCGTTGACTATGATCAGTGCGGCGGCGACCGGACCTGTTGCCCTGTCGAGCCTGTACGCGCCGACCCTCTTAGGGAAACTCCCTTTTCTGGCCGACCTCGTCCGCCCGCACGTGGACCGCCACGCGTGTTGAATGTGTCGACATTCGTGCGGGGCCGGCGCCGCCATGCCGCTCTGTCGGAGCCTCGGCGGAGGATTGGAAGGCGACGGCTCCGGCCCCGAGCCGCGCCCGGGCCTACGGCGAGACGGTGCCCATCGCTGGTTGCAGGATCAGAGCGCGCCGCCGCCCATTCGCCCACCGACTCCGCCACGGCATCCCCATGGCGTCTCCGGGGCTACAACTCGAACCCGAACCGCCCGACCAGTGGCACGAACACACACGGGTCGTATCGGCGCTCGTCCACCCGGTCCCCGAGTCGCGTGACGACGTACAGCGTCTGTAGATCGCGCGGCCCGATCGGAATGACGAGCCGGCCGAGGTCGGCAAGTTGTGCCACGAGGGGTTCCGGCACGCGGGGAGCCGCTGCGGCCACGACGATCCCGTCGTAGGGCGCGCCGGCCGACCAGCCTTCGCTGCCGTCCCCGACCACGCAGTGCACCCGGCCGGCAAGTCCGACCCGCACAAGGCGTTCCACCGCCGACTCGGACAGGGCGGCGTCACGCTCGATCGAGACGACGTCGATCCCCAGGGCGGCGAGGATAGCGGCCTGGTAGCCGGAGCCGGTGCCTACGTCCAGGGCGTGGGGCGCGGCGGGCGTGCCGTCGGGCGTGGCCTCGGCTGGCGGCCGCCTGAGTCCGAGCAGCTCCGTCATGCGGGCCACGATGTATGGCTGCGAGATCGTCTGCCCGTGCCCGATGCCTAGCGCCGAGTCGTCGTATGCGCGCGCCACCAGCTCGGGCGGAACGAACAGCTCGCGTCGGATCTGGGCGAACGCGGCGAGCACGTCCGGATCGTGGATGCCGGCCGCCTCGAGCCCCCGCACCAGTGCAAGCCGCCGCGACAGGAACGGATCGGGTCCGGAGCTCTGCATGCCCCTCCCCGACCTGTCCGTCTCGGGTCAGTCCGGCCCGGTCAGCTCGGCGTAGGCGTCGGGGTGGCGGGCGACGTCGCCGGGCTGGCTGTCACTCCGGAACTCGTCGCCGGGCTGGCGGACGCGCCTGCCGATGCCGCCGGGGCGGCCGACACCGTGACCGCCGGGGCGAGGGAGTGCAGCGGCACGGATGTCGACTTGGGGCCGAGGATGCCGCCGTGGCTAAGCAGCCCGGCGTACAGGAACACCACGACGAACGCGCCGACCACGATGGCCACCCAGATGCGGGAAACGGGGTCGTCCACGTAGGTGAGCGGCTCGCCGGCCCCGGCAGCTTCCGCCGGTCCACTCGGCGCGGCCGACGCTGCTTGGGCGCTGGCACGTCCTCGCGTGTCCCCGGCGCGTCGTGCGGCGGGCGTCGGCGGCTTGCCTGCGTGGGCTGGCGGCACTGCCCTGCCCCCGGGTCGGCCCCCCGCGTCGGCGGAAGGCGCTGTGGCCTCCGCTCCCGCGTCGTGCGCTTCGGCGGCAGCCTGGCCGCTGTCTAGCTCCTCCAGCGGCTCGGGCGGCTCGGAGTTCGGTCGTGGCTCGGTCATGCCGGTGTTGTGCTCCTCATGGTCGCGATGCGCGCCCTGTGACGTGGGCGACCTTGCGCAATGGCGGTGCGGACGCGATCGCGGCAAATAGAGCGCGCGCTTCGATACGCGTGTCGGTGGTGATTATCGTCGAGTGGATGGCCATCGCGCACGTCGGTGGCCCCGGCTCGAACGCGGGGGATCCCACGCGCTAAGACTGGGCGTCACGCCTGGCGCACCGCCGGGAGCAGCAGGCCCACCGTCCCGGCCGCCGCCGTCAGCAGCCCAAAGACGATGAACACGGTCGATACCCCGACCGCCTGCGCGAGGACGCCGCTGAGTGCCATGGCGAGCGTGAGCGGGCCGAGCACCAGGCTGGAGCGGAGTCCCACCACGCGGCCCATCAGGTCCTGTGGCGTCCTTTCCGCGAACATTGTCTGGGTCGGGATGATGAACACCATGTTCGCGACGCCGGCAACCCCCACGCACGCGAATGCGATCAGCTCGTTCCCGGTCGTGCCCAGCAGCGCGGTCGAGAGCCCCAAGATGACGTAGCCGGCGATCACAAGGGGACCCTTACGCCAGCGTGCGCCGAACGCCCCAATCGCCACGCCGCCGACCAGGTTCCCGACCCCGATGGCGAGGTCGATGGCCGCGTAGCTCTGCGGGTAGGGGATCACGGTGCCGCGCAGGACGTCCCGCGCGTAGACGACCGTCAGGGCGATGACCGCTCCGGTCGCCATCTGGGCGATGCCGCTGATCACCGTGTTCTGGAACAGGGACGCTTCCGAGCGCAGGAACCGCCAACCGGCCCGGACCTCAGCCAGATATCGATCCATAGTCCCCGCGACGATCGGCGCGGCCGTGCGAAGCACCGGCGGGATCGCGATCGACAGCAACAGCGCCGCGCTCACGACGTATGAGGCGGCGTCGAACCAGAACGCCAGGGTGAGCGCGCTGCCCAGGAAGGCCACGAAGAGCCCCGCCAGCGGGTACCCCACGAGGTCGGCGATCGTCTCGGCGGTGGAGATGGCGCTATTCGCCGGCGTCAGATCGTCTCTTGCCACCATCCGCGGGATGACGGCCGACCGGGCTGGCCGGAAGAAGATGCTGACGGTGGTGACGCCGAAGACAACCGGGTACACGAGGAGGAGGCTGCGTGCGGCCGCAAGCGGCACCAACAGGACGAGCCCGGCACGGATGATGTCGCTCGCGACCATCACGCGTTTCTGGTCCCAGCGGTCCACGAGCGTGCCGGCAAACGGGCCGAAGACAAGGTTTGGCAGGGTCGCCGCCAGGAACGTGAGGCCGACGTCGAGCGCGGACCCCGTGATCGAGAGGACGAGGACGGCGAGCGCGACCTGGTTGAACCGGTCCCCGAGGAGGCTGATGGTCTGCCCAACCCAGAGCGCTGAGAACCGCGCGTCAAGCGCCAGCCTGACGTACGGGTGCCGGGCGGCCCAGGCGCGGAGACCACCCGGGACGGTGACTAGGGGGGCGGGGACGGGGTAGGCAACCGGGCCGACGACCGCCTGCGCGATGGACGCCTGCACGACCGACCCGGTCGCCATAGACGCCCGGGCGGCCAACGCAGGCGGCGGTCCCGAGACCCCGACCGACTCGTGCAGCAACGGCTCGGGAGAGATCCCCACGCTCGTCCCCGTCCCGCCTAGCAGGACGGGTCTCCGGAGGACGGCGGTCGCCCCCATCCCGGCCCGCGGCGCGAGTTCGGGTCCGTGTAGCGGGTGACGCAACGGCCTCCGCGTGCTCGCGGCCGTGGCTTCTGAGTGCGACGACGCGGTAACGGTGCCTACCTGGCCGGCGGCACCGGCATCCGTGCCGTCGCTCTGCGCCGGACTCATCTCGATCTCCGCGGGCGCGACGAGCGTCGCGAACACGTACCACGCGAGCCCGACAGCGATGAAGGCGTCGCCGATGCTCGCGACGTTCGGCAGGAATGGCAAGGGCACCGGCAGCAGGTCGCCGAACGGACCGCCCCGCAGCAGGAACTCGGCGCCCAGCTGCTCCGGCAGCAGGCGATGGAACGACACGACCAGGTCCTGCGACGACATGCCCACGAGCTGGAGCGCTGGCTGCCAGACCGGCATCCAGCCGCCGTTGAGCAGGATCGCAAGCCCGTTCGAGGTGACGCCGGCCGCCGCAACCAGCAGGCCGGGCCGGCTGCGGTTCGCCCACAGGGTGGCCGCGACGACCGCAAAAGCGAGCGTGTAGAGCGGCAGCCGGAGCTGTGCTACGGGCTCGGATCCGTACCGGATCGCGGCCTCAGTGCCGTACCTGAGCACGACGGCCCCAAAGAACAGCGCTCCCCAGCGGAATTGGATCCGGGCCAGATTGTCTAGGCGCCCGCCAACGAGCAGGGCTAGGACAATTGCGAGGACGACCGCGACAAGCACAATCAGCCGGCCACGGTTGGCGCGCAATCGGGCGCAAACCGCACGAGTCGGGCCATCCGCGGTGTCAGGCTCGGGCTCGTGGTCCCGCAGACGCCCCCTTCACCGCGCATCAGCCGCCGATTGATCCCCTGCTTTGCCGCCCGCGCGGGTTCGCGCGGCGAGCCGAGCGAGGAGCGGCGGAGGCGCCGGGTGCGACGACGGCTTGCCCGGGTCGGGCACGCCCGCGAGGCGCGGAGTCCGTGCGAACGCGTCGAGCACGACCGGGTCGAACTGGATGCCGGCGTACTTGCGGAGTTCGGCGAGCGCCTGTTCGAGGGACAAGGGACGCATGCGGTAGGGGCGCTGGGCAGTCATCGCTTCGAACGCGTCGGCGACGTGCAGGATCCGGGCGAGCTTCGGGATGTCTTCTCCCATGAGGTGGTCGGGGTACCCGGAGCCGTTGTACCACTCGTGGTGGTGCAGGATGACCGGCAGCTCCGGCGCCAGCCGCGTGACGGGCTTGATGATCTCGTACCCGTAGACCGGGTGTTGGTTCATCTCAATGCGCTCGTCGCGTGTGAGCTTGTCCGCCTTCAGCAACACGGCGTCGCTGATGCCGATCTTGCCGATGTCGTGCAGGAGCCCGCCCCACTCGAGGGCCTCCAGTTCGGCATCGTTGCAGCGCATCACGTGGCCGATCTCGACCGCGATGGTCTGGACGTTCTCCGAGTGCCTGGCTGTGAACGGGTCGCGCTTGTCGACGGCGGACGCTAGGGCATGGATGGTCTGGGTGAACATGTCGCGGAGCTGGACCGTGGCCTGGTAGGCGGCGCGGGTGGTGTAGAGCGGCAGGGCGAACAGCGGCACCGCCCACCACACGTTCCACCACACGACCGCGATCAACCACGCCAGCGGCACCATGCCGACCAGGCTGCCGGCGGTGGGCCGAATGTCGCCGGAGAGCACCGCACGCAGCGGGACTCCGTCTCGGACCACGACCGCGACGGCGGCCAGCGTCGTGTTGCCCACGAAATAGACGACGCCAGCGACGGCGACACCCGCAAGCGACGCCCCGCTGGGAGCGAAGTTCTCGCCACCAACGATCCGGAACACAATCGCGGCGAGGACGGCTGGGATCACGCCCATGGCGTGGTTGTACAGCGTGCCGTACCAAGGCACGTCGCCCCGCAGCTCGCGCCATTCAGTGAGGCCGACACCGGCCACGATCGCGGCTGCCGCGGGGCCGCCGACGGCCGAGGCCGCCAGAATGGGAGCGCTGGCGACGCTGACGACGGTCCCTCTGGGCATCCGGACCGGAAACGCCTGGGCGAGCAGCGTGAGCGTCGTCCAGTAGGCAATGCCCGCCCATCCACCGAAGGCTGCCGGCGTCTTCGTGAGCGCCACGGCCGCGAGCACAACAATGATGGCCGTCGAGATGACGGCCATCAGAAGGAGCTTCAGCAGTCTAGACAAGCAGTCAGGCTCTCGTTGGTATCGGCGCTCCGGACTGTGCTCAGATCCGAAGAGCGTCTAAACCCTAGAACGGCCGAACGCCGGCCCCCCCTCCGATCATGATGGCGAGCAATGTCAATAGGACCATTGCTCGCACCGCTGTCTGACGCATCCTCGACGCCTCGCCCATGGCTGTGTCTGCCGATTGAGACTCGCCCGATCGCTGGCTACCAAGCCTTGTACTGCATGCCTGTCACCTACGCTCGTATGGCGGCCCTCGTGTCCAAGACACGAAAACCGACCGGACGTTGCCGTCGGTCGGTTGCACTACTCGCTCAGCTCCACCCAGAGTGCCCAATTCAGGTGGGGCGTCGGCGCGTCCGAGCGTCTTGGCTACTGCCCCCAGTACCTAAGTACCAGGAAGTGAGAGGACTATAGGAGCACGACGAGCGTCGGGTCAATACGTATGATTGCCTACCCGTGCGAGCTGATCTCGCCGCGTGACGGCGGCTGCACGGCCTTTCGCCACGGGCGCCGTACAGTCTGATTGGCTCCCGCGCCAAGTGCTCGGCTCTGATGTCGACCTTGAGGGTCCGCCCCAGCAGGTCGCAGGTTCAGCGAGGGCCAAGCTAGTCGAGCAGCCGATCGCGAGACCGCGCTGCGTCGCGGGGCCGAGGCGGCAGCACCTTGGCCCGGAAGGCCCGGCGCTGATCGCACCTGCGTTCGACAGAAGCGGCAGCGGGTCGCTGTCTAGACCGGAGTGACGCCCACGGGCATGCCCCCGGGTCGGCGCGCCATCGGGAGCTCCTCGTCTCCGCGGGCCGCGGGCCGACGGCCGATGGCGAGGCAAGCACGCGCAGGGCGTTTCGGTCGGACATACTGGCCAAACTGGGGTTCAGTTTCCCAGGTGTGGCTTGCGTCTGACCTGCAACAAGCACCCCTCAGCTCAGATCACCCCTCGTACTCGAACTGGATCTTCAGCTGGACGCGGTACTCCTTTATCTCACCGTCCTCCACGAGCGCAGTCGACTCGACAACCTCGACCATGCGGATGTTGCGGACGGTCCTAGCCGCCGTCGCTACCGCCTGGCGCGCTGCGTCGCTCCACGAGCGAGGCGACGTACCCACCATCTCGCGGACGATCAACACTCCCATGCCTTTCAGTCCCCCTGCCGGGCGCCGGACTTGATCCCCGGCACGCGTCGCCCGGCCGCATGCCGCCCATTCGAGAATTGTGGGAGCCGGCCGCAAGAGCCGGCTCCCGGTGTTAGCGTTGGTGCGACCCGGACGATCCGGCGGGCGCCGACAGTTAGGCCGAGGTAGCCGCCGTCGCGCGAACCTTGTCGAAGCAGGAGCTGCAGTAGACAGGACGATCGTTGCGCGGGGCGAACGGGACGACCGCCTGCCCTCCGCACATCGCACAGATGGCGGCGTGATACTCGCGCGGCCCCCCCGCCGCTCGGGCGTTGCGGGCTGCCTGCCGACACGTGGGACACCGCTGGGGGTCGTTCTGGAGCCCCTTTGCGGCGAAGAAGGCCTGCTCGCCTGCGGAGAAGGCGAATTCCACCCCGCAGTCACGACAGGTAAGCGTGCGATCTTGGTACACCTGCTGTGCTCGCCCTCCTCCGGGGTACGCGCGGACGCGATGGACCCGGCCACGGCCGATCGTCGTGACAGGTGGGGGAGCACACCCGGCATGAGCGACGGCCACTCGCTCGGAACCGCGCGAATATACGCGTCCTGTCAACTCGCTCGCAACGCGTTTGTCGCTCGCAACGCGTCCGCCGGCATCGCGCAGGGCGACGCGCGAACTGCGGGGTTGGTGTGGCTGCCTCCCAGGCGACGGTGCAAAGTCCGCGCGAGTCCGGGACGCACTCAGAGGGCAGCCGACGGGCCTGGCCGGTCCGCCCTAGGTTCCGCAGCCGCGCCCGTTCAGGCGTATTCCGCCGCGTACCGCTCGGAATCGGCGTACGAGACGAAGCGCGTCTGGCGTTTCTTGAACCAGAGGCGCACCTCGCCGGTGGGGCCATTGCGGTGTTTGGCGAGCTTCAGCGTGACGACCTCGCCGTCCGCCTCCGCGTCCTCTCCGCCGCGCTCCCTCTCCTTCCACAGAAACAGCACGAGGTCCGCGTCTTGCTCGATAGAGCCTGACTCCCGTAGGTCCGAGAGCCGGGGCTCCTTCGACTCGCGCATCTCTGGCTGCCGGGACAGCTGGGAGAGCGCCAGGACTGGAACCTGCAGCTCGCGGGCGAGTGCCTTGAGTCCGCGCGAGATCTCGGAGACTTCTTGCACGCGGTTCGCGTCGCGGCTCGTGACGCTGGACTGCATCAGCTGGAGATAGTCCACCACGACGAGGTCGAGCCCAGCCTCCGCCTGGAGCCGGCGCGCCTTGGTCCGCAGCTCCATCGTGCTGATGTTGGGGGTGTCGTCGATGTAGACGGGAGCCTCGGCGAGCGCGTTCATGGCGGGCGCGAGGCGCGTGAAGTCCATTTCCTCCAGGAAACCGGTCCTCAGCCGCTGCGAATCGATGTTCGCCACCGAGCTGAGGAGGCGCAGCACGAGCTGCTCCTTGCTCATCTCGAGGCTGAACATGCCGACCGTGCGTCCGTCTCGGACCGCGGCGTGTTCGGCGATGTTCAGCGCCAGGCTCGTCTTCCCGACAGACGGCCGGGAGGCCACGATGACGAGGTCCGAGCGCTGGAGCCCGGTGGTGAGCGCGTCGAGATCGGCGAACCCGGTCCGGACGCCGCTGATCTCGCCCTTGTGCTGGTGCAGGTAGTCGAGACGGTCGTACGCGCTGTGAAGGAGTTGCCGCAGCGGGCTGAACCCGTCCTGGACGCGCCGTTGGCTGACCCCGAATAGCTCGCTCTCCGCCCGATCGATAGCCTCCGACACGTCCGCCGACTCGTCATAGCCGATGCCTGCGATTTCGACCGGCGGCCGAGATGAGATTGCGGAGGATGGCCTTCCGCTCCACGATCCGGGCGTAGTACTGTGCGTTGACTGCCGTGGGCGTCAAGTTGATGAGGCTGGTCAGATAAGCAGCCCCGCCGACCGACTCGAGCTGTCCCTTCCGCTCCAGGACCTCCGCGACGGTGACCACATCCACGGGCTCCCGACGCTCGTACAGCTCGATGACTGCGCCGTAAATGTCACCGTGGTGCGACCGGTAGAAATCCTCGGGATGGAGGACGTCCGCGACTTCGATGACGGCGTCTCGGTCGATAAGGAGCGCACCCAGGACCGACTGCTCGGCCTCGATGGATTGCGGCGGTAGGCGATCGATGGACACTGCGGCTCCGAGCGATGGCGGGTTGCGCGCCCGCAATGGCGATGCTCTCGCATTGCGGTCGGCGTCGGGAAGTGGCTTGCCCACAACCTCGGCGCCGGTCCGCGTCCCGTGGTTGAAAACGAGACTGCCGGGGTGGACAAGCTGTGCCCGGTGGTGGACAACCGGCGAACAGGCCGCTCAGTCGAGCCGGCGGATCACGCCGATAAGCTTTCCTTGGATCCTGACGTCGTCGTAGAACTGCGGGGCGTACCGGTCATTGGCGGGCTGCAGCCGGACGCGCCCGGACTCTTGGAAGAACTGTTTGAGCGTGACGGCGTTCTCTTCGACCTGCGCGACCACGATGTCTCCATTGCGCGCAGTCTGCTGTGGCCGGATGACGACGAAGTCGCCGTCTTGGATGTGCGCCTCGATCATGCTGTCCCCGCGGACGCGTAGCACGTAGGCGTCTCCGCTGGGCGCCAGCATGTCCGGCACGGCGATGCTCTCGCCAGCGTCCTGATAGGCCTCGATGGGGCCGCCTGCCGCGATCTCGCCGACCACCGGGAGGTAGTAGGTGCTCGGGCTGGGGATCTGTGGGACGAGCTCCGACGCCAGCCCGACCTCGAGCGCCGCACGTGGCGTGAGGCGCAGCGCTCGGGATTGAGTGGCGCCGCGTTCTAGGTATCCCTCGCGTTCGAGGATTTCAAGGTGGTGGTGGACGGCCGACGTGGAGGCCAGGTCAACGGCACGCGCGATCTCGCGGACGGACGGCGGGTAGCCGCGGGCGCGCAGTGTCGCGGCGATGTAGTCGATGATCCGCTGCTTGCGGAGTGCATCGTGCTTGGTCACCGGGACTCCTTTCCATCGGGCAGCGTACAGAACAGGCGTTCGATTGTCAAGGGCTCGGCCACGGTCCGTGGAGGGCGTCTGGCCGAGGGGCGGGTCACGCGCCGCGTTCCGCCGCTATACTGCTTGTCCCGATGCCCCGATCCAGACCCCGCCGCTCGACCCTCGTGCGGACCCTCAACTACCTTGCCTTCCTGCCGCTCGCGTCGCGGGCGCCCTCCTACGGGCGACTCGTGCTCGCCCTACTCAGGGACGAGCGCGTTCCCCTAGCGCGAAAAGCGATCCTAGGCGTCGCGGCCGGCTACGTGGCGTCGCCCTTAGACCTCACTCCGGAGTCGATCCCGATCATCGGCGCGATCGATGACGTCGTGGTCCTCGTGCTCGCTGTCGAGGTGTTCCTGGACGGCGTGCCCGCCGGGATCCTCGACGAGACGCTGGCCGACCTTGACATCGACCGCGCGGCGTTCGAGCACGATCGCGCTCAGGTGCGGCGCATCATTCCCCGCCCAATCCGCCGCCTGGCGACACGCCTCCCGGGCGTAGTTCGCGCGGCGAGAACCGCTGCAAGGCATGCCGGGATGGACCGTCGTGTCCGTGCCTGGCTCAGCATGGAGGACGCGTGAAGGTCATCCTGACGGCCGACGTCGAGAAGATTGGCAAGAGTGGAGAGCTCAGGGACGTCGCCGAGGGGTTCGCCCGGAACTACCTGGTCCCGAAGAAGCTCGCCGTGCCCGCCGCCGGTGGCGCGTACCGCGCGTGGCGGCATGACATCGCGAGCCGCGAGGAGAAGCGGCGCCGCGAGCGGGAAGAGGCGGAAGTCGCCGCCAACCGGATCAACAGCACGACGCTGACCATGGGCGTAAAGGTCGGCGAGGGCGGCAAGCTCTATGGGTCGATCACGGCCAAGGAGATCGCGGACGCGCTAGGCCGGCGGGGGATCATGGTCGACCGCCACAAGATCGAGCTCGACGAGCCGCTGAAGGCGCTGGGCACCTACAAGGTCGCCGTCAAGGTGTTCTCGGGCATGACGCCCGAGGTCACAGTGGTCGTCGAACCGAAGGGCTGACGGTTGCCCGAGCAGCCGGCGGGCATTAGAACGCAACGAACCCCGTGGAGATCGCCCAGACCGCGTAGGCGTTGATCGCGATCGATGCGACGGCCGCGGCGATGGCCAAGCGGCTCATGCCGTGTTCAAAGAGGGTCGCGAGGACCACGAACAGCAGCGGCTGGAAGTCCAGCGCGTAGCGGTAGCCGAACTGCGTGAACCCGATGTTGCCGTGCGTGATGTTGGGAACAAGCGTGAGCCCGATGCCGACCGCCGCTCACGCCATGCGCGGATCACGCAGTCGCGCACGCGCCAGCCGGACGAAGACGGCGTGGTCAGGAAGAGCGACAGGTCCCACCACGAGGGCTGGAGCCAGGGTGGGTGGTCGACGAAGTTCCAGCTGCGCAAGAAGAGCGCATACAGTTCGCGCGGGATGTAGGCGATCCACAGGATCCCCTGCGTTCAGCAGGGCTCCTTGAGCACGCCCGAGATGCTCGTGTATCCGAGATCGAGCGGCGTGCCCCAGCGGGCGACGTTGTAGGCAGCGAGGGACGCCATCGGGACGGCTATGCCGATACCGAAGCGCAGGGTGGTCCGCAGTGCCGATGTCCACGCGGCGTGTGGCAGGCGGGGCGGCCACCCCAGGCCGAGCAACATCGCGAGGTAGCAGGGCGCGCCTAGCCCGACCGGCAGCCTCGCCAGCGTCGCGCAGCCCAGCAGCAGCCCGCAGGGCAGGGGCCAGCGCCGATCCAGCGCGAGGATCAGGGCCGCCATCGCGAACAGGATCGCCACGCTGTGGCTCAGGTACCAGGCCGTGTCCGTCTCCGCGATGTACCACAGGTCGGTGCCGAACCCGAATGTGGCGGTGAGCAGCGCACGCGTCAGCGGCGGCAGTGAGAAGCGGCCGAGGAGTGCCCACGCGAGCCCCACGGCCATCCCCGCGCGGAGGCAGCTGGCGATCTGCTGTGGGAATGCGACGCCAAAGACCGCCACGAACGGCATGAGGATCACGCCCGGCATCGGGGGGTAGGCCACGTAGTACACGCCGTGGTGCGGGATGAGCTCGCTCAGCCAGCTCGGATGGTCGGTCAGGTAGACATGCCCCTGCAGGAATGCGGCGGCCAGGCGGACGAAGTAGTCCAGCGCCGTGGCGTTGCGCGACGCCGTAAACACGCAGACGAGCGCGGCCGCGACGGCCACCAGCGCGCTCGACGATGCGCCAGATGCCCGGGCTCGGCGCAAGCCGAGCCCCGCCCACGATGCATCGAGGCGCGCCGCGGTCTCAGCCGGCGTGGGAAACGGCCGTAGGCCGTCTCGGTCGGGCGTCGGACTCACATCGATCGGACGATACACTCGGGGCGTCATGTCGAAACAAGTGCGAACGCCAGTGTCGGATCGGGCAGGGGCGGTGGCAGCCGTGGGCCGAGCCGAAGTCCAGTGACATGCGATCCTAGGCCATGCACCGGGTTGTGGCTGCGCGCCGTCCTGCAATCCTGCACGTTGACCTCGACGCGTTTTTTGCGGCCGTGGAGCAGCGCGACCATCCCGAGCTGCGTGGGCGCCCGGTCGTAGTGGGCGGCGCCGGCGGCTCCGAAGGTCGAGGCGTCGTTAGCGCCGCGTCGTATGAGGCGCGCCGTTTCGGGGTCCACTCGGCCATGCCGCTTCGCACCGCCGCAGCGCTGTGCCCTGACGCCGTGTTCCTTCCCGTGAGTGGCCACAAGTACGCGACCGCAAGTCGCGAGGTGATGACGATCCTCGACCGCTTCACTCCGCAGGTGGAGCAGGTCTCTATCGACGAAGCCTTTCTCGACGTCAGCGGCTCGGAAGCGCTGTTCGGGTCGCCTGAGGCGATCGCCCGGGCGATCAAGACCGCCATCCGGTTGGAGGTCGGGCTGACCGCATCGGTCGGCGTCGCCTGCAGCAAGCTTGTGGCGAAAATCGCCTCGGACCTCCGGAAACCGGACGGACTCGTGGTTGTCCCCCCGGGCGCGGAGGCGGCGTTCCTTGCGCCACTCCCGATTGGCCGACTCTGGGGCGTCGGTGAGAAGACGCGCCGTGCGCTGGCGGACTTCGGGGTCCGGACGATCGGGGACCTCGCGGCGATGCCTCCGGATGCCCTGCGGCGTCGCTTCGGTGAGCACGGCGCCGAGCTGGGCGAGCGGGCGCGCGGTATCGATGCCTCGCCGGTGGAGCGGCCGCCGGACGCTAGGTCTGTGAGCCACGAGCACACGTTCGACGTGGACACGGGCGACCGCGACGTAATCGAGCGCACGCTGCTCGGCCTCTCCGAAGGCGTGGCCACCCGGCTGCGGGCGGCGAACCTGCGGGCGGGTACCGTAGTGGTGAAAGTGCGCGACAACGAGTTCGCGACACACACGCGTCAGCGATCGCTGCCCGAACCTATTGACTTGGCGGACCCTATCTGGCGGACGTCGGTGGAGCTTGCGAGGCCGCTGGTGCGAGGGATCCGAGTGCGACTGCTCGGCGTCGCGGCACGCAACCTGGCCGAGCCGTCCCAGCTGGCGCTGTTCGCCGTGGCAGAGGAGGACCGGCGGCGGCGAACAGTCGAGGCGGTGGATGCGATCCGGCGACGGTTCGGTCCCCGGGCCCTTACACGCGCCCGCCTGCTCGACGCCTCCGTCCCTGAGCCGTTCGAGCGCGACCCCGATCGGAAGCCGGGCGCGAGAGGAGCGGCCACCGGCGACGAATGATCCGCCGAGCTGGACGGCGACTTCCGCGGCCGCCCGACTTCCCACTTGACATCGTACATCCGTTCTGTTTCGATGATGGAGCAACAGAACAGATGTTCTCTCATCGCCGATGTGCCCACGCGAACGGAGAGACGGAACCGCCCCGAAAGGAACCGACCGATGTCCATGATCCGCGTCTCCCCGTTGGAGGTCCACGTGCGCTGCGACTGGCTCGATGGGCGGCCGCGCGCCATCCGGTTCGATCGCGACGAATTGCCGGTGCTGGCCGTCACGCGCGTGCGTTGGGAATCCGCGGCCTATCGGCCCGCAGTCGGGCCTCGCACATGCTTCGAGGTCCTGACACGGACGGGCCGCTACGAGCTCGTTTACCGGCACCGGGACCGGCGCTGGCTCGTCGAGGGGCTGGAGCCGGCCGGGTCCGCGATCTCCATGGTCGGAAGAACGCAAGAGGGGCTCGCCCACGCGGCATGATGCGACGCTCCACGTGGCGCAGGCGCGCCCGAAGGGCTGCGCAGCGGCAGGCTCTGGCGCTTGTCGCACCCACGCGCGGCCCGCGTGGGTGCGACAATCGCGCCGATGACTGCCGAACCGTTCGCCGGCCTCACGATCCGCGAATTCTTGGACCGCCTCTCGTCGCCTGAGCCGGTGCCCGGAGGTGGCTCGGCCTCGGCGGTCGCTGCGAGTTTCGCAGCCGGGCTCATCGCCATGGTCGCGCACCTCTCGCTGGATCGGCCGAAGTACGCAGCCTACGAGTCCACGCATCGGCGCGTGCTGGCTTTTGCCGAGCATGCCGCGTCACGGTTCCTCGAGCTTGCAGATCGGGACGCCGACGCATATGCGGCGCTGGCGGCTGCACTCAAGCTGCCGCGGGACACGGACAAGCAGAGGGCGGAGCGCACCGAAGCGATCCGCGGCGCCGCCCGGCGCGCTGCGGAGGTTCCTCTCGAAGTGGTTCGACAGTGCGTCGACCTCGAGGTGGAGGTCGAGGCGATGGCCGGTCGCAGCAACCTCAATGCGTCGAGCGACGTCGAGGTCGCGGCGCTCCTCGCGGAGGCAGCGGGACGCGGGGCCGCCGCCAACGTGCTCGTGAACCTGCTCGCAGCCGTGGACGAGACGTTTGCCGAGGATGCCACAGACGAGGTGATGCGGCTGCTCTTCTCGCTCGAGGAACTCGCGACGCACGTGCGCGAACGGGTCGGTGCCGGCCGGCTCCGCGACCCCGAGTCGGGGTAGCTCCGGGAGCGCCTCATAGCCAGGCTGTTTCTGCGGTGCCGTCGCAAGACGCTGGGGCGAAGGTCACCCTGCCGAACGAAGAGGGGGCTGAATGCCCGAACAAGCTGGCGCGCCGCGAGTGAATGGCCACACGACGCGCGTCCTCGCCGGTGGGCCGATCGCGGCCGAGATCCGGGCGCGCACGCACGCGGACGTCTTAGCCTTCCGGCGGCGGCACGGATCCCTGCCCACGCTGGCCGTACTGCATGTGGGCCGGAGCGCCGCGTTCGCCGTCTACGCTCGGCAGATCCTGCGCACGTGCAAACGGGTCGGCATCGTGGCCCGCGAGGAGCGGCTCTCTGGCCGCGCGTCGGCGGCCGGCCTGCGCGAGCGGCTCCGGGAGCTCTCGAGCGACCCAGGTGTGACGGGGGTGATCCTCCAATTGCCGCTCCCCCGCGGCATCTCCCTCCGGGCCGTCGTGGGCGCACTCGACCCCGCAAAGGACGTGGATGGCATCACGCCGCTGAACGCCGGCCTTCTGGCCATGGGGTACCCGGCGTTTGCTCCGGCCACCGCGCAGGCCGTCGCCGAGATCCTCGACCGGTCGGGGCGCAGCCTGGAGGGGCTTCACGCCGTAGTTATCGGGCGGAGCAACGTCGTCGGTCGCCCCGTCGCCCAGCTCCTGCTGCGGCGGCACTGCACGGTCACGATCTGCCACACGCGGACGCGCGACCTTGGCAGCCACACGCGGCAGGCCGACGTGCTGGTCGTGGCGGCCGGCTCGCCAGGGCTTGTGCGGGGCGACATGCTCAAACCCGGCGCCACGGTCGTCGACGTGGGGACCACCGTGGTGGACGGGCGGATCGTCGGTGACGTCGACGCGACGAGCGCGGCCGGGGTCGCGGGAGTCATGACCCCGGTGCCGGGTGGGGTCGGGCCGGTCACGAACGCGGTGCTGATGGAGCACGTCATGCTGGCCGCCCGAAACCTCGCGGCCGCGGAGCGAGCGCGGCGCCCGCAGGGGGTATGCACCACGGCGCGCAGCGGGCGCATCGCGCTCGTGCCCCAGGGGACGGGCCCGCGTTACCGCTGAGGGGATCGCCCGCCGCACCCGGGCCCGGCCGCCGCTCCCCTCGGGCCTCGCGGTCGTGGCCTGTCAGCGCCCCGGCAGCAAGCTGGGATCGATCAGCTGACCGACCGTCACGGGGTTCGACACCAGGTGTTCGGGCAACGACGACATGAACGTCAGCGACGCTTGCCAGGCAGCCCGATCGATCGCCCCGAGGCCGTGAACGTCTGTATAGGGACTGCCCCACGTCGCGATCGTTGCCTTGAGGATTGACATCTGCAGCGACTGCTGCGATGCGAGCTCAGGGACCTGCTTGGTGGCCGCGTCGAGGCCCCGCTGCGGGTCGGCCACGATTTCCGCCATCGCGCGCAGCGTGGCTGAGATGAAGGCGCGCAGTGCCGCGCCCTTTGATGCGATCGTGGCCGTGCTCGAGATCAGACCCGGGCCGGGCAGGGGGTGGGTCTGATCGACGTGCAGCTCCGTGACGGCCTGGCCCTGCGACTGGAGCTGCAACGGCTCGTTGTTGGTGTAGCCCGTGGCAGCGTCAACGGCGCCGCGCGCCACCGCTGCCTCTTGGCTGTAGTCGGGATACTCGACCACCTGAACGTCGGTGGTGGAGAGATCGGCCGAGGAGAGGAGGGCCTCCAGCATGATCCATGAACTGCCGCACCTGCAGGGCGTCCCGATGCGCTTGCCCTTGAGGTCGGCTGCTGTGGCGATGCCGGAGCTTGCCTTGGCAAAGACGATGTTGGGGAACGTCCCATATATGGTGGCGACGTAGCGGATAGGGATCCCCTGACTGACTGCGGGGATCACGCTCGTGCCGTCGGAGATCCCGGCGTCGAGTGCGCCCTGCCCGACCAGCACGACTAGGTCCGGATCGACCCTGTTCTCGAACGTCACGTCGAGCCCGGCATCGCGGTAGTAGCCGGCCTGCTGGGCGAGGTAGAACTGCGCGAACTGGATGCTCGGGATGTAACCGAGCCCGATGGTCAGGTGGGTCAACGCGCCCGATCCGCCCGAAGGTGTGCCCAAACCCGCCGGGGACGGCACGGCCTCCGATGTGGACGCCGCCGGCGACGCAACCAGGCCTGATGCGGACCCAGCCGGCGAGCCGCACGCGAGCAGAAGCAGCGCGATGGCCGCCGGCAGCGCCAACGCGCACCCCAGTCCGGCTCGACCCCGACCCCGAATGACGGACCTCGGCGGTGACGTGGTGACCTCCCGCGACTGGTGCGTCATCCACGCGCGCCTACGACTCGGCGCTCTACGAGCACGACGACGACGTAGAGGACGACGCCTAGCAGGGCGATCGTCAGCAGTGTGGCGAAGAGGAGGGGGATGTCGAACAGGCTGCCCCGTGCCAGGTTGATCAGGACACCCAGGCCGAGATCACCGCCGGCCCACTCGCCGATGATCGCTCCCACTACGGCGAGCGTGACCCCGACGCGCATGCCACCCATGATCCCTGGCAGGGCCGCGGGCAGCTCGAGCGACCAGAGCAGCTGCCAGCGCGTGGCGCGGAACGCATGGGCCATCTCGATCAGTCTCCGGTCCACGTTGCGCAGCCCCACCATGGTGGCGACCGCCACCGGGAAGAAGACAATCAGGGCACAGATCACGACCTTGCTCAGCAACCCGGTGCCGAACCACAGGGCCAGCAGCGGGGCGAGGGCGAGAATCGGGGTGGCCTGTGCGGCCACCAGGTAGGGCGAGAGCACCCGCTCGATCAGGCCTGACCGGGCCAGTGCGTACCCTGCGACAAGTGCGAGGCTCGCGCCGACGCCGAAGCCCAGGATGACCTCGATGAAGGTCTGCAAGGCGTGGGGTTCCATCGTGCCGTCCGCCCACGCCGACACGAAGCGTCCAGCCACCACCTCGGGCGCCGGGAGGATGAACACCGGGTAATGGCCGGCCACCACGAACACCTTCCAGGTAACCACGAACAGCGTCCCCGCGGCAGCCACGTCGATTGCACGGCGCCAGCGCCACCGGGCCAGGCCGCGAGCGCCCACTCGAGCGGCCCTGGCGTGAGCCACAGGCGGCGCCACGAACGTCGCGCCGCGGCCCGGCTCGGTTGTTCCATGGCCCGGCCCCGTCCGGCGGCCTGGCTGGACCGTCATCGCCGGTCTTCCTGGCCGAATGGGTCGAACAAGGCCGGAACGCCCAGCTGTTCGATGGGAACCTCTCGCGACCGCCGCCGGCGGCCGAGCTCGGCGGTTAGCTCGGCCGGGGTCGGGTCGTCGGTAGCGCCCGCAAGGTGGCGCCGGATGGCGGATGCCGTGCGACCGAGCGCCAGCGTGTCGACGTTTGCGTCCCGCTCGCTTCGATCGAGCGTGACAGAGATGTCGGCGACCACTCGCCCCGGCCTCGGGGACAGCACCACGACCCGATCGGCAAGATACACGGCCTCCGAGATCGAGTGCGTGACGAGCAGGATGGTGGTTGCCGTGCGTTCCCACAAGTTGAGGAGCTCCCTGTTGAAGCGCTCGCGGGTCAGCGCATCCAAGGCGCTGAACGGCTCGTCGAGGAGCAGCACCGACGGCCCAAGAGCCAGTGCCCGTGCGATGGACACGCGCTGGCGCATCCCGCCCGACAATGCATGCGGCCGCGCCCCTGCGAACTCGCGCAGCCCGACTAGGCCGAGCAGGTCGCGTACCTGCTCCTCCCGACGACCACGCGCCCAGCCGGCCAGCTCAAGCGGGTACTCGACGTTGCCCGCGGCGTCGCGCCACGGCAGCAGCCGTGGCTCCTGGAACACGAAACCGATCCGCGGGTCAGGACCGGTCACGGGCATCCCGTCGAGCTCGACCGCGCCCCAGTCGGCTGGCAGGAGCCCGGATACCAGGCGCAGCAGCGTGCTCTTGCCGCACCCGTTCGGCCCGATGATCGCGACGATCTGTCGCGCTGGCACGTCGAACGTAACGGCGTCGAGCACTGGAAGCCGACCGTCGGCCGTGGCGAACGACCGGGATACGCCGCGGATCGCGATGCTGGTCAGAGTCCCCGCCCTCTGTGCTGCGGCCTCGCGTCGGGGGCAGGTGGAAGGGGCACGGGCGTCGTGCGTGTGAGCGCCGACCGCACGCGTCTCACTTCTCCCATCCGGACTGTGACCGTCGGCTCCCTGCCGGGGATCCGCCGTCGCTTCGCTCGCGCGTCGTCAACGGGTCGTGGGCTGGCGGGCCTCGACGGCCTGCCGACCACCGGTCGGGACTTCCACCCAACCCCGAAGTGAAAGCGTGTTCGTGATTGCCTCCGCAGCATACCGCAGGCGGCCATGACCCGTCCGGGATACAGTCCGCTCCATGCTCACGCTCGTTCTCACGCGCCATGGCTCGACGCCGCGTTCAGACCCGGAACAGCACTTGGGTCAGTGCCTGGACCTGCCACTTTCCGACGTGGGGCGCTCGGCGGCGGTCGCGCTCGGCGGTCGGCTCGCAGGCCTCCGGTTCGACCGTGTCGTAACCAGTCCGCTGCGGCGGTCGTGCGAGACGGCCGCGCTGGTCGTCCCGGGCGCCGACGTGGAGCGTGACCCAAGGCTGATCGAGATGGACTACGGCCGATGGGAAGGGCTTACGTACGGTGAAATCGACGCGGCCGACGCCGAGGCGCGCCGGCGGTGGGAGGCGGATCCGGCCCGGCTGCACTGCCCGGGTGGGGAGTCGGGCGACGAGGTTGCGGCGCGGGTCACGGCGTTCCTCGACGACCTGCTGGTATGGTCGGCGGCTCCCCCCGCACGCGTGTCGGAGGATGTCGGCAGGAGACGCGTGCTCGTTGTAGCGCACTCGTCCACGAACCGCGTCCTCCTCTGCGTCGCGATGGGCGTTGCGCTGCGCGATTACCGGCGCCGGTTCGTCCAAGAGCCCGCGAACCTGACGGTTCTTAGCTTCGACCCGGGGCAGGGTCCTGGTGCGCGGCTGCTGGTGGCCAACGACGTGTCGCACCTCCGGGGGATACGCGGAGACACCTGGGGATGACGGCCCGCTCGCGGTCAGGCCACGCGGCCCGAAGGGACCCTGCTCCGCAGCAGGTCAGGACGCGCGGCGGAGGCGGGCGACGAACCCGAGCCGCCACGCGACGAAGAACGCGACGGCGACGACGCAGGCCACCGCGATCGCGGTGTCGAACGGGCTCAATGCGTGCACGACGTCCACCCAGTTGGCGCCAAGGACCGTGCCTACTAGCACGAGCAGCGCCGTCCACGGCACCGTGCCGAGCGTCGAGTAGAGGATGAACCGGCCCAGCGGCATGCGGGCGACCCCGGCAGGAAAGCTGATGAACGTGCGGACGATCGGCAGCAGCCGGCTGAAGAACGCCGTCTGCGGGCCCCAGCGTTCGAAGAACCGGTCGGCCAAGTCGATCTCGTCCCGCCGGATGAGCAGGTAGCGGCCGTAGCGCAGCAGGAACGGCCGGCCGCCCCACGCGCCGACGGCGTATGCCGCGAGCGATCCCACGGTACTGCCGACGACAGCCACCACGACGACGATCCAGAACGACCAGGGGTCGTGCGTGAGCGGCTCGAGCTGGGCCGGATCGGACACGAGGAAGCCGGCGAACGGGAGCAGAAGCTCAGAAGGTAGGGGGATCATCGCAGATTGGATCGCCATGGCCACGCCGACGCCCAGGTAGCCGACGGCGCCGTAGAGGTGAGTCAGGAAGGGAATGACGATCTGGTCGATGAAGCCGAACATGCGCGCCGGAGTCTAGCAGTGGAAGCTGGTTCGAGGCCGAGGAGCGGCTCAACCGAGGGTCTTCGAGGCCGAGGGGCGCCGAGCGACGTGGGCGTGCGGACCCATCCGTCGTTCCTTCCGCACGCTTGTCGTCGCCCCCGATACACTCGACACGTGGCCAGCATCCGGATCGTGGACGTCATCGACCTGGACGCCTTCGCGTTGGTGCCCCCGTGCGCCGACCCCTCGTTCGACCACCGCACGTGCGACTACTGGGAGGACGCCGTGGTCGGGAGCAAGGCATGCCGCGAGTCGTCGCTGCGCCCGCGCGTCGCGCCAGCGGGTCCCAGGCCGGCCGCGCACGGCAACACCGCCCTGGATTCCCGGCGTGCTCCCAATCCGTTCCTTGAGGAGGCATCGCAGAAGACGCTCGCGTTCAACCCGTTCGCCTCCGGATCGTCGACGGGCGGGCGCGTCGAGGCATTCACCGCCGAGCCCGCCGAAGAGAGCTCAGCCCCGTTCGGCCAAGAGAGTGGCGAGCCCGACCTGTTCGCCCCCATCGTCGACAACCCATTTGCACCCCCGCCCCGCCGGATCGAACGGACTGACCCGGGTGCGCCCCGCAAGCTGGGGCTGCTCGGCCGCGGCCTTGGCCTCTTCGGCAGCTACGCCCGGGTTCTGCTCTTGGAGGGACGGGCGGTGGCGTATTGCCAGTTCGGGCCGCTCTCCGCCTACCCGAGGGCGCTGCAGCTTCGCGACCTATATCCGCAGTTGCCGAGCTCGCCGCTCCCCGCGGTCATCACGTGCATCGCGACCACCTCCAGCGCGCGACGCCAGGGGCACGCGGTCGAGCTCGTTGACGACGTGTGTGGCGAGCTGGCGCGGCGTGGATTCGCGGCCGTAGAGACGTACCCAGAGGCACGGACGGTTCCGGATACAACGAGTACGGCCGTACCGGCGTTCTGGGAGCGTGCGGGGTTCACGATGGTCGTGCCCGACGAACGGTACCCGGTGATGCGGCGTGAGCTCTGAGCCGCGGCCAAGGCTCGAAGAGCGGCGGCCTAGGGCTCGAGGTCGCTGCTCGGCTCGCGGGACGACTCTCGGCCGGTTCTCGACCGACCCCGAGTCGATCAGCGCCCGGGCGTCAACGCTCTCGTGGACGGCCCGGGCTCCTTCCGGTGCGCGCCCGTCGCTGCATCCACCCGAGACCTGTGACGCTACACTGGCGGCGCGGAACCGGAGCACGCGCCATCGTCGCGCCCCGGCAGGCACGGGCAGCACTGCGCGCGGGCACGGCGTGGGGGCGCCGCGGCGACGGCACCCGAGGCACCATCCCTCGAACGGGAGGAGAGCGTGGCGAGGCTCGTCGAGTGCGTCCCGAATTTCAGCGAGGGTCGCCGCCAGGACGTCGTGGACGAGCTGGCCGACACGGTCGCGTCCGTGCGCGGCGTCTCGCTCCTCGACCGCACTCAGGACCCCGACCACAACCGGTGTGTGCTCACGTTCGCCGGGGAGCTCGGGCCCGTCAGCGACTCCATGGAAGCTGCCGTCGCGCTCGCCCTCGAGCGGATCAACATGGAGCATCAGACCGGCCAACACCCCCGCCTCGGCGCTGTCGATGTCGTGCCCTTCGTGCCGCTGGGCGAGACCACCATGGACGAAGCGGTTGCGCTGGCCTGGTCGTTCGGTCGGCAAATCGCCGACCGCTTTGGGCTGCCCGTCTTCTACTACGCCCGCGCGGCCCTCCGCCCGGAGTACGAGGTGCTGGCGGACATCCGACGCCCCGAGTACGAAGGCATGAAGGACCTGATCGGCACCCCGGGCCACGAGCCGGACGCTGGCCCCGCCCGCATGCACCCGACCGGTGGCGCCACGGTTGTCGGCGCCCGGCCCTTCCTCATCGCCTACAACATCAACCTCGAGACGCCGGACGTGGGCCTTGCCAAACGGATCGCGTCACAGGTCCGCGAGCGCGGCGGCGGGCTGCCGCGCATCCAGGCCAAAGGCTTCTACCTCGGGGACCTCGACTGCGCGCAGGTGTCCATGAACCTGCTCGACTTCACCGTCACGCCGCTGTGGCGCGTGTGGGAGGAAGTCGTTCGCCTTGCCGGCGCCGACGGAGTGTCCGTGCGCGAGTCCGAGCTGATCGGCCTGATGCCGCTGCGCGCTTTCGTCGACGTGGCCGATCACGTCGGTGCGCCCGCCACCGCGCCCGTGGAGGAGCGGCTGCGGATCGCGGCGGACTGGCTACGGCTCCGCGACTTCGATCCGACAATGGCGCTCGAGCTGCGGATGACGGCCGCCGAGAAACGGGCGGATGACGCCAGCTTGGGTGCCGACCGGCTGTGATGTGCCGTGGACGGACTACCCTGCTGCCCGGCCGATGACACCCGCGGCTCGACCTGGCCTGCTCCTGGAGGGGGCGCGCGAGATCGCCACGCTGGCCGGTGGTCTCCGACGCGGCACTGCCCAAGGGCAGGTCGCGACCATGTCCGCCGCGGACGGGGGGCTAGCAGTGGCCTGCTGGGAAGGGCGGATCGTGCTGGCCGGCAGGCGCGACGAGGTCTTGCGGCGTCTGGCCGCTGAGGGCCTCGACCCAGGCGTCGAAGCGCGCTTCGCGCGCTTCGACGCCGCCGGTGGAACAGTCACCCCCGGGCTCATCGACCCGCACACGCACCTAATCTTCGCCGGTAGCCGCGAGAGCGAGATCGAGCTGCGTCGGCGCGGCGCGACGTACCTGGAGATCCTTGCCGCGGGCGGTGGGATCCTGTCCACCGTGGCTGCCACACGGCGCGCGAGCGTCGACGAGCTGGTCACGCAGGGTCGTCGCTGGCTCCTCGAGATGTTGCGGCACGGCGCCACCACGGTAGAGGCCAAGTCCGGCTACGGGCTGGAGCGTGCTGCCGAGCTGCGTCAGCTCGAGGCGATCGGCCGGCTGGACGCTGAGGGTCCGGTCGAGCTGGTGCCCACGTTCCTAGGCGCGCATGCCGTCGCACCCGAATTCCGCGGCCGCCCGAACGCCACCGACGCGTACGTGAGGGACGTGATCGAAGTGCAGCTGCCCGCGGTCGCCGCGCAGAGGATCGCCCGTTTCTGCGACGTGTTCTGCGAGCAGGGGGTATTCACGGCCGACCAGTCGCGGCAGGTGCTGCTCGCCGGAGCACGGTTGGGACTCGGACCCCGCCTGCATGCCGACGAGCTGCGGCCGTCGGGGGGTGCGGAGCTGGCGGCGGAGCTGGGCGCCGTGGCCGCGGACCACCTCGGAGTGCCGTCGGCGGCGGGGATCGATGCTCTGGCTGAGGCGGCGGACGCGGGGACGGCGGTGGTCGCAACACTGCTGCCTGCCACGAGTCTCTTCCTGAAGGGCGAGGAGTACGGCCCGGCACGCGAGCTGATAGACCGTGGCGTGCCGGTCGCGCTGGGCACCGACTTCAATCCCGGCACCTCCCCGGTGCCCAACCTCCACCTGGTCCTGTCGCTCGCGGTGCTGAGGATGGGGCTCACGCCCTCGGAGGCGCTTGCGGCCGTGACGGTGAACGCGGCCCACGCGCTGGGGCTCGGCGACTCGCACGGCACGATCGAGCCGGGCCGCCAGGCCGACCTCGTCGCCTGGGACGTCCCCGGGCATGGGCAGGTCCCCTATTGGTTAGGAGCCGGCCTGGTGCGGGCCGTGGTGAAGCGGGGTCGCATCGTCGGTTTCGGTTGACGGCAGTCGGGCACGGCCGCGGGTCTCGCGGGTCGCGCCATGGGGCCCGGGCGAGGCCGCGGGTTATGTTAGGCCCGGGCGCGCGATTCCAGGAGCGCCACCGTGGTTTCCTGCGGCACCGACGAGACGGTGACGACAAGCTTCGGCTGCGGCGTGAGGTCCTTGACCCCCATCTCGTGGAGGAACTTCGCTAGCGCTGCTTCGGAGTCGGCCTCGTTCTCGGCCACGAGGAGTGGAACGACGAGGTTCACCTCGAGCTGGGCAACCACCTCGGCTGCCCTGGCCGCGGACATATGCCCGCCGAGGGGCACGCATGCCACGTCGACCGGGCCGATCTCCTTGAGCTGCTCCTCGGTGAGCAGGTGGCCGAGGTCGCCCAGGTGAATGGCGTGTAGTCCGTCGAGGAGAACCACGAAAGCGGTGTTGAGGCCGCGCTCCGCGCCTCGCGACTCGTCGCGGGCGGTGCGGATGCCCGTCACAAGGACATCGTGGACCTCGTACTCGCCCGGGCCCTCCAAGCGAAACGCCGGCTGGAGGCTGGTCGGTACACCATCCTCGGCCGAGGACTTCCGGAGGTTGGAGCGACCGACACCACGGAAGCGCGGGTCCCGGTGGGAGTATGTGACGAGATCGGCCGTCAGCCCGCGTCCGGTGGGCCCCACCACCGACGGGAACGCGTCGGCGACGACGACCCCCTCTTTCCCGCGCAGGCGAACGCAGGCGCTGCCGTACCAGGTGATCTCCATCGACGGGGATTGTCCCAGATAAGGGAACGAGGGCGCCTGCCCAATTGGCGCCCTCGTTCGGAGGGAGGGAGGTAGGAACTGGAAGGGAGGCTTCTCGGTTCCGTTGCTAGTAGGGTAGAGAGGTCGCGTGAAGGTGAAAGCCGCGTGATGATGAAGAAAGCGCAACCCGGACATCGTAGACGCGGCATCCGAGACGTCATCGACCAGCAGCTCAAGCAGCCGGCGCGCCCGTCGGGACGCGTCCGTGGTCCGAAAAGGACGCGCCGCCCGCGGCCCGATGGGCTGCGACACTGCCGTGCGTGAACGAGCCCAGAAGCACCGTGTCTCCTGCCCCGACTGTCCGAGGCCGCCGGGCAGGACCCGGGTCCACGCAGGGCGGGGTGCCGGGCGGGCGGCGATTTCTGACATGGCTGAAGCCCGTGGCCATCGTCATGGCGCTCGTAATGGTCGCGGCCGCGGCGGCCGGCTATTCGATCCAGGCCGGCCTTGGGCCGGTTCCCGTCCTGCCCTCCGCCTCCGCCGAGGCACCCGTCACCTCTCTGCTGGCGGGTGCCTCGGCTGCCGTCGCATCGTCGGCCGTCACACCCGCCCCACCAGCGTAGCCTGACCTGCAGGCGGACGTCGCCGCCGTCGAGGCCCAAGTGCCTCCCCTCCGACAGCTCCAGCCGCTGTGGCCGGTGCCAACCCGGATCATCGACGCCGATCAGGTGCGCCGGACACTGGAGCAAGAAATCGACGCGCCGGCCAACGTCGCCGCCATGTCGGCCGAGCAGGACCTTCTCGTCCGTCTCGGCCTCGCCTCACCTGGTCTCGACCCCCGGGCGCTGTCGCTGGCAACACTGACATCGCAGGCGCTCGGCCTGTACGACCCCGCCGCCCACGCGATGACCATCGTCAACCGGATCGGCGATTTCGGCCTGACTGCGCGCTTCACGATTGCCCACGAATACACCCACGCGCTCCAGGACCAGCACTTCGTCACTACACGGCTCGGCGTGAACGACTCGTTCCCGACCGACCGAGTGCTCGCCGTCCACGCGCTGGTCGAGGGCGGCTTCGCTCCTCGGCGCCCAGTGGCTGGAGCAGCACATCACGCTGCGCTACCTGCTCGAGGTCGGCCGGTTGCTGCTGTCGTCGCCGCAGCCGCTTGCGCCTGCGGGGACGCCCCTACTTATCAGCCGCACGCTGCTGTTCCCCTACCTCGAGGGCATGTCGTTCGTCGCAACCCTGTACCGGGACGGCGGCTGGGCGGCGGTGGACCGGGTGGACGCGCGACCCCCGACATCGACCGCGGAGATCCTGCATCCCGACCGCTACCTGACTGGCTGGACGCCGACGCCGCTGAGCGTGCCGTCGCTCGGGAAGGTGCTCGATGGCGGCTGGACGCCCGTCTACCTTGACACGCTGAGAGGCGTGACGTTCCAGGTGTGGCTGGACCAGGCGCTCGACGCGAGCGCGGCCCGGCGGCTCGCGGCCGACTGGACGGACGATCAGGTCGTCGGCTGGGGCGGGCCATTCGCCGGCTGGGTCATCGCGTGGCGCTCGACGTGGGCGACGATGGATTCAGCGCTAGCGCTGGCGTCAGTGGCTGATCGGCTGCTGGCGGTTGCACAGCCCGCAGACCGATCCCCGGTGCATGCCGAGCGTGTCACGGGCACGACGGTCATCCTGCTGCTCGAGTCCGACCGGGCCACGCTCGATCGCGTGTCGCTCGCGCTGGGCGGCTGAGCAGGGCCAATTGACCAGCGCGGGGCCCGGCGGAGCGCTTTGGGACGCCAGGCACTACATTGAGTCCGGCGCGGATACCCCCAGCAGCGCGAGCGTGTTCGCCAGCGCCAGCCGCGTCGCCGTGACCAGCGCAAGCCGCGCCCCGGACGTCGCCGGATTCGCGGTGTCGATTACTCGGCGATCCCTGTAGAAGCCGTGGAAGGCCGTCGCGAGCTCGGTCGCGTACGCCGTCACGCCGTGTGTCTCATGCGCCGCCGCCGCGTCCTCGACCACCTCGGGAAGGCGCAGGAGGAGCTTGCCCAGGTCGAGCGCGATCGCATCGTCTCTTAGGGCGCTCGCCAGCGTCACAGCGGGCACGAGCCCCGCCTGGTCCGCCTTCCGCAGGATGGAGCTGATCCTAGCGTGGGCGTACTGCACGTAGTAGACGGGGTTCTCGGACGACTGCCGCTTGGCCAGCTCTATGTCGAAGTCGATCCCGCTGGTGTGCCCTCGGGCCGCTATGAACCAGCGCGCTGCGTCGACGCCGATCTCGTCGAGTAGCTCGTCGAGGGTGATGAACTCGCCGGCGCGCTTCGACATCGAGACTTCCCGGCCGTCGCGCACGAAACGCACCCACGCGACCAGCAGCATCTCGACGGCAGCCTTGTCAAAGCCCATCGCCTCGGCGGCGTTGCGAACACGTGCCACCGTGCCGTGGTGGTCCGCGCCCCAGATATAAACCAGGTGGTCGAAACCGCGGTCGAACTTCTGGAGCAGATAGCCGATGTCCGAGCCGAAGTAGGTGAACTGGCCGTTTGAGCGCCGCACCACGCGGTCCTTGTCGTCGCCGAAGGCGGTGGAGCGGAACCAGAGCGCCTCGTCCAGCTCGTACAGCCAACCGCCCTGGCGCAGGCGTTCGACGGCCCGGTCGACCCAGCCGTCGCTGTAAAGCGAACCCTCGCTGGTCCACACGTCGAACCGGACACCGAGGTGTGTCAGGCTCACGTCGATGCCCTGCCGCACGCGCTCCGACGCCCACTGGCCCACCACGGCGTCTGCGTCGGCCGCCCCGTCGGCGCCCGCGCTGGCGGCCGCCTCCAGCGCGCGGGCACGGATCTCGTCGGGCAGCTCCCGCGCCAGGTCGTGCACGTACGCGCCACGATACCCGTCATCGGGGACGTCGCGCCCGTCCCGCAAGGCCAGGACCGAAGCGCCGAGCCGTCGCACCTGGGAGCCGAAGTCGTTGAAGTAGTACTCGCGGGTCACGCGCTGGCCGGCGGCCTCAAGGACGCGGCAGAGAAGGTCGCCCACGAAGGCGCCTCGCGCGTTGCCGATGTGGAGGGGACCGGTGGGGTTCGCCGACACGAACTCGACGTTGACGTGCTGAGGGTGGGCGACAGCGACGCGGCCGAATGCCGGGCCGGCGGCCCGGGCGGCGTCCACGGCCGACTCGACAGCGGCGGGGGCGAGGCGCATGTTGAGAAAACCGGGGGGCGCGATCTCTACCGATCCGACGACCGGGCCGGGGTCGCGGGCAAGCTCTTCCGCCAGGGCCTGCGCGATCGCCCAGGGGCTGCGGCGGAGGGGCCTGGCAAGCTTGAGGGCGAGGTTCGAGGCAAAGTCTCCGTGCTCGGGGTTGTCGGGGCGCGCGACCTCGACCTCCGGCACGCGCAGGCCGTCGTGACCTGCCTTCGTCTCCGGGGCAGCCTGATCGATGAGGACCGGGGGCAGCGCGCTCGACTCGACCGCTCGCGCCCACGCCCGCCCCAGTGCCTCGCGCACGAGGGTGCGGATGGGACGGTCGACGTTGATCGACGGGGCAACGGGGTCGCTCACGGTCTTCTCCGTGGTGCGGTGTGGGCCGCGGACGCGCTCGGTGCCGCGTGTGGCGACATGGTAGGGCAGTGCCACCTACGTCGGGTCACGAGCGGCCCGCCAGGTTTCCGACCCGCCCTGAACTCTGTCACTCTGCGACGATCCGGCCAGCGCTACCTGCACCTGCCTGCCCGCGAAGGACAGTGTGCCCCCGTTCCTGCCGCTCGCTCCGCCCGAACCAGAACCAGTACAGCGCCGTCCCCACCGTGTACAGCACGATGATCGTTCCGAAGTTCACCGCGTAGCCCGCGTCGAACCCGAGCGCGGCCTGCAACAGGCTGTACCACGGTCCCGCGATGACCCACCCAAGCGCCCAGAGCAGCGAGCTCGCGGCGGAGAAAGTGGCCCGCTCTTCCGGCCGCACCCGCTCCATGGCGAAGGCTCCGAAGATGGGGTTGCCCGCGTTCATCAGCGAGTTACGGACGGCCATCGCGATCGCCACGGTCCAGAAGATCGGCGAGAAGCCGAGCACCACGATGAACGGGATGCTGGCCGCCTGGACGATCACGACCGACCCGATCTTCCCCCACCGTCTCGCGAGCGCAGGCTGGATCAAGGTCGCGACGAGAGTCCCGAGCCCAGTGACCGCAAAGAGCGCGTTCAGCGACGCCAGCGGAAGGCGAAAGCGGCCCTCGATGAACACGTTCAGGAACGGGATCACCTGCCCGGCCCCCAAGGAGATCAGGAAGCCCGGCAGCAGGAGCCGCCCGAAGTCGCCGCGGTCGGAGACATGGATGCCGTCACGCAGCAGCACGGACAGACCGGAAGTGCGTCGACCGGCAGGTGGGCGGCTGAAGCCGGGGCGATCGAAGCCCGGGACGCCCGACCCTCCCAATCCGGCGCGCCCCTCCTCCCCTCCCATTCCACGTGCGCCAGTGCTGTCGGCTGGTCGGTCGCTGCCAAGCCGCGTCAGCAGCAGCACTGCGAGGCCCCCAAGCCCCGCCATCAGCAGCGCGATCAGCACCCGGTACGCCTGCGGCCCCTGTGGGTCGAAACCTCCCGCCGAGGCCACCTGCTGCGCGATCAGCCCGCCCGCCAGGGCCGCGATGACGTTCGTCCCGTTCGAGATCGCAAACTGGACAGCGAACAGCTCGCTCCTCTGCTCGGCCCGGCTGTGCTGAGCGAGGAACGGCTGCGATACCACCTGCATCGCCCCGCTGCCGGCCGCGAACGCCGCGGCCGCCAGGAACAGCGCCGGCAGCGCACTCGTCACCAGGAGGCTGCCGAAGGCTGCGGTCATGAGCGCCGCC
Organism: uncultured Chloroflexia bacterium; assembly: GCA_963835945.1. Lineage (GTDB taxonomy): Bacteria > Chloroflexota > Limnocylindria > Limnocylindrales > CSP1-4 > JAJYNJ01. Next base: position 117,197 of record CAWIHR010000016.1, read on the forward strand.
CCCGCCAACAGCACCGGCCGACGTCCGATCCGGTCGGACACGATGCTGGCGGGGAACGCGACGAGGAGCGAGGCCGCCGATCCCGCGGTAGTGACCAGCCCGATCAGTGCGGGATCGACGCCCAGGGTGCGCAGGTATAAGTTGAAGTCGATCCACCACAAACTCACCGCCGAACCGGAAGCCAGCGTGACGAGGAGGAACAGCCGAGCGTCGCGCTCGAACCCGGTCAGGGAGCGCAGGTAACGCAAGAGCACACGCGGATCATGCCGCGCGGCCGGGAGCCGCGCAGGCGCTGTGGGTCATCCCTAACGGCGCGGCCGGCCCCGGGGAACACGGTCTGCCCGAGCGTGGCCCGTGGTGCGAGCCGACGGGAGCGGCTGTGGCTAGATGGTGACGCGCAGTCCCGGTGCGGCGAGCAGCGTCTCGCTGGGGAACCGCTCGCGTGCGAGGGCGAGGGCGGCGGCTTGATCGACGTCGTCGAGGATGTGCGTGATCACGAGGCGGCCCGCGTCGGCCGCCCTCGCGACCCAAGCGGCGTCGGCGGCGTTCAGGTGGTTGGGTCCCTCGATCACCGGCTCGGCACCGTGCGATGCCTCGACCAGCAGCGTGTCGCCCGGCTTCGCCAGCGCGAGCAGGTCGGCCGCCCGCCCGCAATCGCCCGAATAGACTAGCCCGGGTCCAGATGGATCGGCCGCATCCGACACGCGGAACGCGAAGCTGGGCCCGACGTGCAGGACGGGCGCGACCGACACGGCGAACCGGCCGACCTTGATATCCCCCGGCGCCAGCGGATCCCCTGGCAGGTCGCACAGGAAGTCAGTGTCGTTCGTGAGCCCGTCGAAGCGCCGTCGCAGCTCCGCAGGCCCGAGCAGCCGGGTCGTGCGCGCGGGCTGGCACCCATACCGCAGGTAGAGTCGAAGCGGGACCAGGTCGATGCAGTGGTCCGGGTGCACGTGCGAGATCAGCACTCCGCCGAGTGTGGCCGGATCGCGGTAGCCCGACAGCGCCGCGAAGCTGCCCTGCCCGAGGTCGAGTAGGATCGCGGGCGACGCGGGATCGCCGGGTGCGCCCAGCTCGACGAGATACGATGACGATGCCCGGCCGGGCACCCTGCTCCACGCGGCGGCGCAGCCCACGATGGTCAGGCTCAGCCTGTTGCCGTCACGCATCGGCCCCCTCCACGAGATCGTCCGGCCGGTGGTCGCCCGGTCGCGCTTCGCCAGGATCCCCCGTGCCCACCAACGCCGAGACCAGGTCGGCGGGCAGCTCGACCGCCACGCGATCGCCGCCGCGCCGGAAGCTCAGCTCGCGAAACCCCGCGCGCCCGATGACTTGGTACATGTCCGGCAGGCCGAACAAGAACTGCTCGACCCGGTGGGCGTCGCTCCCTGCCACGACCCGCTCGCCGCCCAACTCTTGGAACCGTGCCACCACGGCGGGCGCGGGATATGCCTCTCCCGCCTCCTGGCGCAGCCCCGACGCGTTGACTTCCAGGGCCGTGCCGGTGTCGAGGAGCGCGACGAGTAACCGATCGTAGATGTCGGCGTGGGGCTCATACTCGAACGGGCCGAGGTACGGCTGGGTGTACCGCTTCACGAAATCCACGTGTCCGATGGTGTCGAACAGGCCGCTGCGAATGGCGCCCTCGACCTCGTCGAAGTAGAACGCCGAGGCTTCGCGCAGCGTCTTGCCTGCGCACCAGGCTCCGGCGGCGCTCCGATCGCGGAAGGGTCCGCGGCGGGACATGTGCACGGACCCGATCACGTAGTCGTAGGCGTGGCTCGAAAGATAGACGGCGATCTCGTCTTCGACGGCGCGCTCGTAGCTGACCTCGAGGCCGAGCCGAATTACGGGATTGCCCGCCCACTGCTCGGCAGCCTCGCGGACCATGCGGACGCGTCTGTCGTAGTCAGCGAAGCGGTAGGCGGGGTCACCGGCCACGAAGTCAACATGGTCGGTGATTGCCAGCTCAGCCACCCCCAACCCGCGCGCGAGTGACGCGTACGCGTCGAGCGGGACGTCTGCGTCGGGCGAGAGGTCGGTGTGCAGGTGGGCGTCAAGGGGCAGGGCGGGCGGCATCGCGCGCAGGGTACCCGACAGGGCGTGCGAGTGTGAATCCGGCCGTGCGCTTTGGGACCCCAAACGCGGTCGGAGCCGCCAGGGCCGGCGCCTGCGCGCCGCCTCTAGAATTGGGCAGCATGCCAAATTGCACGTCGCCGACCGACTCCCTTCTGCTCAATCCATCTCCCGCGACGGCCAACCCCTCCGACCAGCTCGTTTTAGTCACCGACCGGGGCCACCCGCCCGCCGACGCCGCCCCTCCTGCCCACGAGATCCCGCGCTACGACGACCTCCGCTACCGCGACGTCTTCTGGGCGGCCCGCGACTACGAGGACCGCTGTGACCGCCTAGCGATTCGCGCGCTGTTGCCACCGGTGGGCGAGCGCCTCATCGAGGTGGGCGCCGGCTACGGGCGCCTCGCCGACGAGTACCGCGGCTACCGCGAGATCGTGCTGTTGGATGCCTCGGAGGCGCACGTCGAGGCGGCCCGATGGCAGTTCCAGGGCGACTCCCGGGTCCGTGTGGAGCAGGGTGACGCTTACGCGCTCCCATTCGCGGACGAGGCGTTCGACGCGGTCGTGTGTGTGCGCGTGGTCCATCACCTGGAACACCCGGCGGCCGTCTTCGCGGAGTTCGAGCGGGTCCTCCGGCCCGACGGCGTGCTCGTCCTTGAGTTCGCCAACAAGCGCAACCTAAAGGCGATCCTGAACTACGCCGCCAGGCGCCAGTCGTGGTCGCCGTACACCACCGACCCCCACGAGTACCTGCCGCTCCATTTCAACCGCCATCCGTCCGAGGTACGGCGGTTGCTGCGTCGGGCTGGCCTGCGGGTCGAGGCCGCGCGGGCTGTGTCGCTCTTCCGGCTGCCGACGTTGCGGGATCGCGTGCCGGCTCGATGGTTGGCCGCCGCCGAGCGTCCGTTGCAAGCGCCGCTCGGCTCGGTTGCGCCGGGCCCGAGCTTGTACCTGCGGGCGCGCAAGGTCGGATAGGTGACCAGACATCCGAGGGGCGGCAATCCGGATGCACCCACGCGTGCGAACCCCCGCCCAAGGTTCGCCCAGCGCATGGGCTAAGAGACGGCGGCACATGCGACGCTCGATGGGCAGACCAGTCTCCTGGCTGCCCACGAGGCCCGACGTGTGCCCGAGGCCACCGCCGGCGCCGCCTCGTCCTGATAGTAGCCGCGGTTCAGATCACCCCGAGCTGCCGGCCTACCGTTGCAAACCCGTCCAGGCATTGCTGCAGCTCGTCGCGCGAGTGTTCGCTCGTCACGATCGTGCGGATGCGCGCCTTGTCGAGCGCGACGGTGGGGTATACCACCGCCTGCGCGAAGATGCCGAGGTCGAGCAGCCGGTCGCTCATGTGGCCTGCCTTCTGTGAGTCGCGCACGATCACCGGCGTGATCGGCGTCTCGCTCACGCCCGTGTCGAAGCCGAGCGCCTGCAAGCCGGCTTTGAAGAAGCGCGTGTTGTCCCAAAGCCGCTCGATCCGCTCCGGCTCCTGCTCGAGGACGTCGATCGCGGCCAGGCACGCCGCGACCACGGCCGGCGGATGCGACGTCGAGAACAGGAACGGCCGCGAGCGCTGGACCAGATAGTCGCGCAGGTGCTGTCGCCCGGCGACGTAGCCGCCGAGGACCCCCACCGCCTTCGACAACGTGCCTACTTGGATGTCCACCCGGCCATGCAGGTCGAAGTGATCGACCGTGCCCCGGCCGTTGCGCCCGAGTACCCCCGACGCGTGCGCGTCGTCGACCATGACGCCTGCGCCGTACCTCTCGGCCACCTCGCAGATCCCCGGGAGCGGCGCAATGTCCCCGTCCATCGAAAAGACGCCGTCGGTGATGACGAGAATGTGCTCGTAGGCGCCGTCGGGGCCACCCTTCGCGCGCGCCTCCCTCAGCACCGTCTCCAGCCCATCGACGTCGCGGTGCGGGAACACGGCGCGTGAGGCCTTCGACAGACGCACCCCGTCGATGATCGAGGCGTGATTGAGCTCGTCGCTGACGATCAGGTCTCGCTCGCCCGTGATGGTCGGGATCACGCCGCTGTTGGCCGTGAACCCGGACTGGAACGTGAGCACGGCCTCCGTGTGCTTGAACGCCGCGAGCCTGCGCTCCAGCTCTTCGTGCAGCTCCATGGTCCCTGCGATGGTCCGTACCGCGCCGCTGCCAACGCCTAGGTCCCGCACCGCGTCGAGCGCCGCACCGACCAGGTGGGGGTGGGTGGCGAGTCCCAGGTAGTTGTTCGACGACAAGCTGACCACCGCTCGTCCGTCCATCACGGTGCGCGCTGCCTGGGCGCCGGTCATCACGCGGAGAGGCCGGTAAAGGTGCCTTGCGCGGAGGTCCGTAAGCTCGTCCCCGAGGTAGCCGAGCGGATCGGGTCGAGAGGACGCCTCGGTGTTAGCCGGCATGTCCGGTCGTCGCGATCCCGCCGCCAGGCCCCCTGCACCTGCCATCGAGTCGGTCATGTCAGTCCTCCTGCGTAGCAGCACAACCTTGCCCATGCGCCCAGCCGCCACTAGGTCGAAGGCCTCGCGATATCGGGAACGCGGCAGGCGGTGCGTGATGATCGGAGAGAGGTCGAGCTCCTCCTTGAGCAGGGCGCGGGTCTGGTGCTAGGTCTGGAACCCGCCATTTGGTGAGCCCGTAGATCCGCAGCGCCTTGAAGACGATCTCGCCGAACACGTCGAGCGTTGCGGAGCGTGAGTGTGTTTCGAGCAGCGAGGCTCGCCAGCCGTTCGTCAAGGCGGCCAAACTCTGGTGCAGCGCCTGCTCCGAGCCTGACATCTCGGTCGGTGCCGCGGAGGCTGCCCGCCTTGCTGGATCAGCACGTTGCCCGGGCCGGGTGTCGGGACTGGCAGGTCCGAGAGATCGGCGCCGGACCCGGGGCGGGCTTGACGAGGTCGCGCAGGTGGGTCGGGATCGCCTGCTCCGACGGCGACCCGGACGCGGTCCGCTGCGACTGGACCATGCGACCTGTCGCCCCTTTCACGAGGGCGCCCCACCGCCCGATGTCATCGGGGAGCCCCGAGGATCGCAGCCGCAGGAGAGCCCTGCGGGAACGTTTCGTCAGATGCGACCACCGGATTGTCTAGGCGCCCGATCCCTGACACTTCGATGCTCGCGACGTCCCCTGGGACGAGGAATACGGGTGGGTCGCGGAAGACCCCCACACCCGATGGTGTCCCGGTCAGGATGACGTCGCCGGGCTCGAGCGTTATGACCTGACTGATGAAGGCGATCAGTTGCGGCACGCTGAAGATCATGCTGCGCGGGCTGCCGTCCTGCATCTGGAGCGGCGCACTGCCCGCCGTGGCGCGCCAGGAGCGGATTGCCACTGTCGTGATGTCGGGGAACTCGTCGGGCGTCACAAGCGCAGGACCCATCGGAAGGAACGTGTCTGAGGACTTGGCGCGCGCCCACTGGCCGTCGCCGCGCTCACCGAGCCCCAAGGCAGATCTTTGCCCCTGCAGGTCGCGTGCCGTAACGTCGTTCACGGCGGTCCAGCCCGCCACGTGCGCGAGCGCAAGCGTCTCGGGCACGCGTCGCGCGCGAGCACCGACCACCACAGCGAGCTCGGCCTCGAGGTCGAGAGCGTGGGTGGCGTCGGGGCGGATCACGGGCTCGCCGTCGCCCACGACGGCGTTTGCCCACTTCGCGAACAGCAGGGGCCGGTCCGGGATCGGGATCGACTGCTCTTCGACGTGCTCGCGGTAGTTGTGGCCGACGCCGACGATCTTGCCAGGCCGGTGGACCGGCGCTAGCAGCCGCACGCTCGCTGCCGGGAGCAGGAGTGCAGAGGGGTCAGGGAGGCGCCCTAGGCCGGCCCGGGCGGCAGCCAGGAGCGGGTCGGCCGCGAGGTACGCCGCTAGGTCCGCGTCGTCCAGTGCACGCGCCCGGTCTTCGTCCTCGCCCACCACGGGGAGCGCCGAGAGCGGTAGGATCGAGCCACCGCGCCCGTCCGCCGCCGCGCCGAACTGCAAGCCCAGGCGTGCGCGGACCGGCCCGTCGAGGCCTGGAACCGCGGTTCGTGCGGCGCGGTCAACGTGTCGGTAACGGACGAAGCGCATGTCTCCGACCTCTCGGGACGAGAACCTACCGGCCCTTTGGCGATCCGTGCATCACGCCCGACGTGGCGTCGCGCCCCGTACCGATGAGCGCGAGGACCAGGAAGGCGTACACGAGGAACCGGCGCACGCCCCCGGGGACATCTCGGCACGTCGAGGTCATCACGCCGATTGTGCCATGGTTGTGAACGATGGCCCGCCACCCGCCCACGCGTTCGACATGGCACCATCCGGCCTTATGACGATCAACACCCCGGCCTGGGTCCGCGACGCGGTCTTCTACGAGGTCTTCCCGGACCGTTTCGCGTCAAGCGACCGTGTGGTGAAGCCCGGGCCGATCGAGCCCTGGCTGGCGCTGCCCACCGCCCACGGCTTCAAGGGCGGCGACCTGCTCGGGATCGCCGAGCATCTCGACGACCTGCAGGATCTTGGGATCACCGCCCTCTACCTCACGCCAATCTTCCAGTCGGCCTCGAACCACCGGTACCACGCCTACGACTACCTGGCAGTCGACCCGCTCCTCGGCGGGACGCCCGCCTTCCGTGAGCTCCTCGACGCCTGTCACGCGAGAGGGATGCGCGTCGTCCTCGACGGTGTCTTCAACCACGCCGGGAGGGGCTTCTGGGCGTTCCACCACGTCCTTGAGAACGGGGCGGCGTCCCCATACCGCCGCTGGTTCGTGTTCGACCAGGCGGCGCTCGACGCCGGGCGGCAGGTGCGGGCGTATCCGACGCCCGACGAGTGGCGCGCGCTCGATGCGGGCGGGTCGAAGCGGGCGCACCGGGCGGGCGAAGTATCCCTGCACCAGCTCGGCTACCGGGCCTGGTGGGACGACCCCGCGCTGCCCAAATGGAACGTCGCCGAACCCGCGGCACGGGAGTACCTGATGGGCGTCGCGGAGCATTGGGTCCACTTCGGCATCGACGGCTGGCGGCTGGACGTCCCGGCCGAGATCGAGGACCCCACGTTCTGGCCCGAGTTCCGCCGCCGTGTCAGGGCGATCAATCCCGACGCCTACATCGTCGGGGAAATCTGGCAGGAAGCGCCCGAGTGGCTAACCGGCGAGCGGTTCGACGCTCTCATGAACTACCCGCTGCTCGAGGCGGTGCTTGGGTTCGCCGCCGGGCCCCGGCTCGACATGGTGACCGTCCGGGCGCAGCCCGAGCTGGGCCGCACGGTCATGCCGCTGGACGCCGGTGGGTTCGCGGCATGCCTGCGCCACCTGCTGGCTGCGTACGACCCGGACGTAGTCTCCGTACAACTCAACCCATTAGACAGTCACGACACGCCCCGTTTCATCACCATGGCGGGTGGCGACCGCGATGCGCTCAGGCTCGCGGTCCTGCTGCAGATGACCCTGCCCGGCGCGCCGTGCGTCTACTACGGCGACGAGATTGGCCTCGAGGGGACGGCCGATCCCGACTGCCGACGGGCGTATCCGTGGGATCGGTCAGCCTGGGACCGCGACCTCCGTGCGTTCGTCCGCAGCGCCATCCGGTTGCGAAGTGCCCATCCAGCGCTGCGATCGGCGGGTTCGGTCGAGACGCTCGTGGCGAGAGGGATGACGCACGTGCACTTGCGCCGGGGAGCGGGCGAGCTGCTCATCGTCGCCCTCAACGCCGGTGAGATCGCCGACGTGGTCGACGTGGAGGTCCCGAACGTAGAAGGCATGGTGCTCTGGGAGGTGCCGCTGCCGGGCTGGGACGCGGGCCACGACGCCGGACCTGTCGCGGTGCAGGACGGCCATCTGACCCTGGCGGTGGATGGCCGCCGGGGACGCGTCCTCCGTGGCGCTACCTGATCGGCGGAGCGGCGTCCCGCGATCGCCACCGGGCGAGCCAGGCGAGGGCGCCGCCCATCTCGGCGTGCCTATACTCGGGCGAAGTGGCAGACCTCCCGTTCACGTTCACGAGCGCCGCCATCGCCTCGCAGCTGGCTCGCGTGGTCGACCGCGACGGCAAGATCCCGCGCGCCTTCGCCGACCTCGGTGCCGTCGCCGACCGTGACGTGGTGCTGCTGCGGGCGGACGGCGACATTCGGGCATCGCAACTGCGGGCCGTGGGCGCTCATGTGACCCAGTCGGCGGACGACGGCCACGAGCTGCGACCGGCGTGCGCGGATGTCGTGATCCGATGCTGGGGCGAGGCAGGCGCGGTGGCCGTGCCCGTTCCCGCCAGCCTAGTCGCCGCGGAACGGCTGCTTCGCCCCGGTGGGCGCCTGTTGGTCGTCGCGGACTATGGCCGCGACGACGTGGCTCGTTTGCGCCCGGAGGGCGAGACGCCCGAGATCTATCGTGCGCTGCGCGCGCGCGACGCGGCTTTCTCTAGGCTGGGTTTCAAGCTCCACGTGATCCACGGGTGGTGGACGTTCGACTCGCTCGACGAGGCGGCCGACTTCCTCGCGAAGGCGTTCGGCGAGCGAGGTGCCCGGGTGGCAGGCGGCATGCGGCGACCGCGTCTGTCGCACAAGGTCGTCGTCTACCATCGAGGGCCCGCGCCCGAAGTTGGCCGACGGGAACGGGACCCCGGCACGGTGGCCACCGTGGCCGTGCCGATCGCTTCGACGCCTGCCCGGGGCCAGAGCATCCGGCGATGACCCCGCCGACCCGCGTCCGCCGGGATGCGCGGGGGCCGGTCGCGACGGGTCCCCGGTGGCCACGGATCCAGCTGGGCACGACCAGGACGCTCTTCCTCGTCGCCTTTCTCGGGGCTGCGATCTTCCTTGCATGGGGGATTCTGGACCAGGGCCGCAATCAGGTCGCGATCCTTGTCGCCGGCCTCCTGGTCATGACACTCACGTTTGCGTCGCTTGCGGTTGCGGGTGCAATGACCGTATACCGCGCGGGCCGTCAAGGACGCGGGGCAAGGGCGTTCTGGGCCGCACTGCTGGGGGGCATGGCGGCACTCGCCGCGTGGGGGTGCCTCGCCGCTGCCGCCGTCCTCGCGCTCCTCTACACGTAACGGTGCTCTGGCTTGCGACCCCGCGCATCGGGGCGATGCACCGAGCGCACATCTCCCGCGCTTCGTCCACGACCTCACCGCGCTCGCGGTGGTTACGGAGGTGGTCGGCATGGCTGGACCAGTCGCGCCCGGGGGCGATAGCTCGATGTACACTCGCGGGCCGGGGGCCCCATCGTCTAGAGGCCCAGGACGCCGCCCTTTCAAGGCGGAGATCAGGGGTTCGAATCCCCTTGGGGCCACTCCCGCTGTTTTTTCGGACACGGGCGCGCGAAGAACGGCCGCGCCGGAGGCGTCCACTCGATCGCCTCCAGTTCGCGGTCGCGCACCACGACGCGCTCGACCACGAGCCGGCACAGCTCCTCGCGCCGCGCCGTTGACGCAGCGCCGATCGCGTCGGGCAGCGCGAGCACCTTCGCCCGGTACGCGTCGAAGGCGCTGATGCGGTCCTCGTCCGGCAGCTCGGCCAGGGCGGCGCGGGTGGCATCGCGCTCGGCCTGGTAGGCGGCGTCGGTTAGATCGCCCCAGGCGTGCTGCTTCTGGAGCTGCTCCAGACGGGTGAGGAGGCGGGAACGCTGGCGGCTGGCGAGGGCGGTCTCGGGCGTCTCCAGGCGCCGCCGCAGCTCTGCCCGGGCGGCCTCGACCATAGCGTTGGGCAACGCCCGCTCGCGATCTTCGCCAGCACGTCGGCCTCGACCGGCTCGGCCGGACAGCGGCGGGCGTGGCAGCCCAGGGTGGGACAGCGGTAGTAGCGGATCTCGGTGCCGCGCTGCACGTGGGTCTCTCTGCGCATGCGGGACCCGCAGCTGCAGTACACCAGGCCCCGCAGGGTATAGCTGCGGAAGGGACGGGGCTTGTTGCCCACGTAGGTGCGCGCACGGATCGCCGCCCTCGCCCGGCAGTACTCGGCGTCAGCTGATGATCGGTTCGTGCCGCCCGGGCCGCTCGTCGCGTCCCCGCTTCTCGACCACGAACCCCGTATACATCCGGCCCCGGCGCACGATGTCGCGGATCGCCTCCCTCGTCCAGGGCCCCGGATGGGGCACCCCCTCGCGGTTCAGCCGCTCCGCTACGCCCGCATAGGGGTGCTGCACCAACAGCTGCCAGATCCGGCGCACCACCGACGCCTCCTCGGGGACCACCACGAGCTGACGGGGATGGACCAGGTCTCCGGAGGCCGTCCGCAGGCTGCGGTAGCCATAGGGATCGTGCCCCCGCTGGCGCCCGTCCAGGAAGAGACGGCGCTGGATGCCGGTCATGCGCTCCGAGTCGAGGTCGCGCTGCAGCTGCCCGGCCAGGCAGAGCTGCCCGAACATGTAGCGCCCGGTGGCCCCGTCGAAGTTCGCCCCGGGCAGGTTGGCCACGAGCAGGGGCACCTGGCGGCGCTCCAGTTCGTGCTGCAGGTCGAGCATGAGCCGCGCGTTGCGTGCCAGCCGTGAGAGGTCGTAGACGGCGATCCCCGCCACCTCGCCGGCCGCCAGGGCCCGCAGCAGCGCCTGATACCCATCCCGCGCCGAGCTGTAGCCCGACTGATGCCCGCCCGAGTCGGAGATCACCCGGGCGGTGGCGCCACCGGGTAGGACGGCCCGGCAGGCGGCCTCCTGCAGCTCGTCGCTGACGTCGGCGGCCGTGGCCTCCTTGAAGCTCCGGCGGATGTAGATGACATACTGGGCCACTGCCACATGAACGCTCGGCCGGGCCGATACTGCAAGCGCCATCACGTGCTCGGCTCCCCCCGCAGCGACTCCCTGGTCCCGTCGGTGGCGTGGAGGGGGGCAGAGTCCGGGATGGTCGCGCCCTCCGGTTGCGTGGTGCCGAGTGCGGCCTCCGCCGAGACATCGGCCAGCCACAGGGCGAGCCGCAGCAGGACGTCCTCGCCGGTCGCTGCCGTAGCGCCATCGTCAGATACGCCCTGCGCTCGCGGGGTGCCCACCCGGTTCATCCGACCCCTTCGGCGGGCATGCGGGCAGCGCGTCGGTGCACCGCTGCGGTAGCCTCGCGCGCGTCGCGCTCTGCCGTGCGCTGGGCGGACGCCGCGCTGCCTGCGGTAATGAGCGGGCGGAGGGCCGGGTCCGCGTTGAGGCGGGTCAGCACGAACGCGATGACCTCGTTGCTCTGGAGGCCGGCCGGCGCCTCCTCGACGAGGGCCGCGAGCGCCTCGGGCGCGGCGGCGTTGACCCCCTCGAGCAGGGCCCATTGCTTCTCGCTCGGCGAGCGGCGGAAGCCCCGCCATTCCCAGGCGATGCGGACCGTCTTGCACTCGTCGGTCAGCCACCCCGCAATATCCCGCCCCGAGGCGGGCGGCCAGGCCGGGTCGTAGCGCTTGCCGCGGCGCCCGATGCGGATGCCCGATCCACCCGTGCCGGCATGCTCGCCGTCGGGCGATATCGGGGTCGTCGTGGGGACAGCGTCCCCGTCGCTGGTCGCTCGATTGAGCAGCGGTCCCCATACCGGGGGCCCTGCGGGGGCCAGCGGCCCCGCAGTAAGGAAGTCGTTCGTTCTCTTGTCGAGTGCGACCTCGACGGTGAGGCCGCTGGTATCAACGGTGAACGTCTTCTTCTCTTCTGTCGGAGACACTGTCTCCGACACCACGGTATCGACGTCTCCATCGGTATGGGCATCGGTATTGGTATCGGGGCTGGGGCCGGGCTGGAGGTCGGCCAGCCCGACGGGCTGGTCAGTTGAGGACGTCAGGCGCCCGCGGGCATCGCGCACCGCACCGGCGACCCGGCCCGGCCACCTGCGGCGGCCTTGGCGGTCTGCGTCGCGCGGTAGGCTGCCACCTGCTCGGCCGACCAGGCGAAGTCGGTCCAGCCGGCGATCTGCCAGCCCTCGGAGGTGACCTCCCACACGCCGACGTCGACGAGGCGCTGCACCACCTGCGCGGCGACCTTCGGGCGCAGGTGCACCGTCAGGCGCTGGAAGGCGCGCCGACTGATCGCCCCGTCGGTCAGGTTGCGCGCGGCGTAGGCGAGGGCGCGCACGAACAGTGCGAGCCCTGCGTCGCCGAGGGCGGACCAGTGCTCGTCCTCATCGAGGTTGAGGGGCAGGCGGATGTGGCCACCGGGGACCGCGCCGGAGCGTCGCTCGCTCATGACGTGGCCCCGATCGCGACGACCGGCACGATGCTCGCCCGAAACCGCGAGCGGCTTCATGCCGCGGTCTCGCGGGGCGCTTCGGCGCCCCAGGCCGTCCAGCCCGGGCGCGCCTGCCGGGCGAACAGCTCGAGTCGCCCGCCGGGCAGGGCTGGGCACAACGACTCGACGAGCTCGAAGAACGTGTCCGGCTTGCGTGAGTGCTCGCGCACCGGCGCAACCACGAGGGTCGACTGGCTCGTGAGCGTGACGATGGGCCGGCCGCGCACGGCGAGGAGGCAGTGCTCGGTCTGGCCACGCAGCCAGAAGCCAGTGCCAACCTTGTCTTTGGCCCAGGTCAGGGTCGTCTTCGGCTCGAAGCCCCATGCGCGGCAGATCCCGAACCCCCGCTCGAGGAAGGCGTTGGTGGTCCAGAGCCACAGGATCGCGTCGTCGGCCGCCAGCGCCTCCACCGCGAGGCCGCGATCGCCTCCAGCGTCATCGACGGGTACGGCAGACTGTCCCCCTCGCACGGCCAGGGCGGGTCGGCGACGATGACCCGAAATGAGCCAGTTGGCAGTGGCCGAGGCTCCGTGGCGATCTCCGCTGCCACGACCCGCTTGCGGATGAGGGCGAGCACCCGGGCTCGCGACAGCGGAAGCGCGGCCTCCCAGAGGGAGCGGTGGGTGGCCATGCGGCGGAATTCCTGGCGGCGCTCGCGGTGGAGTCCGCGCGCGGACTCCAGCTCGTCGTAGCCGCGGCCCGGTGGCGGCCCGAGGATGACCCCGATGCGGGCCTCGAGCAGCCGCGCAGCGGTCTGCGCCGGCCCTTGGGCATGGAGGCGGCTGAGGTACCGCTCAACCGTGTCCGGAGCCTTTCCCGCCCGCAGCACGACTCGCCGCTGGTGTGGCATCTCAGCAGCGTCCGGCCTTGTCTCGTGACCGCGTCGATCGCGGCGGGCTCGGCGGGCGCGTGAGTCGCCCGCGTCGCATCGGCTCGTTCACGGCCTCGTGCGAACGGGACACAGGAAATGGCACAGCGCTTGCGATAAGATAAGATAGGCATTGACAAAGACAAAGATGGATGTGTAGAGTGGAGTTCAAGGCGATCATAAGTTGGATCGCCGCGACGGAGACCACCGCATGTTCGTTGCCGATGGGGGTAACCGCGCGTGCCCGACCCGTTACGGGCCGCCTCCAGATGAACGGCTCAGACGCGGTCGCGGCCTGGGTGAGTCTGACCGCGGTGCCGCCCGGTGCGAGGTGCCCTAGATGCCGCACGACGTAATCGCCACGTGCCCCGTCTGCGGGGGCGAGCTCCTAGTGACGCGGCTGCACTGCGCCAGCTGTGACACGACGATCGAGGGCTCGTTCGGTGCTGGACGCTTCGCGCGTCTCGGGCGCGAGCAGTTCGGCCTTCTGGAGAGCTTCCTGCGGTCGCGGGGCAACTTGGGTCACGTCCGTCAAGGTGGTGTATGAGCGCCGCTTCATCCGCCGCGTGAGTGACTATCCGGCGGCGGCCAGCACCGGCATCACCTCCTCGGTCAACTCGTCGCCGAGGCGGACGAGGCGCGCCTTGGTGAGCGACTCCGCGCTCATGTAGCGGCGCGCCACCGCCCACTCCTCATGCTGCTCGGCGAGCACGGCGCCGACGAGGCGGATCACGGCCTCGCGGGTGGGGAAGATGCCCACCACGTCGGTGCGCCGCCGGATCTCCCGGTTGAGACGCTCCTGGGGGTTGTTGGACCAGATCTGGCGCCAGTGCTCCGCCGGCAGCAGGCGGAAGGCCAGGAGGTCCTCGCGACCCTCCGCCAGCAGCTCTGCGGCCTGCGGGAAGCGAGCTGCGAGCTGCTCGACCACGCGGGCATGCTGGGCCTCCACCTCGTCGCGCGAGGGCTGGGCGAAGATCGAGCGCACCAGGGTAGCCACCAACGGCTGGGCGCTCTTGGGAACGCGGGTGAGCAGGTTGCGGACGAAATGGGTGCGACAGCGCTGCCAGCTGGCGCCGGGCAGCACCGCCGCGACCGCGGCCACCAGCCCCGCGTGGTCATCGCTGATCACGAGCCGCACGCCCGAGAGGCCCCGGGCCACGAGGTCCCGCAGGAAGGCGGTCCAGCCTGCCCCGTCCTCGCTGGTCACGAGGTCGAGGCCCAGGATCTCCCGATAGCCGTCGGCGTTCACCGCGGTGGCAATCACCGCCGCGGGCTGGGCAATCCGGCCGCCCTCCCGCACCCGCAGGGCCAGCGCGTCGAGCCAGAGGTAGGTGTAGGGCGCGCCGTCCAGGGGCCGAGAACGGAAGGCCGCCACCTCCTCATCGAGCGAGCGGGCGAGCTCGGACACCTGGCTCTTGCTGATGCCGCTGATGCCGAGGGTCGCGATGAGGCCCTCCACCCGCCGGGTCGAGACGCCCCGCACGTAGCACTCCGCGATCACCGCCACCAGGGCCCGCTCGGCGCGTCGGCGGCGCTCCAGGAGCCAGTCGGGGAAGTAGCTCCCGCTGCGCAGCTTGGGCAGGGCGAGTTCGAGCGTTCCGGTCCGCGTGTCGAAGGGCCGCGATCGGTAGCCGTTGCGGGTGTGGACCCGCTCGGGCGAGCGCGTCCCATAGGGAGCGCCGCACAGCGCGTCGGCCTCCGCGCCCATGAGCGCCTGGATGAACGTCCCCAGCATCTCCCGCAGCAGGTCGGCGTCGGCCGTCTCGAGGTGCTTGCGGAGCCAGACCGCTGGGTCCATCGTGGCGTCGACCACCGTGTTCCTCCTCTCCGAGTCCGTTGTGCTTGGTTCTCGGTTGAGGATGAAGCGGTGGTCCCCGCGTTCGAGGGCCCTCAGCTCACTCGTACACCACGTCCGTGGACTCTATGGGCAACTTGCGGGACATGGAGCGCGAACTTGGCCTCTCGTACCCGACGGTACGGGCGCGGGTCGATGCGCTGGTGCGCGCGCTCGGGCTCGCGCCAGCACCGGAAGGATCTGACCGTGAGCCGGACGGCGTGACCGCGAGCGGGGCGCCGGAAGCATCGGCCGCCACAACGACGCGCCGGGAGATCCTCGAGCGACTGGCACGGCACGAAATCGACGCGTCGGAGGCCGCGGCCGCGATCCGCGCGCTCGGCCGGGAGGCATGAGATGCCCGAGTACGAACGCAGCCGGGAGGTCCGCCACGCGGTCGGTGCGCGGGGGACCGTCACGGTGCGGGCTACGGCGGCGGGTGTACGCGTCCATGGCGTGGATGGTGACGAGGCCCGGGTGCGGCTCAAGTACGCGCTGCGCGCGCCCGACGACGCGGCAGCCGCGCGGATCGAAGCGGCGTTCCTCTCGCGACTGCAGCGCGGCAACGGCCGGCTGGAAGTCGAGACCGCCGACGCGAGACGCGTCTCGATCGACAGCCTGGGTCCACTCGGCGTCATCGCGCGCGCGTTCGGCGCCTCCGGGGATTCACGGATGGTGCTGGAGGCGGACGTCCCGCGCGACGCGACGGTCACGGTCGATACGATCAGCGGCGACCTCGCGGTGGAGGCGCTCGGCGGCCCGCAGCTGTACCGCACGATCTCCGGAGACGTCACCGTTGCCGGCTCCGGCGATGTGCGGGTCCAGACGACCTCGGGCAATGTGCGAGTCCAGGGGTCCGGCGAGATTGGACTCGAGTGGCACTCGGTGTCGGGCGACCTCCGCGCGGTCGCGCCGGGCCTGCGCGCCGTCGAGCTCGACACCATGAGCGGGGACGCGTGGCTACAGGGGCGCTTCTCAAGCAGGATCGAGCATCGCGCGCGTAGTGTGTCGGGTGACCTCCGCTTGGCGCCCATCGGCGGGATGACCCTGCAGATGCGATCGGTCTCGGGCGCCGTCCGGAGCGAGGTTCCTCACCGAATGGAGGGGCGGCCCGGGCAGTACGTATTGGTTGTCGGTGACGCGTCGGCGCGGTTCCGGTTCGAGTCGATGTCGGGCGATTTGCTCATCTTGGCGGCCGAGCAGGCGGCGCCGGCGTCCGCGACGACTGGGTCCGCTCCGGCCTCTGGGACAGTTGAGAAGCCCAGGCAGCTCGACGTCCTGCGCGCCCTCGAGCGGGGGGAAATCGACGTGGACGAGGCGCTGCGGCGGATCGGGGAGTCGAGCCATGCCTGACGAACTCGAGACGATCCTGCGGCTCGTCGGGGAGGGGCACCTGAGCGCGGAGGATGCAGCGCCCATCGTCGAGGCACTCCGGGACCACGCTCGCCGATCGGGGGCGGCCGGCCGCGAGGGCACCCCGTCCGCGCCCGCACATGAGGAGCGGGTTCGGCCGCCCGGTGGACGCGGGACCGGTGCCGATGCGGCGCGCCAGCTCCGTGTCGAGGTGACCGAGGCGGGCCGGCAGGTGGTGAACGTGCGCGTGCCCCTCGGCCTCGCCTCGCTCGCGGTCGAGCGCGTGCCAGGCCTCCCGGGGCATTATCGAGGTCCGATCCTCGACGCAATCCGGATGGGCATGCTGGGCCCCATCGTCGATGTCGGCGAGGGCGGTGACCGCGTCAGGGTCGTCCTGGAGTGATGGTCATGACCTGCCGGATCTCCGCCACCGACGACTTCCCGTGATCAACCTGGCGGGGCTGCGCACGGGCCACCGCATGCTCCTGGAGATCGAGGACTTGAGGAAGGCGTACCGCGGCGGTGTCCAGGCAAACGACGGGGTGACGCTATCCGTCGAGGCGGGATCGGTGCACGGGCTCCTCGGCCACAACGGTGCCGGCAAGACAACTCTGGTCAACCAGATCGTCGGTCTGCTCAAGCCCGACGCCGGGGCGATCCGGATCGGGGGCCACGATGTCGTCGCCGACCCAGGCTACGCAAGAAGGGCCTGCTCGACCCAGCCCCAGGCCCAGGTCCCGATCAACGGGCTCACGCCCGCCCAAGCGATCGGGCTCGTCGGGCGCCTGCGGGGCGGCTCTTCCACGGAGGTCCGGGCGAGGACAGCCGAGCTCGTTGAGGCGCTCGACATCGGCGAGTGGTTGCACACTGACGGAGCCCGACTCTCGGGAGGCGTGAAGCGGCTCGTCTCGTTCTGCATGGCCGCAGTCGCCCCGGGGGCCCTCGTCATCCTCGACGAGCCAACCAACGATGTGGACCCAGTACGGCGCCGGCTCCTGTGGGCCGGGGTGCGGGCCCTCGCCGACCGCGGCTCCGCCGTCCTGCTCGTGACCCACAACGTCGTCGAAGCCGAGCGGTCAGTCGACCGGCTCGCGATCCTCGACCACGGCCGGGTGGTGGCTGCGGGCACGCCCGCCGAGCTCAAGGCGGCGATCTCCGACGACCTACGCCTGGAGCTTGTGCTCGAGCCAGACACCGACACGCCTCAGGTGGCGCCGTTCGTCCGGCGGCCCGTTCGGTCCGGCAATCGCGTCGTGGTGACCGTCGCGGCCGCCTCAGCCGCCGATGCCGCGGCCTGGGGTCAGCAACTCCGCCGGGAGGGCCAGATCGAGGAGTTCTCGCTGGCACCGGCGACCCTGGAGGACGCCTACGTC
Organism: uncultured Chloroflexia bacterium; assembly: GCA_963835945.1. Taxonomy (GTDB): domain Bacteria; phylum Chloroflexota; class Limnocylindria; order Limnocylindrales; family CSP1-4; genus JAJYNJ01. The sequence continues at coordinate 134,851 of CAWIHR010000016.1, forward strand.
GGGATCGTTGATCGGACCAATGGCCAGACACAAGCCGTCGAGATCCAGCACTCAGGATTGGGGGCGAGCGATGCCCGCCCTGCGTAGCTACGGGCTGCTCGTCTCGTGGCAGACCCGCCGGCTGAAGGGTTTCCTGCCGCTCGCGATGGTCGTTCAGGCGCTCTTTGCGTTCGGTATCGTAGTCGGCTACCCGCTTCTCTTTCCAAGCATCGATAAGGGCACCATCCTGTTTCTGGCGACCGGCGCGCCCGCCATCACCTTGCTGAGCATGGGCCTGGTAGCAGTCCCCCAAGTGGTCGCCCAGGCGAAGGTCGAAGGGACGCTAGAGTTCATGCGAAGCCTCCCAGTCCCGCGCCTAGTCTTCCTCTTGGCCGACATGACCGTCTGGCTCGCGATTGTCCTGCCCGGGCTGGTCTTCGCGATCGTCGTCGGCGTGATCCGGTTCGGACTCGTGCTGCAGGTCAGCCCGCTCGTCGTGCCGGCGATGCTCCTAGTCACCCTCACGGCAACCTCCATCGGCTACGCGATCGCGTCGCTCCTCCCGGCCATGGTCGCGAACCTACTGAGCCAGGTGCTGGTCGTCTTCATCCTGATGTTCTCGCCGCTCAACTTCCCGGCCGATCGTCTGCCGGGCTGGCTTGCCGCCGTTCACCGGGCCCTCCCGATCGAGGCGATGGGCGAGGTGGTCCGGGGCACACTGGCGGGGAGTGTGTTTCCGGTCAGCACCGGCCCGTTCCTGCTGATCGCCATATGGTGTGTTGCGGCGTTTGCCGTCACCCACCACGTGCTAAACCGTCGCGGCTAGGTCCGACAACTGCGCGCGCAGGACGCGCGCCCACCTATGCCTTCAACCGCGGGGTGCGCGCCCCACGATGGATGCTGGGCCCTCCCGGGGATCCGCGCGTCATGGCAGGCCGCGCAGCATCTGGCGCGTGGGGTCAGGTATCTCAACTGGCCGCCCATCATTCGGAGGTGAGGACCTCGTGCCAGGGTCGCACGCGCCAGTCGAGCACAAGACCCGCGCTGACATAGGGATCGGCCTGCGCAAACGCCTCTGCCGTCGACACGTCGGCAGCGCGGAAGACCAACAGGGCGCCCTCGACGGGATCGCCGAAAGCCCCGGCCATCAGCAGCTCTCCACGTTCCGCCGCCGCATGGACTAGCGCGAGATGCGCGTCGCGAAACGCCCCGCGTCGCTCCAGGTAGTCCTTGACCACGTCATAGAAGAGCAACTGGTACATGTCGCCTCCGCACCTCGCACCGCGATCGCCGCACGCCGAGCCGCACCGATCGTAAGCGTGCCCGACGTGGCCTGTATCTCGTGGGGTAGATGCGCAGGTCGTCGGGCGCGTTGGCGGGCAGTCGACCTGGTGGTTGACATCGGCCAGTGGCGGCACAATGGTCGCGATCGGCCCGGCTGGTCAGGGTTGCCTCGAAGGCACAGGGCGGCACGATGACTTAGTGTCTGGGCTCCGCTTGTGACTTCACCATCCCGCAATCGTGCCAACAGCCGCGTCGATCCCTAGGGCTTATCGTGTGTTTGCACAGGCAGGAGGAGCGAGCATGGCCCCCACTGACGTTGCCTGGGAGCGCTATGGACGGGCTCTCCATGCCGCCATGGCCGAGGTCCTCGCCGAGCTCCCCGAGGAGGTCCGGCCACACGTCCTGGAGACGGCGGACTACTGGATCAGCGTGGGCCTGACCATCGGTCTCGAGCACCCCCGCCAGGCGCAGCGGCTCCTCGAGCTGATCGAGGCCGAGGAGATCGAGCGCGCGGCCCTGACCGATGATGCGATCGACTTCTTGGACGAGGCACTCGCGTGAGACGCCGCGGCCTCGTGTCGAACCTGTACCGCGCCGCACGCCTCGCCAACGACGTCTCCGCACTGGCCTCCGGCAGCCCCCGGCGCATCACGCGCCGGACCCGCAACCGGATCGTCGGGCGGGCGCTCGCCCGCGGGGGCTTCTGGCGGCTGCTGTGGGGACGGTGACGTTGGGAGCCGAATGCAGTCGATGACCAGTAGCGTGGGCAGCATCGGTGCCCGCAACGGCGTGCTCCTGCGCACGCGCCGCTGGGCACCCGAAGGAGACGCGTGGGCGAAGCTCCTTCTGGTCCACGGGATCGCCGAGCACTCGGGCCGCTACGAGCGCACCGGGGCGCTCCTGGCCGCCGGCGGCGTCGATGTATGGGCCTTCGATTTGCGCGGCTTCGGCGGCTCGGCGGGGCGGCGCGCGTTCGTGCGCCGCTGGGACGACTACCTCGACGACGTCGGGGATCGGCTCGTGGACCTGAGAGATGCCCTGCCCGTCGTCCTCATGGGACACTCGATGGGCGGGCTCATCGCGCTGACCTATGCGACCAGCGAGCGGACGGCCCCCGACCTCCTCGTCCTGAGCTCGCCGGCCCTCGGCACGACCGTGCCGGCCCCGGTGCGCGCCATCGCGCCGCTACTGAGCCGAGTCTTGCCGACGCTCGCGATCGGGAATGCCCTGCGGGGCGAGCAGCTCGCGACCGACCCGGACGTCGGTCGCGCGTACTTCCTCGATCCGCTGGTCGTGCCACGGTCAACGGTGCGCCTCGGAGCCGAGCTGTTCGCCGCAGCGCAGCGGGGACGCCGCGCCCTCTCCCGGCTGCGCATGCCGACCCTCGTTACGCACGGGGCCGCCGACACCATCGTCCCGCCGGCCAGCACGGAGCTGCTCGGCGCCCTGCCCAATGTGCAGCGTCGGGTCTACGACGGACTGCGTCACGAAACGCTCAACGAGCCCCAGGGACCGCAGGTCGTGGCCGATATTCTCGCCTGGATGCGGGAGCAAGCGGCTGATATTCGGCCGCACCGCGAGCGTGGGTGACACGATCGCGGGATGGTGGCGGAAGGCCCGCGGCAGTGGGTCGGCGTCCGGGTCGAACGCTGAGCTCCGCCCGCCCGCGAAGCATCACGTCGCGGGCACTGGCCATCCGACCACCCGGGTGATCGAGACACGAATGAGCGGCCGTCGCTCAAGGACATGGCCCGCACACCGCGGGTATCGCCGTCGCAGCGATGCCACCGCGGCGGCGTGCTCGCTTGCCTCGCCTCCCTGCGGCTCCGGCAGTCGGCGTCTCCCTCCAGGCGGAGCCAGGCAAGGCGCGACCAGTCGTCGTCCCAACGATCGGCTAGGAGCGCCACGCGCAGACGCGCCAAGATGTCGCGCACGCGGGCCAGCCGGCGCGGGTCGACGACTTGCTTCGATTTCTCGTCGAGTGGCGTGTATACGACGTCGCGCGTCGGATCGGCCCGGGCGAAGCGCATTGGGACCGGCCGGCACAGCCCGGACGGCGCGACCGTGACGAGCACGAGACGACGCGCCTCCTCGAGGAACGCATAACGCGACGGGCAGAGGACCGGCTCGGTCATCGCGCCATCATGGCCGCACCGGGGTCGACGTGCTGGCGGGCGCTCTGTGCGGGAATAGGCCAAGCCTCCATCGCGACAAGTGGGAGCCCGCAGAAGCGCACCGGCGCCTTGTCTCCAAGCGTGTCGCAGGCTACTTCTCGACCCGTTCAACCGGCAGCAGCGCCGCGGCGGGCGCCAGGTGAATGTGTCCATGCCCACTACCACCCCGCCACCGCCGCGAACACGATCTCGAAGCAGAGCAACACCGCGGCATGCGTGGCGCTCGTGTGGCGCTGTGCCCAGCCTGCCCGAAGAACGCATGTGCCGTGCCCGAGAGCGCGGTTCGGACGGTGGCTGCCCAAGCCCACGACGGCAGGGCCAGCGGGATGGGAGCGAGGAACGGCACGGGAATCAGGAGCAGCAGGGTCGACACGGCCACGTGCGTGATCGCCAGGGTCACAGGCGGCACCCGCGGGGCGCAGAACCCGGTGCCCGTGATGTGCAGGGCGTAAAGGAACGCCCCAGCGAGCACGAGCGCGTCAACCCGGCCGACCACGAGTCCGCCAACGCAAAAGCGGGCCGCACATCCAACATCTTGGACGAACCGAGGGGCGGGCCCGGGGACAACAAGCCACCTGGTGAGTGGACTCTGTCGCCCACGAGCGGCCACGCGACCGCGAGATACCGGCGCCCGGAGCGCATCGACCACAGCTGACCTCGCGGGCCAGCTTCGAGATGCAACCGCGGGACGGGTGTGCCTGGCGACTGCACGGCTCCGTCGGGCAAAGTTGCATCTCGTGGGCGGGCAGGCGCGCTTCAGCAGAAACTCGAGACGTGCCAGACTGGCCGCATGCGCGCCTTCATCTTCGACCTCGACGGAACGCTCGTGGACACCGTGTACGCCCACGTGCTGGCCTGGCAGCAGGCGCTCGCGGAGGCGGGCCTCGAAGTCGAGGGCTGGCGCATCCACCGGCGCATTGGCATGAGCGGCGGTCTCTTTACCCGCGCCCTGGCCCGCGAGATCGGGCGGCCCCTCTCGGCCGAAGAGCAGGAGCAGCTGCAGCACCGGCACGGGGAGATCTACCGCGCGCTCTTGCCTGAGCGGCGGCCGCTGCCCGGCGCTCGGGAACTGCTCCGCTGGCTGCACGAGCACGGTGTGCCCTTCGGGATTGCCACCTCGGGACGGCGACCCGAAATCGACGCCTCGCTCGAGGTGCTGGCGGTCTCGGCCGAACTCGTGGTCGTCGAGCGCGGGGATGTGCTGCGCGCCAAGCCCGAGCCGGACCTATTCCTAGCCTGCGCGGAGCGCATGGGCGTCGCGCGCTCAGATGTCTATGTCGTGGGCGACGCCGTTTGGGACCTGCTCGCCGCGCGACGCGCCGGCATGCTCAGCGTGGGGCTCTTGAGCGGCGGATACGGCGTCGATGAGCTGACGCAGGCAGGGGCCTTCCGCGTCTACCGCGACCCGCAGGAGCTGCTCGACTCGCTCGACGAGCTGGGGATTCCGTTGCAGAGCTAAGATCGGCCAGGTCCGCGCGACAACGATCTCGCCAGGGCGTCGGACTGCCTCGTCTCGCCTAGCCCGGCCGGTGGTGGTCCGACGGCTGTCCGGCCCAGATGTAGCCGGTGAGATCCTTGGCTCGGGGATCCAAGTAGGGTTCCATGGGCAGGCTCGGGATGGCGACCTCCTCATCACGGGCCGGGCGTACCCAGTCGAGAAGCTCCCGGTTCACGATCAGCGTGCCCACTCGCGCTCGGTGGTCCTGCCCTGCCGCCTGGTACATGATCCAGGCCTCTGTGAGCGGCACCATCGGCTTGCGCCGCGCCAGCTGCCGGATCGGATCGGCGCCTGGGGGTCCGTGCAAGTACCCGTGGACAAGGTAGGGGCCACTCTGCAGCATCACTGGGTAGGGACGCGTGCGGCTGCGCCGCCCGGGGTTGCCGCGCGGGCCGCTGGCGCGGACCGCCAGCAGCTCATCGGGGGCCACCCACAGCTCGGCGGCCGGGACGGCGTGCCCGTCATCGAGCGCCACGGCGAGAACATCCACGAGATGTAACCGGGCCTGCGCGTTGAGCGCATCGCTGAGGCGCTCGGCATCGAGGCGCAGGAACCCGAAGATCCGGCAGTCCTCCGTGTAGGCGGCGAACTCGACCTCGGGCAGCACGAGAGGCGCAGGGGCCGGCGTGGGCGGCACTTCGGGGTTCGTCTCTTGCTGCCCCGGCCGGCGCCGCAGGCGGGACAGTAGAGGGGCCAATTCGCGGGTCGGCCGGGCGGCCATGCGGGTCAGGCCGAGGCCGCCGTTCTCCCCTGCGTGGAACGCCGGGTCCGTGCGGCGGGGGACGCAGGAGGGCGGCTAAGGAGTGCCGCGTCGGGGTGCGGCGGGGTCGCGGCGTAGAGGTCGCAGAACCGCTGCACCAACTCTGGGTCGAACTGAACCTGCGCGTAGCGGCGCAACTCGGCGATGGCCGCATCGTGGCCGATGGCTGACCGGTAGGGCCGGTCGCGCACCATGGCATCGTAGGCGTCGGCGATGGCCACGATGCGCGCGCCCAAGGGGATGTCGGTGCCACGCAGGCCGAAGGGGTAGCCGTGGCCCGAGAAGTGCTCGTGATGGTGCAAGATGATGGCCCCCGCGTCGCCCACCGCCGCCACGCGCTCGATGATGGCCTGGCCAATGCGGGGATGCTGGATGACGCTCTGCCACTCGTCCGCGGTAAGCGGCCCTGGCTTCTCGAGGATCTGGTCGGGCACGGCGAGCTTGCCGATGTCGTGGAGCAGCGCCGCGACGCGGATGCGCTCGATCTCCGGCTCGGGCAACCCGATCTCGCTCGCCAGACGCACGGCGATGGCCGCGATGAGCGAGGAGGGCCGCCCGGAATAATGGGGCAGCGGCGCGAGCACGGCGGCGAGGGCCGCTTCCGCCGCCTGGCGCCCGTAATCGCCCACCTCGCTGGCCCGCTGCCGACCCTCCGACGAGATGGGGGCCCGGGGGATGCGGGCAGTGTCGTCATCCACCTCGGCGAACACGTAGGTCTGGTTGCGCCCCAGCGACTTGGCCGAGTACATGGCCGCGTCCGCGTCACGCAGCAGCTGGTCGACGCGAACATGCGCTCCCTGCCCTCCGGCGATCCCGATGGAGACTGAGACCGCGATCTCCTCACTCGGTCCGGCCGTCACGCGTTGCCGCAGTACCAGCAGGCGCAGCTTCTCGGCCACGGCGGCAGCGTCATCGAGCGTCGTCTCCGGCAGCACGAGCACGAACTCCTCGCCCCCGTAGCGACCCACGAAGTCGGTGCCCCGGATGTTCTCCCGAAAGACGTCCGCCACGCCGCGCAACACGCTGTCGCCCACCTCGTGGCCGTACGTGTCGTTGACGGCCTTGAAGTGATCGAGGTCAATGAAGGCAACGGCCAGCGGCCTGCCGTAGCGGGCGGCCCGCTCGACCTCGCTGAAGAGTTGAGCGAGCAGGGTGGGTCGGTTGGCCACGCGGGTCAGGCGATCGGTGGTGGCCGCCTCCTGCGCCTCCCGCAGCGCCGCCGAGACGCCCTCTAGGCGACGTGCCACGGGCGCCAGAGGGCCGAACCGGCGGGCGTCGGGCAACAGGGCGGCGGGGCCATCTTGGGTCAGCTCAGCCGTAGCGGCCGAGAGCGCCGCGACCAGGCCGCGGAGGGCGACCCCGGCGCAGAGCACGCCGAAGAACGTGCCCACGGCGGCCCCGGCCAAGACCCCGCTGAGGAGCGGGCCCGCCTGTGAGAACGCGGCCACGATCGCCGCCGAGGCCAGCAGGGCCGCCGGCAGCAGGACCAGCGTCTCGCGCCATCTGGGCATGTGCAACACGGTAGCGGTGGCTTCACCCTTCCCGGCAGCCTCCGAAGGTACCGCCGCTGCGCAGCCATCGGAGCCATTCCCGAGGCGATCGATCTGGGGGCCCAGAGCCGGTCCGTTGTCGATCGGACCGTTTGCGGTGCAGCTACGCGCCGGCCCTGCGCGGGGCAGGACGACGACGCGGTGAGTGGTTGCCACCTGACCGCCGGACCGGGCAGGGCCCTCAGCTGCGCCGGAGCCTCCGCAAGGACAGTGTCCGACTTGGCTCGTGGCCCGCGGATGCGCGGCAGGGGCTCTTCGACGAATGCTCGGGTGGCCATCTCCCGAATCACACGCCGACCTCGCTCGACGATGACGTTGGGTAGCTCAGCCACGACATGCCGACGGCACACGCCGGGCCGTATCGGACCGACGCGCGAAGAGGGAAGGTGCAAGAAATCTCGCAGGGGCCACCCGAGCGGCGCCGGGCGCGACGTTGCCACCGTCGTCGCCCGCCGTTGGCCCGCCGCCCGCGGGCTAGCGCACCGTGAACGCCACGCTGCGTGCGGCCGTGCTGCCCGCCGCATCCACGATCCGCCAGACGAGGCGGTGCGGGCCCGGCAGAAGGTGCGCCGGCACGATCAGCAGGCGCAGCGTGCTGGTGTGGCCGCCGTGGGGGTAGGGCCAGATCGCCAGCCGGGTCCCATCGAGGCTGGCCGACGCGCTGACCAAGCAGGCGGCGTCGTGGACGAGCGCCGTGAACAGGCGCGGACGTCCGGGCACATAGGTGGCGTGCGATCCCGAGACGGACACGATGATGGGCGGCGGAGGGTCGGGGATGGGCGGCCCGCCCAGGGAGAAGAGGCAGACGAAGTCCGTCTGGCCACTGCGCGCCTGCGCTGCCCCGCAGCCGAACCGGTCATAGGAGCCCAGGATGGTGCCCCGGTGGTCGGACGAGTTCATGAAGGCCCGCTCGACCCAGGCGACCGCCACGCTCACGCTCGTCGTCCCGCCCGCGCAGCTCGCCCCCTGTGCGTCGCAGCCCGCCTGGTAGGTGGCGCTGGCACTCGGGTTGCCCGACCATTCGCCGATGTTCTCGGCCCGCAGGGTGTCGTAGCCGTACTCGGAGGCGAGCACGTCGAGGATCGTGTAGTCGACGCCGGCGGCGTCGGCGCAGCCTTGGATGGCATCCGAGAAGTACCCGCGGCGCGCCATGTCGGTGGCCCGGCCGGCCAGCACCATGGTGCGGTCCGAGGGGCAGTAGAAGGGCGCGTCCCCGGCCAGCCCGACGACGGTCGGATCGATCGTCAGGGCGAGGTAGCCGAGCGCCACCCGGTCGAGGTTCGTGACGCGCATGAGCTCCGCGCAGAGATCGGTGGCGCCCCGTGCCGGTGCCGCGCCAGCGGACAGCAGCAGACCCACGGAGAGGACAACGACTACCGCACAGTGGGCCACGGTGTTGGCCGCGCGGGTCATCGCGTCAGCCAGCCGGCCACCCAGCCGACCCGGCCGCTCGGGGTGCGCACGTCCCATTGCGTACCCAAGGGATCCGGCGACCACTTCAGCATGGTCAGGCGGGTGAACGGAGGAAGGACCGAAGTCCCGTCCTACGGCGGGACACGGTCGAGCAATTCGCTCGTCACGCGCCTGCTTTGTGCCGGCCATGGTGACCCCGTCCATGAGTGCTGCTAAGGCACGAAGGTCAGGAAGCCTCCGCCCCGCTTAGGACGCTCGGGTTCCACCGATCGACGCAACACCTTGATGGGTGCAGTGTCGATCGGGAGGTGGCCCATGGCGCAGTGGGGCAGGCCGGCGTTGACGGCCGAGCAGAAGCGAGACATGTGGTCCCGCTGGAAAGCAGGTCAATCGCTCAGTGAGATCGGGCGGGCGCTCGGGAGGGAACGGAGCGCCATCCACCGCATGGTCGCGACCACCGGCGGGTACGTGCCGGTGGACCAGCGTCGCTCGCCGCGGGTGCTCTCGTCCGCCGAGCGGGAGGAGATCTCGCGCGGTCTGGCCGAGGGCGTCTCGCTGCGCATGATCGCCCGCCGCGCCGGCCGGGCCGCCTCGACGATCAGCCGCGAGGTCGCCCGCCACGGTGGCCGGCACCGCTATCGCGCGACACAGGCCGACGAGCGGGCCTGGCGGCGGGCCTGCCGACCAAAGCCCTGCAAGCTCGCGACGTCAGCGGAGCTGCGGGAGTTGGTAGCGGGCAAGCTCGCGCTCGACTGGTCGCCCCAGCAGATCTCGGGCTGGCTTGCCCGCACGTATCCGGGGGAGCAGGCTCGGCAGGTGTCGAGCGAGACGATCTATCGGAGCCTGTTCATCCAGGCCCGGGGCGTGCTGCACAAGGAGCTCATGGTCCACCTGCGCACCCGGCGCAGCATCCGTCGCTCTCGTCTCGCGACCACCAAGGGCCAGGGCCGTGGCGGGATCGTCGACGCGGTCTCCATCCGGGAGCGGCCGGCCGAGGCGAAGGACCGGGCGGTGCCGGGCCACTGGGAGGGTGACCTCCTCGCCGGCTCCGCCAACAGCCACATCGCCACGCTCGTGGAGCGCCAGACCCGCTACCTCCTCCTCGTCAAGGTACCGGGCAAGGGCTCCACGGGGGTGGTCGACGCCCTCGCCGCCCAAGTCCAGACGCTGCCCCGTCAGCTGTGGGCGAGCCTGACCTGGGATCGCGGGGTGGAGCTCGCCGACCACCGGCGCTTCAGCATCGCCACCGACGTCGCGGTCTACTTCTGTGACCCCAGGAGTCCCTGGCAACGGGGCACCAACGAGAACACTGTGAGTCTGTGACTGACGTGGGCCGGATGGGCTCAGCCAGGCTGGAGCCGACAGTGCGAGGTGACTCTCGAGAACACTGGCCACCTCAGGGTGTGCCCTTCGTTGGACCTGTTCCTCGTGCTGCCGGCACCGACCTGGCCACTCGTCGTTGGCTTGATCAGGAGCTTGTCCGCCTTAGGGGCGTGACCCTTCACAGTGCTGCCGTGACAGGTGACGTTCATCCAGACCGGTGCCGACGACGATTGCCGACCGAACTGGAGGACAACCGCAATGGTCATGTTGGCAGACCACTACGACTATGTCATCGGAGGCGACCCGGACCGCGACAGCGTGGACTTGGCCGTGATCGACACCCGCACCGGCGGGATCCAAGCGCAGATCGCGGCTCCAGCCGACGGCCCTGGCTACCAGCGGCTGCTCGACTGGGGACGCGCCCAGGCACCGGGCCGACGGGTCTGGGCTCTCGAAGGCACCGCCAGCTTCGCCGCGGGGTTCGTCGCATGCTTGGCCCACGCCGGCGAGGACGTCGTTGAAGTGGGGGGCATCAAGCGCGCCCGGGGTGCCAAGAACGACCGGATCGACGCGGTGCGCGCCGGCCGCCACGCCTTGTCGTCGGAGCAGCTAGCCAGCCCGCGGGCGCGCGGGTTGCGGGAGGCGCTCCGCTTGGTCCTCACCACCCGCCACGCCGTCCTTGTCAGTCGCACCACGGCCATCAACGAGCTCAAGAGCGTCATCGTGACGGCCCCCGAACACCTCCGTGCGGGCTTACGCGGCGTCGCCCTGGCCAGTCAACTTGACCGCGTCGAGGCGCTCACCAGCGGCCCGTCGGCGAGCGTCGAGCATCGACTGACGGTCGTCACCCTGCGCTCGATCGCGAGCCGCATCCGCTTCCTCACCGCCCAGATCCACGAACTCGACCCCGAGCTGGTGACCCTGGTCAAGGCCCATCCCGCCGGACCCGCGCTACTCACCGAGCCGGGCGTCGGCCCGGTCGTCGCCGCGCAGTTACTCGTGAGCTGGTCACATCGAGGACGCGTGCGCAACGAGGCCGCCTTCGCCGCTCTGGCCGGCACCGCGCCGCTCGAAGCCAGCAGTGGCGAGCGAAGGCGCCACCGACTCAATCGAGGCGGCGACCGCGACCTCAACCGGGCGCTCCACACCGTGGCCATCACCCGCCTCCGCTGCCACCCGGAGACCATCCACTACGCAGCGCAACGAAGGGCCCAGGGCAAGACACACCGCGAGATACGCCGGTCCATCAAACGCGCCCTCGCCCGCCGCCTTTACCGACGGATCCAGGCCGCCACCGAACCCATGGCGCTGCCCACCGCGTATTGACAAACATAGGAGCGTCCAACGGGCTGCTGCGCCAGTACTTCCCCAAGTGGACCGACCTCTCCGGCTACAGCCAGGCCGATCTCGATGCCGTGGCCACGCGACTCAACACCAGGCCCCGCAAGACGCTCGGATACCAGACCCCGGCCGCTATGCTGGCGGCGATCGTTGCGCCGACCCCCTGAACCCGCCCGCACAAAAGGGCCGCGTTCATCTTGACACCCGGCGTCACGCCGGCTACCGCCCGGCGAGACGTAGGTCGCGGAGTTCCAAGGCTAAGGTTGCGATCACCATCGCCATCACGGGGCGCCGGCAGTCCGCGCGACGTGCGACTGTTGGCGAAGAGCACGCCGAACGCGACGCCCGGTCAGCACAAGCCGCCGGGTCGAGCGCAACGGCTCAGAGCACGGCGACCGCGAAGCGCTGCCGGGCCGTCCGTGTGACGGTGATCCTCGCGCTCCTCGACCGCCATCCGCTCAGGGTGCTTGGACGTGGGAGTACAAGAAGGACCAGCTGACGAAGAACCACTGGGCAAGCGCGAACACGACCACGAGCACGAGAGTGCCTCTTCGTTGGAGGCGCTCGGCCAGTCCGGCGAACGCCGGGAAGGCCACCAGGCTGTAGCGGGGCATCGATGCAATGAGCCCACCGGGCAGCAGTCCGAGGGCGACGACCACGACGGCGTAGACGCCGAGCTCGCGATCACGCCGCAATACAAGTAACCCACCGACAAGGACGAGGGCGGTGAAGCCGAGGGCGGCCAGCCGGCGCAGGTCGGGGTGGCGGAGCTGGTCCGCGATCTGCACCACGCCGCTCGAGCGGCCCCAGCTCGGCGAACCGTGCAGGAAGCCCAGAGGATCGTGCACCAGCCAGCGATGAACAGCCACCAGGCGGCGAAGGCGGCCATACCGAGGACAACCGTGAGCAGCGCCGTGCGCCGTGCGCGCCTCTGAGTTAGCAAAGCCTCGACAGCGGCCGAGGCGACGATCGCGGCGCCGCTGATGCGGGCAGCCATGGCAAGGGCGGCGAGCAGTCCGCGCTGCAAAGGGTGCATGCGACCAAGGAAGTACGCCGCAGCGAGCAGCAGAAACAGGGGCTCGGAGTAGGCCAGCGAGAAGACGTAGGCGGGCGGGCTAAAGGCGAGTAGGGCGACCGCGCCTGTGGAGGGGGCTCAAACCGCTCCGCCAGGAGCTTCCAGAGGAGAACTGTTGCCGCGATAAAGAGCAGGTTGGCCAACACGACCGACGTGGCCGCGGCGGGGAGCACGCCGAGTGTGGAGAGACGGATGACTGCCGGCCACAGGGGAAAGAACGCGAAGTCGTAATGCACGTTGGTGCCACTCAGTGTCACTGGCGTGGCGTGGTAGCCACCCTTGGCCACCTGCAGGTACCAGCCGGCGTCCCAGGCCACGAAGGGATCCAGGCGATGGGGATGGCCGAGCGCGTTGGCCAACCACACCAGGGCGACCGAGAACGCCCGCGAGGCGGTCGCAATCACCACCGGCGGCAGCGCCCAGAACCGGGCCGCCGTCACCACCGGCCGGGGTCTGCGGCGTCCGAGCGTCGCGCTCAGGCCTCCTGTTCCCGTCGCTCATCCTCCCGCGCCGCAGGTGGCTGCACTTCGCCCCGTGGCGGAGGGACTATGCCCATGCGTAGGGCGGACTGTAGCGGACCCGCGATCACCAGGGGATGGCAGGTGACCAACAGCGGGCATTGGTCACCTCGAACGGCACTCGTGCACGACACCCATCGCGGAGAAGGAGGCCGTCGGCTTGCAGCGCTGATTCGAAGCCACTCGATCCCCAAATCTGCGCCGCCGTGCTGCGCCGCCGGCGTCAGGCGACGCCGGCGGCGTCGGTCCGTCCTCCGGGGACTTCGACCCGAACCGCCGCGCAGACCTCCCGCGCTAGCTCGACGAACGCGCGGTTCGCGGGCGACCGATGACGGTCACGATGCCAGGCGAGGCCGATGATCCTGGGGGGCACGTCAGCCGGGAGCAGGGTCACGGCCGGGTCATCTGCGTCCACCGTGAGCAGCGGCACGAGCGCGGACCCCACACCCGCCGCCACGAGTCCCTGAACGGTGCCGTTGTCGTTCGAGCGGAACACCACCTTCGGCTCGACTCCGTTGCTTCGTAGGTACGCCTCCGCGAGCTCAGTGGTGCGGCTGCCCCTGAACCCGATCAGCGGCTGGTTGGCAATCTCGCGCAGTACAGGTGCCCCGGTATGCCCAGCCAGCGGCGAGCCTATCGCGACCATCAGCACGTACGGGTCACGCAGTAGCTCGACCGCATCGAACGGCCCGGACGGCAGGGGGAACACGGTGAACGCGAGGTCGATCTCGCCCGACTCGACGAACGCCAACAGTAGGACGTCCTCGTGGTCCTCCCGCAGGCGTACCTCAACGCCAGGCCATGTCTGGGAGAACCGGCTTACCAGCGCTGGCAGGATGCGGGCGCCGACGCTCTGGTACGTCCCCACGCGCAGCACACCCGACGCTCCCTCGGCATACGAGCGCAGATCGGCCTGTGCCGCGCTGAGACGGGCGACGATCGCGTCAGCGTGTCGCAGCAACAGCCGGCCGGGCTCGGTCACCTCAACAAAGCGGTGCCCCCGGGAGCGCTCGACGAGGCGCACGCCGACGATCGACTCGAGGGCGGCCAAGTGCTGGCTGACGGCCGACTGCGTGTAGTCGAGGAGATCGGCCGCTGCGTGGAACGAGCCGGTCGCGGCGATAGCACGAAAGCTCTTCAGGTGGCGGAGTTCGAGGTCCGCCCAATGATCAGTATCCATGATCAAGGATTGAATCACTTCGATTTGCTCTGATCAAGCGCGACGAATACATTCGGGAATATGGAAACCCTCGTGTGCATCTCAATTGCCCTCATCGTCTTCCTGATCTTCGCGGTCGACTTCGGTTACGACTCGCGCCCGGTGGACGACGCCCGCCACTGGTGGCCGGGCACGCCTAACGACGACGCCTACCCGCAGCACCACGCCTGATCGCCGGGGCGGCGGCGACCGAACAGCTCAGCCGTGCAGACCGAACCAGACCACCAGCCCAGCGCCGGCAACTAGGCAGTAGACGGCGAACGGCGTCAGTGTGCGGGTCGTGAAGTACCGCGTGAGGGAGCGCACCGACACGTACGCGGCAACTGCGGCGGCGGCGCTGCCCGCGAGCACTTGGCCCACGACCCCGTGGCCGTTCGGGCCCAGCAGGTCCGGCAGCTTGTAGACGCCGGCGGCCAGAATGATCGGGGTGGCTAGGAGGAACGAGAAGCGCGCCGCGTCCTCGTGATCCAGGCCCCGGCCCAGGCCGGCTGCCATGGTAATGCCAGAGCGGCTGATGCCGGCGAGCAGGGCGAAGACCTGTGCCAGACCGACGAGGCCCGCTTCGCGGAACTCGAGCGTGTCCAGTCGGCGGGCGCCTTCCGGGTTGAGACCGTGCGCGACGGCAATCGAGCGGACCGCTGCACGTCGCCGCAATACTTCTGCCGTCGCAAGCACTAGGCCGTTCAGGAAGAGAAACGCCGCCGCCGCCAGCGGCTTCGCGAAGAGCGTGCGCAAAGGATGCTCGAACGCGACGCCCACGAGCCCCGCGGGGATCGTGGCCACCGCGAGCAACCAGCCCAGCCGTTGAGTCGATGTCTCAATTCGCCGCGTGCCGAGAGACACCAAGATTCCGCGGACGATGTCCACCCACGTGCGCCAGTAGAAGACGAGGAGGGCTAGCGCCGTGGCGACGTGCAGCCCGACGAGGAAGGCCAGAAAGAACGACTCGTTGGCAGACTGCGCGGCGACAAGGTCGTTCCAACCCAGCAGCTTCGGCAGGATCACCGTGTGGCCGAGGCTAGAAACGGGGAAGAGTTCCGTCACGCCCTGGAGCAGCCCGAGGAAGATGGCCTGGAAGTAGGTCACCGGCGATCACGCATGGCGCGTCAGTGTAACCGCGCTGCCATCTCCCACGCGCGGCCTGAGGCCGGCGACAACGAGCTGGCAGAGTGCAGTTCGACGTTCTGACTCACGCGCGGACGGGAACCCGACTCAGGAGGGCAGCCGGACGACGCGCCCGCGATCGCAGGGAGCCCAAGGTCGCAACCTGAGGTCCGGGAAGAACCATTCGAGGGCGTCGAGAACGCCGTCGTCATCTGAGGTCGGGACGACGATATCGGCCGCGAGGCGCACCTCCGCCGGGGCCCCGCCCATCGCAGCCGAGCGTCCGGCGATGCGCAGCATCGCCACGTCGTTCTGCCCGTCGCCGACGGCGGCCACTTCGTCAAGACCGATGCCACGCGCGGCCGCAAGCCATGTCACCGCCTCACCCTTGTGGATGCCCGGCGCGAGAAACTCGATCCCGGTGAGGTCGCTCCACACTACCGAGGCCCGGCCGGCGAAGATCTCCTGCGCGGCGAGCCGGACAGGCCGATGGCGAGCCGGTCCAGTCGGCAGGAAGACGCGGATCGGACCCTCGTCGACCAGCCGGGCGAGGTCGGTCGCATACCGGAACCGACTCCGCTCAGCCTGTGGAACGGCGAGGAAGTCAATGCCGTCGGCGAGACGTTCGGCTCGGTGGCCGTCAAGCAGCGCGACGACTGGATCGAGGCCGCACTCGTCGGCGAACCGGAGTGCATCAAGGTAGAGGCGCGCCGGCAGGGCCCGTACACGGTGGACCGTTCCGGTGGCAGGCACCGAGATGAGCCCGCCTTGCATCGTGATGTGGGGGCCCGGGAGGCCGAGCCGGGCGGTCAGCTCGGTAACGCCACTCCAGGGGGAGCGGCCGGTGACCAGGACGACCTCCACGCCCGAGGCTGCCACAAGCGCCACGGCCTCGCGGACAACATCTCGAAGGACGCCGTGAGGATCGACGAGCGTGCCGTCGATGTCGCAGGCGAGGAGACGCGGTCGAGGCAGCGCCTCGTACACGCGCAGCACGCACGCTTCGATTGGATGCTCCTTTTCGGATGTGCCGCCTCGCGGGCGACGGGCGTCAAGCACGGAGACCGGGTGCTGGACCCGCGACGGCGCCGGGGAGGATAGCGCGTCAGCGCGCAGAGGCGAGCACGCCTGTCCGGACGGGAAGAGTCGACCGTCCGGCTGTCCCCATCTGCGGGGCCCTGCGGCGGCCGGTGGAGAGACGTCGGCACCGCGCGCAGGCCATCACCAAACGTCCGCCAGCCTCGCGGATCGGAGCGACCTCGGCGGATGGGCGGTAGCGACCGCACGTCTCGCAGTCCATTATTCGGCTCCTGGATCAGTGTCGATGTCGGTCTCCCGGTCACCCCCGGGTGGTGTCGGCCGATGTCGCCGGTCCGGGGACCCACCCATATGGGACCATCCGCCCGGGTGCGGTTCCACCTCGTCCACGTCAACGGCACGTGAACATCCTGTGTGCAACGAATCCTCCCTCGGCGCGAACGGCGTGTCGACGCCGCCCCGACGGCCCCGCGTGTACGCCCTCAGGCAGCGGCCTCTCCGGCTGCCCGAGCGCGATCGGCGAGTTCTGCAACGACTGGGGCGACCTCAGCGCGGACGTGCAGGTCCGCCAGCTCGAGCCCGTCGGTGAACACCTGAGGCGCGAACGGAACCGCTACCGTGTGAGAAGGCACCTCGGAGCCCGTCCGACGCACGGTGCGCACGACTGACTTGATCCCGCCCCGCGCCCCGCTTCGGCCGGGGGACATGCCCATCACCGCGACCGGCTTGCCAGCCAGGACGCGGACCGGGCCGCGCGACGCCCAATCGAGCGCGTTCTTCAGGACCGTGCTCGGGCCGTCGTTGTACTCGGGAGCGACGATTAGCAGAGCGTCCGCCTCGTCGATGGACCGGCGGAGCGCACTCGCGCCGGCGGGGATAGCCGAAGGCGTCAAGGTCCGCATCGAAGACGGGAGCGCGCCGAGATCGTCGCACGACTCGACCGCTACGCCGCGCGGTTCGAGCTGGCTCGCGGCGCGCAGGAGCGCCCGGTTACAGGAGGCCCGGCGGAGACTACCCGCGAGCCCTGGTATGTCGAGCGTCTCGTCCACCATGTCGTTGCCGACCTCCGCCGCTGCGGAACCCGAGCCAGCAGGCGCTCGCTTCGCGGTCACGCGTGAGCTCGGGCGTGACGCGAACGCTTTCCCGACTCGGCCTCATCCCGTTCTTCGCAGCATCGACCACAGAAGATTGCCGTTCGCCGTGCAATTCAGGCCGGTTCGGGCTCAGGCAGTGTCATTTCGCGGGCGCGCCTGTTCCAGCCCGGAGCGCAGCGCCGCGATCCCGAAAAGGTAGGCTTCCTCGACGTCGCCCCCGAATCGGAACGCGCCTGCGGATTCCATGCTCACGAACCCATACGCGAACGCGGTCAGCACGCGGCAAGCGGCCAGCACCGGCTGCACCGACGATCGCTTGGGCAACGTCCACCATGGGGTTGGAGGCCTCCGCCTGCGCGTCCGGGGTCGGCGCCACGCCTAGCGTAGTGCCCGCGAACAGCAGCGCAGAGGCTCGCGGCGTCGCCAGGGCAAACGGGCGGTGCGCGGCGGCGAGCGCGTCCAGCCGCAGCGCCGGATCGGCGCCCGCCTCAGCGACAGCATCCGCGAGCGCCCGTCCCAAATCAAGCGCGGCCTCGGTCGCCACGGCGACGAGTAGGTCGGCCCGGTCGTCGAACCGATGGTAGAGCGAGGGGGCCCTGATCCCGACGCGCTCGGCAACGCCAGCCATCGACACCGCCTCAAGGCCGCCATGGTCAAGTCCCAGCACGTGGTGTCACAGCGCGTCATCCTGGCGCCCTGCCTTGATCAGCTCGCCATCAGCAGCGCCGGCACCTCCTCGTGAGGGAGCGCGTCGATCAAGGCCATCGACTCGGGGCTGAAGTAACGCCGCCCGTCCTGCCACTCGTCGTCCTGCTCGGCGAGGACCATGCCGACCAGACGCAGGACGCTGGCCCGGGAGGGGAAGATCCCCACCACCGCGGTGCGGCGCTTGACCTCCTTGTTGAGGCGCTCGAGCGGGTTTGTCGAGCGGATCTGCCGGCGGTGGGCCTCGGGGAAGGTGAAGTGGACGAGGAGGTCCGCTTCGGCATCAGTGAGCAACTCGGCGACGGCAGGGAAGCGAGCAGACAGGCCGTCCGACACCCGGCGCAGCTGCTCGGATGCCGAGGTCTCGTCAGGCTGCTCGAAGACGCTGCGGATGGCGGCCGCCACCATATCCTGGGAGCCGCGGGGTACGAGATCGAGGGCGTTCCGTGTGGCATGCACGCGACACCTTGCCATGCGGCGCCCAGGAGCTGGCTGCGCACGGCCTCCACGATGCCCCGGTGGGCGTCGCTGATGACGAGCCGGGTGCCGGCGAGGCCGCGCTCGAGGAGCCCCCGCACAAAGGCGGACCAGGCGTTGCCCTCGTCGTTGCCGGCCGCCAGATCGAGCCCCAGCACACGCCGCTCGCCCGAGGCCGCCACCCCGATCGCCACGAGACACGCCATGCTCACCACCCGCCCCGCGTCACGAACCTTCACGTAGGTGGCGTCGAGGAACAGGTAGGGGTAGCGCTCGCCCAACAGCGAGCGATGGCGGAACGCCTCGACCTCCGCATCGAGCGCTGCGCAGATGCGGCTGACCTCGCTCTTCGAGAGCGAGGCGATGCCGAGCGCCTCGACCAGATCCTCGACGCGGCGGGTCGAGACACCCAGCACATACGCTTCCTGGATGACGGCGAGGAGGGCCCGCTCGGCGCGCCGACGTGGTTCGAGGAGGCTCGGGAAGTAGCTGCCGTCGCGGACGCGGGGGATGGACAGATCGATCGTGCACCAATGTCAAGTGAATCCCAGGCGGGGAGGACGGCCGCCGGCCGACTCGAGTCCGCCGGTCAGGTACTGCACGACGAAAATTGGTCGCCAGCCCGATACGGGCGATGCCGGCCACTGGTTCCGCTCGCGCCCCGGGCGCGCCTCAGACGAGCTCCTTCCCGGGCTAGTATGGGCGCGTAGAGGAGGGGGCTGACGTTCGACCAAGGACGTGAACCACTCGACGCCAGTCTGGCCCGCGCGCTGGATCTAGTCCCCCCGCTGAAGATGCGTTTCGAGCGCATCGAGCTCGGCCACCCGATCCGCGGATGGCACCAAGTATGCCGACCGGCTGCTTGCCCTCGGGGAGCATCCCGGGTTGGTGGCGAGCGGGCGCATTGCATCGGCGCTCGACCACATCGTCACGTGGTACCGGGTGGTCGCGGAGGGAGGGTTGACGCCCGCCCATGCCCACCTTTCACTGCTGCGCCCGTCGTTCGAGGGGGGCGTCCAAGCGCGATGGGTTCTGGATGCGACTGTCGCGCCGACGACGCGAGTTCAGAGAGCCGTCGCCGTCGTTCTCGATGACCTTGACGAGCAGAGGAAGCTCGAAACCGCCATGCGGGCGTCGGGCTGGTCTCCATCAACGGCGTACGCCGATGCCGTTGAATTGCGGGGTCGTATCGAGTCGAAAGCCGCAGAACGCGAGATTGCCCTCATCTCGATGCGGGATACGACCTCCCTCGTTCATTGCTATCGGCTCTTCGAGGGAGAGACGGACGTTGCGGTCTTCCGCATTACGAGCGGCGTGCTACACAGCACGACGTGGGCGGGCCTTCTCGGTGAGATCGAGCGTTCGAGCGTCGGCGCCACGATGAGCACGGTTACGTCGACCGGCAGCCAATCGACGGCTGTCGGCTTCACGGCTGGTGCAGCGGCACACATCGACGCCGCGGTCAAGGCCTTGGAGGCGTATGTCGAGCCGCGCTAAGGAGGTTGGCCGCGACGCGGCTGCCAGGCCGCCATCCGCTCACACCACCAGCACGACGCCGATCGAAGACGGGCTGCCCGGCCGCTGGACTGATCTGCAGGAGGCCGCCGGGCGGAATCCTCCGCGAATGCGGTCTCGACGTGACCATCGACCACCCCCTCTCGCTGGCCAGAGGCACGGTGAACGTAGACGTTTATGCCCGCGACGGGACCACGTCGCCTGCTTCCACGACGATCGTAGAGTGCAAGCTCTGGCGAAGACGAGTCCCGAAGCAGGCTGTCCACGGCTTCCGCACGGTCGTCATCGACGCGGGCGCGAACCTCGGTCTCCTTGTCTCTGCGGCCGGCTTCCAGCGCGGGGCAGCGGAAGCGGTCGAGCATACGAACGTCCGGCTCGTCAACTGGGTTCAGTTCCAGGAAGCTTGACACCTTGCGCTGGTCCGGTCGTTCTTCGCGCCCACGCTCCGGCGCGAGGCCGACGCGCTCGTGCAGTACACAGAGCCGATCAATACGCGGATCTTCGGGAAGGCGGATCGGCTGCCGGCTGAGCGACAAGCGGAGTTTAAGAGGCTTCGCGAGACGCACTCTGATCTTGGAACGGCGTTCATTCTTCTGCTGTACCAGCTACCTGATGGCCTGGGACTACCCGACACGCCCGTACTGCCGAGCCTCCCGCTGCGGCGCCTATTCAGGGGCATCGAGCCACGGCTCCCGGGCGACGTGCTCGATGCAACCGCCCTGCGGACGCTCCTCGATCTTCTGATCGGGCACTTCCGTGCCGCGACCGCTGAGTTCGACGCGGTCTTCGGAGAACGCGCGTAGCTAGTCCGGTAACGCGTCCAACGAAACGGGTTCTCAGCGTGACCCGTGCTGCTCCGAAAGGGGACCTCGTAAGAGCCGCTGAGGCCCGGTTCGGCCGAAGCGGTGAGAAGTGCTCGCCGAAACGAGGACAAATGGGGGATAGCCAGGTGTTCGCGCGCGACAGACCCTGACTGCGACGAGCGCATTACTTCGGCCCGAGGAACCGGACAGTGTTTCCTTCGATCTTCAAGCGTCGGTCGGCATATCAAGAGTCCAGGGACCGCGTGGCTGAACTCACCGGAATGCGTCTTATGGCCGGGGACATGCTCTTCTTCGGATACCTCGATAGCGTCATGCGGCACGCCCAGGGTGCTTCGGACGACGAGATCCGCACGGCGATCCAGGGTCACAGGGCGAAGTTGTCCGATCCCGACCCCGATCGAGCCTTCAACTATCGAGTACAGATGATGAGCGAGGTCCCCTATGACTGGCCAGACGCGGCCAGCCACGACTTCTTCATCGCCCTCGAGAAACATCGGCAAGAGTCCGACGAAGACGAGCGCATATGGCGCCACCTCCCATCCGGAGCACGTGCCTCCTACGTGCGTCAAGGCGAGCTGGTATCCAATGCCGTACTGGCGGGATTTACCAGTCCAGGTACCGCAAGCCCGGGCACGGCGAACGCCACCGCGAGGAGCGCGAACGGGACGAGTCGGACGGCTACGCCGGCCGCGGCGACGTCGACGCCAGCACCATGGAGCCGGATCGACGCTGGCCTCTTCACTCCGACCGGTTCGATGACCGTGGCAGCACGCGGGTCCCACCGCGACCCTGCTCCCGAACGGGCACGTCCTCATCGCGGGCGGCATCGCCTTCGGCGTCCTGGCCTCCGCCGCGCTCTACGACCAGGGTGAGCGGGACCTTCACCCCGACTGGCGACCTGACCACGGCACGACGGGGCCACACCGCGACTCTGCTCCCGAACGGGAGCGTCCTCATTGCCGGCGGCACGTTCGGCGGCAGCGCACTCGCCTCCGCCGAGCTCTACGACCCGGTGAACGGGACGTTCTCCCCGACCGGCGCGATGACCGCGGCACGCCTGTCTTCCACCGCGACCCTGCTCCCGAACGGGAGCGTCCTCATCGCCGGCGGCACGTTCGGCGGCAGCGCACTCGCCTCCGCCGAGCTCTACGAACCGGCGAGCTGGGGACCTTCTCCCCGACCGCCGCGATGACCGCGGCACGCGTGAGCTCCACCGCGACGCTGCTCCCGAACCGGCGCGTCCTCATCGCGGGCGGCACGTTCGGCGGCAGCGCCCTCGTCTCCGCCGAGCTCTACGATCCGGCGAACGGGACCTTCTCCCCGACCGCCGCGATGACCGCGGCACGCGTGAGCTCCACCGCGACGCTGCTCCCGAACCGGCGCGTCCTCATCGCGGGCGGCACGTTCGGCGGCAGCGCCCTCGTCTCCGCCGAGCTCTACGATCCGGCGAACGGGACCTTCTCCCCGACCGGCGACCTGAGCGCGGCACGCGCGGGCCACACCGCGA
>CAWIHR010000017.1:0-33807 GCA_963835945.1 uncultured Chloroflexia bacterium
GACGCCAACCGCCGTGCCCCCGGTTCCGGGCCCTGGCCCGAAGCCACGATGGACCTGTTCATGCTGCAGGGCGGCCCGGCCCCGCGGGGGCGCTGCAGCGATCGGGCCGCCGGCTCCGACGCCGGCGATGCCCGCACCCGCTGGTGCCCCGGCCCCCGCGTGGACGCGCTCGCCAACCGCGCTACGCAGGCCGGCGTCGCCCAGGCCGGCCCGGAGCCCGGCTTCGTCGTTTTCCCCGTGGTCGCGGCTGCGGCGTGCTCCCGTCGCGCGGGCCGCTCCGATCAGGCCGATGGCGCTCCAGCTCGCCGGCCGTGTCACGAGCCTCGCCGGTATGCCCCGGCCCGCATATGGCCGGGCGTCGACCTACGGGCCGGGGCACGGTGACCTCATAGCCGTTCCGCATCATGGCCGCTGGCTTGTGCGGATCATCTGGCACGGCCGGTATGTCATCCGAAGCACCAACGACTATGGCCCGGACCAGCAGGTGTTCCCGGGTCGCGTCATCGACCTGGACGTCGCCACATTCCAGTCGCTGTCCGGCCAAGCTGGACGCGGGGCATCCTCTCGAGCGTGACGGTGGAGTACCTGCGGTACCTCGGAGGCTAGACGCCGTGCTCGGCCGGCGGTGGTACGACCTGACGGTTCGGCGCAACTCCCACCGCACGCAGGGAGACGACCGCGAGCGGGCTGCCTTAGGAAGCGAGAGCCACCGCGATTCGGGCGGCCGTCCGGGCATTGTTGCGCACCAGCGAGAGGTTCGCCTGGACCGAGGCGCCCTCAGTGAGGTCGGCGATCCGGCCGAGCAGCCACGGCGTGAGGTCCGCACCACGTACGCCCGCCGTCCCCGCCTCGGCGCTTGCCCGTTTGATCACGCCCTCGATCCGTTCGCGCGGCACCTCGTCCGGCTCGGGCACCGGGACGCATACGAGCATCCCAGTCCCGATCGCGAGGCGTAGGTGTGTGCCCGCGACCCGCGCGGCTTCTGCGATGGATGCCACGACGATGGGGGACCGCACGCCGCTCCGACGCGCCCAGAACCCCGGCACTTCGTCCGACCCGATAGTTACCAGCGGGACGCCGCGCGTCTCCAGCGCCTCCACCGTCAGCGGGACGTCTAGGATCAGCTTGGGCCCGGCGCAGACGACGATCACGTCCGTGCGCGCCAGCTCATCGAGGTCAGCCGAGATATCGAAACTGCCTGGCACGCCACTGGCGCCGGTCAGCGCGCCGCGGTGGACGCCGCCGATACCTCCTGTGGCGAAGACCGCGATTCCAGCTGCGTGTGCAGCGATCATGGTGGCCGACACCGTGGTTGCTCCCCAGCCGTCCCGTGATAGTGCGGCGGCGAGCGTCGGTCGTGCGACCTTGGCCACGCCGTGCGTGGTGGCGAGTGACTCTAGGTCGTCCGGCGCCAGGCCCACTAGGAGTCGGCCGTCGCGGATCGCGACGGTGGCTGGCACGGCGCCATGCTCGCGCACGGCGGTCTCGCTGTCACGCGCGATCGCCAGGTTCTCGGGATACGGGAAGCCGTGGCTGATCAGGGTCGATTTGAGTGCGACGACAGGACGGCCGTCTCTTAGTGCCGCGGCGACTTCGTCGGCGATACGCAAGAACTCGTGCACTCCGCGTCCGTCGCCGGCCGGCTCGCGAGTGCCTCGTGCCGTCATGCTTCCCTCCATCACAGGCCCCGCGTCCCGGCGCCGATACCTGCGCCCGTTCGTCGGCGCCACGCGATCAATAGACCCACGGGATGAGTTTGCGCATCCGTGTCCGATGCGCAGCGTACCCAGCGAACCGCTCACCAAGCCAGCCCTCCTCGCGGCGTGCCTTCAGGTCGAAGAATCCGCCCAGCACGAAGCCTCCTCCAATCGCCGGCGGCGATGCGGTGTCGTGATCGACGAGCCGCGCGCCGTCTGGTGGTCGGGGGACCACCGTCAAGTTGTCGCCAAGATCGACGACGCCGCGGACCGCGAGTGTCCCTCCCGTAGCGATCAGGGCGGCCCCTCCGACGGCCAGCGCCAGGCGTGCGGGTCCACTCCAGGCGGGACCGAGGATTCCTGCCCCGAAGACGGCGACGAGAATCACGCCTTGGAGGACCACCCAGCCCTCGCCGCGAGGTCCCAGGTCCGGGAGTGATTGCCGCACCCGTGGACGGTACCGCATGCAGGGACGATGGGTCCTCGCGTCGCCTTGGCACGCGTAACGAGCTCCCCGGCACGGGAGCAAGCTCGTGCGCGATCAAACCTCTGCTTGCGAAGAAGCCCGCTCTGTCCCCGGCCACGCGGCGTACCGCCGGTGGGAGTAGGTGTTGGGAGCACCGCGGTCGTAACGGCGCCCGCGCTTCACCAGTAGGCTGCGCCCCGGGTAAGCATTTCCGCCAACGTCGACATCTTCTTCGTCAGCGTGGCGGCGGGCAGATCGGCGCACTAGGAGGGGTCGGTGGCGGGATCCTTAGCATTCCCGCACTCACCGTCCTGTCTTGGGTCGACATCCGACGTGCCGTGGGGCCAGCGTCGTCTCCGTCATCGCGACCAGCTCAGGCGCCGCCGCGGGGCACGTGCGGAAGATCTCACGATCACGCGCTTGGGGATGTTCCTAGAGCTGGCCACCACGATGGGTGCCGTGATCGGCGCGATGCTCGCGGCGGCCGTCTCGACCAGGCGTCCTAGCCATCGGCATCACGCTCAGCGCCCTCGTGATCGCGCTCGGGTTCGTGCTGGCGATCGCGTTCGGCCGGCGGACCTCGTTGACCGGCCGCTCACCCGGGACCCCAACCTAGCGGACTTGGCCGCGAGAGCGTCGGGGCTCGTTGCGCTTGGCCCGTCCGCGATCACCCGGCTTGGGCTGGCGCTGGCTGCTGGCCACGCTGTTTGTGCGGGTAGCCGCTCTCGGCGGTCGGTTCGTCCCTGACATCGACCGTCTCCGCGTCGTGATCACGCTGGCGGTCCTCGCCATACTGCCGGGCAGCATCTTCCCGATCCGCTAGAGAGGTGGACCCCCCGGTCGCCGGGACAGCTCGGCGAGATGCTCCCACATGTGCTCGAGCATCGGGCGAAGCGCCTTGCGCAGTGTCCGTGGGCCTGAAGGCGACTCCCGGATGCCGTACCAAGCCTCGAGGGTCGCCGCGCGCACCCGGTCCTGCGCGAGGTCGGCGGTGAGCACGAGCGCCTCGGGTATCCCCATCTCGCCGCGTTCGGCGGCCGTGGCCTCGCGGGAGAATCCGGTGCATCGCCAAGCGCTGCCGCCAGGTACGGTCCGGTCGAGCCGAGGGTGTGGAGCAGGATGGCCCGCGCCGTCCTTCCGGGCCCGCCAGGCGGCTCGTCGAGCTCCGCGTCGGTTCGCGTTCGTGCCCAGGCCGCCGGATCTTCGGCCAGCCACCGGAACCGCTCGAGATGGCGTTCTATCTCTTCGTCAGTCGGTGGCTGGAGGTCGGGGGCAAATACGAGGTAGGGGGACCCGTTGCCCAGCCACTCGCCCTCAGTGACGTGCTCCGCCACCCGTGTTGCGAACCGAACGTCCGGGTCGGCCTCTCGACCGTGGCGGCGCAGGAAGCCCGGAAACGCGCGGATCGCGCTTGGCGTCGCGTCGAGCGCGGCTTCCGTCGTCGGTCCGACCGCCACGCAGCCGAGCAGGTCGAGGACGTGCACCATCGTCTTGCGGTGCTTCGGCCCTGACTCCAGGTACAGCCAGTAGACGCTCACTTCTCGATCGGCATCCCGACCATCGAGCCCCATTCGGTCCCCGAGCCGTCGTAGTTGCGGACGTTCGGATACCCGAGAATCTCGTGGAGGACGAACCAGGTGTGGCTCGAGCGCTCCCCGATGCGGCAGTAGGCGATGACGTCGCGGTCGCGCGTCACACCGCGACCCTCGCAGAGGGCGCGCAGCTCGTCTGGGCTCCTGAACCGCCCGTCGTCGGCCGCCGCCCGCGACCAAGGGATCGAGGCCGGGCCTGGGATGTGACCGCCGCGCTGCGCCGTCTCAGTCATGCCGGGTGGCGCGATCACCTCGCCCTTGAACTCCACCGGGGACCGGACGTCGACCAGCACGAGGTCGCGGCGGCCAAGGCGCGGCAGGATGTCGTCACGGAAGGCGCGCAGATCGTACGAGGGCTCCGGGAGCTCAATACCCGTTGGGGCGCACGCCGGGACGTCGGTGGTGACCGGGTAGCTGTTGTCGAGCCAGTAGCGCCGCCCTCCATCCAGCAGGCTCACGTTCGGCCAGCGGAAGAGCCTGAGCTGCCAGTATGCCCACGCTGCGAACCAGTTGTTGTTGTCGCCGTACAGCACGACGTGCGTGTCCGCGCCGATGCCGGACGCGTTGAGCAGCGTCGATAGATCCTTGCGCGAGGCGAGGTCGCGCCTGACCTTGTCGCTCAGCTGCGTGGTCCAGTCCCAGGCGACCGCGCCCGGCAGGTGTGATTGCTCGTAAGACGTTGTGTCGACGTCGACTTCCACGAAGCGGACTCTGGGGTCCGCGAGGTGTTCTCGCGCCCACTGTGGTGACACGAGTGGCTGGGCAGCCGGTGCGGTGGGGACGCTCACCGTGGTTCTCCTTGCGCCGGGCCTGTCGCCCCGGATGCCTATCGGGGGCCCTACCTCTGCGGTAGGCGATGCCCCTGGATGAAAATTCGAAGGCCGCAGTCTCCTTTGACTGCGGCCCCAGCTCCCGTCGGTCAGCGCGTTCCGGCGCGCCGCCTCAGGCCCCGTCCGGTGGACGGAAGGCCGTGTATCGACAGCGACACATGCTGGGTTGGCACATCAGAGCACGAACCTTGCCATACGTCGCGGGGTCGTGCAACACCGCGACCGCGGGCCGTGGACAGCCGGCGGTGGACGCCGAAGATCGTGGGCGCCCGGCCTGGACGTCGGTCATGTCTCCGAAAGGCGCGCGTGCCCGCGTTCGTCCAGCTCGACGAAACCCTCCGTCGCGAGGGTCGCCAGTGTCTCGCGGACCGACACGTGCGCGTGTGACCCGCGTGCGCCTTCGATTGACAGCCACGTGCCTGGGGGGGCCGTGCGGAGCTCGCGGAGGAGCTGGCCCCGGAGCCATCGGCGGGTCGCCGAGAACGGCGGCGCGGCGGAGCGCGACCTGACGTTGCTCTCAGACGAACCGACCTCGCTCACGGTAGTGTCGGCTCTGCCTGCGATTGTCGAGGCACCCTTGCCGGTGACGGCCGACAATCCGGCCGTGGTGACTCGGCTCGCGATCACCGCCCACGTGCACCATGACCGGAGCGGGCAGGCGGCACAGTCTGGTGCACGCGGCCTGCAGAGCGCCGCGGCGAGGTCCATCAGGGCGTCGGCTATGTCGCCGGGGTAGCGTGGGCTGCTCGCACCGCTGGGCTGACCTGTGTGCAGTGGTCCTGGAGCTGCGCGGTCGTCGAAGTATGCGCCCTCCGCGGCCGCAATGGCGTCCGCGAGCGCCTGGATCTCGCGGGCTTCGGCGGCGCCCCGGGGGCGGCCAAGCATGCGTCCGAGAACCCTGCGCACGTTGACATCGACCGGGATCACGCGAACGCCGAACGCGCGCGCGGCGACGGCCCGCGCGGTGTAGGGGCCGATGCCCGGTAGATCGTCGAGCGCTTTGACGTCGCCAGGTACATCGCCGCCGTGCCGCTCGACGATCCGCTGCGCGGCAGAGCGCAGTGCCAGCGCCCGCCGGTTGTACCCCAGGCCGGCCCATGCCCGGACGGCGTCCGCGGGGGAAGCGGTTGCGAGCGCAGCGGGCGTCGGGAAACGGCTACAGAAGGCGGAGGAGCCAGCAAGCGAGCGTTCGATCTGCGTCTGCTGCGACATGACTTCGAGCACCAACACTCGCCACGGCTCGCGATCCTCCCTTCCCGCGAGCGGCCGGCCGTGTTCTGCGAACCACTCCAGGATTGCCGCTTGGAGGCGGTCAGGATCGATCGGAATGCCGGCGGCGGCTGGCGCTCTGGGGCGGTCTCGTAATGCGAAGAGGCCGTCGATTGGCATGGCATCGAGGGTACCCGGTCACTCTGCGACGCGCCCGGAGACCGCGTCTGGCGCGCGGATGCGTCGGGGTGCGCCTGCGCCGGTCGTGCCCGAACGCTCCATCGCAGGTGGAGAGGCGTCACTAGGCACGGTCGGAGCCTGTGGCCCCAGCGCCGGCGCACGGGGCGCGGCATGATGTAGTTATGGAGGAACTGCACCGGACGCTCGCGTACGCAGTTGTCGTGGGGGTCGCGCTGGCGGTCGCCTGGACCGCGCTAGCCTTGGTAACCGGACGAGGCGGCGGTCAGCGACTGGAGTCATTCCAGTCGGCCGTCTTCGGCGTCGTCGCTCTCGCTGCTGGCGTCGGGCTCTTTTTGTTCCTCACCGGCCACGCCCCCCAAGACCGACTCCACCTGCTGTACGGGTTCCTGGCGCTCGCGGCCCTGCCCTTCGTCCGCTCGTTCGGTACGCGCATGTCGGCGCGAGGCCGCCTCGCGCTCGGCCTGGTCGGCGTCGTAGCGTTGGGTCTCTTCGTAATCCGGCTGTTTATGACCGGCTAGATCCGGCGCCGTCAGGCTGTCCCGGCCGGCCTGTCCTGCTTCATGCTCCGCGCGCCCGTTTCAGGTGCCGCAGTGCGGGCTGGCAGGGCCTCCACCCGCGAGTTCGTGCATCATCTCAGAGTGGCACGACATAACGCGGCCGTCCGCGCGGAACCGAAGGGCATCGGCAGTGCGGGTGCCGCAGATCCACTGCGGCTCGAGGTGCGCCTGCTAGGCGCACTCCTTGGCCAGGTCCTCGCGGAGCAGGGTGGGCCGGAGCTGCTCGATCTCGTGGAGCGCGTCCGCGCGCGAGCCATCGCGTTGCGCACCGTGCCGGACCCGGACGAGCGGCGGCGACTCGGTGAGGTGCTAGATGGCCTGGACCTCGACACATGCGAGCGCCTCGCCCGTGCGTTCACGCGTTACTTCCAGCTGGTTAACCTAGCCGAGGAGAAGCAACGCGTCCGCGTGCTTCGCCGCCGGGAGCGTGCCTCCCCTGATGGTTTCGCAAATGGGAGCGTTGGCGCGGCAGTGCGGGAGCTCGTGATCCAGGGCTGGGACCGCGACCGGATTGAGTCGCTCGTGGCAGCCCTGTCGATCCACCCGGTCCTGACCGCCCACCCGACAGAGGCGCGCCGTCGGACCTTCCTGGTGGCACTGCGCCGCGTCTACGCTTTGCTCGACCGGCTCGATGACCCGCGTCTCTCGCCGCGCGAGGACCGGGAGCTCCGTCGGCGGCTGCGCGAGGCGATCACGATCCTCTGGCAGACCGACGACCTGCGCGACGCGCGTCCATCGCCCCTCGATGAGGTCCGGTCGGCGATGGTGTTCTTCGACGCCACGCTGTTCGGGGTGGCGCCTCAGGTCGTCCGCGCGCTCGACGCCGCCCTCGACATGCTCCCCGACCGGGGGGTGGCCTCTGACCCCCATGCGACCGGGCCGCTTGTTGAGGGGGCTGACAATCGGTCCGGAACTCGACCACCGCGGGCTTCGGCCTTCCTGCGCTGGGGCACGTGGATCGGGGGCGACCGGGATGGCAACCCGACCGTGACGGCGGCGGTGACCAGAGCGACGCTGCGGATCCAAGCCGATCATGTGCTCCGTGCCTACGAACACGTGGCCGAGCGGCTCCTGCAGACCGTGTCCATCGCCGAGACTGCGACGGCGTCGACGACGTCGCCCGACCTGCACGCATGGCTCCGAGCCGAGGCGCAGCGTCATCCGGACGCTGCGGCCGAGCTCCAGCGGCGCTTCGCCACCGAACCGTACCGCCGGGCGTTCGGGTTCATCGAGGAGCGGCTCCGGCACACCCGGGCGCGACTCGTGGGCGACGGACCCGCGGCGGACGTCGCTCCGCTCTCCGACGAGCTTCCCGGCCACGCGGGCTCCGGGCGCGGCGCCGCGGATGCACGGGCAGACCGTGCAGCTCCCCAGGCAGGCGTCGACGGCGGCGACGCGTATCGAACTCGGGCGCCTGAGAACCTCCTGGGCCCCTCTCCCAGCCTGGGCTACGACTCCCCAGCCGACCTCCTTCGTGACCTTCGCCGGATCCAGGAGGCCCTGGTTGCCGCTGGTGCACGGCGCGTGGCGTGGGGCGAGGTGCAGGAGTTCGTCTGGCAGGTCCAGACATTCGGGTTCCACTTGGCCGAACTTGAAGTTCGGCAGCATTCCGACGCGCATGCGGCTGCGCTGCGGATTCTCCGGGAGCGCCGTGCTGCGGTGCCGTCCTCGGTCGGTGCCATCCAAGCGTCGCCGGGCGTCGCCGTGGACGAGGTGGTCGACACCTTCCGGGCCATCGCCGAGCTGCAGTTGCTGTTTGGAGAGGCGGCGTGCCGCCGCTATGTCGTCAGCTTCACCCGCCACCCCGACGACGTGCTCGCCGTGCTCGAGCTGGCCCGCTTGGCCGATCCGTCGGGTGCCCTGGCCGACCGATTGGACGTGGTCCCGCTGCTGGAGTCCCTCGAGACCCTCCAGTCCGCCGGCCCATTCCTCCGTGAGCTGGTCCACACGCGTGGCTACCGCGAGCACCTCGAGCGGCGCGGTCGTTGCCAGGAGGTCATGCTCGGCTACTCGGACTCGAACAAGGAATCCGGGTTCCTGGCTGCCTCGTGGGCGCTGCACCGGGCCCAGGCTGCACTGGCACGAGTGGCAGGAGAGGAGGGGATCGAGCTCACCCTGTTCCATGGTCGGGGCGGGGCGATCGGGCGCGGCGGCGGTCCCACGAACCGGGCCATCCTAGCTATGGCAGCTGGGTCGGTGCGGGGCCGTCTCAAGAACACCGAGCAGGGCGAAGTCATCGCCGCCCACTACGGCAACCCGGCCGTCGCCCTGCGCGAGCTGGAGCAGGCCGCGCACGCCGTGCTCGGCGCGTCCACAGCGGGGCACGATCGGCGAGTGTCGGAGGCCGCCGAGCGATGGGGTCCGGCGATGGACGAGCTGGCGCAGGTCGCCCGGACGGCATACCGCGCACTCGTGTGGGGCGAGCCCCAGTTCGCCGCGTACTTCACCGCGGCAACCCCGATCGCGGAGATCTCCGGGCTGAACCTGGGATCACGGCCGGCGGCGCGCGCCGCCGGAGTGCCAGCCGGGAACCTGGGGAGAACCCGAGCCCGTGACTCGGCGTCGGCCCTCGAGCCGGGCCCCGTTCTGCCCGAACCTCCCGAATCGCCTAGCTCGCCCGGTCGGCCAGATCGGAGCCCGGTCCGACTCGACTCGTTGCGCGCGATCCCGTGGGTGTTTGCGTGGTCGCAGAGCCGCACGTTCGTGCCCGGTTGGTTCGGACTTGGGAGTGCGCTGGAGGCGTACCGGGCGCACCACGGCGAGGATGGGTTGCGCGACCTGCGCGCGATGTACGCCGGCTGGCCGTTCTTTACCACAACGCTCGACAACGCCGAGCTGGTGCTCGCAAAGGTCGACCTCGGCGTCGCGGCGTCGTACGCGGCCCTGGCCGGATCCGTGCCGGGTGCGGAGCGCGTGTGGCGAACCATACGGGGCGAGTACGAGCGGAGCGTTTCGGCACTGCTGGCCGTCACAGGCCGCTCGCGGTTGCTGGACGGATTCCCCGTGCTGCAGCGCAGCATCGAGCTCAGGAACCCATACGTGGAGCCGCTCAGCGAGGTACAACTCCGACTGCTCGCCCGCCTCCGCGCGCTCGAACCCGGAGACCCGGAGCGCGAACGAATGCTCCGCGTGGTCCGGCTGACCGTCAACGGCGTCGCCGCAGGGCTGCAGGGCACGGGCTAGTCGTTCGGCGGCACGACTCCTAAGCCGCTGGCGGCCTCACTACCGCCCCGCCTGTGGCACGCTATGGGGGTCATGTCCCCCGCTGCCGACCCGCCAGACTTCCGGTCGCCCGAGCGCGAGGAGCCGCGCCTTCCCGCCGACGATCCGGCGCTGCGTGGGGAACCGCTCGACCTCGAGGCGCTCGCGCTGCACTGGCACGCCGCGGCGTCGCGCTCTCCCATGACCAGTGAGGAGATGCAGGGAGCCGATCACAAGGCGCAGCTGATGGGCACGCCGGGCCGCTGGCTGATGGAGCAGGCGGGGGCAGCCACCGCGGCCGCCGCCCTCGGACTCCTCGCGACAACGGGGCGGATGGGCAAGGGACCGGTGCTGCTGCTGGCTGGCCCCGGCAACAACGGCGGTGACGGTTGCGTCGCCGCGCGGTACCTGGCGCGCACCGGCCTGCGCGTCGTGGTCGTCCTCGTGTCCGGCGAGCCGCGCCCCGGCACCCCGGATGCGGCGCGCAACTGGGATGCGCTCGCGGCAGTGCCCGGCGCCGAGCGGGTCCACGCCGCGCAGCCGCGGGACCTGCAGATGCTCGGCCAGGGCGTCGAGAAGGCCGCCGTGGTGGTCGACGCGCTGCTCGGGACGGGGGTGCGCGGCGAGCTTCGCGAGCCGGTCAGGAGCGCAGTCGAGCTGGCCCTCCGAGCCCGCAGTGCCGGCGTCCCCGTCCTCGCGGTCGACACGCCGACCGCGCTCGACCTCACGAGCGGCGACCCGTCCGACCCGGTCGTGCGCGCGGACGCGACGATCACGTTCCACCGCCCCAAGGTTGGGCTCCGGACCAGGAACGGACGCGCACTCGCGGGGCGCGTACTCGTGGCGCCCATCGGCATCCCCGTCGATGCCGACCGCGGCTGATGCGGTCCGACGGCCAGGGGCGGGAACCGGTGAC
This sequence comes from uncultured Chloroflexia bacterium, assembly GCA_963835945.1. Taxonomy (GTDB): domain Bacteria; phylum Chloroflexota; class Limnocylindria; order Limnocylindrales; family CSP1-4; genus JAJYNJ01. Next base: position 10,670 of record CAWIHR010000017.1, read on the forward strand.
AGACACAGACCCGCCGAAGCCCACCGCCGAGGGCCGGGTGGCTCAGGACCCGGGCTCCGTTCTGTCCCGTCCGCGCGTCCGGGACCGTGACGTGGTGCTGCTGGCCGCGTGCTGCGTTGTCGTGGTGCTCGGCCTTCAGTTCCTCGGGATTGTGTTCCCGCCCTTCGCGGATGCGCTCGGCCGGCCGCCGACGATGATCGTCGCGCTGGTCGTCGTCACCCTCGCTGTGCTTGGCCGTGTGCTGTGGGCGTCGGTGCGGCATGGGTGACAGCCCGGCGGGGACCTCAGAGAGGTTTCGCCCCGTCCCATGCGGGCGGCGTCTCGCGCGGTTGCGCGACCCCCACACCGCCCGTACCATCGTGCTCGTGACGCGCGTCCACCTTCCGCCGTGGATACCCGCGGTGCTCTCCCAACGTAGAGGAGCGTGCTGACTCCGTGGCCGTCGGATCGTCCAACTCGTTCGACCTGGTCGTGCTGGGCGCCGGAACTGGTGGCTACTCCACCGCGTTTCGGGCCGCGCAGATGGGCCTCCGGACCGCGCTCGTCGAGGAGGCCCGCATCGGCGGGACCTGCCTCCACTGGGGATGCATCCCCACCAAGGCGATGCTCGAGTCGGCCGACCTGTACGCCCGCATCCGGGAGGCCGGGACCTTCGGCCTGCAGGTCGGCGAGACCGGCGTCGACATGGGCACCATCGCGAAGCGCCGCACGCAGGTGGTGGAGCGCCTCACGAAGGGGCTGATGGGCCTCGTCGCGAAGAACCAGGTCGAGTTCGTCGCCGGTCGTGGCGTGCTCGAGCGGGCCACCTCGGTACGGGTGTCCCTCAACGGCGAGGACGGCACGCCCGGCGGCGGCGGGGAGCGGCTGCTCGACGCGACCGACGTGGTGCTGGCGACCGGGAGCCGGGTGAAGAGCCTGCCCGGGCTGGTGCCCGACGGGACGCACATCGTCACCAGCGACGACGTTCTCCGCAGCCGGACCCTGCCGCGCAGTGTCATCGTCGTCGGGGCCGGGGCCGTCGGCGTCGAGTTCGCCTCGTTCTACCGCGACATGGGGGCAGAGGTCACTCTGCTCGAATACCTGCCCTCCATCGTGCCCCTCGAGGACGCCGAGGTGGGGCACGTCCTCGAGCGCACGTTCCGGCGCCGCGGCATCGGCGTGGTCACGTCCGCGCGCTTCGATCCCTCCGCGGTGACCGTCGTGGACGACGAGGTCCGCGTCACGGTCGGCCCCGAGGGCAAGGAGCCGAAGGAGTTGCGCGCCGAGCTGATGCTGGTGGCCACGGGCCGTGCCGCTAACGTCGAGGGGATCGGCCTGGAGCGGACGCGCGCCGTAGTCGAGCACGGGGTGGTCAAGGTCGACGGGCACATGCGGACGGGCGAGCCGCACCTGTACGCCATCGGCGACCTCGTCGGCGGCCTGCTGCTGGCGCACGTCGCGGCCCACGAGGGGATCACCGCCGTCGAAACCATCTGTGGGCTTGATCCGGAGCCGATCGACTACACGATCATGCCCCGCGCGACCTATTGCCGCCCGCAGATCGCTTCCATCGGCCGCTCCGAGCAGGAGCTGCGGCGCGATGGCGTGCCATTCAAGGCGGGCAGGTTCCCCTGGACGGCGAATGGCAAGGCCATCATCGGCGGCGAGCACGACGGGTTCGTCAAGGTCCTTGCCCACGCCGAGACCGACCGGGTCCTCGGAATCCACATGATCGGGCCGCACGTGACCGACCTGGTCGCCGAAGCCAGCGTCGGCATGCTGCTGGAGGCGACGGCGTGGGAGTTCGGCGCGGCCGTGCATCCCCACCCCACCCTGTCCGAGGCTATCGGTGAGGCCGCCATGGCCGTCGCTGGACGGTCGATCAACGTCTAGGGGTTCTTGGCAAGGGAGGGCCGCCGTGGCCGACGCGTCGATCGGGACGAGCGAACTGGCTGCGGAGCACGGTCTCCACGACGACGACCTTCTTCGCATGTACCGCCTGGTTGTCTTGGCGCGAGCGATCGACGAACGGATGTGGGTGCTGAATCGCTCCGGCAAGGCAGCCTTCGTCATCAGCGGGCAGGGACACGAGGGTGCCCAGGTCGGCATCGTCTCGTCGCTGCGTCCTGGCCTCGACTGGCTGGTCCCGTACTACCGCTCGATCGCTGCAGTCCTGACCTTCGGCATGACGCCCCGCGACATCTTGATGGCCCAGTTCGCGCGCGGCGACGATCCCTCGTCCGGCGGACGTCAGATGCCCGGCCACTACGGTTCGGTTGAGCACAACGTCCTGACGACCAGCTCTCCGGTCGCCACGCAGCTGCTCCACGCCGTCGGCATCGCGCTGGCGGCGAAGATCCGCGGGACCGGGCAAGTCGCGCTGACCGAGTTGGGCGAGGGATCCAGCAACCAGGGGGATTTCCACGAGGGTCTGAACTTCGCTGGCGTCCACCGTCTGCCTGTCGTGTTCGTAGTGGAGAACAACGGCTACGCGATCAGCGTCCCCATGTCGCTACAGGTCGCGATCCCAGACATCGCCACCCGTGCCGCCGCGTACGGGTTCCCTGGCGTGGTTGTGGACGGTAGCGACGTGCTCGCCTGCTACCGGGCCGGTCGCGAAGCCATCGACCGGGCGCGTCGGGGAGACGGGCCTACGCTGATCGAGGCCAAGGTGACGAGGCTCACACCTCACTCGTCGGATGACCAGCAGACGAAGTACCGCTCCCCGGAGGACCTGACCGCGGGGCGCGAGCGCGACGCGCTACCGTGGTTCCGCCAGCAACTGCGCGATGCCGGCGTGCTGCACGAGGAGCGCGAGGCTGCGATCGCCGCCGAAGTGAAGGCCGCCGTCGACGACGCTACCGACTGGGCCGAAGAGCAGCCCGAGCCGGATCCGTCCGCTGCGCTCCGGCACGTCTTCGCGGAGCGAGCGGTGGCCTCCTGATGGCCGTTCGGACGTTCATCGAGGCCATCCGCACCGCGCTCGCGAGCGAGATGCGGCGCGATCCGGCCGTGATCGTTCTCGGCGAGGACGTGGGCGTGAAGGGAGGCGTGTTCCTGGCCACTGACGGGCTGTTCGGGGAATTCGGCCCGGAGCGCGTGATCGACACCCCACTCACCGAGTCCCTCATTGTCGGCGCATCGATCGGAGCGGCCGTCAACGGGCTGCGTCCCGTGCCGGAGATCCAGTTCGCGGACTTCATCATGCCGGCGTTCAACCAGATCGTGAGCGAGGCGGCACGCATGCGGTACCGCTCCAACGGGACCTTCGGCTGCCCGATAACGATCCGCTCGCCGTTCGGGGGCGGCGTCCACGGGGCTCTCTACCACAGCCAGTCGCTCGAGGCGTTCTTCACGCACGTCCCGGGACTTAAAGTCGTCATCCCGTCTACCCCGCACGACGCGGCCGGGCTCCTCCGGAGCTCGATCCGGGATCCAGACCCCGTGCTGTTCTTCGAGCACAAGAAGCTGTACCGCTCGGTGCGGGGCGAGGTGCCCGACTCGGACTTCACGGTGCCACTGGGCAAAGCGCAGGTCACGCGGCCGGGCACGCAGATCACGGTGATCGCCTACGGCCTAATGGCACACCATGCGCTCGAGGCGGCCGACCTCGTAGAGTCGGAGGGGATCAGCGCGGAAGTGATCGACGTGCGTACACTGCGCCCGCTCGACCTCGACACCCTACTCTCAAGCGTGCGCCGGACGGGCAAGTGCGTGGTGGTCTACGAGGACAATAAGTTCGGCGGGTACGGCGCCGAGATCTCCGCCATCCTGGCCGAGGAGGCGTTCGACTTTCTCGATGGTCCGATCCTCCGGGTGGCTGGGCCCGACGTCCCGGCGGTGCCGTACGCGCAAACGCTCGAGGAATGGTTCATGGTTCACCCGGACACGATTGCCGACGCAATTCGCCGGCTGGCGGCGTACTAGGCTCGGGACGTTGCCACCGGCACCGGGATACCGGTGGTGCCAGCGGCACGACGCCAGAGGTGTCACGTCCCGCCAAGATCGGCGAAACTACGTACGTGCCGCCCACCGCGGCACGTACGACCCGCCAGGCGTGGACGCCTCCACGCCCGTGCGGAACTTCGGAGGATGAGCGAGTGCCCAGGGTGACGATGCCGCAGCTCGGTGAGAGCGTCGCGGAGGGGACGATCGGCCGCTGGCTGAAGCAGGTCGGCGACCACGTGACGAAGTACGAGCCCATCGTCGAGGTCATCACAGACAAGGTGAACGCGGAGGTGCCGTCGCCGTTCGAGGGTATCCTCTCCGAGATCCTCGTCGAGGAGGGCTCGACCGTCCCAAACGGCGCAGAGATCGCGGTCATCCTGGACACAGCCGCGGACGCGATGCAAGCGCCGGCAACCCCCGCCCGAGCCGTTGCCGCTCCGACGACCGCGGTTGCCCGTGCGGGAGAGCCCACCGCCGCACCTGCGACGTCCTCAGGACCTGCTCTAAAATCGGCGGCCCCGGTGCCCGCCATGCCGGCACCTGGCAAGCCCCGCGAGGAGTACAGCGGTCCGGTCACGCCCGCAGTGCGCCGCATGGCACGCGAGAACGGCGTCGACCTGGGGGAGGTCCGGGGCACCGGGCACGGAGGCCGCGTCACCCGGGACGACGTCACGGCATTCATCGAGGCCCGCAGGAGCGGCGCGGGCGCGCGCCCGGCCCCGACGCCCACGGCGCCATCGGTGCCGCCGCTGTCGTACGCGCCGCCGGCCATGCTCGGCGAGGGCGACCAGCTCAAGCCGATGACCCAGATGCGCAGGGGGATCGCCGCCCAGATGACTCGCGCCGCGGCCGTCCCCATGGCGTACCTCACGCTCGAAGTCGACATGTCGGGCGCGGTGGCGCTGCGGGAGCGCTCGAAGGATGAGTACCAGGCCCGCGAGGGGATCGGGCTCTCGTACGTCGCCATCGTGACGAAGGCCGTGGTGGACGCGCTGCGCCGCCACCCGGACCTGAACGGGCATTGGACCGACCAGGGCCTCGTGCGCCGCTCGCATGTCAACGTCGGGATCGCCGTCGCCGTTGACGACGGGCTGATCGTGCCGGTCATCCACGACGCCGACCGGCTCAGCATCAGTGGCCTCAACCGCGGCGTGGTGGACCTTGCCGCCCGTGCGCGGTCCGGCCGGCTCCGCATCGAGGAGCTGCAGGGCGGCACCTTCACGGTGGACAACACCGGGTGGTTCGGCTCGATCGTTAGCGCACCGATCGTCAACGTCCCGGAGGTCGCGATCCTGACGATGGAGGCCATCCAGCGGCGGCCCGTGGTAATCGAGGCGCCCGGGGGCGAGGCGATCGCGATCCGACCGATGATGTTCATCTGCTCGGCGTTCGACCATCGGGCCACCGACGGGGCGCAGATGGGGCGGTTCATGCAGGATGTGAAGCGATGGCTGGAGTCCGTGGACGAGCGGACGGCCGTCTGGTGAACGCCGACATGTCCGCCACCGCCCCTGTCACCCCGGTCTCCGGGCCAGCCGCCTCGGCGGCACCGCGCCGCCACCCCGACTGGATCCGCGCCCGCGTCCCGACGGGCGAGGCCTATTTCGGGCTCAAGGGCCTGCTGCGAGGCCTGACCTTGCACACGGTCTGCGAGGAGGCTCGCTGCCCGAATATCGGCGAGTGCTGGGACCAGCGCACCGCCACCGTCATGATTCTGGGAGACGTCTGCACACGGTCCTGCGGGTTCTGCGCCATCAGGACCGGGCGCCCGAGCTGGTTCGATGAGGACGAGCCGCGCCGTGTGGCCGAGGCGGTGGCGGCCATGGACCTCGACCACTGCGTGGTGACGAGCGTGGCCCGCGACGACCTGCCCGACGGGGGCGCTGGCGCCTTCGCGGCCACGATCCGCGAGTTGCGCGCACGCTGTCCGGGCATGGGCGTCGAGGTGCTGATCCCCGACTTCAACGGCGAGGCGGCCCCGCTGCGCACCGTGATGGCGGCCGCGCCCGACATCCTGAACCACAACGTCGAGACAGTCGAGCGGTTGCAGCGGCCGGTCCGCAAGCGTGCCCGCTACGACCGCTCGCTGGGTGTCCTCAAGCGGGCCAAGGCGTACGCCCGGGAGGTGGCCGGGCACGACGGCACCGTCCACACCAAGTCGAGCATCATGGTTGGCCTGGGCGAGGTACGCGACGAACTGCTGCAGACCTTCCGCGACCTGCGCGCGGTGGACTGCGATATCCTGACCCTCGGGCAGTATCTGCGCCCCTCGGAGCAGCATCTGCCGGTGGAGCGCTATTACCCTCCGACCGAGTTCGCCGAGCTGAAGGCCGAGGCGCTCGCGCTGGGCTTCCGCCATGTCGAGTCGGGGCCCCTCGTGCGCTCCAGCTACCACGCCCGCGACCAGGTGCCGGACTCCGAGCGGTGGGCCCTGGAGCGTGCCGCACTGCGCGCCGCGGCCGAGGCCGGGGGCGCCACGTTCGGCGAGTAGGGGCTGGGGCTACACCCGGCCTCGCGTGCCGCGCGCGGCCGCGAGGGTGCGGATCGACGCGGTCCGCATGAAGGTGGCGTCGGTCGAGACCGAGACGAACCGGAAGCCCTCCCCGAGGCGCACGGCGGCGGCATCGCCGTCGAGCGCGTGAATGCCGGGCACCACACCCGCACGGCCGCACGCCTCGCGCACGCGGGCCACGGCCGTCGCGTGCCGCCTTGCCTGTTCCGGCGTGCGCCGCGACGCATCAAGTGGCACATCGAGCGCAAGGGCCAGGTCTGCCGGGCCTACCAGAAGCGCGTTGACGCCGGGCACGGCGACGATTGCGTCAACGTCGGCCAGGCCGGCCGGCGGTCTCTATCTGGGGGATCGAAGCCGCCCGCTCCAGGTCCTCCGGGTCGGTCGAGCGGACCACCAGGTCGGCGCGGATTGGCCCGTACGATCGTCGCCCTCGCGTGCCGTAGCGGAACGCGAGGGCACCTGCTCGTGCCTCATCTGCAGCGTTCACCATCGGCACGACGATCCCGAGCGCGCCTACGTCGAGCGAGCGGCCGATGGCCGCGACGTCGCCCGGCGGTACTCGGGTCAGTGGCCACGATCCGCCCGCCTCGATCGCCATGAACAGCGAGGCGAGCTCGCACGGTCCGGCGGCACCATGCTGCTGGTCGACGATCACCGCGTCCCAGCCGGACGAAGCGAGCAACTCTGCTACCAGCGGATCGGGGAAACTCAGCCAGGTCGCCAGCACCGGTCTTCCTGATCGCCAGCGCTCCAGCAGCGGGTTGACGTAGGGCACCGCTATAGGATCTTCGAGAGGAAGCTCTTCGTCCGCTCGTGCTGCGGGTTCGTGAAGAAGTGCTCGGGAGTGCCTTCCTCGATGATCTGGCCCTCGTCCATCATCAGCACCCGGTCGGCCACCTCGCGGGCGAAGCCCATCTCGTGGGTGACCACGATCATCGTCATGCCCTCGCGCGCCAGCTCCTTCATGACCTCGAGCACTTCGCCGATCATCTCGGGGTCGAGTGCGCTGGTGGGTTCATCGAAGAGCATGAGGGCAGGCTTCATGGCCAGGGCCCGCGCGATGGCCACCCGCTGCTGCTGGCCGCCGGAGAGCTGCGAGGGGTAGACGTCGGCCTTGGCCGCCAGGCCCACCCGGGCCAGCAGGGCCTTGCCCATGTCGGTCGCCTCGGCGGAGGGCGTCTTACGCACCTGCACCGGCGCCTCGATGATGTTCTCGAGGGCGGTCTTGTGGGGGAACAGGTTGAAGCGCTGGAAGACCATCCCGATCTCCTGGCGCTGTTTCGCGATGTTCGACTCCTTATCCTCGACCAGCTTCCCGTTCGCCTCACGGTAGCCGATCAGGTGGCCGTTCACGAAGATGCGCCCCGACTGGATCTTCTCCAAGTGGTTCACGCACCGGATGAAGGTCGTCTTGCCGGAGCCGGAGGCGCCGATAATGACGACCACCTCTTGGCGCTTGACCGTCATCGAGACATCTTTCAGGACGTGCAATCGGCCAAACCACTTGTTGACGTCGGTGGCTTGGATGACGACCTCCGTGGGTGGCTTCGGCACGCCCCCAATAGCGGCCAGCAGATCGTGTGGGATCTCAATCATGGGTCAGTGCGCCTGCCCGAGCCCGGCGCTGCTTGCGCCCAGCCGGAACCCGGTCAGCCGGTCCCAGAGACCGATCTGCTCCTGACGACCGGTGCCCTTGCCGAGCTTGCTCTCGATCCAAGCTTGGATCACGGTCCAGATTGTCGTGAGGACCAAATACCATACGGCGGCCGCGAGGAAGAGCTCAAACGGATGGAAGCTCGTCGGTCCGGAATCCATTGAGGTAGGAGAACGTCACGTACAGCTCGGTTACCGCGATCGCCACGAGCAGCGAGGTGTTCTTCAGCATGTTGTTGAACTCATTGCCAAGTGGCGGCACGATGACGCGAGCTGCCTGCGGCAACACAATTCGGCGCATTCCAAGGGCGTAGGTCATCCCGAGCGACTTGGCCGCCTCCATCTGCCCCAAGTCGATGGAGATGATCCCGGCGCGCACGATCTCGGCCATGTATGCGCCCTCGTTGATGCCGAGCGCGAAAATCCCCGCCTGTATAGCGCCGGGAATTGACACGCCGAGTATGTCTAACGTGGGCCAAGCGTACAGCTTGGTCACACCGAGCCCGAAATAGATGAAGGAGATTTGGACAAGAAGCGGCGTGCCACGGAACAGCCAGATGTAGAAGTTGGCAACCAACTTGAACGGCAGGGATTTCGCCATTCGGCCGAGTGCCGCGAACACGCCCAGCACGACACCGATGATCTGGGCCACGATCGCGATCGAGACAGTCAGCCAAATCCCGTTGACGATCATCGGGCTGGGTCGAAAGACGGATTCGAAGAAGATGTTCCAGTCGTACTGGTAGGAGCTGACTCTCCGCGTGCCGGCGCATCCGGCGACGACCAGCACCACCAGCAGGAGTGCCCCAACCCGCACGAGGGCGGGCCGGGGCACAGACTGCCGGTGGCTCTTCTGGTCGGGCCTTTGTGCGGCCACCGACCCCATCAGGCTAATGTCCGAGGTAGTTGATCTTGGCGGCTACGGCGGCCGTGATCGCGTCCGAGGCGACGCCGTACTTGTTGAGGATGTTCAGGTACGTGCCGTCGTTGATCATCGAGATGAGGGCCTGCTGGACTGCGTCCCGCAGCTGCGTGTTGGTCTTTGCGACGCCGATCCCCTCGAGCGCCACGCCGACTGTCAACCCGGAAAGCTGGAACTGGTCTGGGTGCTGCGCGACGTAGTACCCGGCCACAGGGCTGTCCCCGAAGTACGCGTCTGCGTGGCCGGACTGGAGTGCGAGGATCGCGTCCGAGTCCTTGGCGAACGTGCTCACGGTGATGGGCTTGAGGCCCTGCGCCTGGCAGGACGCCGAAAGACCGTGACCCTGGTAGGCCCCCGCGCCGTTCAGGTAGTCGACCTCAGTCGTTCCGGCTTCGACGGCAACTGTCTTGCCGCACAGGTCGCTTGTCTTGCTGATGTTCGCCGGGTTCCCCTTGGACACCACGAACGACTGGCCCGCCTGGAAGTACGGGATGAAGTCGACCGCCTTCACACGGGGCGCTGTGATGTTCATTGCGGAGAGAATGATGTCGCACTTGGGCGACGCGATCGCTTCGATGATCGTGTCGAAGACGGTGTTGTTGACCACCTCGGTCAGGCCCAAGACGCTTCGCGATCTCCGCCCCGATGTCGATATCAGCCCCGGTCGGGTTGCCGTTCGCGTCGAGGAACTCCTGCGGCGCATACGGGATGTCGGAGCAGACGGTGAGCTTGGTCGGCGCCACGAGCTCGCTCGTCGGCACAGCCGCGATCGATGCGGCCGGAGCCGCGCTGGCCGGGGCCATGCTAGCCGGTGCCGCGCTGGCCGGGGTCATGCTAGCGGGTGCCGCGCTGGCGGGAGCGGCACTAGCCGGCGCCGCGGTCGCCGGGGCCGCCGTCGCGGGAGCCTGAGTGGGTGCCTGCGTCGCCGCTGTGCTGCACGCACCAACGAGTGTGACGACCGCGAGCAGCGTCGCGGGAACGATCGAGCGCCTCATGGGGTCAACGCCTCCTCCTTGCGTAATTGCGCGTCACCGCGCCCCCCACCGTGATCGTCGCGTGGCCGTGAAGTGGCCGCATTCTACATGCCGGAAGCGGGCGCATCGCGGTTACCGGCGCGCGACTCCGGTGCAGCTTGCCCGCGCACGGCAGGACGCATTGTCGGAGCCGGCCCGCTACCATCCGTCTGTGAGCGAGACCGCGGACGCCGTCATCATCGGTGGGGGTGTCCAGGGCGCCAGCCTCGCCTTCCACCTTGCTGATCGCGGCCTGCGGCCGCTGGTGCTGGAACGTGCAGCGCCGGCCGGCGGGGCCACCGGGCGTTCCAGTGGCCTCATTCGCCTGCACTACGACTTGGAGCCCGAGGCCAGGCTTGCCTGGGCGTCGTTCCCGTACTTCCGGCAGTGGCGCGAGCGTGTCGGCGGCGAGTGCGGGTTCACGCGGACGGGGTTCCTGCAGCTGTACGCGCGCGAGTCGGAGGCGCGGCTGCGGGCCAACGTCGAGATGCAGCAGGGAATCGGGATCCCGACCCTGCTGGTGACGGCGGACGACGTGCGGCGACTCGCGCCACAGTTCGACGTGGGCGACTTCGACGTGGCAGCTTACGAGCCTGAGTCGGGATACGCGGATCCGTCCGGTACCACCGGCGCCTTCCTTCCGCCGCACGCGAGCGTGGCGCCCGGCTGGTCCAAGGATGTGCCGTCACCGCGATCCGGGTCGCTGGCGGGCGGGTCGCCGGGGTGGAGACCAGCAAAGGCCCGTACGTCGCGCCGATCGTCATCGACGCCGCGGGCGCCTGGGCGCGCGAGGTTGCCCGTCTCGTCGGCGTCGACGTGCCGCTAACCGTGTGGCGCCACGACACGGCCTACGTCCGGCGGCCGGGCGTGCTGCGCGCCGGTCACCCGACGGTCATCGACGACAGCAATGCGATGTACTTCAGGCCCGAGGGCCGCGACCTGACGCTCATCGGGCTCGAGGATGACGCGGTGACGGGCGGCATACCGGATGAAGACCTCCGCCCAGCCGACGCGTTCGTCGAGCGCATGGTCGAGCGGATCTGTCGCCGGATCCCCGCCATGGCCGACGCCGAACTGCACAGCACGCAGCGCGGCCAGGATGGCATGACCCCGGACCAGCGGCCCATCCTCGGCCGGGCGGGCCCTGATGGCTTCTTCCTCCAATGTGGATTTAGCGGCGCCGGGTTCAAGACGGCGCCGGCGGTAGGCGCGTGCATGGCCGAGCTAATCGTGGACGGACGGGCGAGCACAGTCGACATCTCGGCGTTCGGCCTCGAGCGCTTCGACACGGGGAGGTTGCTGGCGGGCGCGCACGAGGATCGGCCGATCTGGCGCTGAACGGCGCCGGAAAGCGTCGGGCCGCCGTGCCCTCGCCCGGGTCGGCTACGATGGATCGGATGCCTTCCTCCTTCCCGCGCCGCGTGCCCCTCGCCGAGCTGCACTGTCATCTCGGCGGCGCCGTGACGCCCGCCATCATGTGGGGCATTGCCCACGCTCAGGGAATCAGGCTGCCGACGAAGGACTACTGGGAGTTCCGCGACATGATCACGGTGTCCTCACGCCGGGGTCATTCGTTCGACGGGTATCTGCAGCTCTTTCACTGGACCGAGCTGATCCAGTCCTCGCCCCTGGCTGTCGAGCGGTCCGTGTACGAGGTGGTCGGCGGCGCATACCGCAAGAACAACGTGACGACGACGGAGCTGCGCTTTAACCCGATGAAGCGCAACCGGGGTGGTGAGCAGGACCTGGACCACATCATCAGCGCCGCGATCCGCGGGATGGACCGCGCGGTGCTCGAGTACCCCGTCCGGCCGGGCCTGATCTTGTGCCTAGACCGGGCGTTCCCGTACCAGCTCAACGAGATCATGGCCGAGAAGGCTATTGCCTACTTCGGGCGCGGCGTCGTTGGAATCGACGTAGCCGGACCGGAGACGCCCACCTTCCGCGTTCGCGAGTATCGCCGGCTCTTCGACCGCGTGCGCCGGCACGGCCTCGGGATTACGGTGCACACCGGTGAGGCCGGCCCGGTGGAGGAAATCGCCGAGGTCATCGAGCAGCTCCAGCCGGCCCGCATTGGGCACGGTGTCAAGTCCGCCTACGACCCCCGGACCATAGCCATGATCCGCGAACGGGGCATCGTCCTCGAGATCTGCCCCACCAGCAACCTCAACACGGGCGTCGTCTCCGGGTGGGACGAGTTCCGCTGGATCTTCGACACGTTCCGGCGCAACGGCGTCAAGTACACGATCAACACCGACGGACCCGAGATGCTCAAGACCTACATCCGCGACGAGCTGGCCACCCTCACGCGGCTCGGAATCCTGTCCGTCGAGGAGCAGCTGCAGGCGGCCGAGTGGGCGCGGCAGGCGTCGTTCGTCGAGGGAGTCCCGGATGTCAGTGCGCCCCGTCGCCGCCCGCCGGCCCGCAAGACGGTGGAGCGGGAAGAGGCGTAGCGCGCAAACGCGCGCTCCTGCGCAGATGGGTGCCCCCAGAGACGCTCCGCGCGGCGGAAAAGAACGGCTCCCTGGCAATGTGCCCCCGGCGCCGGCGCGACGTTCGAAGCCGACCCGTCAACCCAGGTCGGACGGTGTTTCGAGGAGCCGGTACTCGCAGCAGCGCGCCCCGGCCGCGATGTGTCGCTCGCGCACGACCTCGACCCCCAGGGCTTCGCTGAAGAGCCGAACCTCGGCTTCGCAGGCAGCCGGCGCGTCTGTAGCCACCTGGTGGATGGGGCAGTTATGTTCCACCAGGCGCAGCCCGTCGTCTTCCAGCAGCTCGCAGACGTAGCCCTGCTCGGACTGGATCAACGCGAGCTCGCGAGCTCGCTCGGCCAGCGGCGCCGTGGCGAGTCCGCGCTTCTCCAGTCGGTCGCGAATGACCCGCGCCTGCACAGTCCCGCGCGCCTCGAATACGCGGCCGACCAGGTCCGCCCCCCGACTTCGCGGACTGCACCCAGCAGGCTGACCGCAAGCCGGTCGTAGCTAGCCGGTAGGAGCGGCTGGGCTCGCTCCGTCAAGTCGTACAGGTGGCGAGGCCGCCCCACGCCGTGGCGGAGGCTTCTGCGTTCGACGAGGCCGTCCGACGCGAGTGTCCGGAGCTGCTGGAGCACCGCGGTGCGACTCATGTGGAACTCGGCGGCGAGACGATCGGGGCTGAGAGGACCGTCGCGGCGCAGGGCGAGCAGCAGTGCTTGGTGCGTCGGGGCGTGCCGCTGTCCTGCGGGGCGGTCGTCCATTGGCCTGAGGCTACCACTGGGGCGCGATCTCGTGGCCGCGCTAGAGCGAAAGCGCGAGACAACGTCCGTGGCGCAGGGGCGCCTGCTCTAGTTGTGATTCCCGAATAGGTTGTTGACAAGCGAGAGCCTCCCGAGCTCGGTGTGGGTATCCAGCTCACATCGAACGGGAGGCTCTCGTGGCACATCGTAGGGCGAAGCTCACCGCGCTCGGCCGGCGGCTTCTGGTCGATCGGATCGTCATGGACGGGATGGCCGTGGCCCACGCGGCGGACATGGCCGGGGTGAGCCGCCAGACGGCCTGGAAGTGGCTGCGACGGTTCGAGGCCGAGGGTGAGGCCGGGCTCGTGGACCGGACGTCGCGGCCCCATCGTTCGCCACGGGCCCTGGCGCAGGAGCAGGTCGATGCCATCCTCGCCGCCCGGCATGCCCATCGGTTCGGGCCCCATCGGCTGGCATCCCTCGTCGGGAGCCCGCGCTCGACGATCGGCGACGTGCTCTCCCGACATGGCCTGTCGCGTCTCGCCGATACGGACCGACCCTCGGGAGTCCCGATCCGGTACGTCCGCGAACGGCCGGGCGAGCTGCTCCACATCGACGTCAAGAAGCTGGGACGGATCCCCGATGGGGGTGGTCATCGTTTCCTCGGCCGAATCACCGGGACCCCGCGGTCGCATGGGGCCGGCTACGACTACCTGCACGTGGCGATCGACGACATGAGCCGGGTCGCCTTCGTGCAGCCATTCCGCGACGAGCGCGGCACCACATGCGCCCGCTTCCTGCTCGACGCGGCGGCGTTCTTCGCCGGTCACGGGGTGCGTATCGAACGAGTCCTGACCGACAACGCCAAGAACTACACCGAGTCCCGGGCGTTCGCCGCGACCCTGGCGGCGATCGGCGCCCGCCACAAGCGGACCCGGCCCTTCCGACCCCAGACCAACGGGAAGGCCGAGCGGTTCAACCAGACCCTGCTGGCAGAGTGGGCCTACGTCCGTATGTACGAGACGAACCAGGCGCGGCTCGACGCCCTCCCGGCCTGGCTCGACCACTACAACACGGGCCGACCGCACGGTTCACTCGACGGCCGCACCCCGATGAGCGTCCTCGTCAACAACGTGTCCGGGAATCACACCTAGGGCACGGCTGCCGTTGACGCTCCCTCAGCCGCCGTTTCCCGCAGACTGGACCAGCGCCTCCGTTAGCGCCGCCTTGAGGGCCGGCGACCAGCCCGGACCAAACGCCCGGTACGGGCTGACGTCGATTTCGTCGATGGTCCGGCCTGCCGCTAGGGTTCCGGCGGTGTACTCAGTCCGGCACGACTCGAATGCCACCGCCCCATGCGTCCAACCCGCGTGGTCGTTCCAGGTGAATAGGTACACGTCGCTTACCTGGGCGGCGTTGGCGGGAAGCTTCACCTGCGCGTGGATCGCGTACGGGATCATGTTTCTGTCAGTGCACCCGGGATCACCGGCCGTCAGGTTGACGGTCAAGCCGCCCTGGACCTCGAGCTCCTCGAAGACGGAGGTTGCCGGCGCTGGCGTGGCCGGCGCGGGCGACCCCTCGCAGTTGGCAGCGAGAGCGGCGACGGCGACCACGACGGCGAGAGTTCGGACCAGCCGGGCGACGCTGCCGGTCGGACGAGGACGCGGCGCCCGCCACTGCCCGCGCGCCGTGATCGGCGGCCGGGCCGACGCGTCGGTCTCTCTCCTCCTCATCGGCGCGAGGCTACCATCCCGTGTCGTACCATGACGACCCGTGCCTGAGCTCATGCCGTTCCGCGCGCTGCGCTATGACGTCCTCGCCGTGGGTGAGCTGCGTGACGTCGTGAGCCCCCCGTACGACGTGATTTCGCCTGCTGAGCAGCGTGCGCTCGCGCGGCGCCACCCACGCAACGTCGTCCGGCTCGACCTGCCGCTCGACGAGGCGGGCGATCCCCCCGACGAACGGTATCGGCGCGCGGCGCGCGACTTAGCCGCGTGGCGGTCGGACGGCACGCTTCGCAAAGACCGCCAGGCGTCGGTGTACGTCTACGAGGAGGCGTATACAGTGCCCGGGTCGTCTGAGCAGCGGGTGCAGCGCGGGTTCTTCGCCCGCTTGCGCCTTGAGGAGCCTGGCCCTGGGTCGGGCGTCATCCCCCACGAGCGCACGCTGAGCGCTCCCAAGGAGGATCGCTACCGGCTACTGCGGGCGACTGGCATGAACGCCAGCCCCGTCGTGCTGCTCTTCACCGATGCCGGCGGCGAAGCGGCCCGCGCTCTGGAATCAGCGACCCGGCTCGCCCCGACCACGGACCTGACCGACGACGGCGGAATCCGCCACAGGCTCTGGCAGCTTCCCGTCGAGGACCCTGGGGCCGGGCCGCTCGCTGCAGCACTCCTCGAGACGGGGGCAGCGGGACCGCTCACCATCGCCGATGGGCATCACCGCTACGAGACCGCGCTGCGCTATCACGACGAGCGGCATCGCGACCGGCAACGGTGCGAGCTGGCGCCGTTCGACTACCTGCTGGCGTTGCTGGTGTCCGTTGACCAACCGCTCACGGTGCTGCCCACTCACCGCGTCCTGCGCGACGGGTTGGCCGGCGAGTCGCTGGTGACGGCTGCCGCTGCCCTGTTCGACGTGGAGCGACTCCCGGCGCCGGCACCGCTGCTGTCGGCCTTCGCCGTTGGGCCCATGGCGACGGCGAACCGCTGGCAGGACGTCTCTCCTGCTGAACGACCGCACCGCATTGGGCTCTGGACCGGCGGCGTCGCGGCCATGCTCCATGCGCGTGGCGCGTCGTTCGAGCCGCTGCTGGATGGCTCCGGCTCGCCGTATCTGCGGTGGCTCGACGTGAACCTGCTGGCGGTGGCGCTGCAGCGGCTGTTCGGCGTGGACCGCGCGGCGACGGCGGGAGGCGGCCGGATTGGCTACACGCAGGATCCGGTGGAGGCGCTCGACTTAGTCGATCGCGGCGAGGCGTCGTCGGCATTCCTGCTCGACCCGACGCCCGTGGCCGACGTGCTGCGTGTAGCGGCCGCCGGGGAGGTAATGCCCCCGAAGTCGACTTATTTTTACCCCAAGCAGCTAACGGGCCTCGTTCTGAACCCGCACGAATGGTGAGTTCGGCTGAGCGCCCGATCCGAAAGGACGAGGTCGTCCTGGAGGATCGGGGGATCTACATCGAGTCGTGGCTGCCGGAACGGCGCTCCCGCAGGCGGCCGCTCGTGCTCGTGCACGGCGAGCTGGGTGGCTCTTGGCTGTGGGAACGGTACCTGGGCTATTTCGCGCATCGCGGCTGGGAAGGGCACGCGGTCAACCTGCGCGCCCACTACTGGTCGGACACGACCGAGGTGTCTGGGATCGATTTCGACTCCTTCGTCTTCGACGTGCTCGCGGCATTTGACCACTTCCCGCCAAACCCGGTGCTCATGGGACACGGGATGGGCGGGTTGATCGCCATGCGCGCTGCCGAACAGCGTCGCGTCGGAGGCCTGGTGCTGATCAGCCCGGCGCTGCCGGCCCAGCTCCGTACCCCGCCACGGGCCCACGTGATCCGCGACATCCCCGACTCTTACGGCCGCGAACTGCTGGGGTGGCAGTCGCTGCCGGAACAATTGCGCCGCATCAACCCGGACCTAACCATGGAAGACGTCCTGCGGGTCCAGCACCTGATGGGCCGGGAATCCGGTGCCGCCCGGCGGACGATGCTGCTCGGCGTGGCAATTACCCGGGAGTGGCTGGCGGGCGTCCCCTCGCTGGTGATCGGCGGCGGGCTCGACCGCTGGTTCCCGGAGCCTGACAGTGAGCGGCTGGCAACCTGGCTCGGTGCCCAGTACGAGCCGTTCGGCGCCCACTCGCACTACGGGCTGGTCATGGGATCGGAGAGCTTCGAGCAGGTCGCGGAAACAATCCGGATCTTTCTCGAATCTCACCGGCTGTAGCCGCATACGGACCGTTTCCGGCTGCACGCGCCGCCTCTTTGCCCGACGACCTCCCGCGTTCAGGTGGCGGGCCGCGGCCCCGCGAACAGCCGGCTTCCGGGTCTCCCTGTGGTACCATTCGCGCCGTTCTCCGCGTGCCAGCGCGCCGGGCCGTGCCGCATTCGTCTAGAGGCCCAGGACACCGCCCTCTCAAGGCGGAGATCATCGGTTCGAATCCGATATGCGGTACCACTTCTCTCGACTTGTGAAGATCAGGCTCGTGGCGTGCCCGAACGGTCTCTGCCGACTAGCGCGCCTCATCGATATCAGCGCGCCGATGCGCGCTGTGTCTGGCCTCGCCCTGGGTCGGCAGCCGCCGCGCTTCTCGGGCGGCAGTCCGACGGTCGGCGTCTCGCGCTCGGGCGTCTGCTCGACGGGGGCCACGTGGACGTGGTGCACGGCGGCCAGCGCGCAGACCATTCGGTGCGTCCGGCTCGGCCACGCCGACCATAGCCGCGCCCTGCGGAGTAGTTCTTCACCTGCGTGCAGGCCTGAAATCGGTACCGGCCGGCCAGCCATAGCGGCTTCGACCCCCAGAGCTTCCTTGCCGGGCCGCGGCACTTCGTCGGCCGTCGCCACACGATCGCGGCGAGCCGGCGGTTCGACGTGGCTGTTCGCTCCTCGGTCATCCAGCCGCCTCGGACGCGCGGGCCAGTCGCGCTGATCGTCGCCGTCGGCCGCCACCTCTTGGTGCTGACTGGGTTCACCAACACAGCAGACCCTGCCTTGCGGCCAACTTCCGGGTACCTACCGTGTGCATGGTCGGGCTCGTGCACGGCCGGCAGACCCAGGTGACTATCACTTGCCGCCAGACTCCAGCTCTGGCGCGGCGCTGCGTGCCCTTCCTGCTGCCCCGTCGTTCCGGTGGCCCCCTGGAGCTGCCGCTATGTCGCGTTCCAGGCCGTCTCGTTGCCGTTCGCGGATACTCGGCGCCCGCTGCCTGTCTGACGCGTGGAGACCGGAGGGTTCCGCCGGCCGGCCCGAGCGCCTCCGCGTTCGACCGCGCCGACTCGCGAGACCCGCGACGCCGATACATTCCTCGCACGAGGCCCCGCCATTCTGGTCCCGTCGGAGGCTGCATGACCCGCAGACAGCGCCGGCTCGTGATCCTCGCCGAGGGTGAGTTCCACTTTCACGCGGCCAAGACCGCGCTCGGCGTCATCCGTTACGGCCCCGATCCCGTGCTCGCGGTCATCGACTCGACGCGCGCGGGCGCCAACGCGAGGGACTTGCTCGGGCCGGCCGTCGACGTCCCGGTCGTGGGGACGCTCGACGATGCCCTGCCGCTCAGTCCCACGGCACTCCTGATCGGCATCGCGCCGACAGGCGGACGTCTTCCGGCGACCTGGCGCTCGACCATCCTGCGCGCGATCGCCGCCGGGCTCGACGTGCTGTCCGGCCTGCACACGTTCGTGTCGGACGATCCAGAGTTCGTGGTCGCGGCGCTTGCCGCCGGCGTCGAGCTGGTCGACTACGGCAGGCCCCCGGAGCGCATGGACACGTCGGTCGGTCGGCTCCATCGACCGGGGTCGCGCGTCATCCTCACGGTGGGCACTGACTGTGCGATCGGCAAGATGAGCGTGGCGCTCGAGCTCCGGAACGCAGCCCGCGATGCCGGGCTCTCCACTTCGTTCGTGGCAACCGGGCAGACCGGCGTGATGATCGAGGGGTGGGGGGTCGCCCTCGACCGCGTGATCTCGGACTTCGTGCAGGGCACGTGCGAGTGGATGGGCGAGGAGGGTGAGGAGCGCAGGGACTGGGTCTTCGTCGAGGGGCAGGGCTCACTCGACCACCCAGCCTATAGGTCTGTGACCCTGGGCCTGATCCACGGCTTCACGCCGCATGCCATGGTGCTGGTGCACAAGCCCGGCCTGGCCATGCACGATTTCGACCACTTGCCAGAGCGGTCGTTTCCCCTCCATGCGCTGCCGGAGATGATCCGGCTCCACGAGGAGGTTGCGGGCCTCGTGGCGCCCAGCCGGGTGGCAGCGGTCGCCCTGAACACGTCGCTGTTGGGCGAGGCCGATGCCCGGCGCGAGATCGCGCGGACGGCGACGGAGACGGGGCTCCTCTGCGGCGACCCGTTCCGCTTCGGCGGCGCCTCACTCTTCGCGGAGTTGCGGACGCGCGTGGAGGCCCTTCCCTGGATCGATCGGACCGAGGTGACCGCGTGAGCAGCCTGCGCATCGAGACCGACATCCTGCGGATCCCGTTCCGCGACCCGTTCCGGATTTCCCGCGACATGAGCAGGGAGGTGGCCGTGACCGTCGTCGTGCAGATCTCCTCGGACGCCGACCGGGAGGTAGGGCGCCGTGGGCTCGGGGAGGGGTTCCCGGACACGTACTACGGCGAGAACCCAGACACGATGGCGGCCGTCATTCCGCTGTTGCTCGGGGCCGTGCAGCCGTTCGAGGAGCGTCTCGGCCGCGACCCGGACGAGACGCGCGCGGCGCTGGTGGGTGCCTCGACCTCGATGGACGCGGCGATCCGACATCACGGCGCCGCCAAGTGCGCGGTCGACATCGCGCTCCACGACCTGGCCGCGCGGCGGATGCGGATGCCGCTCCATGATCTGCTCGGGCTCTCCCGGGATATCCCTCCAACCGACTTCACGATCGGCATTGACACGCCCGACATGGTCGGGTGGCGGGCGAGCAGGGCGTCGCGCTTCCCGGCCCTGAAGATCAAAGTGGGCGGCCCGGCGGACGTCGAGACGCTGGAAGCGGTCCGCGCTGTCTACGACGGCCCGATCCGGGTGGACGCCAACACGGGCTGGCATCCGGACCAGGCGGTGGCCATGCTGCCGGACTTGGAGCGCCTGGGGGTTGAGCTGATCGAGCAGCCGTTCCCGGCGACCCGTCTCCCGCAGCTGCGATGGCTGCAGGAGCGCTCGAGCCTGCCAATCGTCGCGGACGAGAGCTGTGTTGTGTACGAGGACCTCGAGAGCCTCGTCGGAGTGGTACAGGGCGTCAACGTGAAACTCGCGAAATGCGGTGGGGTCGGTCCCGCGAAACGCATGTTGGAGCGTGCCCGCGAGCTCGGGTTCAAGCGGTTTCTGGGCTGCATGGAGGAGACCAGCGTTGGAATCGCCGCGTCCGCCGCCGTCGCGTCGCTGGCCGACTGGGTTGACCTGGACGGCTGCCTGCTGCTGGGAGCCGACCCGTACGAGGGGCTCGAGCTGGATGTTGACTGCCGCTGGATGCTGTCCCGGGAGCCCGGCCTGGGCGTCCACGAACGCGAGTCGGAGCTGCCGCCACGCGTTTGACGAGCGGCCGCGCAGCCGTGAAGGCCATGTGGACAAGTTCGTGGACAACGTGGTGGACGAAACCACTTCCTCCGCCCGTCGGCCACTCCTAGCATGTCGGAGGAAGACAGCACTGGCCCGGGGCGCGGAGGAGCCAGAGCGGTTCCACTTTCCTGGGCTGGTTCTCGTGAGCGAAGGAGAGGAGGGAGTTCGTATTGACTGAGCCCGACGAGTCCCGCTGTGCGGGAACGCCGTCCGAGGCGATGGAATTTGTGCGCTTCTGCTACGCACGACGCCCCGTTTCCTGGCCGCAGCTCTACGACGAGATGAGCGCCGTCGCGGGGCGCGGCCTGTATCGCGGATGGGGGTACGCGGAGCTAGCGGAGCACGGGATCCGGTTTACGCTCCCGGATTTGCCCGGCCTCGCGGCGCTGGTAGCGACCGTCGCCAGGACGGAATGTGCGCGTGCAGCCGAGCGGAGGGCCGCCGAGGGGAGGGGGAAGGGGCACCGGCCGGCATCCGCGGCGTCCGCGGCTGGCTGACCCGACTGCAAGGCCGAACGAGAGCGTCAGTCGCAGCAATTGTGCCGGCAATCACTGCCGAACAGAACGCCCCGCCGGTGCCGGCGGGGCGTTCGGGCTCTCTTCGACAGATTCCGGTGGGCAGGCTCGCTCGGGCACTCACGCGTGGGCGGGTAGCCCAAGGCCCGTGCCGGCTCGCCCGCCACGGCCCCCCCACCCTATACTCGCCGCGATGCGCCCGATGTATCACCCCGGCGATCTCGCCTCGATGGACCCGCTCGTCCTCATGAAGAACCTGGACCATGTCCGCATGACGAGCCGCCGGCTGAGCTACATCCTCCAGCAGCAGGTGCACCTGTACACGCCCGAGGCGAACCGGCTGCGAGACGAGATCGACCGCTATGTAGAGGCCGAGCGGCAGATCGAGGGGGAGATGGCGAGGCGCGAGATCCGCGCATAGCGCGGGCGATCCCACCGCGCGGTGATCTATGAACACGATTGCGCAGGCCGGCGCTGCCCGGCAACCTGCTAGGCTCGCTCCGCAGGCAACGCCGACTCGGGCGGGCATCCTCGTCCCGCTGCTGCTTGCCGCCGCCTTCTTCGTGCTGCTTGCCGCGTTCGCCGGGGTCGACCCGGCGCGCGGTGTCACCGCGAGCACGAGTCCGTTCACGGACGAGGGCTGGAACGTGCTCAACGCACGGAACTTCGTCCTGTTCGGGCGCTGGGCGACCGACGGATGGGCGATGGACATCGTCAACTACCCGTTCAGTGTCTTGGAGGCGGCATGGCTGGCGGTGGTCGGCATCGGGATCGTGCAGGCCCGGTTGCTGGTCATAGCACTTGGCGCTGTCGCCCTCGGCGCGCTCGGTCTAGGACTGCGCCGCCCGCTCGGGGAGCTGGGCGCGTCACTCGCGGCGACGGCGCTGGCGGGCTCGGCGCTCCTGCTCTACTACGGGCGGCTCGCCTACCTTGAGCCGGTCGTCATGTTATGGCTGATCCTGGCGCTCCTGGCGCTCACCCGTGAGCGACCGTCGTTTGTCGGTGGCGTGGTGGCTGGGCTGGCCATGGCTCTCGCGATCGCGACGAAGGCGAGCGCAGGTGCCGCGGCTGGTGGGATGCTCGGCGGTTTCGTGCTGGCAGGATGGTCTGACTCTCGCGTCCGGCGGGCGGCCGTGGGGGCCGTTGTCGCGGCACTGGCCGCGGCCCTGGTCTGGGTTCTAGTGTTCGCCCTGCCGCACCCGGCTGCCCTGGCCACGGACCTGCGCATCTGGGCCCCGGAACCGGTGCCACGCAGCATTGGGCAACTGATCGACCGGATCGAGTCCTACCCCACCCGCAGCGACGGAGGGATCCCGTTGGCGCTGCCCCTGCTGCTGGCCGGCGCGGGCGGGTTCGTGGTGATCGTCGCGCGGCGCGCCAGCCTCGACGCCCGTCAGCGCCGCTTGGCGGCCTCCTGTGTGGGTTGGTTTGCGGCGGGAATAGGCGTCCTGCTTATCGTGCCCTATCGTCCGAACCGGTACCTCGTGCCGCTCCTGCCGCCGCTCGCGGTTCTCGTCGGCCTCGGGTTCGCAGCGCTCACCGGGTGGTTCTCCCGTCGGGCAGGCGGGGGGTCATCCCGGCCGGACCCTGGCTACGCAAGGACTCCCGCAGGACATCGGATTAGCGGGCGGCCGCCCGGGCTTCCCGCCGTGCTTGCCGCCGTCCTGGCACTCGCGCTCGTGCTGCCGGGGATCGTGCTCGACGCCGACTGGATGGCATCGACGCCCACCACGCTGCCCAGCGTGCAGGCCCGGGTCGCGGCGCTGGTCCCTGTCGGGGCCGCGGTGCAGGGCGATCTCGCGCCCGTGCTGGCCATGCGGACCGCGGCGCAGACCATCGTGTCGCGCTCGGCAACCGACGTGAACGCCGGCGACCTGTACGTGACGCACGACGTGCGCTGGGTGTTTACCACCGGGACCCCCCCGGGGTGGGCGTCGCTGCACCCGGCGGCGTGGGCGGGGCGCGTCCGGGAGCTCTGTGTGACGTGGGGTCCTGGAGTGACCTGCCTCTACCGGCTTCCCTGATCGACGGCCAGGCGCGGTCGCCGATGCGGCGGCCACGTCAAGTCCACCGGCAACGCCGCCGACGCGATTGCGCGCCGAACGCGCTTCCT
>CAWIHR010000018.1:0-242034 GCA_963835945.1 uncultured Chloroflexia bacterium
AGACGCGTGAGCGCCGGCGCTGCCGATCTCGGCTCCGCGTCATCGCTGACCCATGCCTGACGGTGTTGTCGCACCCGCCTCCGACATCGGCCGCGATTACTGCGCCGGTGTGGTGCTCGACCGCAACGCGCACCGGATCGTGGTCATAAGGATCCGCGTAGGGAGGCGCACAAATCGAGCAGACCGCGAAGCAGAGACCCGACGCGATCGTACGGCTTCATGCTCGTCCACCCGTCGGCCTGCTCGACCACTAGGAAGGGAGCACTCGATGACTTCCGACGTGTTCGCCTATCACGACCTCTTCCCGCTCGAGTCGGACGACACCCCCTACCGCCTGCTCTCGCGCGAGGGGGTGTCGGTCGCGTCATTTGAGGGCGAGGAGATCGTGAAGGTCGAGCGAGCGTGCTGACCCGCCTGGCCCGAGACGCGTTCCGCGAGTGTGCCTTCTTCCTCCGACCATCGCACAACGAGCAGGTAGCGGCGGTTCTCTCCGACCCGGCGGCCTCGGCGAATGACCGGGTGGTGGCCCTCGCCCTGCTCCGAAACGCCGAGGTGGCGGCGCGTGGCGAGCTGCCCCTCTGCCAGGACACGGGCACTGCCACGATCGTCGCGAAGAAGGGCCAGCAGGTCTGGACAGGGGCGCACGACGAGGCGTGTCTCGCGCGGGGCGTATGGGAGACATACACCCAGGAGAACCTGCGCTACTCGCAGACCGCTGCGCTCAGCATGTACGACGAGCAGAACACCGGCAACAACCTGCCCGCCCAGATCGACATCACGGCGACCGCGGGCGCGACCTACGAGTTCCTCTTCATCGCGAAGGGCGGCGGCTCGGCGAACAAGACGATGCTCTGGCAGGAGACGAAGGCCCTCCTCGAGCCGGCCGCACTCGAGGCGTTCCTCGTCGAGAAGATGCGTGGTCTGGGCACCGCCGCGTGTCCGCCATACCACCTCGCCATTGTCATCGGCGGCACATCTGCGGAAGGCTGCCTCAAGGCAGTGAAGCTGGCCACGACACGCTATCTCGACGCGCTCCCCACTTCCGGCGGTCCACACGGCGAGGCGTTTCGTGACATCGATCTCGAAGTGCGGCTCCTCCAGGCTGCCCGCGGCCTGGGCATCGGAGCGCAGTTCGGAGGGACCGCGTTCGTCCACGACGTGCGGGTCATCCGACTGCCTCGCCACGGCGCCTCGTGCCCGGTCGGGATGGGAGTGTCGTGCTCGGCCGACCGTCAGGTGCGAGCGCGCATCGACCGCGACGGGATCTGGATGGAGGAGCTCGACCACGACCCGGGAAGGCTCCTGCGGGAGGCGCGCGGGGCGGGTCGCCACGGCCAGCGCGTGCGGATCGACCTCGACCGGCCCATGCCAGATGTCCTCGCCGAGCTTCGACGTACCCAGTCTCCACCCCGCTCCTGCTCACGGGAACGCTTGTCGTGGCTCGTGACATCGCTCACGCGAGGTTCAAGGAGCGTCTCGAGGCGGGCCAGGGCGTGCCTGAGTACCTACTGCACCACCCGGTCTACTACTCAGGGCCGGCCAAGACGCCACCGGGCAAGGCGTCTGGATCGTTCGGGCCGACGACCGCGGGACGCATGGACGCGTACGTCGACGTGCTTCAGAGCCACGGCGCGTCGCTCATCATGATCGCCAAAGGGAACCGGAGCCCACGTGTGACGGAGGCGTGCCGCAAATACGGCGGCTTCTATCTTGGATCGATCGGGGGACCCGGCGCCCTCCTTGCCGAAGAGAACATCCGCCGGGTCGAGTGCATCGACTACCCGGAGCTCGGCATGGAGGCCGTGTGGCGGATCGAGGTGGTCGACTTCCCCGCGTTCATGTTGGTCGACGACAAGGGCAACGACTTCTACCGCAACCTGGGGACATAGGACGGGGAACCCAACGGTTTAGCGCACTCCTCGCGTGCCTATTCGCAGCTGACCAGCCCGATACCGACGGTTGCCATAGAGGCCGCCCGCCGGGAGTGAGCTCGCGACGAGATGGGGCGAGTCGACCGAGTGTGACGAACTGGCCAAGCAATTCACCGACCTGGCTTCCGCCTCACTCGCCGGATTCGCCGAGAATCCGGGCTAGAGATCACTCAGGGTCATCTGAGCAAGGCACTGCGGATTCTCTGACCGCCTACCTGTCTTACCGGCGGGTATCGCCGACGCGGTACGCCCGGCAGCCGATGCCCGCGCAGCAGAGGCGTCCTCGGACCGAAGACTTGGGTCTTAGGACACTTGGCCGTACTGAGCTCGGCCGGCCTTGTGCGCCTACCAGCCCTTGTCGTGAAAGACCGGGCTGCGAGCCGCGTGTCCCAGTAGACGGTGGGGCCGCAGAACTGGCGCGGCTGCTCGGCGTGTTTGGCTCGGTTCTCGAAGGCCTGCAGCAGCTTGCCGAAGAGTGCGGCTATGGTCGCCGCATATCGAGACCGGCGCGACCGCCTCGCCGAACTGCTCTCCCGGACGGGACAGCTGCTCGCGACGCCTCGTGGTGCCTTCTACGCGATGGTCGACGTGTCGGGTGCGGGAGCGGATTCTCGGCCTTTCGCGCGGCGGCTGCTCGAATGGCGTCGCAATCGCGCCCGGAATGACGTTCGGACCGAGTGGCCTGCACACCGCCCGACTGTCGCTCGCGTCATCTACTTCGTCGATTGAGGAGCGAACGACGCGCGTCCTCGCGGCCCTGCGAGAGGCGTGACGACGGCGCGAAACGCCAGCATTCCACCTGCTCGCGGGCTCGGCTAACTTCCTGTTCCCCGCGATGATGGGCGCGTCGCTCGGGGCACCGTGTCCCCCGTGAACGCGTTCCCCCGTCTCGCGCTGGATCTGTTCGAGGCCGGGAGAGCTTGGGATGATTCCCGGCGCGTCCAATGCGCAACGAGTGGGTGCGGGGCCTTTCGCGATCGCGCCGACCGGGCCGGCGTCGCTTCCCTGTTCAAGTGATGGGGCGGATGGACGCCCAAGATTCGCGGCCGCGAGCTCGACGGCCAGACGTAGGATGAGTATCCGGTCAACGAGGAGCGTCTAGCCGAAGGGGTTCGAAGGGCAACCGCGTGCCGAGGGAATGGGAGCAAGCCTTCCCTCGCTGTCAAGCGCGAGCGTCGACCTCGAGTCGACTCGTCCGCTCCTCGGGCGCGAGAGTTCGCCCTTTCAGGTGCCGATCGTGAAGTAGGACGTCTTCAGGAGGGCGAAGTCCTCAGCCTGGTCGATGGAGAACGTCCGTGACCCGAACTCTGGTCGGAGTACGCCGACGAGCACGCCCAGATCAGGCGTCGCAGAGAACACACGCTGCTGACCCTTTATTGCCGGGTCGCGGAACTGGCAGCCACCTCCCAGGTCGGCGACTAGGCGGATTCCGGCGGTCGTCGCAACACGGGTGGCTATGGGCCTGACGCGAGGAGTCTATCGAGCTGCTGGGAAGGGGTCTCCCAGCCGAGGATCTTGCGGGGTCGGGTGTTCAGCTCGGCCGCCACGTTGGCCAGGCCTGCGGCGGTGTGAATGCGCAGAACTGTGCCCTTGGGGAAGTACTAGCGGAGCAGGCCGTTGGTATTCTCGTTCGTGCCGCGCTGCCATGGGCTGGCACGTTCGCAGAAGTAGACCGGCACGTCCGAGGTTCGGGTGAACTCGTCGTGGCGGCTCATCTCGACCCCCTGGTCCCAGGTCAGCGAGCGTCGCAGGCGGGCCGGCAGCGCCGCCACCGCGTCGACGAGGGCGTCGCGGACCTGCTCTGCGCCATGACCGTCCGGCAGATGCAGCAGCACGAGGTAGCGAGCCGTGCGCTCGACGAGCGTCCCGATGGCCGAGCGATTGGCGCTGCCCGTGATCAGATCGCCTTCGTGAGTGCCCGGCGACGACTCGATCGGCGACGTCGGCCGGACGCTGGGCGAGCATCACCATCGGCGCGACGAACCGACCGAGGCGCTGGCCTGACCGACGGCGTCGCTTGCGGTGGACCCGGCCCTGCGGAGCAGGCGCACGCCCTCCCGGTGCAGGCGGTCCGGCCCGTGTGCGTAGAGCGCCTGGTAGATCGTCTCGGGCGCCGCACGCATCTCCGGCAGGGCAGGAAAGAGGCTCGGCAGCAGCCGGCTGATCTGCTCGGGGCTCCAGCGGCGCTCGAGGTGGTCGGCAACGACCCTCCGGAGCTCGAGATTCCACCCGAGTTTCCCCTGCCGAGGGCGGAATCCGTCGGCCGGCGGCGCGACGCTGGGCCCGGTACGGGTGATACGCCCCGGCCTCCGCGTCCCGGTTGCGGCGGATCTCCCGGCTGATCGTGGAAGGTACGCGACCGAGGTCGACCGCGATCGCACGGATGCTCAGGCCCCGGATCAGTCCGTCCGCGATCGAGATCCGCTCGGCCTCGGACAGGAAGCGTGCCGCCACCGGATGCGCCGGACCCGTGATCGCGGCATACGTCCGAACCTCGCCGGTGCGGGTCGTGACCGACCGGCCGTACCGCCAGCGGTGCCCCGTCTTGCGGTTCACACCGACGACGCGGGACGCCGCCGCGTTGCTCATGCCCTGTCTCATCAGGGCAAGGTACTGGTCGCGCTGGGCCGTCAGCGGCTGTGCTCCGGGCGACTTGCGGGACCGGTGAAGCGGCGGCACTGGCAACTCCTGAATGCTCAGGTGTTGCGACGATCACTGGAACTCAAGGAGTGGCGGCGGGGCCATGTCCGTGGCCTGCTCGTCGAGGCGGCGCAGGCCACGGTCAGGACGCTGGGCCCGCCGCCGCTTAGGCGCTGCCCGCCGCGACCCGGCATCGGCGCGGTCGCGGCGGCATGTGCTTGGGCAGCAAGAACCGATGCGCGACGACCGGCGTTCGTTTCCTCGTCGCCGCGTCTTCGCTGTGTTCAAGAGATCCCGGACTCGAGCCTACGGGTTCTCTTCGGATGGGGGTTGCGCCGGGGCATTGAAGTCGAATATCTGCGCATCCGTATAGACATTCATGGGACGGATGCACAAGCCTCCGTCGACAACGAACTCGGCCCCGGTCGTGAACGGGCTGAGCCGATCGGACAGAAGAAGGACGGCTGTCCCTCCGTACTCGTCGGGTTGGGCGAATCGGCGGAGCGGGAGCTCGTGGCCGTCTGTTTGGTTGGGCGGGAGCTGAGCGACCAACCTGGTTAGTGTTCCGCCCGCACTAATCTGGTTAACCCTTATCCCGTACGGCGCGAGTTCAAGCGCAACAAGCTGCATGAGCGCTGTCAGACCCGTCTTGGACACACGGTAGGCAGCCTCCTGGTAGAGGACGGTGTGGCTCGCGACCGAGCCTATGATGAGGATGCTTCCTCCCCGCTGAGCGACGAAGCGACGACCAACCTCCCGACACGCGAATGCACATGCCGTGAGGTTGGTGTCGAGGGTTCGTCGCCATGCCTCACTGGTGAGTCGCGTGATCGGCTCATGCCAGGTCCCAGCTGCGTTGTTCACATAGAGGTCAAGGCCGCCGAGGCGATCGCAAGCCTGAGCAACCATTCGGATGATGTCGTCCTCTCGACTCACATCCGCCGGGATCCAGATGGCATCCACGCCGTGGGCCTTGATCCTGTCAAGAGACTCCGGGTGCTCAGATCGACTTGCGATCGCAACGTGGACGCCCTCGGCCGCAAGCGCGAGAGCGATCCCGAGACCGATGCCGTCGCCGCCTCCCGTTATCAAGGCGCGCTTACCGTAAAGCCCGCTGTCCACTACCTTCCTCCCGACTCCCGAGCGGCCAATGGCGCAGTTGGCAGCACCTACATCGACCCTGCCGTTACGGGTGGCCGCTGCCGGCCGCCAGGGCCAGCTCGCGAGCGAGGGCCGCTCTAAGGAGGGCCACGTCGCTTGGCAAGACGATCTCGTCGAACCCCTCGGCGATGCGGGCCGTCGCATCCTCGCCTCGGACGGAATGCAGCACAACGGACACGCCGGCCGCGTGGGCTGCTTCTCGGATCCGCACGAGAGCTGCTTCGAAGTCAGCGCCGAATCGGTCGAGGCCAAGCCCGAGGCCCAGTCCGAGGTCGACGGGCCCGATGTGGAGACCTGCCAGCCCTGGCACGCGCGCGATAGGCTCGACCGCCTCGAGCCCCCGGCGGTCCTCGATCATCGCGTAGACCACAGGACGAACTTGAGACGCATCGTTCGGGTCGGGCCGGAGACCAAACCGCTGGCCTCCGTAGCTCCGGCGGCCCTCGGGAGCGTAGCGCGCCAACGCCACGGCCGCTTCGGCGATCTCTGCGGATTCCACCATGGCGATGACCACCCCGGCCGCCCCATGATCGAGGACCCTGGGCACCAGAGCCAACTCGTCCTGGCTCACCCGGACGAGGCCGGGCACCCCGATCGCATCAAGCAGCTGGATGGCTCGAAAAGCCAGCTCGAGGTCCCACGCGCCGTGCTGCAGGTCAAGTCCGACCCAGTCGACACCCGACCTTGCCACAGCCTCGACGACCAGCGGGTCCGGAATATGTAGCCATCCGCCGAACTTGACGGAGGTGTGAGCGGCAGACGATCGCGGCACGGAGTTACCTCCCAATCAAAGAGGGCCAAGGGGTTCACCGGGATCGCAGTCCCGCCCCCAAACGCAGCGGCGCGATGACCGGAAGGGGCGCGGGAACTAATGCGCGAGGCCAAGTCTGCACGCGTGAAGCGAGAATTCAGGGGTTGGTCGGCCTTAGCGCAATCCTCTTGGCAGAACAGCGTGGCCCAGAGCTGCATCAGATGAACGCTTGCCACTCCCGGCGCAGCTCGGGATCCAAGGCCATCCAACTACGGTTGCACCGTGCCTAACGCGGTGCACCATGAGCGGTCTGGCAGAACGACGCGAGCATCCGGGTACGGAGGCCACACGCATCTCGTTCGTCTCTGACTTCTGAGTGCCTTACTGGCGTGTGCACATCGACACTGCGCGACCTGATTACCTGGCCATCATTCATGCGGCTGGGTCTCGTCGATGCATGGCCACAATATCCTGCAGCTCCCGGACGTCCACTTCGTCTCGGTCGATAACCCGGACGATCCGTCCAAGCTGCAGGACAACGATCCGATCCGCGACCGGTAGCACATGGCTCATGTTGTGATCGATGTAGAGGATGCCGAGGCCGTGGTCTGCCGCTCTGCGGATAGAAGCGAGGACGTTGCGAGTCTCGCGGACGCTTAGGGCGGCGGTTGGCTCATCGAGGAGGAGCACGCGAGCGCCGAAATGGATTGCTCGCGTAATGGCCACGGATTGTCGCTCACCGCCCGACAGGGCGACGGCTGGGTCGTCGACCGAACGAATACGGGTTAGGCCAAGATCAGTGAGAGCCGCCTGGGTCAGCTCACGCATCTTCGCGTGCTGGAGGAATCCGAACGGGCCTACGCGCCGAGCAATCTCCTTGCCGAGGAAGAAGTTCCGCCACAGGCTCAGCTGGTCGATAATCGCAAGGTCCTGGTAGACGGCTTCGATCCCGAGCGACCTGGCGTCGGCCGTTGAGCGGAAGTGGACCTCTCGCCCGAGGAACCGAACCGAGCCACTGGTAGGCCGCATGTACCCAGCGAAGATCTTCAAAAGAGTCGACTTACCAGCTCCGTTGTCCCCCACGAGCCCGACGACCTCGCCTGGCCAAGCAGCAAGGTTGACATCGAAGATTACTTGGTTGGAGCCGTAGGCGTGGCAGACTGAGCGCAGCTCGAAGATTGGTTCTCCAGAGCGGTCGATCGGCTTGGCGGACAGCATCGTATCGTCGTCGGCTCTGGTTGCCGATGAACTGTTTGCAGGCCTCTCGGCCGGCGTCACGAGGGATCCATCTGCGTTCATGACTGACCCACCCCGAGGCGCCGCAGCCTGACGTTCACGATGACAACCGCAACGAGTACGAGGCCGATGAACGTCACGTAAAAAGAACCGGGAGCACCCATGAGTACGAGGCCGACCGACAGGGACGCCAGCACGAATGCTCCGATAATCGAGCCGAGGATCGAGCCACTTCCTCCGAACAGGGATGTCCCCCCAACGACGGCGGCCGTGATGGCGAAGAGCTCGTACTGGGAACCCTGGGACTGGGTCACCCCCCTGAGGAATGCGAACTGCATACACCCAGCGATGCCGGCAAGCAGCGAGCAGACGATGAAGTTGGTTCGCTTCACTCGATTAACGGGAACCCCCATCGCTCTCGCTTGGCCGACCCCGCCTCCGGCTGCGAACGTCCAATTGCCAAAGCGCGTGCGGGTCAGAACGAACCATTCGATGAAGCCGATAACAACCATCCAGGCCAGCGGCGCGTAGAACGGTGAGTTGCCGAGCTGAGCCCCGAGCAAGATCATTGACGGATAGTAGTGGAACGCGACAATCTGGTTGCCGCTGATCAGCAGGTTGTTCAGCCCGTTCAGCACGAAATACATGCCTAGCGTGGCAATGAACGACGGGATCCGGAATTGCGTGGTGACCCAACCGTTTACGACGCCAACAAGCCCGGTCACGCACATCGCAATGAGCAAGGCTGGCCATTCATTCATCCCGGCGTTGATGATGAGCAGGCCCCAGACGATCGGAGTGAACGCGAAAATCTGACCGACGGACAGGTCGAATTCGCCGGAGATCATCAGCATCGTCACGCCGATGGCCACGATACCCACGCTGGCGCCCATGATGGTGGTCGCCGTCAGGCTGTTTGGTGTCCAGAAGTCGCCCGTCCAGATCGAAAAGACCGCAACCAGCAGTGCCAAGCCAACCGCGGGAGCTAGCTCCTGAACCCCGAAAAGTCGTTCGAGTGTTCGGCGGTGGCCGCCGGTAGCCGGACCCTCCCTCTCGACTACCTCCCCATTCGGAACTGTCGAATAAGCCACGCGATCACACCGTCCTTGACGAGTCGCAAAACGGTGCTGCTCGCACGGCCGCGCCGACCGCCCGAGCAGCACCGAAAACCGAAGGAGAGGAGGTTAGCAGCGCCCAGCGGCTATGCACGCCTGGACCTGGGCGACGTTGTCCTTCGTGACGAGCTGTTGGCCCGTGTAGACGGTCACAGCCTGCGTGCCATACTTAATCATGAAGATGAGGTCCGACACGGCGTACCAACCCTGCAGGAATGGCTGCTGATTGATGGTCATGGCCGTGTAGCCATTGGCAATGTAGTTGGCCGCCTCAGTTGCCACGTCGAACGTGGCGATCGGCAGTGAGCCGTGGGTGTCTTGTTCGTACTTGGAGGCCGGATTGGAGGCTGGGTCTCCCCCGGCGACGATGCCGCACAGCGACGGCTCCTGTTGCAGCTTCGCGCTGATCAGAGTGTAGTTCTGTTGCTCGTCGCCGGTGACGTTGAAGTCCTCGGTCTGGAAGCCGGCCTTTTGAAGCACTCCCTTCACAGTGCTCATGCGAATATACAGGACGAAGGCGGTGGGGAACGGATTAACGAGCAAGACCTTGCAGCCCGGGGTCTTCAAAAGCGGCACGAATGATTTGGCCAGAAGCGTGGAGGCCGCGTAGTAGTCATCTCCAACGTAGGCCAGGTCTAGGATCCGCGGGTCCGAAGGCGCGTTGGCCCCCTCAAAGCGGTTATTGTTGTAGAGGATGGTCGGAATACCCGCGTCAAGCGCCGCGGTGGTTACGCTCTCCAAGACCTTGGAGGTGTAGTCGATGGCGATGCCGTCGGGCTTGGTAGCGACCGCCGCTCGGGCCAGCGAGGCCATGCCAGCATCGCCCGTGTCCGTCGGGGTAGCCTCAAAGATGACGTCGGCACCCAGTTGCTTGCCCGCCAAGTCGGCGCCGTTGTGCTCAGCAATCCAGAAGGGGTCGGTCAGGCTCGGGGCGATAACATAGATCTTGGGCAAGCCAGCGGCTGCCGCGCTGCTGGGCGCGGCTGCCGCGCTGCTGGGCGCGGCTGCCGCGCTGCTTGGCGCGGCTGCCGCGCCGCTGGGCGCGGCGCTGGAGCTCGATGTGCACCCGGAGAGACTAACCACGACCGCCAGAGCGGCGAAGACCATGCATCCACGCCGCCATCCACCTAGCTTTACCATACCGCAAACCCTCCTTCGTGACCCTACCACCCGTTCCTCACGATCAGCTGAGGAACCTATGCGAGAGTAGTTGACGGCCACGGTTTGTCAAGATACGAAAGAACCTGTCCTCAAATGCAACAGTACGCGCGTCATTGCGAGAGTGGCCCCGATCGGTGATCACGACCGACCCGGAGCGGCGGATAGTCGCCACAGTCCGCCCAGAGCATCCCTGCATCCCTGTGGAGACCACGCGAGCACCCGCATGACCTAGGACTGCTGGGCACGGCCTGAACCAGCGGATCCCCAAGCCCCAGCGTTACCGCCCCATTTCTGGCGGCCTACGACGGTGAGCGTTCCTTACGGATCCCGTCCCCGGTCCCGCACTCGCACGCCGCGGGCTACCGCGGCCGCCCAGTTGAACCGGGTTCGCGTCATGATCGGTCCGACGGCATCACATCCGTGCGGGCCCACCCCACAATATTGCGGATACTGTCCTCTAAGGTGTACGCGGGTTCGAAGCCTAGGACCTTCTTAGCCTTCTCCATACTGAAGCAGAGTCTGCCACCCTGGGCCATGCTCCACGGGTAGCCGAAGTCAACGGCAATCCCGGGAACAACGGTTCGAATCGCGTCAGCAAACTCCTGGCCAGTCACAGGTCTGGGACCAGCGCAGAAGAACACCTCTCCGACCGCAGCTGGATGGTCGGCCAGGACCGCCTGCATCCGCGCGACATCACGCACGTCGACGTAGTGACACAGCTCCTCGGGCGTCATGTGAGGGACCTGCACTCGATCACCTCTGGCGAGTGCCTCCGCCATCACGCGGTAGGTCCCCCCACCGCCGCGCCCGCGCGGGCCGATCACCGCGGTCAATCTCAGGACCGCTGTCGGCACGCCGTACTCCTTGAAATACGTTCTCGCAAGTACCTCCTGCATTAGCTTCGTCGACGAGTACATGTCCTCAGGCCGAACCGGATGACGCTCGTCGACGGGAAGATAGTCAGGCGGCACAAACTTGGTGGCGGGAAACCACCCCACTGCTGAGATGCTGCTCGTCAAAACGAACCGCTTCACGCCGGTCTTCCGCGCAATCTCTAGCATGTTGAGACATCCACCGACGTTCACCCGGACCATCTCGAACGGATCGCCGGTGTCGCCCGGCAGCGACGCGATGTGGAGGATCCTATCGAACGAGTGATCCCTCAACGCTTCATCAAGCGCAGGTTTGTCGGTCATGTCGACGCGCACGACTTCGGACCCGAGCTCCGGAAGTGAGAGATCCAACGCGGTTACGTGGTCGCCACGCTCGAGCAAGTGCGCGACCACCTCCCGTCCGACATAGCCGGCCGCACCAGTAACCAAGTACCGTTCCATTTCAGCTCTCCGGGTCCGGCTTTCGGTAGTGCGGCGGGATGACTTCCTCAGCAAGCGGCAGCTCCACCCAGCAGCCTGTTTCCATACTCTTCCACGTCCCGCACATCACCTCGACAGCTCGTGCCCCATCCGCGCCGCTCACGAGCGGCTCCTTGTCATTGATCAGGCAGTCCAGAAAGTGGGCCAGCATCTTCTCGTAGTGATCTGGGTATCGAGGCGGAGCGATTGGGATCCACCGCTTCCGTACAGTGGGCGTAATACGATCTTCGACCCAGAAGAGTTCCGGCCAGCGGAAATTCCGCAACACTTCCGGCAGGGTGTCGGACGTGAAGTCTAGGTCGCTATACACGGCCATTGGCCAGCTTTGATACGGATTGGTTGCGTCCGTTGCGGTAAAGATTGTCCCCTGCGTCCCGCAGATCTCAGTCGCTGCATTCACGGCAGGAGAGAACCGATTGCAGCTGACCGTCGCCACGGCGCCGTTCGCAAATTCCATCATCACGAGGGCGACATCGTCGTTGAGCGTGTACTCAGGCGGCATTGCCATGCGCTTGGCGACACCCACCACGCGCTTCACTTGGCTCCCATTCAGCCACGTAACCAAATCGATGGCGTGGGCTCCTGTGTCGTTCAGCGCCGCCCCGCCGGAAACGTCGGCGTGGAGTCGCCAGTCCGTCGCCGCCACATGGTTCTGGTAGTTGAACCAGTGTTCGTGCAGACACGTCCGGCTCATGAGGACCTGGCCGATCACCCCTTGCTCGATGAGCTCCTTGGCCCACTCGTTCTGAGTGAAGAAGCGTCGGTCGCAGCCCACGAGCAGCTTGACGCTGTTCTTCTGGCAAGCCTCGACGATGTCCCAGGCCTCCCTATTGGTGACTGCCATGGGCTTCTCGACGACCACGTGAACCCCGTGATTGGCGGCGGCCACGGCCTGATTGCGATGACCGTTGTTGGGGGTGGCGATGATTACCGCGTCCAGCCGAGCCTTGTCGAGCATGTCACGGTAGTCAGTGTAGGTCTGTTCAGCGCCCCACTGGGTCGCGGTCGCGGCAGCGCGGGCGGCGTCAATGTCGCAAACCGCGATGAGTTTCGCCTCTTTGCGTCTGGCGATCGCCGGGAAGTGGGCGATCGAGGCGATGCTTCCACAACCAATGACGCCCATCTTCAGATCGGCCACCATGTCTCGACCCTCCTCTCTACTGCTGCCCGCCCGGGCTCTGATAGCTGAGGCGAACACGGGCTGCGACCGCATCCCGCGTCGGCATTCGATCGGCGTAGACGCCGCCACTCCGTTCGATCGCAATGGCTGCCACCGCGCAACCCCATTGGGCGGCAGACACCGGATCCGACTGTCGCAAGTACTCACAAAGAAAGCCCGCCATGAAGACGTCGCCGGCGCCTGTCGCGTCGACAGCCCGGCTGATGGCGGGGGGCAATTCAACATGCTTGCCTTCCATCCAGACAAGCACACCGAGCGCGCCCAAGGTGACCAGCACGATCCGGCAACCGGTTTCGCCCAAAACCTTCGCCGCCCTCAACGGATCGTTCCATCCAAAGATGCACGCTGTGTCCTCCGCCGAGGCCTTCACTATGTCCACGCTTGAGGCGACATCGCAGGCCAACCGTGCAAGGGATGGAATCTGACCGCGATGTTCCTTGCTCATATGAACGCCGCCGTACCCACCAAGGTCAGCCGCGCTCGTGATCGCGGCCGTGGCGACCTCCGGCACATCATCCACGGGCACGTCACTGTCCATCGAGCACAGATAGACGAGAGAAGCGCCACGGTAGAGAGTCGGGACGTCAGCCATCCGAATCGGACGGGAGGTGGTCGGATAGCGAATGTCCTTGTTGCCGGCGACATCGTATACCAGCTCGGTCTGAGTAGACACGCTGCCCATCGCGATCCCTGAAGT
Organism: uncultured Chloroflexia bacterium; assembly: GCA_963835945.1. Taxonomy (GTDB): domain Bacteria; phylum Chloroflexota; class Limnocylindria; order Limnocylindrales; family CSP1-4; genus JAJYNJ01. The sequence continues at coordinate 13,246 of CAWIHR010000018.1, forward strand.
GTCAACGCCCGCCTCCAACAGCGGGCGTAGGAATCCTTCAGGCAAGTCCGCGCCAATTGTTGTCACGAGGCCCACCCGAGCCCCCATGCGCGCCGCCGCGACAGAACAGTAGGCAGCCGGGCCGCCCATGAATGGCCCACTGACGTCCTGTGGAGTGACGATGATTTCCTTCAAAATCCGCCCGACGCACACGAGGTCGAGCATCGAGCCAGCCTACCTCTCCCGCTGACCCGCGATGAATTCGTTCACACGCTCGTAGGCCATCTCGTCCGGTAGCTGCTCGGGCGGGTTCTTCGCAAAGAACGAGCAGCATGAGTCGAGCACGCCCGAGACGCCGCGGTCCAGAGCAACCTTCATGAGCCGGACCACCTCGACCATGATCCCGCCAAGATTCGCACTGTCTTCAACTTCGAGCTTCGCGTCAAACAGAAGGGGGGCGCCTCCGAAGTTGCTCGCCTCGAACTTGAGGAGAGAGGTCTTCTGGTCGCCCACCATCTCGACGTACGTGAAGCCGGTGGACATCGTGAGGTCGTAGGGCACAAGGCTCCTAACAGCCGCTTGCTTGGTTACGTGCTTGCTGGCGCCCCTCGCCGTGAGGTTCGCGAAATCAGTGTTCCCCCCGAAGTTGACCTGATAGGTGCGGTTGAGATGAACACCTCGGTGGTTCATTAGCGTCACGAGCGCGCGATGGATGATCGAACCACCGAACTGGCTTTTACCGTCGTCTCCGAAAACAGGGACGCCGTTCTCCCGCGCGAGCCTCTGGTACTCGGGATCGCAGGCGATCAACGTCGGCATCAAATTCACGAAGCCGATCTTCGCGTCGCGGATAGCCGCGTCTGCGTAGACATGAGCCGCCGCGTGAGAATTCGGTGGGAATGATGTTGATCAGGATTTGGGCACCGCTGTCCCGGAGAACTCGCGCGACGTCGACGGCCTCTTCCGGTGCCTCCTTGACGAAACTGGCCAAAGGTTCAGGGTTACCGTCCAAAGTCGGGCCACGTTGGACAATCACTCCGAGCTTTGGCACGGTGATGCCCGGGTACCGATAGGCCTTGTTGGGCCTGGCGTAGATCGCTTCGCTAAGGTCATGGCCGACCTTGAGGGCATTGATATCGAATGCCGCCACCGGCACGATATCGGTCACGCGGTACCCGCAGATGGTCGGGTTCATGAGACCGCGCACATCCTCGGGGTGCTGTCGGTAATACTCGATGCCCTCGAGAAAAGCCTGGCAGCAGTTGCCAACTCCTGCGATCGCCACCTTGACGGTGCCATCACCCAATCTAATCGCCTCCTAAGCGTCTTGTGCCCGGAGTGGGCGAACAAACCCCACGTTGTCGCGCGAGTGCGTTGCCAAGCAAGTCCCGTGCCTTGGAGGGAGCGTCGCTCAAACAGGTGCCCTGGGTGCTCTGGCAACTAGCCACTTCGGCAGGAACGGATCTTCATCGGTCGCGGACAGCTGACCTCCTCTCGCGTTCAACAGGCGTCTCCGCTCTCAGTCCCGGGTCCCGTGCCAGCACTTCCGGACGCCCCCGTTCGGACATTTCCCGTCTGTATCTTGCATCTTGTTGCGGAACTTGACAAGACCCTATCGTTTGCTATCCTCCGACTCGTGGCGCACAGCTGGTCGCGGAAGCACAATGATGTAGATCGCCCACATCTGGACTCGCGCTCAAAGCTGGGCTGCGCAGCCACGCCGCGCCGGCGGACGGCACCACTGCAGCACCACTACGCAACTCGCGCCGCCGTCTGCGCGAGCGTTACATGGCGGAAGTTGGCGCTGGTGGCACGGGAGACCGCTGAAGCCGCCGACTGCGGAACTTCGTCTGCCTACAGTTCGGGAGGCTCCCAATTCCCGGCCGGCTCCGGAAGGCACGCCGGCGTCCCGACCGGGCCCCCATCAGCGCGGTCTCGTTCGAGGGCCTCCATGCCTCGTGGATTCTCGGTGATCGCGAAGCTCCGGCAGCGCAGGGCGGCAGGGTGGTCGTGTTTCGTTCGGCCGACGCCTAGATGGGCGCGCCACGCGCACATCAGGACCAACGCTTTCACGCAGCGTTGCCAGGCAGACGGGTGAGCGGGCAGCGCCAAAGGAGCGCTCCCCACGGCCGTGAGCGGACACCGTCAGAGCTGGATCCTAGGATTGATATTTCTGCCACCAAGGCTGGCGCGCCAGGACGGGCTTTGTGCGTGGTCTGGCCGCGCGGGACCTCTCGGGGGTGCTCGCTGTGGTCGGCCTGCTTCGGCTGTCACCTGCAACTATCAGTGAGTCGACTATGCGGGCCGAGATCGCGGCTCCGAACGAGCGGATCGTCGCGAAGCCGATCGCGCACTCACACCAATTCACCATCACCGACAAGCCGCTTCTGGCCTCTCAACGGCCTGGGCAGCGGAGGACCTAGTCTGAATTCGGCGAGACTGCGCTCACCCAGTCCCAACACGTCTGCGCGAAGAGATTCGTGGTGCCTTGACGAATAGTCTCAACGATGTGCGCAGGCAACTGGAAAGAGCGTTCCAGTCGACATAACGGTTGCCTGGAACCTGCACCACCTGCAGAATCTCGGCACTATATGGAGGAGCGCGTCCCAGGAGTGGTGGAGCCTGTTGCGCGGGTGGGACAATGACCTGCGCCTATGACGTATGGAGTACAGGGAGACAGCTATGCTCCGGGTCTTATCTGGGATTTCGACCATGCACACAAACGTGCTAACCGATATCCGACTTGCCAAGGACACCGGCTACGACGGTGTCGAGCTGCTCGCGAGCAAGGTTGTGCGGTTTCTCGATGCGGGTTACCGGGCAGAGGACCTGGCCGCCGCCTTGACAGCGTCGGGGCTGACCGCTACGTCCATCAATGCGCTGCGTGACGTAGAGACAGACGACGAAATCGGCTCGTCGGGCGCTTCTCAACGAGACGCGGCGCCTGTGCGAGGTCGCAGTTGCCATTCAGTGTCCCGTGGTACAGCTCGTGGCGTTCGACGCCCTTGCCGGAAGGCCCAAGGACGAGATCCTTCGATTGACTGCGAGCAACGTGGCTGCAATCGCCGATATCGGGCAGACATATGGTATTGCATTTCAAGTGGAGCCGATCGCATGGTCACCGATCCGGACGCTCGGCCAATGGCTCCAGGTGATGGAGGAAGTGGCCCGGCCGAACGTCGGGCTCGTCATTGATTTCTGGCACTCTTGGGCTGCCGGTGATACGCCCGAAACCGTCGCTCGCCTCGAACCGACTAGGATACTCGACGTGCATGTTTGCGACGGCAAGAGAATTCCGATCGAGGGGCGATGGACAGAGGGAGAGTGCCGTGGGTACCTGGCCGGCGACGGCGATATCCCGATGGCTGATTGGGCTGCCGCTGTGATATCCACCGGGTATGCAGGCCCGTGGACGTCCGAACTTTACAGCCCCCGGCACTGGGAGTGGGAGGACACGCGGCTCGCCACCGAGTGTCTGGTCCGCATGTCGGAACTCCTGGCACGAGTGCAAGTCCGACCTACCGTTGGCCAGGACACCCAGTCAAATTAAGCCCAAACAGAAAGCGCCGCGGGCCAGGGCACGGTCGCGTCTCCACGAAGGGCCGCGGTGGAAAGCCCCATAATATCTTGGTGCCTGGAGGAGAGAACCGTGAGCTACGCTGACGCGCCCTATCTGTTCAAATGGGTGACAGGTTGGGGTTCGTTGCCAGAAGGGCTCGAGCTCGGAGATGTTCCGGCCGTGGGCGTGGATTCTCAAGACCGCGTCTTCGTGTTCACCCGGGCGCAGAAGCCGGTTATCGTCTTGGACCGGGAGGGTTCGGTCCTGGCGGCATGGGGCGAGGGACTATTCGCGCGTCCGCACGGAATTTACGTGGCGCCAGATGACACGCTTTGGTGTGTCGACGACTTCGGTCAACGCGTCTTGCACTTGACTCCGGAAGGTGATGTGCTACAAAGGATCGAAGCCCCTGACCAAAGCGCAGTCACATGTTACAGGCCTGGATACCCACATAGCGTCGTGCGCTCGAGCCCGCCCTTCTGTTACCCGACGAGTGCCTGTCTTTCGGCTGGCGAAGATCGCGTGTGGGTCTCCGACGGGTATGGCAACGCCCGCATCCATGAGTTCAGCATTGATGGATCGCTGCTGGCATCATGGGGAGATCCGGGAACTGAGCTGCGCCAGTTTGTCATCCCGCATGGAGTGTTGGCCGACCATGAGGGGAGACTCTTTGTGTCGGACCGTGAGAACGAACGAGTCCAGATCCTCGATGAGCGTGGAAGCGTTCTCGCAGTGTGGAGCGGTGTCCATTGTCCAAACAACGTTGTAGCCTACGGCGGCGTATACGCCCTCGCAGAGCTGGGACGGACAGTGCAAGGCACAGGGGCTGACATGGTGGTCGTGCCCGATGCGATGCGAGCGCGCATCACGATTTGCGATTCAGAGGGTTCGGTCCTGGCTGAAATGCGCCTGCCCGGGTCAGCTTCCGACACGGTGTGGTTCGCGCCGCATGGGATCGCGGTCGATTCTAGGGGTGACATCTACGTGGGCGAGGTGACGACGGCGTACAGCCAAGGGCACGCGCCGAAGCTCCCAACGTTGCACAAGCTCGTTCGCTTGTCTTGACCGCAGGACCCAAGGCAGCACCGCCAAGCCATGCCAGCGGGCCCGGCGGTGCTGTCAAAGCCGGTCCAAGCCTGGGCAGGTAGGACATCCGCCCCGCCCATCTGTCTCTGGCGTGCCCTGTGACGACGGGCCTAGCACTCCCAGACAATCACCTAGGCGTGGTGGACGAGACGGGTTGCTGACTCAGCCGGGTCACGTCCCATACCGTGGTGTCACAGCGCAGGTGGCCGATAACGAGAACGGCCACCGCGTCATCCTCGCGTCGTCTGGCTAGGAACCGACGACATGGAGGGGCACCACGATGGCCACAGACAGGATGGCCGTGCTCGACACGGTGCGCAAGGCGATCGCCACTGGCGACACCGACTTCCTGCGCGAGGGGGTGCGCGTGCTCGCCCAGGCGGTGATGGAGGCCGAGGTCACCGAGCTCACGGGGGTGCCACACGGCGAGCGTGACCCGGAGCGCCGGCTGACCCGCCGCAACGGCTATCGCGAGCGACGCTGGGACACTCGGGTCGGCACCGTCGAGCTCGCCATTCCGCGCGTGCGCGACGGCAGCTACTTCCCGAGCCTTCTTGAGCCCCGTCGACGCGCCGAGCGGGCCCTCCTCGCGGTGATCCAGGAGGCCTATGTGCTGGAGGTCTCAACCCGCCGGGTGGAGGATCTGGTGGAGGCCCTCGGCATCGCCGGGATCAGCAAGAGCGAGGTCAGCCGCATCTGCGCCGCCCTCGACGCCGAGGTGGAGGCCTTCCGGCATCGCTCGCTCACAGGTGAGCGCTACCCGTATGTGTTCCTCGATGCCACCTACGTGAAGGTGCGGGACGCTGGGCGGGTCGTCAGCATGGCCTGCCTGGTGGCCATCGGGGTGGCCGCCAGCGGGGAGCGCCGCGTGCTGGGCCTCGACCTCGCGGCCGGCAACGACGAGGGCAACGCCTGGTCAGGCTTCGTGCGTGGCCTGTTGGAGCGCGGTCTCTGTGGCGTGCGCCTGGTGATCAGCGACGCCCAGCGAGGGATCGTGGAGGCCGTGCACGGCCAGCTGCTCGGCGCGGGGTGGCAGAGGTGTCGCGTGCATGCCACCCGCAACTCGCTCGATCTCGTGCCCCGCGGCTCCCAGGACATGGTGGCGGCCGCCATCCGCAGCATCTTCGAGCAGCCCGATGAGCACTCGGCATCTGAACAGCTGCGTCGGGTGGCGGACGGCCTGTCTGCCTGCTTCCCGATGGTGAGCGAGCTGCTCCTCGATGGCGAACCCGACCTCCTCGTGCACTTCACCTTCCCCGAGGCCCATCGCCGCCAGATCAGGAGCACCAACCCTCTCGAGCGCCTGAACAAGGAGATCAAACGCCGCACCGCCGTCGTCGGCATTTTCCCGACGCGCGCCAGCGTGCTCCGCCTCGTCGGCATGGTCCTCGCCGAGCAGGATGACGAGTGGCAGGACGGACGGCGCTACTTCAGCCCCGAGTCGATGGCCTTGATCGACGCGCTCCCTCACGAGGAGGTGCCGGCGTTGCTGATGGCGAGTTAAGTGAGCGCGAGGATGACGCACTGTGACACCACGTCCCGGGACTTGACCCTCAGCCGTGGTGGACGCTGGCTGCGCACCCCGTATTGGACGACTGCAGGGCGCTGCAAACACTCGGCCAAGACGGCGACCAGCCTCTACAAGGCCCAGTTGCAGGAGCCAGCTCATCACTCGGGCCGGGGCCACGAGGCTCGTGGTCACCTCCCATACCGTGGTGTCTGAACCGCCCTGGGTCTGATGGAGACTCAGGACCTTGGAATCAGGCGGCGCTGGTCACCCCTTCTCGGCGCGCGAAGGCCGCCTCGAACTCCGCCGGTGGGATGTCGCCACAGGCGCCGTGGAGCCGGCGCCGGTTCCACCAGTCGACCCACTCGGCGGTGGCGAGCTCGACGTCCGCCACCGTGCGCCAGCTCCGCCTTTGGCGGATCAACTCGGCCTTGTAGAGGGCGTTCACCGACTGGGCGAGGGCGTTGTCGTGGCTGTCGCCCTTCGAGCCGACCGAGTTGACCGCACCCGCGTCGGCCAGGCGCTCGGTGTAGCGGATGGCGAGGTATTGGACGCCTCTGTCGCTGTGGTGGACGAGGCCAGCGAGGTCGTCACCGCGGGCCCAGATCGCCATCTCCAAGGCATCGAGGGCCAGCTCCGCTCGCAGTGTCGCCGCCACCCGCCAGCCCACGATCCGGCGGCTGAAGGCATCCACGATGAAGGCTGTGTAGCAGAAGCCTGAGACTGTCCAGACGTAGGTGAGATCGGCCACCCACAGGCGGTTCGGCGCTGGCGCGCTGAACACCCGCTCGACGAGGTCCGCCGGGCGGCTGCCGACCCGTGCCGGCCGGGTTGTCCGGAGGTCACGTCCGTCAAGGTGGTGTATGAGCGCCGCTTCATCCGCCGCGTGAGTGACTATCCGGCGGCGGCCAGCACCGGCATCACCTCCTCGGTCAACTCGTCGCCGAGGCGGACGAGGCGCGCCTTGGTGAGCGACTCCGCGCTCATGTAGCGGCGGGCGACCGCCCACTCCTCGTGCTGCTCGGCGAGCACGGCGCCGACGAGGCGGATCACGGCCTCGCGGGTGGGGAAGATGCCCACCACGTCGGTGCGCCGCCGGATCTCCCGGTTGAGACGCTCCTGGGGGTTGTTGGACCAGATCTGGCGCCAGCGCTCCGCCGGCAGCAGGCGGAAGGCCAGGAGGTCCTCGCGACCCTCCGCCAGCAGCTCTGCGGCCTGCGGGAAGCGAGCTGCGAGCTGCTCGACCACGCGGGCATGCTGGGCCTCCACCTCGTCGCGCGAGGGCTGGGCGAAGATCGAGCGCACCAGGGTAGCCACCAACGGCTGGGCGCTCTTGGGAACGCGGGTGAGCAGGTTGCGGACGAAATGGGTGCGACAGCGCTGCCAGCTGGCGCCGGGCAGCACCGCCGCGACCGCGGCCACCAGCCCCGCGTGGTCATCGCTGATCACGAGCCGCACGCCCGAGAGGCCCCGGGCCACGAGGTCCCGCAGGAAGGCGGTCCAGCCTGCCCCGTCCTCGCTGGTCACGAGGTCGAGGCCCAGGATCTCCCGATAGCCGTCGGCGTTCACCGCGGTGGCAATCACCGCCGCGGGCTGGGCAATCCGGCCGCCCTCCCGCACCCGCAGGGCCAGCGCGTCGAGCCAGAGGTAGGTGTAGGGCGCGCCGTCCAGGGGCCGAGAACGGAAGGCCGCCACCTCCTCATCGAGCGAGCGGGCGAGCTCGGACACCTGGCTCTTGCTGATGCCGCTGATGCCGAGGGTCGCGATGAGGCCCTCCACCCGCCGGGTCGAGACGCCCCGCACGTAGCACTCCGCGATCACCGCCACCAGGGCCCGCTCGGCGCGTCGGCGGCGCTCCAGGAGCCAGTCGGGGAAGTAGCTCCCGCTGCGCAGCTTGGGCAGGGCGAGTTCGAGCGTTCCGGTCCGCGTGTCGAAGGGCCGCGATCGGTAGCCGTTGCGGGTGTTGACCCGCTCGGGCGAGCGCGTCCCATAGGGAGCGCCGCACAGCGCGTCGGCCTCCGCGCTCATGAGCGCCTGGATGAACGTCCCCAGCATCTCCCGCAGCAGGTCGGCGTCGGCCGTCTCGAGGTGCTTGCGGAGCCAGACCGCTGGGTCCATCGTGGCGTCGACCACCGTGTTCCTCCTCTCCGAGTCCGTTGTGCTTGGTTCTCGGTTGAGGATGAAGCGGTGGTCCCCGCGTTCGAGGGCCCTCAGCTCACTCGTACACCACGTCCGTGGACTCTATGTTGTCCGGATGCTCCTGGCCCGGGCTGACGCCGGCCAGGCCGAGGGCGGCCATCAGCCGGCCCACCCGGTCGCGGCCGGTCGCGCGGCCCTCGCGGCGGAGCGCCCGCCAGAGCTTGCGCACCCCGTACACGCCGAAGTTCGCGGCATGCACGCGGGCGATGTCGGCGCTGAGCTGCGCGTCCCGCAGGGAGCGGGCCGAGGGTGGGCGGACCTTCGCGGCGTAATAGCTCGACGGGGCGACCTGCAGCGTGCGGCAGATCGGCTCGACCCCGTAGGCGACGCGATGGGCCTCGATGTAGCGGCTCACTTGGCGGAGCGGCGGTCGAGCTCCGCCCCGAAGAAAGCCGCCGCGCTCTTGAGGATCTCGTTGGCCCGCCGCAGCTCGCGGTTCTCCCGCTCGAGCTCGCGCATGCGGACCCGTTCCTCGCTGGTCAGGCCGGCTCGGGTGCCTCGGTCGACCTGCGCCTGGCGGACCCAGGCGCGGAGGGACTCGACCCCGATGCCGAGCTGCTGGGCCACGCGGCTGACGGCACCCTGTTCGCCGGTCCGCTCGATCGTCTCGAGGACCAGCCGGACGGCGCGTTCCTTGATCTCAGGCGGATAGCGACGGGAGCTTGGGTGGGCGGTGGTATCGGTCATGGACTCCATCTTCCTTCAAAGCGATGGAGTCTCCACCGAAGTCAGGGCGGTTCAGATGCTCCCACCGGGCCCATCCCGGCCGCTGCCCCACTGGGCCGACGATCCACCGTGAGCTGCGCCGCAAGGGGGTCACGCTCCAGCTCCTGCATCTTTGAGTACAAGGAACGCTCGCCCGAGGGGTATCAGTACACCCAGTTCTGCCGCCACTACCGGCGCTTCGAGCGCCACCCCGACCTGGTCATGCGCCAGGAGCACCGCGCCGGCGAGCGGCTCTTCGTCGACTTCGCGGGGCAGACCCTCCCGATCGTCGATCCGACGACCGGCGAGGTGCGCCAGGCCCAGCTCTTCGTGGCCGTGCTGGGCGCCAGCAACTACACGTATGCCGAAGCGCTCGCCTCCCAGGCCCTGCCCGACTGGATCGCCGCCCACGTCGCGGCCTTCGAGTTCTCCGGTGCCTGTCCCCGCATCGTGGTGCCGGACAACCTGCGCGCCGGCGTCACACGAGCCCACCGCTACGAGCCCGAGCTCAACCGCACCTACGAGGAGCTGGCTGCCCACTACGGCTGCGTCGTCATCTGAGGCCCGGCCCCATAAGCCCCGCGACAAGGCGAAGGTCGAAACCAGTGTCCTCCTCGCCGAACGCTGGATCCTCGCGGCCCTCCGCAACCGCACGTTCTTCAGCCTGGCCGAGGCGAACGCCGCGATCCGCGAGCGCCTGGCGTGGCTCAACAACCGGCCCTTCCGAAAGCTCGATGGCTCGCGGGCGAGCCTGTTCGAGGAGATGGATCGCCCGGTCCTCCGGCCGCTCCCCGCGCGTCGCTACGAGTTCGGCGATCTGGAAGAGCGCGACGGTGAACGTCGACTACCACATCGAGGTCGAACGCCACTACTACAGCGTGCCCCATCAGCTCGTCGGCGAGCAGTGCGACGTCCGCGTGAGCGCCAGGAGCGCAGAGATCTTTCACCGAGGCCGGCGGGTGGCCAGCCACCTGCGCAGCACACTGCGCGGGCGCCACACCACGCTCGCCGACCACATGCCCGCGGCGCACCGGCGCTACGCGGAGTGGACGCCCGGCCGCATCGTGCGCTGGGCCGAGCAGACCGGGCCCGCCACCGCGACCCTCGCCGGCGCCATCCTCGCGTCGCGGCCCCATCCGGAACAGGGCTTCCGTTCCTGTCTCGGCATCCTGCGCCTGGGTCGCCGCTACGGCGCGGAGCGCCTCGAGGCTGCCTGCGCCCGGGCGCTCGCGGTGCATGCCCACAGCTACCGCAGCGTCGAGTCGATCCTGCAGACCGGTCTCGATCGCCGGCCTCTGCCGGCCGCCGCTCCCGAAACCCCCCGCCGCCGGCACGAGAACCTGCGCGGCCCGGGCTACCACAGCTGAAGGAGGATCCGTGCTCACCAACGCCACGCTCGACAAGCTCCACGCGCTCAACCTCATGGGCATGGCCCGCGCCTTCGCCGAGCAGCTCGAGCGTCCTGACTACCAGGCGCTCACCTTCGAGGAGCGCCTGGGGCTCTTGGTCGACCGGGAAGCCCAGGACCGCGACAACCGGCGCCTCGAGCGCAATCCCCAGGCGGCCAAGCTCCGCCTCAGCGCCTCTCGAGGACCTCGACTTCCACCGTCCCCGCGGCCTCGACCGCGCGCTCATCCTCTCGCTCGCCGACGCGCAGTGGGTGGCCGCGCACCGCACCGTGCTCATCGTGGGGCCGACCGGCGCGGGCAAGACGTACTTGGCCTGCGCGCTCGCCCAGGCCGCCCTGCGCCGGGTCCACCGCGCGCTGTACCTGCGCGTCCCACGCCTCCTCGACGAGCTGGCCCTGGCGCGCGCCGACGGACGGCTGCCGCGGCTCCTGGCGGCGTGGGCCAAGCTCGATGTCCTCGTGCTCGACGACCTCGCCCTGCGCCCGTTCACCGCGGTCCAGGGCGCCGACCTCTTGGAGGTGATCGAGGACCGCCACGCGCTGCGCTCGACGATCGTCACCAGTCAGGTCCCCGTGGGCCACTGGCACGAGGCGCTGGGCGACCCGACGCTCGCCCGACGCCATCCTCGATCGCCTCGTCCACGCCGCCTATCGCCTCGAGCTGCGTGGCGGCTCGCTGCGGCGTCCGGCCCTGGACGCAAGTCAGCATGGAACGGTCGGCTCCTCCGGCAGCAAGATCGTGGTCATCCACGAGCCGTGGAAGGAGCCACAGGCAGCCTGAAAGGAGTCGACCGTGTCCAGCGTGCATCCTGTCGATGAGGTTGTCTACGTCGCCTTCGACGCGAGCACCGCCACGCTGGTGGCGGCGATCCTGCGCCCGGGCGAAGAGAGCGCCACGACGACCAGAGTCGCCAACGACGAGCCGTCCATCCGTCGCTTCGTCAAGGGCTTCCCCGAGCCGGCCAGGCTGCGGGCGTGCTACGAGGCGGGCCCCACCGGCTATGAGCTGCAGCGGCTGCTCAGCTCGCTCGGGGTGCCCTTCGTGGTGGTCGCGCCCTCGCTCATCCCCACCGCGCCGGGCAACCGGGTCAAAACCGACACCCGCGACGCGCGCCACCTGGTGCGCCAGTTCCGTGCCGGCGAGCTCACCCCGATCCGGGTGCCTACGCCCGCCGAGGAGGCGGTGCGCGATCTCTGCCGCGCCCGAGGCGACGCGGTGGAGGACCTCACCCGGGCGAAGAACCGCCTCGAGGCCTTCCTCCTGCGCCACGGGCGGGTGTACCGGGGCGGCTCCACCTGGACCTTCCGACACCGCTACTGGCTCGCCGCGCAGGCCTTCGAGGACCCGGCGCTGCGCACCACGTTCGGGCGCTACGTGGCGACCGTCGAGTGCCGCGAGGTGGAGCGCGCGGCGGTCGAGGCCGACCTTGCCCCGTACCTCGACGAGGCTCCCTTCGCCGAGCCAGTGCGCCGGCTGGCCGCCTACCGGGGCGTCGATCGCCTGGGCGCGCTCGTGCTCCAGGCCGAGGTGTGCGACTGGCGGCGCTTCGCCTCGGGTGGCGCGGCAGGGGCCTTCTGCGGGCTCGTGCCCTCCGAGTATTCCTCCGGCGCCAGCATCCACCGCGGATCGCTCACCCACGCCGGCAACGCCCACCTACGCCGCCAGCTCGTGGAGGCCGCCTGGGCCTATCGCTTCGGCCCCAGCCTGGGCCCCGCCCTCCTGCGCCGCCAGCAAGGCATCCCACCCGAGACCCAGGCGCGCGCCTGGGTCACCCAGGTCGACCTCTGCCGGCGCTTCCGCCGCCTCGACGCGAAGAAGTCGGTGCGCGGGGTGGTCGTGGCGGCCATCGCCCGCCGCCTCGTCGGCTGCCTGCACGCGGAGATGGTGGCCTGACGATCCCCGTTCCTTTGGATCTCCTCCTGGCTTCGGCCGGTGAGCACGAGATCGTCCGTGACGCGCCGGGGCGCCGCCGTGGCAGGAACGCCCCCCGTTCGGTCTTTGCGGCGGCTCGTCGGACGAGTCGCCGCGACGCAAGTCTGGGGCACCGTCCTGCGAACTGCAGACATGCGTGGCTCTGGCCCGCGAATACGAGATTGGCGGTCGGTTGGCTCCGCCTGCTCCGGCGCGGCACGGAACCAGCGCAGCCCACCGTGCGACCCAGCCCAGCTGGATAGCAGGCGACGATCCGGCGTCGAGGTCGTTCGTCCTCACGCTGCTGCGGGCGCTCCACCTCGACCCCGGTCCCGTCACCTGCTGGGTAGCCAGGACCCGCCGGACGCGGCGTCCGGCGGGAACGAGCGACGGCGGCACGCTCATGCGGCTTGACAAGCCGTTCCATACGAGGCCGACGTGCGCGACGCCGAGTGGATCGCCGAGCTCCTGCGCCACGGCCTGATCCGGGCGAGCTTCGTGCCCGAGCGCGCCGAGCGCGAGCTGCGGGAACTCGTGCGGGAGCGCACCAACGAGCTCAACCGCATCGCCAAGGTGCCCGAGGGCGCAAACATCAAGCTCGCCTTGGTGGCCTCGGTCGGCGGCGCGTCGAGCCGCGCCATCCTGGCCGCACTCGTGGCCGGCGAGAGCGATGCCGCGGCGATGGCAGAGCTCGCCAGGGACCGGCTGCGCGACAAGCGCGAGGCGCTCGCGGCGGCCCTCACCGGCTCGATCGGGGCGCACCAGCGCTTCGTCCTGGGGGTCATGCTCCGCCACATCGGCGAACTCGACGGGCGGATCGGCGAGGTGAGCGCCGAGATCGCGGCGCGTCTGCAGCCGCACGAGGCCCAGCTCGTCGCCCTCACCACGATCCCGGGCATCGGACGGCGCCTGGCCGAGGTCCTCCTTGCCGAGGTCGGCACCGACATGGCCCGCTTCCCGAGCGCGCGTCACCTGGCGTCCTGGGCCGGCATGTGTCCGGGCAACGACGAGTCGGCCGGGAAGCGGGTCACGTCCGTCAAGGTGGTGTATGAGCGCCGCTTCATCCGCCGCGTGAGTGACTATCCGGCGGCGGCCAGCACCGGCATCACCTCCTCGGTCAACTCGTCGCCGAGGCGGACGAGGCGCGCCTTGGTGAGCGACTCCGCGCTCATGTAGCGGCGCGCCACCGCCCACTCCTCATGCTGCTCGGCGAGCACGGCGCCGACGAGGCGGATCACGGCCTCGCGGGTGGGGAAGATGCCCACCACGTCGGTGCGCCGCCGGATCTCCCGGTTGAGACGCTCCTGGGGGTTGTTGGACCAGATCTGGCGCCAGTGCTCCGCCGGCAGCAGGCGGAAGGCCAGGAGGTCCTCGCGACCCTCCGCCAGCAGCTCTGCGGCCTGCGGGAAGCGAGCTGCGAGCTGCTCGACCACGCGGGCATGCTGGGCCTCCACCTCGTCGCGCGAGGGCTGGGCGAAGATCGAGCGCACCAGGGTAGCCACCAACGGCTGGGCGCTCTTGGGAACGCGGGTGAGCAGGTTGCGGACGAAATGGGTGCGACAGCGCTGCCAGCTGGCGCCGGGCAGCACCGCCGCGACCGCGGCCACCAGCCCCGCGTGGTCATCGCTGATCACGAGCCGCACGCCCGAGAGGCCCCGGGCCACGAGGTCCCGCAGGAAGGCGGTCCAGCCTGCCCCGTCCTCGCTGGTCACGAGGTCGAGGCCCAGGATCTCCCGATAGCCGTCGGCGCTCGCCGCGGTGGCAATCACCGCCGCGGGCTGGGCAATCCGGCCGCCCTCCCGCACCCGCAGGGCCAGCGCGTCGAGCCAGAGGTAGGTGTAGGGCGCGCCGTCCAGGGGCCGAGAACGGAAGGCCGCCACCTCCTCATCGAGCGAGCGGGCGAGCTCGGACACCTGGCTCTTGCTGATGCCGCTGATGCCGAGGGTCGCGATGAGGCCCTCCACCCGCCGGGTCGAGACGCCCCGCACGTAGCACTCCGCGATCACCGCCACCAGGGCCCGCTCGGCGCGTCGGCGGCGCTCCAGGAGCCAGTCGGGGAAGTAGCTCCCGCTGCGCAGCTTGGGCAGGGCGAGTTCGAGCGTTCCGGTCCGCGTGTCGAAGGGCCGCGATCGGTAGCCGTTGCGGGTGTTGACCCGCTCGGGCGAGCGCGTCCCATAGGGAGCGCCGCACAGCGCGTCGGCCTCCGCGCTCATGAGCGCCTGGATGAACGTCCCCAGCATCTCCCGCAGCAGGTCGGCGTCGGCCGTCTCGAGGTGCTTGCGGAGCCAGACCGCTGGGTCCATCGTGGCGTCGACCACCGTGTTCCTCCTCTCCGAGTCCGTTGTGCTTGGTTCTCGGTTGAGGATGAAGCGGTGGTCCCCGCGTTCGAGGGCCCTCAGCTCACTCGTACACCACGTCCGTGGACTCTATGGGGAAGCGGCGCTCGGGTCGCACCCGGAAGGGCAGCCCGTGGCTGAGGGGAGCCCTCGTCGAGGCGGCGCATGCCGCGGGACGGACGCAGACCTACCTCGGCGCGCAGTTCCACCGCGTCGCCGCCCATCGGGGTGCCAAGCGTGCCGCGGTGGCGGTCGGGCACACCATCCTCGTCGTCGCCTACCACCTGCTCGCGGGAACCGCCACCGCCTATCGGGAGCTGGGTCACGACTTCTACGATCGCCGGGACCGTCAGCGGGTCACACGTCGGCTGGTCCGCCGAATGGAGGTCCTGGGCTACCAGGTCGCTCTCTCACCCGTCGGCGCCTGAGCCGCTATTCACGAGGCACACCACTATCGGGGCACGAAAGGCGCTTGGTCATTGACGTCGCCGGTTCACGTCCACTACAGAGATACTTGGCCCGTTGCGACCGACCTGGTTGGCCCGCCGCCCGAGCCTGTGTGACCCGCATGCGAGCCGAGCCCAAGACCTGGTGCGAGGCACCCCACTACCTCAAGCGCCACCTCGCCAATGTGATCGACCGGCCGATGCTGCTCGATCTCAGCGCCGCCGAGATCCGGGCTTGACGAGCTAGGAGCTGGGAACGTGACCGCTCGAGCTAGCCACCACGGCCTGGTGCCGAAGCACCGCCATCTTCACCGCACAAGCGGCGGCGTGGAGCCGGGCGTCCCCCTCCTGTTGGTTGCGCTTCACTCGGGAGCCAAGACCGGACGGCTATGAAGCGTGCCGCTAATCGCCTCGACGAATTTGAAGTCGCGCGACGCAGGATCTGTCGGCCGATACTCCAAGCCGATCCAGTCCGCGTACCCGGCTTCATCAAGGGCACGAAGGATCGCACCCCAGTCGAGGCTGCCCGTGCCCGGCTCGTGACGCCCGGGGCAGTCCGCAAACTGCACGTGTCCGATGAGGTTGGTAGCAGAACGGACAACAGCCACAGGGTCCTCGCCCGCCATGGCTGCGTGATAGACATCTAACTGATAGCGGACGTTGGGCCTTTGGGTCTGAGCCACCACGTTCAAGGCCATCTCTGAGTCGTGGACTAGGTACGTCGGAGAATCGACCGGGTTCAGCGCTTCAAGCAGCACTGAGATGCCAGCCGGAGCGGCCATTTCGGCCGCCTCAGCGAGCCCCTCCACTAGCAGGCTGAGCTGTGCTTCGCGGACGTCGGCCGAGGTCACCTTTCCGGCTAGTGCGTTGAGCTTTCGGCAGTCAAGCTCAGTCGCCAAACCAATTGCGACGGGCAGGTTGGCCCGAAATGCGGCCTGCGCCTCGGGCACTCCAGCCAGGCCGCGCCAGCCGGTGGACATGTCGCCCGCATCGAAGTTGAACAATGCAACCCGCAGGCCGGTCGAGCGGATGAGCGCCGCAAGCTGCTCGATAGACCGCCCCTCAAGCTGCTCTCCCGAGGGCCAGGCGAACTCCACCGCCTCGAATCCTGCTGCGGCCGCTGCCTCGAAGCGGCACAGAAAAGGAAGGTCTGTGAACAGCATCGAGACGTTTGCGTCGTAACGCGCCATGGCACCTCCTCAACTTCGGACCAACTTGTTTCCGCGAGCCGGCAGTGAGAGAGCTGTCATTCCGGCCAGCGTGATGGCGAACCCAGCGACGTCGGTTGGGCTGATCCCTTCGGCGAGGATAATCGCGCCGGCGGCAATCCCGACCACCGGAACGGCAAGGAGGCCGATACCTGTTGCCATCGGGGCGAGGACTCTCTGGATCGACTGGCTGGCCCAGAAAGCGAACGCCGTCGCGAGCGGCCCACTGTACAAGGCACACGCGACCGACTGGAGCTGCCAGTGCACCGGTCGACCGGCTTCTAGCACGGCGGCGAGCACAGCCAGCGGGACGAGCGCGACGAGCAGCTCCCAGAGCATCAATTCGAGCGTAGATCCCTCCCAGCGGTGGTAGCGCATGTGGAGGATCGTGGCGCCCGTGAAGAACGCGCTGAGGAGCATCATGCCGCTCCCAGTGAGGACGCCCGTGGAGCCCCAGCCGATGGCTGCCGGGTTGAGCAGGATCGCAATCCCGATAAGGCCCAGCACCGTCCCAAGTAGCTCGGGAAAAGTCAGCCGCGTCTTCAGGACGAGCACCTGCAGAACTGCTATCCATAGCGGCGTCGTGTAGGCGAGCACCGCTGACCGACCGGCGGGGAGGAACTGGAGCGCGATGTTCATGAGAATGATGCCGGCGGCGATCTGCCCAAGGCCACCGGACATGACCACGGGCAGGTCATGGCGGGAGGGAAGCTTTATGCGGCCCTGTGCACCAAGGATGGCGACCAGTGTCGCGGCTGCGGTGGCCACGCGCACGGTGCCGTACGTGAAGGGCGGCAGATAACCGAGACCTATCTTGGTGACCGTCCAATGCACGCCCCAGACGAGCGCCAAGAGCCCCAGCAGGAGATAGGCGACCAGGGTTCGACTCGTCTTCTGGTCCATCGGGGCGGCCTTCATGGGACGTCAGCCCTGACAGCCATCGGCTCGGGCGGTGGGCACCCGGTGCGACCACCCAGAGGAAGGACACGAGGTGGTCCGCGCTGCAGTCGAGGATGCTGGTGAGTCGGATGCGGCCCAGTCGAACAGGCGCCAGACTCCATAGCCAGCACTATGCGTTGATCGAGATGTGCGCCAGTGGCGATCCCGCCAGCTCGTGCTGCCGGCAGTCCACCGAGTCGGGGCTGGGTACCCATCACGTCCGGTCGCAACCACCGCGACGCCGGCTTCGAGAGCCGCGTTCCTCTCCAATCGACTGGTGGCACGTCATGGGGCCTCGTCCCTTGCTGTCGGTTCGATCAGATCGTCCCCACGCCACCCGCGTCGAATCGCGACATCGTTAGCGCACTGTAGCCCGAACCACCTACGTGTTGGGCCAATGCGGTGAAACCACATCATCGTCAAAAGACGGCCTGGTGCTCCTCCGCACGGCTCGACCAGTCTCCACAGCCATCTTGCCAGTTCGGAGGGCGCCGGATCGGCTATCAGTCAGCGATCGGCGGATCAGAGGTAGCAGTTTCTCGATCCCTTCTCTGGCAGCATGTCTGCCTGATCCCTCTGCGGTAACGGCGCGAACCGACATAGACAAATCAAACAAACCGTGCGCGGAACGCGGAGATCGGATCCCACGGTCGATCCAAGCGACTCAGGCAGGACATCCGCGGGAGATAAGACCCGCCCTCATCCGAGAAGTCACCGCATCTGACCGCGAGGCTCCTGAACAGGCTCAACGGCTCAGAGGCTCAGGGAACGGAACGCCTGCGGCCGAAGCCCTCCGCGAGAGGTCTTCCCAGGTGGGCGGATCGATCTCAATCCCTTTCGCAGCCTGAACAGCTAAGCGCTCTCGGTCGCCAGGCATCAGCACCGGTCGTGCGGGATCGATCGGAGGCGACGAGCGTACAAAGCGCCCCATGCGAGCGGCGAGTTCAGGGAAATCGGAGCCTGGCAGCACCGCCACCATGGCGAGATTACTTCCCCGCCGCGTTATATCCTCGATATCATCGCCCGCGAGCAGCGAGGCAAGGACCTCGACCAGCAGCGCCATCGCGGTGCCGCGATAGCCGAGCGGCCCACCGAATGCCTGGATTGCGCCTCGAGGACTGCCGTAGAGGACGTTCGGATCCGTCGTCGGTAATCCGGCGGCATCACGCAGCATCCCTTCAGGAACCGACAACCCCCGATTGCGCAGACTACGCACGACGCCTTCTGCGGTCGCACTGGTCGAAAAGTCGCCCACCACTGGTGCATCGGCCGCAACGGGGTAGGCAAACGCGATCGGATTAGGCGGAATCCGACCCTCTCGCCCTCCGAACGGCGCGACCCAGTGACCCGATGGAGGGCCGCCGCAGAAGGCGACACCGATAAGGCCACGTACTGCCAAGGCCTCGGGATAAGCACCGATGCGTCCGGTGTGGCCAAGATGACGACCGACAGCAATAGCGACCCCCGCCTCGCGCGCGACCGGTTCGAGCGCGTCGACCATCGCCATGCCGACAACCTGGCCGAAGCCGCGGTGCCCATCGACATTGAGGCGAGCTGAGGTGGGCCGCGTGACGGCCGCCTCTGCCGCCGGGTCAAGCTCGCCGTTGGCAATCTCGTCAAGATACTGTGGCACACGAATGATGCCGTGGGAGTGCAGGCCCATCAAGCTCGCTTCAAGCAAGTGGTCGCTGACAATTCGAGCGTGCGGGGAGGGCGCCCCCGCGTGCTCCAACAACGCCCGACACATTACCCCGGCCAGGTCTGGAGCCAAGAGAAACGTCTTGCCCGGCTGACGCTCCGGCACTTGCCTCACCTCGCCACACCCACAGTCTCGAGCAGCCTCCAAGTCGGGCTGCATCGCCCCGGAGCTGCATCGCCCCGGAAACACGGAATCATCCCATCTCTGGATCTTTGAACAACGCGAGCCCGACCGCTTGGTCCACGCTTCGCTGCCGACCCCGCGTGGCCAGCACGTCGAACACCACCACTGCGACCAAGACGGCCCCCTGCACGATGCTCGTCCAGTATGGTGCAACCACCAGCAGAAAGAGCAGATTTTGCACAGCTCCGAGGATCAGAATCCCCAAGAAAGTATACCGAACCGTTCCGACGCCACCGAACAAACTGGTCCCGCCGATAATGCACGCTGAGATACAGACAAGTGCCTCTGAGGACCCAACGTCAGGCGAGCCGCTCGACGTACGAGCCGCGATCATCAGCCCACCAACAGCAGCGCAGAAGCCGGCAACCACATACGCAAACGCCACGTTTCTCCTGGTCGAAATCCCTGCGCGAGAACTCGCACGCGGGCTCGATCCGACGGCATACAGATGGCGCCCTACGCTCGTTTGAGACAAGACCAGATCACCGATCACAACCGCAACCACAGCAACCACAACGAGAAGGCTAATTGACAGGCCGCCTACACCTACCGTGCCCACCAGCCAATCGAAGCCGGGTTGCCCACCACTCACGGTTTCGCCGCCGGTGACCGTTAACACCACGCCCTGGTATGCCACCATGGTCGCGAGCGTCGCGATAAAGAAGTTGATCCTGAACACTGTCACCAGTGCTGCGTTGATCCCGCCCGCCACTGCCCCAACGAACAGAGCAAGCACCACACCTGCCGGCACACCGATGACGGGAGACAACAGGGCGTACACAACACCGACACCAGCCAATGTAGAACCCACCGAGAGGTCAACGTACCCCGCCACCATTAGGAAAGTCATGCCCACCGCGACCACCACGTCCGCGCTAACCTGAATCGCAAGATTGCCGAGATTGCTGGGTGCGGCGAACCCCTGGACGAAGACAGCTCCGTATCCCAGCACCACTGCGGCGAGGATGAGTACGCGGTTCCGAACAAACCAATTGTGAGAGCTCATGCTCTGCGCCTGTTTCCTGGCCGATACGCATCCGCGGCGACGATCCCCGCCAGCACAATCCCTTGGGTGACCAGCTGGAGACTCGGCGGAATTCCGATCATTGTCTGGGCGTTAGTGAGAAATGCAAGTATGAGCACCCCAAGAATGGCGCCCCGTGCCACTGTTCCGGTCGCGCCCGTCAAGGCCACCCCGCCCAGCACCGCAGCCGTAATCGCGTTGAACTCGTAGTTGAGGCCCATGATGTATGTCCCGCTATCCGACCATGCCGAAATAACAACCGCCCCAGCGGCTGCCAGCGTTCCAGACATCACGTACAGGCCAAAGCGATACCTCGGCACGCGTAGCCCGGCCAGACGGGCCGCAGCCTCTTTCGAGCCAATCGCGTACACCCGGCGACCTAGAACCGTTTTCGTCAACACCAGTTCGGAGACCAGCGCAATGCCCAGATAGATCAGCGCCGGGATAGGTATACCCAGAACGGTACCCTGCCCTAGCGCCACGAATGACGACCCGGCGGAAGGCGGATACACGAACTCGCCTCCCGTCACAAGAATAGCAAGGCCCGAGTAGGCAGCCAGGCCTCCTAGCGTGACAATTACCGAGTTGGCGCCGATTACTCCGATCAGCACACCGTTAATAGCTCCGACAAGGGCGCCCAAGCCAAGTGACAACAGGACAGCCGGCACAGTGCCGTACCCAGCCTGCAATAGGACGCAAACGAAGACGCTAACCAGCGATAGCAATGACCCAACCGACAGATCCATGCTGCCGCTGATCAGAATCCAGGTCACGCCGCATGTGACGATGCCGAGCGGGGCATTCTCTGCCAGGATATTCAGCACGTTCTCGATGCTCAAGAAGGACGGCCGGAGCAGCCCGGTTACAAGGATCAGAGCCACCAGAAGCGTAGCTCTCGGCCATCTCGTGATCGCCGCTGAAGCGTTCTTGGTAGCGGAGCGCACGCTCGGCGCTCGCCCGCTGGGCCTCAGGATCCCCAAGCCGTGCAACCCATTAAGCACCGGCTTTGCCGGCGCCGGCAAACCGTCCGCTTCAAGCGATTGCTCGCGATGCGACTCACTACTCACGGGTGGCAGCCCAGCCAATCCTGACGGACACGGTGACGTGGTTCAAACCCGGTTGGCGTTGCAACAGCGATCGACACAGCGCGCCGCGCGAACGGGCCGCCGGTCCGAGCACCGGCGGCCCTGCGCCCCGCTTTCCAGCCACGGGGTTCTTACGCTGCCTCCCGTGCTCCGGTGATCCAACCCACCACTTCGTCGAGAGTGCAGTCGGCGGTTCGCGAAGTTGCCACGACGGCGCCGTGCCTCAGCACGACAATTCGATCCGTCGCCTCCATGACATACGGCAGAGTGTGGCTCACGAACACGACGCCGAGACCGTTATTTGCAGCGTGCCGCGTCACCTCAAGAACCTTCGCACTCTCCTCAACGCCAAGAGCAGCCGTAGGTTCGTCAAGGATCATGAGCAACGTACCCCACGCCGCAGCCCGTGCAATCGCCACGGCTTGCCGTTGCCCGCCCGACAAGTACTGAACAGTTGAGCCCAAATTCCCCATTTCAATCCGCAGGGACGACAAGAAAGCCCCGGCTTGCTCTCGCATCTTCGCTTCCGCGAGCACGCCGAACTTGCCAAGGATGCCGCCCCTGCGAATCTCCCGACCGAGAAAGATATTCCCTGCAATGCTTAGATGCGGTGCCAACGCCAAATCTTGGTAAACAGTCTCGATCCCCAAGTTCCTTGCGACAGCCGGAGAAGCCAAATCCACCTTTTCCCCGCGGACGAGGACTGCCCCGCTGTCGGGATAGTCCGCACCGGACAAAATCTTGCACAACGTGGACTTGCCCGCCCCGTTGTCGCCAACCAGGCCCAGCACTTCGCCCGCCGCAACATCCAAGCTGACGTCACGGAGTGCCTGTACGGGACCATAGCTCTTGCTGACACAATCGACCTGGACTATCGAGTCTACGGGCACCGCCATCCCCATCCGACTACGTCTGGATCGACACTACGACGAACGGCCCTGCCCACCAGGCAGGTGCCGTGTCGCCTCGTTCAAGTTCGTCCCGAATCAGAACCACCCCACGAATTGATTAACATTCGACTTGGTGATACCGCTGGCAGGCATCAGATACTTGGACTCCACCGGGCGATGTTCAAGAAGATCGCGGACTCGCTGAATGGCATTCACGGCCACGAAGGATGCGTCGTTAAGCACGGTGCCGTACAGCGTTCCAGCCTTGATGTCCGCGTATTCCTGCTTCGTTCCGTTAATCGACACCACCTGGATCTTGCCAGTGAGATGCGCTGCCGCCAGTGCGTTAATCACGCCAAAGGCCATGGAAGAGTCTTCAGCGTAGACGCCCTGAATGCCGGTGTTGCCGAAACGAGTAAGGAAAGTGTTCATCAGCGTCTGCGACGTCGCCGTGTTCCAAGCACCCACGCCCATCGCCAAGATCTTGATGCCGGGGTCGTTCTTCTTGATGTAACTCTGGAAGCCGTTCGTGCGTCCGGGAACGATTGGGTTATTGAGCAGGCCTTGGACTACGACCACGTTCCCCTTGCCGTGCAGGGCTTGGGCAAGGAGCACCCCAGCCTCTGTGCCTTCGAGCGTGCCATCGTCCGTGATGAACGTCGGGAGGTAACCCATCACACTGGAGCTGCAGGTCGGCGTCATCTCGATGTCGACCATCGGGATCCCAGCCTTGCCGGCAGCCTGAATGGCAGGGCACAGGGCCGTTGCGTCGTAGGGCTGCAGCACGATCGCACTGTACTTCTGCGAAACGCAATTCTGGAGATCGGTCAACTGGGTCGGGATATCGTTATGGATATCAAAGGTGTTGACGGTGTAGCCGTAAATCGAGCCCTCATAAGTGAGGAGCTTGGACAGCGCCGTCGAGTAGGGGTCGCCGAGGTTGGTGGTATAGCAAACCTTGACGGTCTTCGGCGCGACCGGGGCGTACGGAGAGCCCGCTGAGGCATCGACGTTCCCCGATGCCGCCACCGGAGCAGCCGCCGCCAGGGTCCCTGAGACCACCAGCACCACCGAAGCAGCGGTAACAAGCCACCGATTACTAACTGAGAGCATCCTCTCCTCCTCTGTTTGCCCCGTGAACTCCAAAATCAGGGGGCAAGCCTTGCCACGCAAAGAACACACAAATGTTCGCCCTTGCCCTCCTTCCTACTGAAACTGCCGCACCGCACTCCCAGCACTTCAAGGCCACACGTGCCTAGAGCGGAGTGCCGTCTTGAGAATTCATTGCCAAGAGATCGCTATCAGAGTAGATGCTCATGGGCCGCAGCCGGAAACCGCCATCGACCACAAGCTCGGCACCGGTTGTGTAAGAGCTCAGCCGGTCAGAGAGGAGCAACACCGCTGCCGGGCCCAACTCGCCCACCTCACCCGGTCTCCGCATAGGGACGTGCGACCCGCTCATTTGGGTTGGCGGAACGTTCCTAGTCAGTTCCGTCA
Source organism: uncultured Chloroflexia bacterium (assembly GCA_963835945.1). Taxonomy (GTDB): domain Bacteria; phylum Chloroflexota; class Limnocylindria; order Limnocylindrales; family CSP1-4; genus JAJYNJ01. Next base: position 36,908 of record CAWIHR010000018.1, read on the forward strand.
GGAAGCTGCCGGGGGTTAGGAGATTGACCCGAATCGAGTAGGGAGCCAGCTCAATCGCCAAGAGCTCCACAAGGGCGCGGAGGCCGACCTTAGAGACGCGATAGGCGGCTTCCTTGTAGAGCGGAACATGCGCGGCGGTGGAGCCGACAACCAGGATGCATCCGTGCCGCTGTTGGATGAACTGTCGACTAAGTTCGCGACACGCGAACGCACACGCCGACACGTTGGTGGCGATGGTCCGGTTCCACGCTTCAGCCGTCAGGCGGGTGATCGGTTCGTGCCAAGTTCCGGCCGCGTTGTTCACGTACAGGTCCAAGCCACCGAAGACCCCGAGCGCATCCGACACCATGCGAACCACGCCCTGTTCCGTGCTGACGTCCGCTTTCACCCACTCTGCACGAACGCCCAAGGCGCGCAGTCGGTCAACGGCTTCGGGCCTTTCGACGCGGCTCGCGATGATGATGTCCACGCCTTCGCTGGCGAGTGCCTCTGCCAAAGCCAACCCGATGCCGGAGCCGCCGCCGGTGATGAGCACACGCAACCCTCGGAGGCCAGAATCCATTTAGTTAGTTTCCTTCCCCGAACCAAGGCTACCTTTAACCGTCAAAGCCGTGTGTTATTGCAACTGGGAAGCGAAGAGTTCTTTGGTCGTTGACCGTACAGCCTGTGGCGAATTGCACAGGAACGCAGATCCACAGCACTCGCAAATCAGCCCAATCGCCGGGAGTGCGACAAACCTCCCCGAACATCCCCTTCCCATAGATCTGAGTGCAAGTGCCGTACGGCCCATCTTCCCTGCCCGATGCAATCCCGCCATCGAGCATGGACGGGCCCCCACGAGATCCGCTTCTGGTGCTGGCACAGGGGACGAGGCCGCTCGGGCCCGGCCACCCGCCCGGGCAGCTCGAGTTCCGGTATCGCCTAAGCGCTTCCGCATGGATCGCGCAATATCCGCGCCGGACGTCCCGGTCTGCCACGACTGAAGAGTTCCATCCACCCAATCGCGCCCAGCAGTCCCTCGGCGATGCCCACAAAGTCCCGGGCTCTCAGCCATGTCAGGAGGGGCAGCGAGTTCTGGCGGCATGATCATCTCTTTTCAGAAGATCGCGAGCGGGTTGACCGCGCTCGCTGTGCCACCGAGGATCCTCAGCGGGGCGACGATCAGGAGGAAATCACTCCGACCCTCACTCCGACATGCGCGGGCGAGCGCTTCCATGTCGGGCTCGTCGAGGAAGTACAGGCCCATACTGACCATCCCGACCTGGTGGAGGGGCAAGGGAATAGACGGATACCCGCTGGGCAGGCGCTCAATGCAGTCGCCGGCATACACCGCGACTGACCGGGAATGCAACCAGGGTATGACCTCGGGGAGAACGCCCTCTCGCAGGTCCGGACCATCGATGCCCCCCCTCGCGACCCGAAGTCCCAGTCCTGTCCTGACGAACACGGCATCGCCAGGCCCGACTGTCGCATTCGAAGCGCTCTCGGCAGCCTCGAGGTCTTCCAATCCGACGCCATCTCCACGATCCAAGCAGTCAACTCCCCGGCTTGCGGCGACATCAAGGAGGACCCCTCTGGTCACAATGCCGTCGCTGGCCGCGGCGACCGATGCGAAGCGGAGGCCCTCGGTCGAGAAGGTTTCCTCGATAGAGCGCATCCCATACACCTTGCCGCGGAAGTTGACGTGACCGATCGCATCGAGGTGCGTGACTTCAAAACCGTGCGGGCTGAGGAAAAGGATGTCCTGTGCCGAGATCTCACCCGGGCCAAGTGAGGTCATCGCGTGGAGGGCGCTCGGCGGTGTCTCGCGGCTGCCCCTCGTCACTAGGTCCTTGCCGAGCGACACGACTGTGCCGCTGCGCGGCAGCGACAGGGCTCCGAGACGCTTGTCGGGAGTGATGTAGTTGAGCGTCCCACGCTCATCATCAGCTCCCCAACGTCCCAAGTTCGAGCAGGAGTCGAACAGCGCGAGTACTTCAGCCTCGATCACGAACTCGAGCTCCTTCCGCTCCTCGGCCCGTCGCCGGCGACGATATCACAAGCCCCCATACCGGCGACAGCCTCTTCTGCGATCGCTCACCCGGTCTCGCACTCGCAATGCGGGGCGTCTCGCGACGGCCTTAGGTCAGAGCCCCATCGCACTGCAACCACGCACGCTGAAGACTAGCAACCCATTGGGGCTTGTCAAGATACGGAAGAACCTGCCATGATATGCAAGGATGTGCAATGGTGGTTGATTTAACGCATGCCACGGGCAGCTCACGCCAGCTGTCGATACAGCGCCGTGCGCAGCTTCGGTCCATCGTCGAGTCGCGGCGCGGGGCGCGGCTCGACGAGCTGAGTTCAGCACTCGGCGTCTCACAGGCAACCGTGAGGCGGGACTTGGACCAACTGGCCGCGGAGGGGAAGCTCCTGCGAGTGCGTGGCGGGGCCATGGTCATCGACCAGCGGGCCGAGGAGATCTTGTTCAACCTCAAGACCAGCACGGCCTCGGAACAGAAGGAGCTGATCGCGGCACGCGCCGTTGAGCTGCTGTCGCCAAGCGACACGATCTACCTCGACAGTGGCAGCACGTTGCTGGCGGTGGCAAGGCTGCTGCACAGCTGGGACCGCCTCACCGTCGTAACGAACAACCTGCCGGTCGCCATGGAACTCGTCGATCAAGCGCCGCAGGTGATCGTGATTGGCGGGCAGTTGCGCTCGAAGAGTCAGGCCCTGGTCGGACCGCTCACGCAGCTGATGCTCGATAAGATCAGCGTCGACCGCGCCCTGATGGGCACGTTCGCCCTTTCCCTAGAGGGTGGCCTCATGACAACGGACCCGCTCGAAGCGTACACGAAGGAGCTGGTGCTTGTTCGGGCCCGACAGGTGATCCTGCTGGCCGACAGCAGCAAGATCGGGACGCGCTCGTTGGTCCACGTTGGCCGTTTGGAGGCCATCGACGTTTTTGTGACCGACAGTGGCATTTCCGAAGGCGCGGAGCGCGGCCTAGTACAGCGAGGCATCCAGGTTATCAAGGCGTGACGGTGCGCGTGCGGATTCTGGCTCTCGGCGACCATGGAGGGACGAAGGCGCGGACTTGCGACATGGGCGGTCTGGTCGCCCCGAACGCCGCGCCTGCAAGACAAGCAGAGGATCCCCGGCCAGCGGTATTGCCGGGCATGCATCCTAGTCGCGTGGCTTACGTCCCGGGCATGCTAGCGGTCGGGGGAGTCTGGGGCCAAGCCTCGACTGACGTCGGCCTGCGCTCGATGAGCCGAGGCGTGCGGGGTGGGCTGGGATCGGGGCGGGCAGTAAAGATCGTGCCCGCAACGCGGCGACGAAGTCTACGCGAGCCCGCTGGGGAAGTGGCCTCCGACTGGCGCAATTCGATGTCGTGTTCACGGTACAGGAGGAGCGGCCTCGAGGCTGCACGCTGGGCGCGGTTGGGCAAGCCGGAGGTGCGGGCGAGGAGCGCCGGAGGAGAACATGGCCTGCGCCATGCCTGCATTGGCAAATGTGCAGGCAGCACCGAGCCGCTTGTCACGCGGCGGAGCGGATGAAATTGGAGGGTCGCATGGCCCCGGAGCCGACATACCACAGCGACACTCGACCGGACTTCGTGCCGTTCGAGGCCTCGCTCGGCTCCTACCGTGGCTTCGCCTACGCCGGCAACCTCACCTCGGAGCTGGCCGCGGGACGACTGACCGCAGCCGCCTCACTCGACCTCCTCGACGACATGCTGGCCATCCGCGAGCTCGAGGAGATGATCGTGCGTCTCCGCTCGGGCGGCTACGGCCCGCTCCCCGGCTACGACTACCGCGGCCCGACGCACGTCTCGATCGGCCAGGAGGCCTCACCGGTGGGCGCCTGCGCCGCGCTGCGGGCGGATGACCACGTCACGAGCTCCCACCGCGGGCACGGCGACGCGATCGCGAAGGGGTTTGCCGCGCTCCGGCGGATGCCCGACGAGGCGCTGCGCGCCCGCCTGCCGCACTCGTCCGCCACGACCCACGACGAGTGGCTCGCGGCGGCGCTCGAGGAGCACATCTACCGCACGATCGCCGAGCTCTTCGGCAAGGACGAGGGGTACTGCCACGGCCGCGGAGGCGGCATGCACATCGGCGATTTCTCCACCGGGCACCTCGGGGCCAACGCGATCGTGGGTGGCTCGGTCCCGATCGCCACGGGCGCGGCCATGGCGCTGCGCTATCGCGGCTCAGAGCGGGTCGTGTGCTGCTTCGCGGGCGACGGGGCGTACGCCAACGGCGTCGTGCTCGAGTCGCTCAACTGGGCGACCCAGGCGCAGTGGACCAACCACCTGGCCGGCGATCGGCCCTTCGGGCTGCCGATCATCTATTTCATCCAGAACAACCACTACGGGATGACCCACCGCACCGATGACGAGGTGATGGGCGTGCGCCACCTGGCGCGCCGTGCGGCCGGCTTCGCCGAGGACAACATGGCGGCCGAGCTCGTCAACGGCATGGACGTCCTGGCGGTCCGCGACGCCGTGGAACGGGCCGCGGCCCGCTGTCGCGAAGGCCAAGGTCCCGTCCTCCTCGAGGCCAGCACCTATCGCTACTACGGCCACTCGCTCTCGGACCCGCGCAACGAGTACCGCACCCGCGAGGAGGAGGCGGCCTGGCGTGCGGTCGATCCCATCGAGCAGCTCAAGGCGCAGCTGATCGAAGCCGGCGCGGCCGATGCGCAGAGCATCGCCGAGCTGGAGACACGAGCCCGCGAGCGCAACGCGCGGGCGGCCCTCCGGGCTGCCGCGGCGACGGATCCAGACCCGGCCGACCTCTTGCGGTACCTCTATACCGATACGGCGGCAGACGAGGTTCCGGCGCCCGAGCAGGCGGTGGTCACGTACGCCGACCCGCCCGCGGCCAAGCGCGTCGAGGGGGCCATCACCTACCGCGACGCGATCCGCGAGGCGCTCGTCGAGGAGATGCTGCGCGACCGACGGGTCATCCTCTATGGCGAGGACCTCGCCGACTACGGCGGGGCGTTCAAGGCCACCAAAGGCCTGCTCGAGGCGTTCGGCCGGCAGCGCGTCTTCAACACGCCGATCTCCGAAGCCTGCATCTGCGGGACCGCCGTGGGTGCCGCCATGGTCGGCGCGCGCCCCGTGGTCGAGCTCATGTACATGGACTTCGCGCTGATGGCGTCGGACCAGATCGCCAACCAGGCCGGCAAGTGGCACTACATGTCGGGCGGCCAGGTGGAGGTGCCGCTCGTCATTCGCGCCTCGGTGGGCGCGGGCAAGGGCTATGGCGGCCAGCACAGCCAGTCGCTGGAGAGCCTCTTCACCCACATCCCGGGGCTCTACGTGGTGTACCCGGCCACGCCTGCGGATGCCAAGGGTCTGCTGAAGGCGGCGATCCGCACCAACAACCCCGTCCTCTTCGTCGAGAGCCAGGCCCTCTACCCGACCAAGGGCGTGGTGCCCGACGACGACCGCCTCGAGCCGATCGGGGTGGCGCGCGTCGCTCGCGCAGGGGCCGATGCGACCGTCGTCGCCTGGGGACCGGCCGTCCTCGACGCGCTCGCGGCTGCCGAGCGCCTGGCGGCTGAGCAGGGGATCGAGACCGAGGTCATCGACCTGCGCAGCCTCGTTCCGCTCGACATGGCCACCGTTCTCGCCTCGGTCCGCAAGACCGGGCGCTGCGTGGTGGCCTCGCAGGCCATCCTCGTCGGCAGCTTCGTGAACGAGATCGTCGCCCGGGTGCAGCTCGAGGCCTTCGACTTTCTCGACGCGCCGGTGGGGCGGGTCGGCGCGGCCAATGGCATCTCGCCCCAGGCGGAGGGACTGGAGCGGGCCTTCCTGCCGACGGCCGCGGACATCGTCGCGGCAGTTGCCGCCCAGCTCTAGGTCTGACCAGCCAGACCTGCCGAGGACGCCAGAGGGACAGTCATGGCACACCCGATCCTGATGCCGAAGCCGGGCCAGATGACCGAGGAATGCACGATCGTCGCATGGCACAAGGCCGAGGGAGACCCGGTCGGGCGCGGCGACATTCTCTTCGAGATCGAGACCGACAAGGCCAACATGGACGTCGAGGCCTTCGACGAGGGCGTCGTCCTGCGGATCCTCGTCGGTGCCGGCGAGACGGTCCCCGTCAACACCGTCTGCGCCTACGTCGGGGCGGCGGGCGAGACGCTGCCGGACGACGTGCCGGAGGTCCAGGCGACGGATCGCAAGGCGGAGCCAGCCCTCGCGCCGCCCCTGCCTTCCGCGCCCGGGGAGACGCGGGCCGAGACCGCGGACAGCCCGCCAAGCCGTGTCCGATCTGCGTCGGGCGAGGCCCAACGGGTACGCATCAGCCCCCGCGCGAGTCAGCTCGCGGCTGCGTCGGGCATCGACCCGCGGACGATCATCGGCAGCGGGCCGGACGGGAGGATCACCGAGCGAGACGTCCGGGCAGCCCTTGAGACAGTATCGCTCACCCCGTCCACGCTCGCGCCCGTCGCCTCACCCGACGAGGGCGCCTCGTGGGGTCCAGGCGAAGAGGCGCCGCGGCCACTGAGCCGCATGCGCCGGGTGATCGCCGAGCGGCTGACCCAGAGCGCCACCACGATCCCCCACTTCACGGTCACCGTCGCGGTCGACATGAGCGGGCTCCTCGCGCTTCGCAAGGAGCTCAACGCCGCCGGTGCGACGTTCAGCGTGACCGACTTCATCCTGGCCGCGACCGCCCAGACGCTGGCCGAGTTTCCGGACGTGAACTCGCGCACCGATGGCACCCTCGTCTGGACGCGCCGACGTGTCCATCTTGGCGTGGCCGTCTCGGTACCCCACGGCCTCGTGGTCCCGGTCATCCGCGACGCCGATCGATGCTCCCTCGCCGAGCTGCATGAGCGAGCCGCCGGGCTGGCTGAGCGCGCCCGAGCCGGCAGCTTGCCGGTCGACGACATGACCGGCAGCACCTTCACCGTCTCGAACCTGGGCATGTTCGGAGTCGACGAGTTCAGCGCGATCATCAACCCCGGCGAAGCAGCCATCCTCGCCGTGTCCAGCGTGATCCCGACGCCCATCGTCGTCGGCGACGGGATCGGCATCCGCCAAGTCATGAAGCTCACCCTCTCGGCCGACCATCGCCTCGTCGATGGTGAGCTCGGGGCGCGGTTCCTGAATGCGCTGCGCCGTCGACTTCAGGACGCCGAGGCGTTCCGGCGTGAAGGGCTGAACGGCTGATCTCGGTCAGGACACGGCTGGACGCCAGTCCGAACGGACGAGCGTGGGAGGAGCGGTGAATCCCCTGCCGGGCTCCAACGCGCGGGCCACCGGCTGATGAGCCGCACGTTCATGCGCCACACACTGACCGGTAGGCAACCGGCTCACATCAACACGACCAACCACTGACGCGAGAGTAGGGTGGCGCGCGAATGACGCGCTCATCCGATCTCGCCCTCAGTGATCTGCGGCAGGCGTCCGGCCTGTTCGCGGCGCTCCAGGTCGGGATCAATGGCCCCGTCGCCCGCGTCTCTCCCGAGGTACCGCCGCCTCTGGCCATGGCTGCCTGGCGGCGAGGGCAGGGCGCCCCTCGACGCCCCTGGCTTCTGCGTCTCGGACGAACCGGGACCGCCTCACGATCGTCGAGACCGTCGGACCGGGTACTGGCGAGTCTTGGCCCGTTAGCTCAACGAATCGGAGGCGGCTGGTCGTTACCAAAACGCCAGCCGCTCCCCGCGTGGATCTCTTTGCCGGCTCGAGGCCGGCTCTTGACATGGCGACCGCCGTCGTCCCGCTCTCTAAGAAGCAGCACCCGTCTTTGAGCGCGCCCTGCCCCCCGTCGTGGCCGGTACGGCATCCCCGGTGAGCGTCTCGTTGTCCTCCCCGCGGATGAAGGCCTCCACCCGCGCATGCGCGACGTCGTCGTGCTGCTGCAGCGGCGGACTCTTCATGAAGTACGAGGACGGCCCGACGAGGGTGCCCGACAGGCCGCGGTCGAGGCCGAGCTTCAGGCAGCGGATCGCGTCGGTGATGACGCCCGCGCTGTTCGGGCTGTCCCAGACCTCGAGCTTCAGCTCGGCCCGCAGCGGCACGTCGCCGTAGGTCGTGCCCTCCATCTGGATGTAGCAGAACTTGCGGTCCTTGAGCCAGGGCACGTGGTCCGAGGGTCCGACGTGGATGTCGTCGGGGTCGAGCTCGTAGTCGAGCATGGAGGTGACGGCGTTGGTCTTCGAGATCTTCTTAGACTCGAGCCGTTCCCGCTCGAGCATGTTGAGGAAGTCCGTGTTGCCCCCGAAGTTCAGCTGGTAGGTCCGATCCAGCCGCACGCCGCGGTCCATGAAGAGGCGGGTCATGACGCGGTGGGTGATGGTGGCGCCCACCTGGCTCTTGATGTCGTCGCCGATGATGGGCAGGCCGGCCTCGGCGAAGCGGCGCTGCCAGTAGGGCTCGCGGCCGATGAAGACCGGGATGGCATTGATGAAGCCGACGCCCGCATTGAGGGCCTGCTCGACGTACCACTTCGTGGCCGCTTCGCTGCCCACCGGGAGGTAGCTGACCATGAGGTCGACCTCGCGCTCCCGCAGGATGCGCACGATGTCGGCGGTCGGGCCGGGCGCCTTCTCGATGATCTGGCTCAGGTACTTGCCCAGGCCGTCGTGCGTCATGCCCCGCTCGACGGTGACGCCCATGTGCGGCACCTGCTGGAAGACGTAGGTGTTGTTGGGCTTCTGGTAGATCGCCTCGGAGAGGTCCTTGCCGACCTTGTTCTTGTCGATGTCGAAGGCCGCGACGAACTCGATGTCGTGGATCTGATAGCCGCCCAGGTCGACGTGCATGATGCCGGGGATGGTGTCGCCCACCTTCGCGTTCTCGTAGTAGTAGCGGCCCTGCACCAGGCTGCTGGCGCAGTTGCCGACGCCGATGATCGCGACGCGGATCTTGCCGTCCTTGCGACGACGCGCGTGCCCGCTGCTGTTGCCGTTGGCGCTCGCTGCGGCGATCTCCTCGCTCGTGCCGACCGTCTCTTCTTCCACCGTAAGTTTCCTCTCCCGATGACTGGCGCCCGGCTCCGCGGCGCTTCGCTGGCCGGTACAGACACTTGCTCGTGCCCTGCGCCTCCGCCCAGAAGCTCTGCCGGGGTGGCCAGGCACCTCGCGACTGCAGGCACTCCTACTGCGCGGCTGCTGGCTCCGGCTCGATGGCGTCGGCATGCGGGAACGAGAGAACGAACCTTTATATAAAGGCGCGTTGATGTTAGGCTGCCGGGTTCTCAGTGTCAAACAGGTGTACTCGTCCGGTACCTCCGTTACACCCGGACCCCAACGAAGCCAGGTACTCGGCCGGGGTGAGGTAGCCCAGCGCCTGGTGGGGCCGGACGTGGTTGTAGACGTGTCTCCCAGTCGCGCAGTGCGGCGGCCAGGGCGGCGAGGTGGGCTCGGCGTCGGTGACCTCGTAGAACTCCTCGGTGTGGGTGCGGTTGGCGCGTTCGACCGCGCCGTTCTAGCTTGGGCGAGCGGGGCGGCAGGACGTACAGGCGGATACCCCGCTCCGCGCAGGCCGCCTCGAACTCGGCCATGAACTCACTCCCGTCCTCGACGCTGATGGCGCGGACCGGGAAGGGCATCCGCGCGGCGAGCGCGTCGAGGACCGAGGCCGCCGTGCGGGCCAGGGCATTGCAGCGCAGCTCGACCACGTCCCAGCGGCTGACCCGTCGCGGGCGGTGAACTGCTTCAGGGGGTGGGTCGCCCCAGGTGGCCGGACGTCGAGCGTGTCGAGCTCGACCAGATCACCCGGCCGCTCGACCCGCCAGTCGGCCGGCTTGCGCACGGCATAGGGCCGGGCCCAGCGCCGGCGGCGGACGCTGATCCGGCGCCCGACCGGCTCGCGCAGGTCGCCGTTCCGCCGCAGGCGCGCGAGGATCCGTCCGACCATCGAGCATGACAGGCGTGATCCCCTCGCCGCAGGAGGACGACGAGCTTGTCCTTGCCCCAGCGTGGATAGCACTCGCGGAGCGCGAGCACCGCCTCGACCTGCGCCACGGTCCAGGTCGGCCGGCGGCGGCGGAGCGGGCGGCGAGGGTGGGTCCTCGAGCGGCTCGAGTCGGTGGCGGTCGTAGCGGCCGAGCCAGCGATAGACGGTCGGGCGCGAGTAGCCGAAGTGGCGGGCCGTCCGGCTGACGTTGCCACCGTGCGCGTGATGCCAGTCGACAAGATCGAGCCGCGCCTTGGCGCGGGCGGTCAGGACCACCCCGCCCCGGATCCGTCCGACCAGGCGGGCCTGGGCCGCACGCCCGCGACGCCGCCCACGCCGGACCATAGACTTGCCCACGAGAGCCCTCCTCCGGCTGATGTCTGACACCACCAGCGTAGCGAGGGCTCTCGCACCGTTCTCAGCCCCGGTCGCGCCTCACCCGCATCCAGGGCCCGGTGTCACGGACGTATCTGGACGAGGACAACAACGGGGACAGCAGAGACCAAGACCCAGGGCACAGGCCGGCAATTCCATCCGACCTGGCTGGAGTTGCCCCGGTTTCGTGGACGGTGATGCGTCACACGGCCTGGATGGCCGGGCTCGAACGATAGCGCTCCTCGAAGTCGGCGGGGCTGAAGTAGCCGATCCCGCTGTGGCGGCGGACCCGGTTGTAGAAGACCTCGATGTACTCGAACACCGCGGCCTTGGCTTGGGCTGGGTCTGACCAGTCTGAGCGGTCGATGAGCTCGGTCTCGAGGGTGGCGAAGAAGCTCTCGGCCATCGCGTTGTCGTACGCATCGCCGGTCGAGCCCATCGACGCGGCGATCCCTGCCTCCCCGAGCTTCCGGCCGAACGCGAGGCTCGTGTACTGGGTGCCCCGGTCGGAGTGGTGGATGAGGCCATCGGCCGGTTGACGGCGGGCGATGGCCATGTCGAGCGCCCCGAGGATCAGCTCGGTCCGCAGGTGCGTGGCCATCGACCAGCCGACGATCCGGCGGCTCCAGGCGTCGACGATCGCCGCGAGATAGCAGAAGCGCGACCGGGTCGGCAGGTACGTGATGTCGGCGACCCAGAGCCGGTCGGGCCCCGGTGCGGTGAAGTCGCGCTCGACGAGGTCCGGCGCGGGGGTCGCGGTCCGGTCCTGCCGGGTGGTGGTGACGAAGCGACGGCGATGGACGCCGGCGAGGCCCGCTCCCGCCATGAGGCGGGCGACCCGCTTGCGGCCCACGTGGACGCCGTCGGCGCGGAGCTCTGCATGGACCCGGGGCACGCCATACGTGCCGCGGCTCCGGGCATGCGCGTGCCGGACCTGCTCGATGAGGGCACGGTCGGCGAGCGTGTGTGCCGACGGGCCGCGCTCGCGCCAGGCGTAGTAGCCGCTCGGGGAGACACCGAGCACGCGGCAGAGGGTCCGCACTGCGAACCTGGCCCTCTCTCGCTCGACGAAGCGGAACACCGTCACCGGGTCCGCTCGGTCTCCTGGGCGAAGAAGGCCGCGGCTTTTCGGAGGATCTCCCGCTCGGTCTCGAGGACCTTGACCCGCCGGCGCAGCTCGACGAGCTCAGCCCGCTCGTCGGCGGCGAGGGGCGTGCCCCGTGGCCGGGCGTCGGCCTCGCGGAGCCAGCGGCCGAGCGTCTCGTTCGTGATGCCGAGATCGAGCGCCGTCCGCCGGATCGACTGCCCCGAGCTGCGGGCCAGAACCACGGCTTCGGCCTTGAACTCCTCCGTGTAGAACCGCTGCTTCCCCAACGTGGACTCCTTCCGCGGACACTGCCGCGATGGTAGGTGTCCACGAAAGCGGGGTAGGTCCAGTTCGGCCAGAGACCGGGCCACCGTCAGTCCGGTCGGGGCGCGGTTTGCGGATGCGGGCGCGGTGTCTGCCGACGGGCCGAGAAGGGTTCCCGTCGGGTCGAGCGCCCGCACGAGGAGCAGCGGCGGCCGTTCAGGGGGCGCTCGCTCGAGTCGGTGTGGCGACGGCCTGGGGCGCGACGCGGGTTCTCGTGGAGTGGCCGCAGACGGCGTGCCATGCCGCCGTTGCGCGTCCTGGTCATCGCACGCTGGTATGCGGCCGTGGACGACTCGGGCTTTCCAAGGATACCGGGCCAGGGCATACCGGCGTTTCCAGCCCTGCGGCGGTGGTACCCGCAGGATCTCGAAGCCGTCGCGCCGCTCCCCCTCGATCGCGCCGGCGTTGGGATCCCGCGTGCGTGCCATGATCGTCACTTGGTATCCCGCAGAGGCCAGGCTCCCGGCTTCGCGCAAACACCCGTGCATCCGTTGTGCAGTCGTTGAACATGAAGATCACGATGCGGCTCACGGGGCGGTCTCCACGCTCGACTCGCCGCGGCCGACTCCGCGCCACGGCCCCGGTACGCGCGCAGGAGCCCCGCCTGCCGCCGCTCCCACATGTAGCGCTCGAGCGCGAGCATGAGGGCTGCCCCAAGCTCTCGACGGAGAAAGATCGGGCGCGAAGTGATGAGCTGTTGGCGGACACGGCACCGAACGAGTGCGCGTTCCACGTGGGCTCTGCCATCGACGGCCAGTCTACGGGCCACCGAGCTATAGGGGCCAGCCGCACACAACTGGAGGATGGACTTGCTCGGGTGCCCCGGCAGTGCCCGGGACCGAAACCTCGCGGCCGTTCGGCTCCCGACGGCCCCTGACTAAGCGTGGCAACGACGCCGTGGAGACCGGCTTCTGCAACGACCCGCTTGGCTGGTGCTCCCAATGGGGGCGTACCTCAAGGAGGCGGGCGACCAGAGCATCTCCAAGGAGCTTGTCGCCTGCGACAACATGTCGGGCACCGAGACCCCGCTGCACGGGCACTTGCAGCGGTTCGTCGGGTACACGCTGGAGCGGACCTCGCCGGCGGGCCGCCGCTGAACGCGCGCGCTGACTGGAACAACTGCCTCACCTGAGCTCGGGCTCCGAGACGCCAGGCTCATCCTTCCAGACCGCCCCGCACCAGGAACCCAGCGTCGCCGAGTCCGTCTACATCGCCCAGCTGTTCGTGCTCGCCGCGAGTGAAATGAGTCGCATCACGGCTCGGCGGGGGGATGCGGGCGAGGCCGACCGGTGCCGGGTGGCGGCGGCGACCGTGCGGCGAGCGGCAGACGACCGCGGCTGGGACAGCGACTGGTTCCGCCGCGCCTAAGACCGCGCTGGCGTGGCAATCGGATTGGCCGGCAACGCCGAAGGCCAGATCTTCGTGAAACCGCAGGGGATGTGCGTGATAGCGGGCATCAGCGTGGAGGATGGACGGGCGGGGCGCGCGGGACTTGACCGGCGCGCGCTCGCGGCGCTGCGGCAGCATCTCGCCACGCCGCACGACGTCATGCTCCACCAGCCCGCGTGCACGCGCTTCCGTGCTCGCCTGGGCGAGAGCACTTCGTACCCGCCTGGCTACAAGGAGAACGGCGGCATCTTCTGCCGCACGAACCCATGGGTGATGATCACGGAGACCACCCTGGGCTACGGCGACGCCGTTCTCGACCACCGCCTCCGCACCTGCCCTTCCGCCCGCGAGGCGATCTCGGATGTTACCGAAGCGAGCCGTACGTGCATGCCCCGATGATTGCGGGCCGCGACGCGCCAAGCTGCGGCGAGGCGAAGAACTCGTGGCTGATCGGGACTGCCGCTTGGAACTTCATGGCGGTCACCCAGTGGATCCTGGGCGTCCGGCCGGAGCACGACCGGCCGCGGATTGACCCGCGACCGCCGGCCGACTGGGGCGACGCGCGAGTCACCCGCCAGTTCCAGGGCACGACGTACCGGATTCGCATGCACAAGGCGCAGCGGGTCACCGGTAACGTCACGCGCCTGTCTGTCGACGGGCGCGCCATCCTGGGCAACCTTGTGCCGCTTCCGGCCGTAGCCGGCGGCGAGGCTGCCGTCGAGGCCTGGGTCGCGTACCTACGCCCTCACCCGGGGCCCGACCGCGGCGCGCTTCGCAACTACCTGCTCCGTCGTGCGACGGCGCGGACGCCCGTCGAGGGCCCGGCCGGCAGCCTCGGCGAACGTCACGTCCGTCAAAGGCACCAGCGGCTCGCCGCGCAGCACGCGGCCCAAGTACTCGCCCGTGGCGGACTCCACCACCTGCGCCACATGCTCGGGCGTGCCCTCGGCGACGACCGCGCCGCCCCGGGCGCCGCCCTCGGGCCCCAGGTCCACGATCCAGTCGGCGGTCTTGATCACGTCGAGGTTGTGCTCGATGACGATGACCGTGTTGCCGGCGTCAACGAGCCGGTGCAGCACCTGCAGCAGCTTCTCGACGTCCGCGAAGTGCAGCCCCGTCGTCGGCTCGTCGAGCACGTAGACCGTCCGTCCGGTCGCCCGGCGGGACAGCTCGGTCGACAGCTTCACGCGCTGGGCCTCGCCTCCGGACAGCGTCGTCGCTGGCTGGCCCAGGTGGATGTAGCCGAGCCCAACGTCGTTGAGCGTCTGCAGCTTGCTTGCGATCGCGGGGACGGCCGAGAACACGTCGAGCGCCTCCTCGACCGTCATCTCGAGCACGTCGGCGATCGACTTGCCCTTGTAGTGGATCTCGAGCGCCTCGCGGTTGTACCGCTTTCCCTTGCAGACTTCGCACTGCACGTAGACGTCGGGCAGGAATTGCATCTCGATCTTGATGATCCCGTCACCCTTGCAGTTCTCGCAGCGGCCGCCCTTCACGTTGAAGCTGAACCGTCCCGCCTTGTAGCCACGCAAACGGGCCTCCGGAACGCCGGCGAAGAGCTCGCGCATGGGCCCGAACAGGCCCGTGTAGGTCGCCGGGTTGGAGCGGGGCGTTCGCCCAATGGGGCTCTGGTCGATCTCGATGACCTTGTCGACCGCGCTCGACCCATCGATGCGGTCGTGCTCTCCGGGCTCGTCCCGCGTCCCGTACAGCTCACGTGCCAGCGCGCGATAGAGCACTTCGGCGACCAGGGTGCTCTTCCCCGAGCCCGACACGCCAGTCACCACGACGAACGTGCCGAGCGGGAACGCCACGTCGATGTTGCGCAGGTTGTGCGCCCGTGCGCCGCGGACGACGAGCGTGGAGCCGTTGCCAGGGCGCCGACGCTTCGGGATGGGCACAAACGCCTCGCCGCGGAGGTACGCGCCCGTGAGCGACCGGGGCTCCGCGAGGATCGCATCGAGCGGTCCCGCCGCTACTACCTCGCCGCCGTGCTCGCCGGCCCCGGGCCCGACGTCGACCACCCAGTCGGCCGTGCGGATCGTTTCCTCATCATGCTCAACGACGATCAGGGTGTTTCCCAGGTCGCGCAGTCGGGTCAAGGTCGCGATGAGCTTCGCGTTGTCGCGCTGGTGCAGCCCGATCGAGGGCTCGTCGAGGATGTAGAGCACGCCCATCAGGCTCGAGCCGATCTGCGTAGCCAGGCGAATCCGCTGCGCCTCGCCGCCGGAGAGTGTCTGGCTGGTGCGATCGACGGTCAGGTAGTCGAGGCCAACGTCGACCAGGAACCCAAGCCGAGCACGGATCTCCTTGAGGACTTGCCGCCCGATGGTCGCCTCCCGGTCGCTGAGGCGGTCGGGCAGGTCCGTCGCCCAGGCGAGCGCGTCAGTGACCGACAGCGCGGCGACGTCCGCAATCGTGCGACCGTCGATGGTGACGCTCAGCACCTCCGGGCGCAGCCGTTTGCCGGCGCAGGCCGGGCACGGCCGCTCGACCATGTACCGCTCGATTTCCGACTTGACGTACTCGGACTCAGTCTCGCGGAAACGCCGCTCGAGGTTGGGCACCAGGCCTTCGAACGTGGCTTCGTACGAGTTCTCGCCGCGGTCGTGCTGGTACCGCACCACCACCCGCTCGCCGCGCTCCGCATACAGAAGAACGTTGAGGGCCTCCTGCGACAGCTCCCGCACAGGCACATCCGTCCGGAACCCATGCCGCTCGGCGATCGCATCGATGATCTTGAGCTGCCAAGAGTTCTCCATGGGCATCCGCGTCCACGGCTGGAGGGCGCCTTCGCGCAGCGCCAGATCGCGGTTCGGGATAAGCCGGGCCGGGTCGATCTCCAGTCGGACGCCGAGTCCGGTGCAGGCGGGGCACGCGCCGTGGGGCGAGTTGAACGAGAAGCTTCGCGGCTCGAGCTCCTCTAGGATCGTGCCGTCGAATGCGCAGCTGTAGCGCTCGCTGAAGCGCTGCTCCTCGAACGCCCCCGTTTCCGCCGGTGCGACGACCATCACGCCCTCGCCGAGGCGCAGCGCCGTCTCCACCGAATCGGCAAGCCGCCCCAGGTCAGGATTGGGGTGCTCCGGGCCGTAGGCCACGCCGTCGTCGTCGGAGTGCCGCGCGACCAGTCGGTCGACGACGACCTCAATCGTGTGGCGCTTGTACTTGTCGAGCGAGCGCACTTCGTCGAGGTCCAGCAACTCGCAGTCGACTCGCACGCGCACGAAGCCCTGACGCCTCGCGGCCTCGAACACCCGATCGCCCTCGGTCTTGCGGTCCTTGACGAGCGGCCCGAGGATCAGCAACCGGGTCCCGTCGGGGAGGGCCTGGATGCGGTCCACGATCTGGGGCACGCTCTGGCGCGCGATCTCGCGGCCGCACTCAGGGCAGTGAGGGCGTCCCACGCGGGCGAAGAGCAGGCGCAGGTAGTCGTAGATCTCCGTGACGGTGCCCACGGTCGAGCGAGGGTTGCGGCTGGCGCCCTTTTGGTCGATGGAGATTGCCGGGCTCAGTCCGTCGATCTGGTCGACGTCGGGCTTCTCCATCTGACCCAGGAACTGCCGCGCGTACGCCGACAGGCTCTCGACGTACCGGCGCTGCCCCTCGGCGTAGATCGTGTCGAACGCGAGGCTCGACTTGCCGCTCCCCGACAGCCCCGTGACGACAACCAGCCGGTCGCGCGGAACCTCGACGGTGATGTTCTTGAGGTTGTGCTCGCGGGCTCCGCGAACGACCAGCAGCTCCTGGGGCATACCACGTAAGTGTAGCCGCTCGGATGGAATCAGAACAGATGTGCGGTTCTTGCGAGACCCCATGCGCAGGGCTGGAGAAGCCATCGGCTGCCGCTCCGGAGCCGTCAGGCGCAGGAGCGCTGGGCTACTGCTCGGGCAGCAGCTGCGCGTCGAGCACCGCCGCTGGGTCGAGCCGGTGACGCAGCAGCTGGGCGCGTCCGCGCGACACGCCGACCTCCGCCGGTCCCTCGTGCGACAGGAACCACGGCATCGACTGGGTGAAGCCGTAGGCTCCTGCGTCGAGGGCGACAATCAGGTCCCCCGGGCGGGGCTCTGGGAACGCCTCCGGTCGGGCCAACACGTCGAGGCTCGTGCAGAGGGGACCGACCAAGTCGGTCGGGCCAAGCACGCGCGAGCCGGCCGGCGGCGACCCGACGAGGTGAAGGCGGTGGCGACGGCCGACGAGAGCCGGCGCAAGCAGATGGTTGATGCCGCCGTCAAGGATCGCGACGTGCCGCCCGTGTAGTCGCTTCACGTCGACGACCCGCGCGACATACGCCCCCGCGGGGCCCACGAGGAACCGGCCCGGTTCGAGGAGTACGCGCACGTGACTCGTTGCCGAGTCGGCGGCCCATGCTTCGTCGAAGTGTGCCAGACATTCGCCGAACGCGGGCAGGTCGAGCTCGGGTTCCCCGTCCTCGTACGGGATACCCAGTCCTCCCCCGACGTCGACGAGTCTGAGCGGGAACCCAGCCGCAGCGGCGAGTCGGCGACCAGCTTCGACCGTCCGTTCGACATGGTCGGCGAGAACCCGGTGGTCTCGCTCGGCGGAGATCCCGAACGCGTGCACACCGAGTGGCTCGAGCCACGGCGACTGGCGGGCCTGCCGGGCGCCTTCCAAGGCGTCCTCCTGGGACATGCCGAAGATCTGACCGTTATGCGCAGGCAGGCGCAGGAGAACACCGACGAGCCCGCGGGCGGCCTGGGCGGCCGCCTCCAGTCTGGCGAGCTCGCTCAGGGACTCGACCACGACCGCCCGGACCCCCACCTCAGCGGCGCGTCGCAGGAGCGCGTCACTCTTGCCCGGCCCAGTCACGACGGTCTCCCCGGGCGCGACGCCGGCGCGCGTCGCGGCCTCGAGCTCGCCCGACGACGCGACGTCGAGACCCGTTCCTGCCCCGGTCACGGCGGCGATCACGGCGACGGACGGGTTCGCCTTAGCCGCGTACGCGACATCGAAGCGAGCGGGGAGAGCGCTGCGCAGCCGCCGCGCTCGGGCCGCCGCCACGTCGAGGTCGTACACGTATAGGGGGGTACCAAAGGCCGCCGCGAGCTCCGCGGGGTCGAGCCCGGCCACCAGCCCATCCCGCCACACTCCGGGCGAGTAGGCGGGGGGATCTGGATCCCATGCCGGAGCGCGGCCGGCAGGGTGCAGCGGTGCGCCCGTCACCGCAGCGCCAGCTCGAGCGCCGTCCGCGCCGATGTCCCCTCGTCGCGCAACTTCACGATCGCTGCACACTGCAGCCCGATCCCCTGCTCGGCGGCAAAGGACCCGCGGGCCGGCCGCGTGGCGGGGACAACGACCACGCCGGGTGGAACGCTCAAGGGCGCATCGGGCGTTCCCTGCAGGACGCGCTGACCGACCAGGTCGTACAGCCGGCTGGTGCCGGTCAGGACGACACCGGCAGCCAGCACGGTCTCACGCCCAACCAGCACGCCGTCGAAGAGCCCACACTGCGCGCCCACGAAGGCCCCGTCCTCCACGATCACCGGGCGCGCGTTCGCCGGTTCCAGGACGCCGCCCACTTGCACCCCCGCCGAGAGGTGCACCCGCGCTCCAACTTGCGCGCAGGAGCCCACGAGCACGTGGGAGTCGATCATCGTGCCCTCCCCTACCCAAGCACCGATGTTGACATACGAGGGCGGCATGATCACTACGCCAGGCCCGAGGTACGCTCCCGCGCGGACGCTGGTGCCACCCGGCACCACCCGCCACGCTCCATCGAGCAGCCGTTTCGTGGGCAGCGCAGCCAGATCGCGGAAGGCGAACAGACCCTCGACGTGCCATGAGCGCATGGCGGGCCCACGGAATAGGGCCAGCAGCTCGGACCGGAGCTCAGTGTCAACTCGCCAGCCGTCGGATGCGTCTGGGTCAGGCCAGGCCGCGCGCCGACGGCCCGCGTCAAGGTCGTCGAGGAGCGACGGACCGGCCCCGTGACCGGCCGCATCGCGCAAGGCCCTCGCCGACCCGATAGCGGCATCCGAGGCACCCCACGCCGACCCGCCGGCCGCCTCGTCCGCGCCTGCAGTCATGCCGGTGCTCCGACGGCCGGGGCTCCGACCATTGGCCGCGTCCCGGCCGGCACGGTCGGGTCCCGATCGAGCAGCCCGCCCTGGCGCAGCAGCGCACCGAGCCGATCCCGTGCCGGCTCGTCGAGCGGTAGCAGCGGCAGGCGGAGCTGGTCCTGGATGAGCCCCATCATTGCCAGCGCGGACTTGACCGGGACCGGGTTCGGCCCCCCGCGGAAGTTGGCCCTGAACAGCGGCAGCCAGCGGTGGTGGAACCCGCGGGCCGTCTCCCAGTCACCGTCCGAGGCCGCGCGGCAGAGCGCGACCATCTCGGCCGGGATCTCGTTCGACGCCACGCTGATCACGCCGTCGCCGCCCATCGCGAGCACCGCCAGCGTCCAGGCGTCGTCGCCGGCCATCACGGCGAAGCCCTGGGGACGGTCGCGGATGACGGTGGCGATCTGTTCGAGGTTGGCGGACGCCTCCTTCACCGCCAGGATCCGTGTGTGCTCCGCGAGACGCAGGACTGTGTCGGCCTCGACGTTCGTGCCGGTGCGCGACGGCACGTTGTAGACGACGACCGGCAGCCCACCTTCGTCGGCCACGGCGGTGAAGTGCGCCGCCAGCATGCGCTGGTCGGGCCGGTTGTAGTACGGCGCCACCACGAGGGCCGCGTCGGCGCCGAGCTCGGCGGCGCGCCGCGTGGCGCGGATAGTTGCCGCTGTGTCGTTGGTGCCCGTGCCGGCGATCACGGTCGGCCGGCGTGTCCCGGGAGCGCCTCGAAGTCCGGCGCCAGCGGCCTCCTCCACGGCCGCGGCGATGACCCGCTCGCGTTCCTGCGGCGCCAACGTCGGCGACTCGCCGGTGGTGCCGCACGGCACAAGGCCATCGATGCCAGCGTCGACCTGCCATCGGAGCAGGTAGCGGAGGGCCGCCTCATCGAGGTTGCCGTCCTCGTCGAATGGCGTCACGAGGGCGGTGAATGCGCCACGGACGTGCGGTCCAGGGCTCGTGTGTAGCGGGACGGGGCGGACGGTCGGGTTCATCGAACTCCTCCAGCAGTCTCGACGTCGATCAGTTCATCGACGACGCGGTCGAATGGATGGATGCCAGGGCGGCGCGGCGACCGCAGTAGCCAGTCGGCGGCCGCGATTGCGCCCATCGCGTACGCGGATCGGTCGCGCGCCGTGAGCCGAAGCTCGACGCTCTCGCCGGGTGCGTCGAACCCGACGAGGTGCATGCCCGGCGACGAACCGGCGCGCACGCTGACCACCTCGAGCTCGTCGGTCGCCGGCGGACCGTCGCGTGAGCCGTCGGCCAACCGGCGCTTGGCCGGGTGCCCGTCGAGGATTCGGCGCCCCAGCTCCAGCGCGGTCCCTGAGGGCCGGTCAGCCTTCCCGCGACGGTGCCACTCCAGCACGTAGGGGTCGTATGCAGGCAATGCCCCGAACATGCGGCTCGCGGAGTCCACAAGCCGGCCCAGGAGGTTGACGCCGAAGCTGAAGTTCGCGGCCACCACGGCAGAAGCGCCGTAGTGGGTCAGCAGCGCGCCGATCTCCGGCTGCGACACGGTCCAGGCCGTCGTACCAACCACGAACCTTCGGCAGCCGCCCGTGAGGCCGGCCACGAGGTTAGGCAACACCGCCGACCCGCGCGAGAACTCGAAGACGACGGCGGCGTCCGAGAAGACCCCGGGCGGATGGGCAGCCGGAGGGCGGCCAAGCACCGCATGCTCCTCACCCCGCTCTCGCAGGCCGGTCGCGACGGCCCGACCCATCGGCCCGTCTCCAAGGATGATCCCTCGCATCTCGTACTCCTCCGCGCCATGAGGCTCGAGGTGGAGGTCCGATCCGTTCCCGGACACGAAAAAGCCGCGGACACCCACGCGGTTCCGCGGCCCTTCTGGGGACCTCCGTGCCTGGAGGCCCCGTTCGTCGTCCGACGCGAAGCCTCTAGGCCCGTGCCTCCCGGCAGGGCCGCCAGCGCTTCGCCTTCAGTGCGACGTGGTTCATGGTCGCTGGACGATACCGGACCGGTCCCCGCCTGTCAATGGGATGTACTCGTTCGGTACCTCTGTTACACCTCGACCCCGAGCGAGGCCAGGTACTCGGCCGGGGTGCGGTAGCCGAGCGCCTGGTGGGGTCGGACGGTGTTGTAGGTGTGCTCCCAGGCAAGGAGCGAGGGGCGCAGGTCGGCCAGCGTCGCCTCGGCGTCGGTCACCTCGTAGAACTCCTCGGTGTGGGTGCGGTTGGCGCGCTCGACGCGGCCGTTGAGCTTCGGGCTCCGGGGCGGCAGGGTGAAGAGGGCGATCCCGCGCTCGGCGCACGCCTGTTCGAACTCGGCCATGAACTCCGAGCCGTTGTCGACGCTGAGGGCCCGCACCGGGAACGGCATGCGGGTGGCGAGCGCGTCGAGGATCGTGACCGCCGAGCGGGCGCTCGCGGTCGTGCGCAGCTCGAGGGTGTCCCAGCGGCTGACCACGTCGCGCGCCGTGAACTGCTTGAGCACGAGCGCCGGGAGCGGGCGGACGTCGAGCGTGTCGAGCTGGACCAGGTCACCGGGGCGGGCTGCGACCAAGTCGGCCGGCTTGCGCACGGCGTGGGGCCGCGGCCAGGCTCGCTTCCGGGCGCTGATCCGCCGGGGAGCAGGCTCCCTGAGCTCGCCCGTCCGCCGGAGTCGATCGAGGATCCGGCCGACCATCGAGGTGGAGAGGGAGAACCCCTCACGCCGGAGGAGGACCACGAGCTTGTCCTTGCCCCAGCGCGGATAGGCCAGCCGCAGGCGGCGCACCGAGGCGAGCTCGCGCAGGGTCCAGCTCGGGCGGCGTCGGCGGACCGGACGGGAGGGCCGGTCTTCCAGGGTCTCCAGACGGAAGCGGTCGAACCGGCTGAGCCAGCGATAGACGGTCGGACGCGAGTACCCGAAGTGGCGGGCCGTGCGGCTCACGTTGCGGCCGTGGGCGCGATGCCAGTCGAGCATCGCCAGACGGACCTGCGCCCGGCGGGATAGGACGGGTGCCGCGGCGGCGATCGGCAGGCGGAGCACCCGGTTATGCGCGTTGGTTCCCTGGGGATGCGCACGCTGACGCCTAGACTTCACCCCGAGAGTCCTCCTGCTGCTGATGATCTGACACCACCAGCGTAGCGAGGGCTCTCGCTTCGTTTGTCAGCCCGGATTGCGCCTCACCCCGCGCCCAGGTCCGGTGTCACGGACGTATCTGGACGAGGACATGGGATGTCGAGGGGACGTATGGCGAAGCAGGTTGGCTAGGTCGTGTGGCGAGGCCGCCGGTACGGTGGACGGGCGGCCTCTAGAATCCGTGCAGGCCCGCCGGAGAGCGATCAGGAGGCGACGGAATGCGACTCGAGGGAATGCGCGTGGCGGTGCTTGCCGCCGAAGGGGTCGAGGACCTCGAGTATTGGTGCAGCGTGATGCGCCTGCGCGAAGAGGGGGCCACGGCCACCAGCGTGGGCATCGCGCCGGGCACGGTCCGCGGCAAGAACGGCCTCGAAGTGCCGGTCGAGGTCGCCGCGTCCGACGTGAACGCGTCCAGCTTCGACGCACTGGTGATCCCTGGTGGCTGGGCGCCCGACAAGCTTCGTCGGTACGTGGCCGTGACCGACCTGGTGGCTGACATCCGCGCCGCGGGCAAGCCGATCGCGGTTGTCTGTCACGGCGGCCTCGTCGCGATCTCCGCGAGGATCGTCGCCGGCGGGCGCGCCACCGGATCGAAGGGCATCAGGGACGACCTCGTAAACGCCGGCGCCACCTGGGTCGACGAACCGGCCTTCCGCGACCGCGACATCGCATGGGGCCGCGTAGTGGAGGACATCCCCGCGTTCTTGCGCGAGATGGTCGATCTCTTCGCCGAGCACCACGCGCGCGGAGGCTGACGCTGCCCGACGCCGGGGCAGCCCGTGCGTTTCCCTGGCACCAGATGGGAGACGCGGTCCCGGCCGCAGATGTCTCAGCGGCGGCGCCGCGGGCGCTGCCCCGTCCGGCGGATGACGTTGGGCGTCACGCGATGGTCCCAGGTTTGGCGCTCGAGCCACTTTGCCTGCCAGCCAGCCTCGTCGTCGTGCTCGTCGCGGATGCCCGGAAGCCAGTCGGAGGCCGTCCCCTCGTCGATCGCCGCGTCGGGCATCCTCACCACGCCGGCCGGCTCGTCCCCGGCGGGCAGCACCTCGACCGCCGAGACGTACATGCCGCCCGCATCGAGGTCCACGCCACCCCGATCCCGGCGGCCTGACGCGGGGCCCCGGCCTGTCGCGGGACCCAGGCCACTCCGGCTACCCCGCCCGCTGCGTCCACCGGGTCGTCGAGCGTCGGCCCGGTCCGCTGCGCGCTGGACCTGCACTGATACATCTTCGTCCAGCACCCGCAGCCGCACCTGCCGGATCTCGTCACGCAGCGCCGCTGCCTTCTCGAACTCGAGCTCGCGCGCCGCGGACCGCATCGCCGCCTCCATGCGCGCGACGAGCTGCTCCACCTGCTCGCGGCTCATGTCGGACAGCTGCCGTCCGTCACCCGCCTCGACGTACGCGCCAGGCGCCTCGGCCACCGCGCGCAGCCGGTCGTTCAGGTCTCGAACTCCCTTCACGATGGTGGTCGGCTCAATCCCCCGTTCCGCGTTATGGGCGAGCTGGATGCCGCGCCGGCGCTCCATCTCCGAGATCGCAAGCTTCATGGAGTCCGTCACGGTGTCGGCGTACATGACGACCTCGCCTCCCACGTTTCGCGCGGCACGCCCCGACACCTGGATGAGCGACCACGCGCTGCGCAGGAACCCTTCCTTGTCCGCGTCGAGGATGGCGACCAAGGTCACCTCGGGCAGGTCGATCCCCTCGCGCAGCAGGTTGATGCCCACCAGGACGTCGAAGACGCCCAGCCGCAGGTCGCGCAGGATCTGCACCCGTTCCAGGGTGTCGATCTCGCTGTGCAGGTACGACACCTTCACGCCGAGGTCCTTTAGGTACTCCGCCAAGTCCTCGGCCATCTTCTTGGTGAGTGTCGTCACGAGGACGCGCTCGCCGCGCGCCACCCGCTCGTGGATCCGCTCGAGCAGGTCGTCGATCTGCCCGCGCGTTGGAAGAACCCGGACCGGCGGGTCGACGATCCCCGTCGGCCGGATCAGCTGCTCGGCCACCTGCTCGCTGCGCTGCAGCTCGTACGCGGCCGGCGTCGCGCTCATGTAGATGACCTGGTTCAGGTGCTCGTCGAACTCTTCGAAGGTCAACGGCCGGTTATCGAGTGCCGACGGAAGCCGGAAGCCGAAGTCGACCAGGATCTCCTTGCGGGTCCTATCGTTCTTGTACATGCCCACGACCTGCGGGATGGTCATGTGACTCTCGTCCACCACGAGGAGCCAGTCGGGCGGGAAGTAGTCGAGCAACGTCCAGGGCCTAGATCCGGCGGGCCGCCGCGCGAGGTGGCGTGAGTAGTTCTCGATGCCGGAGCAGAAGCCCAGCTCGCGCATCATCTCGAGGTCGAAGGTGGTGCGCTGGCGCAGCCGGGCCGCCTCGAGCGCGCGACCTTCCGCCTCCATCTGCGTGCAGCGCTCCTCCATCTCGGCCTCGATGTCGACGATTGCGGCCTTCAACTTGTCGGCGGGCGTGACGTAATGCGAGGCTGGGTAGACGGCGACCTCCTTTCGCTCGGCGAGCATCTCGCCTGTTAGCGGGTCGATCTCCACGATGCGCTCCACTTCGTCCCCAAAGAACTGGACGCGCACGACGAAGTCGTCGTAGGCCGGCTGGAGCTCAAGCGTGTCGCCTCGCACGCGGAACCGAGCTCGCGTGAGGGCTTGGTCGTTGCGCTGGTACTGCAGGTCGACGAGCTGGCGAAGGACGCCGTCCCGGCGGTACTGCCCGCCGACTCGGAGCCGGATGACGGTGGCCCCGTAGTCGACCGGCGCGCCGAGGCCGTAGATGCAGCTGACGGACGCCACGATGATGACGTCCCGCCGTTCGAACAGGGACTTCGTAGCTGCGTGCCGAAGCTTGTCGATCTCGTCGTTGCGGCTCGAGTCCTTCTCGATGTACGTGTCGCTGCGGGGCAGGTACGCCTCGGGTTGGTAGTAGTCGAAGTACGAGACGAAATACTCGACCGCATTCTCCGGGAAGAACTCGCGGAACTCGCTATACAGCTGCGCGGCCAGTGTCTTGTTGTGGGCCAGCACCAGCGTGGGCTTCTGGTGCCGTTCGATGGTCCACGCCAGCGTGGCGGTCTTCCCGGTGCCGGTCGCCCCCAGCAGGGTCTGGTGCTTTAGCCCGCGGGCAAGGCCGTCCGCGAGACGATCGATGGCCTGCGGCTGGTCGCCGGTCGGCTGGAACGGGGCGACGAGCTTGAACGGGGGCACCAACGGAGCATACCAGCAGAGTCGGAAGTAGAACAGATGGGCTGTTTAAGCACCGAGCCAGGCACCCGCGCGCCGGCGTTGGCCACGCTCCTGACACGAGCGGGCGCTGGTGACTGGATGGGGTCTGGGCCCTTGAGCGGCCCGACCTCGCCCTCAGCGCCGACTCGACAGCGCCTCCTGGAGCGCACGCTCGACCGCCGCTCGCACGTCTGCCGCCGGGCCATCCGTGACCAGCCGCCACACCGGGACAGAGGGCAATTCGGACGTGCACCGCGCTACCAGCCGGTCGGCCAGGCCGATGCCCTGGGCCGCCATGCGCCGCTCCGCGTCCTCCGGCGCAAGGCCCCGCATGGACAGGCGTGCTCGCTGCGCCGCCTGACTGCAGTCCACGATCCAGACCGCGTCGCAGTCGGCGGCGATGCCCGACTCGACAAGCTTGATCGCCTCGATCACGACGAACGGCACGCCGGCGGCACTGGCTGCTGCCACTTCCTCGACGAGGCGCTCGCGCACCGCGGGATGGACAATCCGCTCAAGGTCGGCCAGCGCAGCTGGATCCCGGAACACGATCGCCGCCAGCGCGGCCCGATCGAGCGACCAGTCGGCCGCGAACACGCGATCGCCGAAGCGGCGCCGAATGGCCGGCAGCGTCGAAGTCCCGGGGGCGGTCGCATGGCGGGCCAGCGCGTCCATGTCGACCATTCGCCCGCCCAACGACTCCAGCCAACCGGCAACCGTGGACTTGCCGCAGCCAATGGGGCCGGTCAGGCCGATCCGGACTGGGCCGGCGGTCATCGTGGTGCCCGCTCCTCGACCGTGAGCCATGCGTCCTCGGCCGCGGCAAGCGCCCGGTCCACATCGACCAGCTCGCTGGAGAGCCGGCGCAGCTCGACGAAGTTGGCCTGGACGGCAGGGTCGCCAAGCGCGAGCTCGATATGGCTCTTGCGCAGTCCGAGGCGAGTCATTTCGGCGTCGACGACCTCCTTCTGGCGGCGATAGGCGTCCTTCGAGAGAGGCACAGCCTTGGTCGGGGGAACGGGGCGCGCTTGTCTGGCCGGCGCGGAGGTCGGCTCTCGAGGCCCCGGCGGCTCGGTCCCCTTTCCGACCGTCGCCCGTGGCCGGGGGGAAGGCATCGCCCTGCCGTCCAGGCGCCGCTCCTCGAGCTCCAGCGCACCGGCAAGCGTCCAGCCCGACGCGACCGCGGACCGCCAGTCTCGCCAGCCGCCGTCGAACGCAACCGCGGCGCCCGGCTGCCCGCCCGTCCCCTCCGCCACGACCCACAACGACTCGCAGATCGACTCGAGCAGCCGCCGGTCGTGCGAGACGACGAGGAGCGTCGCGGGCGAGGTCCAGAGGAAGGCTTCCAGTGCCTCGCGCGCCGGGATATCCAGGTGGTTGGTCGGCTCGTCGAGCAACAGGAGGTTCGCGGGTCCGATCCCCAGCAGCGCGAGCTCGAACCGGGACCGCTCGCCTCCGGACAGCTCGGCCACCGGCGTGAAGACGTCGTCGCCGCGGAACAGGAACCGCGCGAGGTACCCGCGCGCCTCACCGGCCGCGAGGTCAACGCGCTCGAGCAGCGCGTCGAGGACTGTCTCACCCGGAAACGCGGCGCCCCGCAACTGCGCGAGGTACCCGAGCTGGACGCCGTGACCGAGGGCCACGACCCCGTCCAGCGGAAACAGCTCGCCCGCGACGGTCCGCAGGAGTGTCGTCTTCCCGGCGCCATTGGGACCGACGATCCCGACGCGGTCGCCCCGGCGAACCTCGAGCCGGGGGATCCGGAGGACGGGGGTGCCCGCGGCCGCTCCGGGCTCCGGCGGGAACCCGACGACGGCGTCCCGCACGGAGACAACGACGTCCCCCGACCGGACCGGCCCTCCACCGACCAGCCCGCCCTGCGGGAGCTTCATCCGACGGCCGGGCCGCGGCGCCTCCACGTGTTGGATCACCGCGAGCCGCCGCTCGTGCTCGTGCATCTTCGAGAAGTTGCGATGGCTGCGGTAGTCCTGGACCAGCTCCGCCTCGCGGACGGCTGCGTCCTGCGCCGCCTCGGCGAGCTTGAGCAGCTGGGCATCCCGTTGCGTGGCCTGCGTGGCGTACGCGCTGTATGAGCCGCGGAACACCTCAAGCCGCCGGTCGCGAATCTCCCAGATGCGGGTGACCACGGCGTCTAGAAAGGCACGGTCGTGCGACGCCATTAGGAGCGCCCGGGAGCGCCGGGACAGGGCCAGCTCAAGCCACTCCAGTGCGGCAACGTCTAGGTGGTTCGTCGGCTCGTCGAGTAGCAGCAGGTCCGGGTCGGCCACGATAAGCCGCGCCAGCGCGGCTCGCGTCTGCTCCCCGCCCGACAGGCCGGTCGGCGGCCGCTCCCACTGCCCCGGCTGGAACCCGAGGCCGCTGAGGGCCTCGTTCACGTGCTGGTCGAGCCGGTAACCGTCGAGCACCTCGAAGCGGTGCCGCAGGTCCGCGTAGTACTCCGAGCTGACCGCTGCCGCCCCGTTCGCCTCCAGGGCGGCGAGCTCGCTCTCTAGCCGCTCGGTGTCGGCAGCGCCGGCGCGAACCGCGGCCCGCAGCGTCGGGGCGGCCGTGAACCGTTCGTCAAGGTTAGTCTCCTGCGCGAGCATGCCGACGCGGAGACCGCGCTTTCGCCCAACCGCCCCCCCGTCCGGCTCGTCGGCGCCCGAGGCGAGCCGGAGAAGCGTCGTCTTGCCGGCGCCGTTCACGCCGACCAGCCCGACTCGGTCGCCGTGCGCGATCGCGGCCGTGACATTGTCCAGGATCACGAACGTGCCGATCTCCCGCCGGACGTGCTCAAACCGCAGAATCGACATTTCAGGCTCCGGCCCCGGTCCGGGCGTTCCGGCGTCGCGTCTCGGCGTCCCGGTGGATCCACTCCGCGTGCGCCCCAGCCGCTGCCCGCGCGCGCTCCCCCGGCGTCAGGCCAAGCGCGTCCTCTCCGGGCAGCTCGGTCCACCGCGGCCCGCGGCGCGCGTCCCCGCTGGCCTCTCGCATGCGCCGGCGCTCGACCGTCAGCAGGGCCGCGGCCCCGGCACGATCGGCCGCTGGGAGGCGCTGACACCAGGAGCAGAAGTGCGTGCCGCGCTGGCCCACGGTGATTTGCCGCATAGGCCGGCCGCACCGCAGGCACGGCAGCCCGGTTCGCTGGTACGCCTGCAGGTGGTCCTGCATCTCGCCATCGCCATCGGGCGCCGTGTAGTCGTCGACGGAGCTGCCGCGGCGCTCAAGCGCTTCGCGGAGCACGTCCAGTAGCTCCCGGTAGAGGCGTCGCTCGTCGTCTGGGCGGAGTGTCGCGACCGTCCGCATGGGGTGGAGCCGGGAGCGCCACAACGTCTCGTCAGCGTAGATGTTGCCCACTCCCGCCACGAACGACTGGTCGAGCAGCAGCGGCTTCAGCCGGCCGCGCCGCGCGCGCAGCCGCGATCGGAAGCGCGCGAGCGAGAAGTCCGCCGCGAGCGGCTCCGGACCGTGGTTCGCGAAGACGTCGGTGCCGCGTTCGCTGTCGGCCTCGTCCCGAACCACCCGTCCGGTCTCGTCCCGCCGGTAGAGGCCCACCCGTGCGAACTTTCGCACGTCCCGCAGGCGGATCTGCCGGCCGTTCTCCAGCTCGATCGCCAGGTGCACATGTCGGTCGCGCGGCGCGCCGGCCGGCACTACGAAGAGCTGGCCCGTCATCTTCACTTGGATCGCCATGACCGCTCCGCCGTCGAGGTCGAACAGGAGCCACTTGGCGCGTCGTTCGACGCCGGTGATGCGCCGCCCGCGCGCGCCCGCCACGAACCCGTCGAGGTCCGGGTGCGTCACTACCCGCGGCCAGTCCGTCCACACGCCCGTAACCGTCCTGTCCGTCACGAGCGGGCGCAGATCGCGTGCGATCGTCTCGACCTCGGGCAGCTCGGGCATGTTCAGAGGGTAGCGGGAGCCGCGCCCGAACGTGCCGAGCGCGTGGTCCGCGGGCGCGATCGCGCCCGCGGGGCGGCCGCGTCAGATTCCGGGGGGCGCGTCCGGCAGCGGCGTCATCGACTCCCAGTCGTCGGCGGACTTCAGATCGACGGTGAGCGGGACGTCGAGCGGCATCGCTGACTCCATGGTCTCCCGCACTACAGGCGCCAGCCGGGCGACCTCGTCGCGTGGCACCTCGAACAGCAGCTCGTCGTGAACCTGCAACAGCATCCGGGCGCGGAACCCCTCCCGTCGGAGTCGGTCCGCCATGCGGATCATGGCAAGCTTGATGATGTCCGCCGCAGTCCCCTGAATCGGCATGTTGATCGCCATCCGCTCACCTGCCGCGCGTAGGTTCGGGTTCCGTTCCTTCAGCTCAGGGATGAAGCGGCGCCGGCCCAGGAGCGTCGTCACGAAGCCCTGCGTGCGAGCCACGTCCTTGATATGGAGCATGTAGTAGCTGATACCGCTGTAGGTCGCGAAATACGTCGTGATGAACTCGCGCGCCTCCTGTTGCGGGATGCCAGCACGGCTCGAGAGCCCGAAGTCGCTCATCCCGTAGGCGATCCCGAAATTCACCATCTTCGCCATCGACCGCTCCGACGGTGTCACGTCCTCCGGTGCCTTGTGAAGCACGCGGGCCGCCGTCGCCCGGTGGATGTCTTCGCCGCGCGCGAACGCCTCACGCAGGTGCTCGTCGCCAGACACGTGGGCCAGGATGCGCAGCTCGATCTGGCTGTAGTCCGCAGCCAGCAGCGTCAACGACGGATCCCCGGCGACGAATGCCCGACGGATGCGCCGGCCCAGCTCGGTGCGGATCGGGATGTTCTGCAGGTTCGGATCGGACGAGCTGAGGCGGCCTGTCGCGGCGACGGCCTGGTGAAACGTCGTGTGCAGCCTGCCCGTGTCCGTGTCGATCAGCCCGGGAAGCGCGTCCACGTACGTGCTCTTGAGCTTGGTGTAGCCGCGCCAGTCCAGGAGCTTGCCGATCATGGGATGTGCCGGCCTGAGTCCCTCGAGGGTTGTCGCGTCGGTGGAGTACCCCGTCTTGGTGCGCTTGCCAGTGGGCAGGTTCAACTCGTGGAAGAGGACCTGTTCGAGCTGTTTGGGGCTGCCAAGGTTGAACTCGTGGCCGACGTCGAGATAGATCTCCGCCTCGAGGCGCCCGATCTCTTCGCCGAACAGCCCGCTCAGGGCGGCAAGTGCCTCGCGGTCGATCTTGACGCCGGTCGCCTCGAGACCTGCCAGCACCGGGATCAGGGGCAGCTCGATCTCGCCGTAGAGGCGGTCCAGCGATTCCGCCGCCAGCGCCTCGCGGAGCGGCCCGCGCACCGCAGCTACGGCGAGCGCCTCCAGAGCAGCGGCATGCCAGGGCTGCAGGTCGGACCGGGCCGGGAGCTGGACCCCCAGGCGCTCGGAAGCGACGTCGACGAGTGGCTGGCTGCGCAGTGTGGCGTTAAGGATGTACGCGGCGACCTGCGTGTCGAAGGCGACCTGCGGCAGCGGGATGTCTGACGCGGACCGCTCGGCCCGCGGGTCCACGGCGTCGATGTGTGCCACGAGGATCTGCTTCGTTTCGTGTCCCACGATCGGTCGGCCGGATCGCACGATCGCGTCGAGGAGGCGGGGCGCGAACTCAGGACCGGCCCCCACGACCCGGCAGTCGGCGCCGGCGACGGCCAGTCCAACGGGAGCGCCGCGGCGTGGCTCCGGGTGGTCGAGGACGAGGCCCACGGACAGCTCGGGCTGGGCGGAGAGCCACGCAGAGAGCGAAGACGAGTCGGTCTCGAGCCGCTCGATCCGGCCGGGATCCACCACGGCGTCGGCGAGAGCGGACGCAGGATCCACCGGCTCTCCGGGGGCGGCGGACAAGCTGAGGGGCGAGGCCGCGCCCGGATCGGCGGCCCCACTGGGTTCTGAGGGCAGGGGGGGCTCCCCGCCCGTTCCGGACCCGCCAAGCGCGGTCAGGTCCCCGGTCGTGTCTGACTCGACGTGCGGCCCAGGCTCAATGGACGTGGCGGGCTCAGCGCGCGGGCCGGCGATCGCGTTGAAGTCCAGCGTGAGCTGGAGCCCGGATCCGCCTCCGTGGTCAGCGATGCCCGGCCCCGCGCTCGGGGGTCGCCGAACGAGCTCTCGGCCCGGGACGATGGCGGAGGGCACGGCGCCGGCTGCGTCAGCGTCGGCGTCGCGCAGCAGCGCGCCAGGTTCCCGCTGACGCTCCCCGTCAAGCGCCGGCAGACGCTCGATCAGCGAACGGAACTCATATTCGCGGAATAAGCGCAGCACCAGATCGCGGTCGTAGTCGCCAACCCGGGCGTCCTCCAGCCGTAGGTCGATCGGGAGGTCGCGGTGGATCCTGACAAGTTCGCGCGACGCAAGCACCTGCTCACGATGCTCGGCGAGCCTCGCCCGTAGCGACTCAGGCCTCAGGTCGTCCAGCCGTTCGTAGATGCCCTCTAGGCTGCCGTGATCCTGAAGGAGCTTCGATGCGGTCTTGTCGCCCACACCGGGCACCCCTGGGATGTTGTCGGTCGTGTCGCCCTTTAGGGCCTTGAAGTCGATCATCTGCGCGGGAGCGAGCCCGTACCGCTCGTGGACGCCCGCGGGGTCGTACGTCACCGTCATCTGCACGCCGCCGCGGGTGGTCATTACGTGAGTTCGGTCGGTCACGAGCTGGAGCATGTCGAGGTCGCCGGACACGATCGTCGTGTTCAGGTTGTGTAGCTCGGCCTGTCGACTGATGGTGCCGATCACGTCGTCTGCCTCGAACCCTTGCATCTCGTAAATGGGGATACGGAATGCCTCGACGAGTTCTCGCACTCGCGGGAACTGGTCGCGCAGGTCTTCGGGCATCTTCTGCCGCGTTGCTTTGTAGTCGGCGAACGCCTCGTGGCGGAACGTCGGGCCGGCCAGGTCGAAGGCGCATATCACGTAGTCCGGCCTCACGTCCTGGAACCCGCGCAGCACGATTGACCAGAATCCGAAGACTGCGTTCACGAGGAGGCCGCGGCTCGTGGTCAGCGGGGTGTTGATCAGCGCAAAGTAGCCACGGTAGATCAGACCATTCGCGTCGAGCAGCATCAGGCGGTCCATGCGGACCTCGCACGATGGGGACGAACCAGAGAATTGTACGGCCGACTCCGGGTGAGGCCGCGGGCTCGTCGCACGATCCCGTGGGGCGAACAGGAACCCGCGGCGGCAGCAGCGGGGGTGTCGTGGTCAGGCGGGCGGGGCCCCAGAGTGCGTGCTAGGCCGGCCGGCGGACCTGCAGGTGAACCAAGACCAGGACAAGCAGGCCGCCGGCGGCCAGGACAAGCCACGCCTGCCACGGTCCGAACGGCTCGCTCATGGCCGCCGGGTGTCCCTGCGACTCGGGCTGACCAGAAGCGCCCGAGCGACTGGAGGGCTGTGGGGCGAGCGCCGTCAGCGTCGACGATTGGGACCTCTTGGCGGAGCTGCTGATCGTTGGGCCGGCCGTCTGCACAGCTGCCGGCGAGGGCACTTGCGCAGCTGGCGGCAGCGCTGCCACCAAGGCTGGCTTAGCCGGCACAGATGGTGCTGGGCGGCCCGCCACCGGAGCCGGGGCCGCGCCCACGAGTGGAGGAGCCGCTGAAGGGGGCACGAGGGGCGTCTGGACACTGACAGTCCCGGGGGAGGCGCCCGCAAGTCCGGCCGCGGCTGCGGCCCCGGAGGCACTCGCCGGGAATGCCGCAGCGTTCGCCGGGGCGCCGGAATTGGGAGCCACCGCCAGACCAGGAACGGCGACTGCTGCACTACGCTCACTCGCCTGGCCCGCCGTCTTCAACGCCGCCGAGCCCGTCGAGAACCCGGGAATGCCCGCCGGGGAGCTGACCACCGCCATGACGAGGCCGATCGCCACGGCGGCCACGGCGAAACGTTGGAGCGGAACCAGGCGGCGCGAGGCCTCGCCACCGTCGATGACCCGGGACAGCCAGCTGATGGCCGCGGGGCGGCGCAGCTCCGCCGCCCGTTCGCGCGTGAGGCGGAAGTCGCGCCTGCGCACGGGGTTAGGCAGATCGGCGGTCGCGTGCGCGATGGCGACCAGGTCGGATGCGAGTAGGCGGCAGTCAGCGCACGACGCGACCAGTGAGCGGGCAGCATCCGCCTCGGCGTCTGTCACGTCGCCGGCAGCAAACCGCGCGACGAGCAGCTGGTCGTGCGCGCCGTGTTCGGGGCGCTCACCGCGATGGGTGAGATCGATCTTCACGGCCCTCCTGACGCCCTCAGTCGCGGAAGAGTTCCATGGAATCCAGCAGCACCTCCCGGAGCGCGAGCCGGCCGCGATGGATCCTCGACTTCACCGTGCCCAGCGACACACCCGTGAGGCGGGCAATCTCCGGGTAGTCGAACCCCTCGACGTCATAGAGCAGGATCGCCGCACGCTGGCCCTCGGTCAGCTCGGCGAGCGCCGCTGACAGAGCGCGTGTCTGGGCCCGGCGCACCGCCACTCGCTCCGGGTCATCCGACGCCGGCGCTGGCGGTTCCCAAGGTTCGTCGTCGCGTTCTGGGTACGGCTGGCTTGGGCGCCGCTTCCGTAGGCGCAGCACGTCGGTCGACGCATTCACGGCGATTCGGACGATCCACGCACGGAAAGAGTCGCCGCGAAAGGCATGCAAATTGCGGTACGCGCGGATGAACGACTCCTGGACCGCGTCATGCGCGGCCTCGACGTCGCCGGTCAGGCGTGTCGATATCGCGAGGAGGTGGTCCTGGTAATGAACCACCAGATCGTTGAACGCATCGAGGTCGCCGCTCTTCGCCCGCTCGACCAGCCGGAGGTCGCGCTCGCGAAACGGATCGACCGCCCGGCCGACGGGCTGTGCGAGCTCTTCCACAGCTTCGGGGGCCAGCCTCCTCCGGCGCCCGAGTCTAGCATGCGGTCCCACCCGGACCCCGCTGGTGTCGGCGGCCCCGGGCGCGCCGGCTAGAAGACCGGAGGGTGACACGATCACGCTGGACGCCCGTAGTCGGTGCGAAGAGGTGCGCCGCGATGCTAGTTCACCTGCGCAGCAACCCGCCGGTGACGCTGGACGACCACGTGGTATCGTCGGCGCCGCGCCCCCAGTCCTTTCAGCGTGCCGAAGTGGCGGAACAGGCAGACGCGACGGTCTCAAAAACCGTTGAGGGCAACCTCGTCCGGGTTCAAATCCCGGCTTCGGCACCACGCATTTGAGCACGAAATGGGCCCGTCTCGGCGCCTTCCTGTCCCGAGCCCCTCTCGATGTGGTAGCAACGTGGTAGCAACTGGCGTTAGGACTTCACGGGCAAACTGGACACGACAACCTCCCTTGGGACGCGTCCTGCGGGTCGGTCTCGCCAGTTGCTCGGCGCGGTCTTAGCGGCCGTGGGCATTGGCCGCGTGTCAGAGCCCCCCGTATGCGTCCATTGTCCCACCGGCGTCGATGGCCCCAGAGTGCGACTAGTCCACCCTCACGCCGTCATCGGGTAGCCTCACCCGCAGGTGCGGTCGCTTCACGCAGCCGCTGAAGCGTCCCTTCCCCGGCGACCTGCTTCTCTACCCAGCCGCACCCCTTGTCGGTGACGGCGGGCAGAGTCCGCGCTTCGACGGACTCCCCTAGCGGATCGCGGGCCGGTCCGTTACCCGGCGGCGCGGTGCCACACTTTGTCCCAGGCGTTGGAGCGGCCCGAGTGCGGGTCGTGGAGCCGGGTGAGCGTCAGCCGGTCGTCCTCGTGCGTCCAGGAGTACGTCCCCGGCTTGTCCCCCCAGTAGTCGTCCTTCGTGATCGTGAGCGTCGTCCCGTCAGCGATGTACGTGCCGTTGGAGATTATGGTCGGCCAGTGGAAGGTCCACGTCCCGTCCGGCCGGAACTCCAGCATCACGGTCTTGTCGCTGCCCTGCCACGTGCCGGTCGGGAACGCTGCCACGCTCGGTGCGGCCATCGGATGCCCTCGCACAGATGTGATGTGCGGGTCGGTGCCGCCAGTGGCTCGGCGCGGTCTCAGGCGGCCGTGGGCATTGGCCGCGCGTCATGGCTCCCCGTGTAAGCTGAGGCTGCGCCGACGCGCCTCGGTTTCAAGAGGCATATGACCTATGGCAGGTCACGTCCGTCAAGGTGGTGTATGAGCGCCGCTTCATCCGCCGCGTGAGTGACTATCCGGCGGCGGCCAGCACCGGCATCACCTCCTCGGTCAACTCGTCGCCGAGGCGGACGAGGCGCGCCTTGGTGAGCGACTCCGCGCTCATGTAGCGGCGCGCCACCGCCCACTCCTCATGCTGCTCGGCGAGCACGGCGCCGACGAGGCGGATCACGGCCTCGCGGGTGGGGAAGATGCCCACCACGTCGGTGCGCCGCCGGATCTCCCGGTTGAGACGCTCCTGGGGGTTGTTGGACCAGATCTGGCGCCAGTGCTCCGCCGGCAGCAGGCGGAAGGCCAGGAGGTCCTCGCGACCCTCCGCCAGCAGCTCTGCGGCCTGCGGGAAGCGAGCTGCGAGCTGCTCGACCACGCGGGCATGCTGGGCCTCCACCTCGTCGCGCGAGGGCTGGGCGAAGATCGAGCGCACCAGGGTAGCCACCAACGGCTGGGCGCTCTTGGGAACGCGGGTGAGCAGGTTGCGGACGAAATGGGTGCGACAGCGCTGCCAGCTGGCGCCGGGCAGCACCGCCGCGACCGCGGCCACCAGCCCCGCGTGGTCATCGCTGATCACGAGCCGCACGCCCGAGAGGCCCCGGGCCACGAGGTCCCGCAGGAAGGCGGTCCAGCCTGCCCCGTCCTCGCTGGTCACGAGGTCGAGGCCCAGGATCTCCCGATAGCCGTCGGCGTTCACCGCGGTGGCAATCACCGCCGCGGGCTGGGCAATCCGGCCGCCCTCCCGCACCCGCAGGGCCAGCGCGTCGAGCCAGAGGTAGGTGTAGGGCGCGCCGTCCAGGGGCCGAGAACGGAAGGCCGCCACCTCCTCATCGAGCGAGCGGGCGAGCTCGGACACCTGGCTCTTGCTGATGCCGCTGATGCCGAGGGTCGCGATGAGGCCCTCCACCCGCCGGGTCGAGACGCCCCGCACGTAGCACTCCGCGATCACCGCCACCAGGGCCCGCTCGGCGCGTCGGCGGCGCTCCAGGAGCCAGTCGGGGAAGTAGCTCCCGCTGCGCAGCTTGGGCAGGGCGAGTTCGAGCGTTCCGGTCCGCGTGTTGAAGGGCCGCGATCGGTAGCCGTTGCGGGTGTTGACCCGCTCGGGCGAGCGCGTCCCATAGGGAGCGCCGCACAGCGCGTCGGCCTCCGCGCTCATGAGCGCCTGGATGAACGTCCCCAGCATCTCCCGCAGCAGGTCGGCGTCGGCCGTCTCGAGGTGCTTGCGGAGCCAGACCGCTGGGTCCATCGTGGCGTCGACCACCGTGTTCCTCCTCTCCGAGTCCGTTGTGCTTGGTTCTCGGTTGAGGATGAAGCGGTGGTCCCCGCGTTCGAGGGCCCTCAGCTCACTCGTACACCACGTCCGTGGACTCTATGCTATGGCATGGCCGAACGGCTCCCAGCAGCCATTGTCGTGGTGCGTGCAGGCACCGGACCTTGCCGACGTGCGCAGGCGCTCTGGGCGGGGTCAGGATGCTTGTCGCCTCCTGCCGCTCATGCGAGGGAGGCCCATCGGAGCGGGCCTCCCCTTGCTCGGTCTGCTGTGGGCGGTCAGGATCGCGCGTCAGATTAGGTCGGCGACCATCCCTCCCCACGCGCCCATGAACTGCATGACCCCAGCGTCGAGATAGGCAGGGACGACCCCGACGTGATCGAGGCAGACCTGTGCCCGCGTGATTCCGCGCAGGAACTCCGGCGACATTCAGACCCGCAGCAGCTTCTCGGGATCGCCGCGCAGCAGGAAGAATCCGTTTAGGTCGCCGCCGTGGGCGCCCAAGACCACCGTCTCGAAGCTCTCGATCTCGCCCGCAGCTTGGAGCGCGGTGTAGTGCGCAGCCGCTTCTCCGAACACCTTGCCCGCCGCTGCTTCCTTGCCTGCGCGCGGCTCGCCCCACCCGATGAACAATCCGAACTCGGCCACAGCGAACCCCTCCTGACGTACTCGTCCTCGCGAGTCGGTCTCGCCAGTGGCTCGGCGCGGTCCCGGCGGCACGTATGTGGGCCGCGTGTCATGGCCCCCCGTATATGCACAGATTGTCCCACTGGCGTCGATGGCTCCGGAGTCGGGCATGGCCCACCGCCGTGCCCTAATCCGGGTAGCCTCACCTGTATGTGCGGCCGCTTCACGCAGCGCCTCTCGTCGGCAGACTTCGCGCGCCTCTTCGGGGCACGCGATCTCCTCGAGAGCGCCGGTGAGGCGTACAACGTGGCCCCGGCCCAGCGGGTCGCGGTGGTGCTGGAGCGGGAGGAGGAACGTCTCCTAGAGCCCATGCGCTGGGGGTTGGTGCCCGGCTGGGCCAAGAGCCCCCTCGCTGGCAGACACCCCATCAACGCCCGCGCCGAGACGGTCGGCGCGAGCCCGCTCTTCCGCCACGCCTTCCGTGTCAAGCGCTGCCTCGTCCCGGCCGACGGCTTCTACGAGTGGCAGCGTCTCCCCGACGGGCGACGCCAGCCCCACTACATCACGACAGCCGATGGCCGGCCCCTTGCCCTCGCCGGGCTCTGGTCGGCGTGGTCGGAGCGCACCAGCGAGGCACCGCCGCTCCTGACCTGCGCGATCCTGACCACGACGCCCAACGCGACGATGGCCACGATCCATGACCGCATGCCCGTCATCCTGTCCCCCGAGACGTGGAGCCTCTGGCTGGGCCGCGAGAGCGACCCGTCTGAGTTGCAGGGGCTGCTGCGACCCTACCCCGGCGCACTGCTGCTCTATCCGGTGGCGCCCCTCGTCAACAGCGTGCGCCAGCAGGGACCCGCGCTGATCGCGCCACTGCTGCGCGAGTGAGACTCGACGGGAGGCACCGGCCGTTCTTGGTCATCGACCCCGTGAGACAATCTGCCTAGACACGGGCGCCGATGACGCGCGGCCCACACTCTGGCCGCCCTGGACTGCGCCGAGCCACTGGCGAGACCGAGCGCAGGATACGTCCCGGGAGGGTTGCAGTGCCCAGCACGTCCGCCCGCCGAGGTGCGGTCCTTGCGGTGGCGTTCGCTGTACTCGCGCTCTCGGCCTGCACGAGTGGGACCAATCCGACGGCGACCCCGGCCGTGGTGACCAGAAGGCCCGCTCGGCGGTCACGTTGGACCGCTGGTCGAGTCAATGACCGGCCTCGACCAAGATCCAGTCCCCCGTCATCTCATCAAGCGTCGCCGGAACGGGGCCTCCGCCGGCTGGCAGCAGCCCGGCCCACGCTTCTCCGGGATCGGCCTGCACCGTCGCCGACCCGGCCGTGGTGACGGTGCGCCGAGGTCCGAAGAGCTGCGTGTCGACCTGGTTGACCTGCGGACCCTGGGCCGGTGGCAGGAGCAGTAAGCAGGGCAACCCCGGATCGCTGCTGCTCGTCGCCACGGGCCGGGCGTCCGCGTTCGGCGTGAAGGTGAGCGCCATGATCTCCCGGCTCTGGTGTGTCACGCGACCGTGCCAGCACGCCGTCCGCCTCCCCGAGCTCGATGCGGTCGGCCACGTACTTGGGGAAGCCGATGGCACGCCCACCCGCGTCCGCCGTCGCATCGTCGACAGGCATGGTGATGACGGACCAGCCGGTCCGCCCCTTGTAGCGGCAGGCCAGCAGGACGTACCCCTCGTCGTACGGGACCAGGGGAAGCGTCACGTCGTGGTAGCGGACGACCGACAGGACGACCAGGGGTGACTCTGGCAGGTCGAAGGCGCTGGGCAGCAGCGACCGATAGAGCGCGAGGTCGGCGGGCGCGAAGGCGGCCGTGATGCCGCGCTGGCCCCGGAAGCCCCAGGGGCGCTCCGGCGGTGTCGAACTCGGCGAGGCAGCCGCCTTCGTCGGCTCGACCGTCGCCGTGCCGGACTCCACGAAGCCAGGCTGGGCGTAGGCCGGATCGGGGTAGCGGTAGAAGCCCTCGCCGCTCTTCGTGCCCAGACAGCCCCGGTCGAGGTAGGTCTTGAGGAAGTCGGCGTTGGTGCGCAACTGCGCATCGCCGAGCTGTCCGGCCCAGTAGTCGGTGATGTGCCAGGCCGTGTCGAGTCCCACGTCGTCGAGCATCCCGAAGGGCCCGATGGGCATCTTGAAGATCCCCATCCAGGCCCGGTCGACGTCCTCCAGCGAGGCGACCCCGTTGGCCACGAGGGTCATCGCCGCAGTGTTGATGGCGTTGTACATCGCGTTGAAGACGTAGCCGTAGCTCTCCTTGCGCAGGCGGATGGGGATCTGCCCGATGCGCCGCGCGAAGGCGAGCAGCGAGCTCGGTCGTCTCGGGCGACGTCCCCGGATGCGGCATCACGTCCACCACGTTGCCCGACCACACCGGCAGATGGAAGTGCAGGGCGGCAAAACGGTCGGGCCGGCCGGTGGCTTCGGCGAACATCGAGGGCAGCAGCGACGAGGTGTTGGTCGTGAAGATCGTGCGGGGCGGACAGAGCGCGTTGAACTGGGCGAGCACACGGCCCTTCAACGCGGGGTCTTCCGGCACCGACTCACTGACGAGGTCAACCTCTGCCGCCGCGAGAGCCGGGTCGGTGGTGGTCGTGATAGCGGCCAGCGCGCGGTCACGCATCCCGGCATCGATGACGCCCGCCTTGACCTGATCGTCGGCGTAGCTGCGGAGCCTTCGCATCCCAGACTCCAGGGCGGCCGGGTCGATGTCGTACAGGACGACGCCGTAGCCGTGGGTGGCGCACTGGAGCCCGATCTGCAAGCCCATCGTGCCGCTGCCGATGATGAGCACCCGCCGCACGTCGTCGATGTTCACGCCTGTCAGCCTCCTCGCGTCCGGCCAGCCCAGGGTCGGGCCCATGGCGCAGCGTAGCGAAACGGACATGCCCCGATGGCACGCCTGCGGCCTCATCGGAACCAACTGCCTGCCTTCGGCTACGGACGGGAGGATCTGGCTGCGAAACAACGCGAAACACGTTGCGCAACTCGTTTCGCATCCCTGGGGTGAACGTGGAAGCCACCCGCCCGCACTGGCGATCCGAGGAGTGGCTGTGGGCCGCATCGGCGTTCTACACGGGACACCTGCGCCGGTTCGCGACCCGGCCGTCGACGCGCACGGGATGACCGAGACCCAGGCGCTGCGGGAGTTGGCGGAGGCGCTGCGGACGCGGTGATCAGAAGGTGATGACCTTATCCGCCTCGACGGTCCAGAGCGTCAACTCCGCCGGCGCCAGTGCCGACCGCCCTACGCGAGCCGCCGGCCGGCCTGCTCCGCTCGCTGGATCTTCCGAACGGTCGGGAGGCTGACGTGTGCGCGCCGAGCGACCTCGGCCTGCACCAGCGGTTCGTGGGCGGCACGCATGACCGCCAGGACCTCCATAACTCGTCGACCGGGGGCGCGGAGGGGGCCGCTCGCTCTCGCGGTAGCAGCGCAGGCATGCCGCACCTTCGGGCCGCTCACCGGGTGCCCGCACTCCCCGAGGCGGGGCTTGCCTCGCTGCGCCTTGGCGTCGCGTCGCTCGCGGCGGCGCTGCCGAGCTGCCTGCTCAGCGTCGTGGTGGACGGCGTATGGGTGGGTCGGATCGCCATCGAGCTGATCGAGGGCCGCGACGAGTCGCTGGCAGCGGGCGTCGGTCGAGGCGCGGAGCAGGGCCTCCACGTCGCGGGCCAGGCGGCTCTCCTCGTCGGCATCGCGGGTCTGGGGGCTCTCCTCGCCGGTCGTCTCCGGCTCGCGGTCTCGGAGCGCGCGCCGGAGCAGCACGCACAGGCCCTCGGCCGCCCGCTCGGCGTCAAGGAGGGGGCCAGGGCCGAGCGCATCGTGATCGAGGCCATCAAGACGATGACCCTGCCACCGAAGGCCATCTACAGGGCGCGGGCAGAGCTGGCCCGACGGCTCGATG
The DNA here is from genome assembly GCA_963835945.1 of uncultured Chloroflexia bacterium. Classification (GTDB taxonomy): domain Bacteria; phylum Chloroflexota; class Limnocylindria; order Limnocylindrales; family CSP1-4; genus JAJYNJ01. The sequence goes on from CAWIHR010000018.1 coordinate 78,245, forward strand.
TCCCCGACGCCGACGTGGTCGGGGCCAAGCGCCGCCGACTTGAGACGCGCCTGAACAGACGGACGCAGCTCTACGGGTGGGGCCAAGCCAGCGCAGACGACTATCGCCGTGACACCGCTGAGACCCACACGCTGCTCGCCGAACTCCCCGACCGCGACAAGCTCGTCGCCTTCGACAGAAACCGCCGCCTCATGGTGACGATGGCTGAGAACGTGGAGAAGGCGACCCGCCCCCAGCTCGCGGAACTCGTCTAGCTTCTCGTCGAGCGGGTGCAGGCGACTGGCCGGACTGTTGAGCCGGACTCCATCGAGTGGACACCGCCTGCCCGCCCGTTCTTCGAGCCTGCTGCGTTGCTGGTGCGCCCCCGGACGGACTCGAACCGCCGACGCAGGCCTTAGGACGGCCTCGCTCTATCCACTGAGCTACGGGGGCGTGCCGGGAGATTGTACGGCCGACCGGCTCGGTTCCGACCCGATGGGAGGCCGGCGCAGGGTTGCCGGACAGCGCTGCCCTAGAATGGCGTGGTGGCCGATGCTTCCCCTCCTCTGACGCTGACTCTTCTCACTCGTCCCGGCTGCCATCTCTGTGACGAGGCACGTGACGAGCTCGGCCTCGTCCTGGCCGAGCGCGCGGCGGCGCGGGCCGCAGTGCCTAAGCTCGTCGAGGTGGACATCGAGTCACAGCCGGCCTTGCTCAAGCGCCACATCGAGTCGATCCCGGTGCTGGTCCTCGCCGGGAAGGAGCTTCCCCTCGCCATCCGCCCGCAAGCGATCCGCCGGTTCCTCTCGGCACTCCTCGACGAGGCGCAGGCATGACGAACGCCGTGGGGCGCTGGTGATGCCGGAGCTGACACTTGCCGCAGCCCTCGCGGCAGGGCTTCTAAGCTTCCTGTCGCCCTGCGTCCTGCCAGTGGTGCCGGCTTACCTCGGCCAGCTCGGCGCCGTGAGCGTGCGCGGTGCCGGCAGTGCAGCGTTCACGCATTCAGCTGGAGCCGACGGAGCCGCCGGTGGCGCTGAGTCGGCGGTCTCGATCGAGGCATCGGCATTCGGTTGGCGGTGGCTGGCGCTGGCCCACGCCGTGGCGTTCGTTGTCGGGTTTGGCGCGGTCTTCACGATCTTGGGCGTCACGGCCACGTATGCTGGCGGCGTACTTGCACCGACCCTCCCCCTACTCCGTCAGGCCGGCGGCGTCGTGCTGGTCGTGCTCGGGATGAACCTGGCCGGGCTTCTACCGATTCGGTTGCTCGCGTGGACCTGGCGTCCGTTCGAGCCCGCCGGGCCGATGCCCCTCGGCTCGTCGCGGCACAAGCCTTTGGGTGCATTGGGGCTTGGCGCCATCTTCGCGCTCGGCTGGACGCCATGCATCGGCCCCACATTGGGCGCGATCCTCGGCCTGGCGGCGCTGGGGCCAAGCCTACAGGCTGGACTCCTGTTCGCGGCCTACTCCATTGGTCTTGGGATCCCGTTCATCGTGCTGGCGTTGGCGTTCGACCGAGCGCCCCGGTTTGTCCACGCGCTCAGGCGCCATGCGCGGGCGATCGACCTCTCCGGCGGGGCGCTCGTCATGCTGGTCGGCTTGAGCCTGTTGTTTGACTGGCTCAGCTGGTTCTCGGCGCGCTTCAGCTACCTCACGCCGCGTGTCTGATCGCGGACGATGGGCGCCCCGACGGGTCATCGCGACGACGAGGCTGAGCGCACGGATAGCTCAAACCCGGCCCCACAGGCTGGAGATCCGTCGCCGGATCTCCGTCGGGGGGTCGTGGGTCCCTTCACCACCCGCCAGCTACTCGCCGCGGCTCTCGTCGTCGTGGCCTTCGCTGTCGGGCTAAAGGCGTTGACAACGCCGCTTGGGTCGACCTCCCCGCCCGTGCCGATCCCAGGCTCGTCGTTTGTCCCCTTCGCCGCGCCGCAGCAGGGGCTGCAGCCGGGCGACCGCGCACCCGAACTCGCTGGGACCGACCACGGCCAGCGCATCCAGCTCACTGACCTCAGCGGCCGGCCGATCGTGCTCTCGAGCCTGCTGGGCCACCCGGTCTGGATCAACTTCTTCGCGACGTGGTGCCCGCCGTGCCAGTCCGAGACGCCAACGATCGAAGAGACGTACGAGACCCACCGGGCGCAAGGGCTCGTGGTGATCGGGGTCAGCGTCCAGGAATCCTCGATGGCCGACGTTCAGGCCTACGCGAAGACGTACGGCCTGCAGTACACCATTGGCTTCGACGGCACGTCGGCCGTGTACCGCGCCTACCACGTGTACGGCCTGCCGACGCAGGTCTTCGTCGACCGGCGGGGGCTCGTGAGGCAGGTTTGGAATGGCCCGCTATCGCTGTCGCAGGCCGAGCAATCGCTGGCGCCGCTGCTCGCATCCGACCCCGGCCCTCGCACGAGCTCGGCCGGTGTCACCGTCACAAGCGCGGTGCCGTGACCTCCGCGGGGCACCCCGGGACCTACAGAGGCTCGAACCGGTAGCGATCCCGGTCGGCGACCAGCTGCCCGACCGGCGTCCGTGCTTCGTGCGAGAGCACCACCGTCCAGCCTTCCTCGACGGCCCGCCGGAACAGGCCCACCTTGGCTTCGACGCTGGTCAGTGGAAAATCGTCGAACGCCGTGACCCAGCGTGGATTGGCGCTCCACGGCCGCATGCATAGGTCACCGAAGAACGCCACAGTGCGGTCGCGTCCGCGCACGACGACGGCCTGGTGCCCGCCTGAGTGGCCGCCTGTACGGACAACCGTCACTCCGGGCAGCAGTTCGGCCTCGCCGTCCACGGCGCCGGCGCGGCCTGCCTCCGCGATGAGTCGCAGCTCGCCTTGGTCGTAGCTCGCCTGCAGGCGGAGGTTGTCGCCCAGCGCGAATTCCCACTCGTCCCTCTGGGCCGCGATCCGGGCGCGCGGGAACGCCGAAGATCCGTCTGCCGCGAGCAGCCCACCAGCGTGGTCGAAGTGCAGGTGGCTAAGGGCCACGACGTCCACCGTCGTCGGATCGAAACCGGCCGCTCGCAGCGCCGGCAGCACCGCAGGCCCACGAATGTCGCGCCGGTCGCGCATCCGCTCATCCGATCGCTCGCCAATGCCGGTCTCGACCAGCACGCGTCCGCCGGGCGTCTCGACCAGCAGGCAGTTCAGGGCCTGGAGCAGCGTGCCTTGCCCATTGATTTCGTCGGCGACGAGCTGCTGCCACATGAAGCGCGGCACAGGCCCGAACAGCGTCCCCGCGTCGGAGCGGAACGTGCCGGCCTGCACCAGCGCGATGCGCACACCGCGACCCAGGTCAGCGGACCAGGCAACACCGTCACAGAAGCTCACGGGACCTGTCCCTCACCCATGCTGACGCGGGCCGAGCCGCCGGTCCTGCGCAAAGTCCCGATAGAACTCTGACGCCGTGGGCGTGTCCTGTCCCTGGTACTTGGACCTCAGCGACGGACTGCCGTACGGGCGCTCGACCGGGCTGGTCATGCGGAAGAAGCTGATCTGGCCGATCTTCATCCCGCAGTAGAGCGTGATTGGCAGGTTGGCGCCGTTCGACAGCTCGAGTGTGAGCGTTCCCTTCCAGCCAGGATCGACGTACCCCGCTGTCGAGTGGATGAGCAGCCCGAGCCGCCCCAGGCTCGACTTGCCCTCGAGTCGGGCGACGAGATCGTCGGGCAGCTCCACCCATTCGAGCGTCTGACCGAGCACGAACTCTCCTGGATGGAGGATGAACGGCGCGTCGTCCTCGATGCGGATCAACTCTGTGAGGTCGGGCTGGGCCTCCCGGACGTCGATATACGCGTAGCGGTTGTTGCGGAAGACTCGAAAGTCGCGGTCGAGGTGAAGATCGACAGACGACGGCTGCAGGCAGCCGGGATCATAGGGGTCGATCCGGATCCGGCGGGCCTCCAGTGCGGCACGGATGTCTCGATCGGAGAGGACGGCCACCTCAGCTCCTCTTCCCGGCCGGGCCGGTCACGGCGCGCGCTGACAGGAGGCCGTCGACTTCACGCTTGAGCTGCTCGATGTCCTCGAACGACTGGTACACGCTGGCGAAGCGGATGTAGGCGATCTGGTCTAGATGACGCAGGCGATCCATCGCCAGTTCGCCCACCCGCCTCGACGGGACATCGCTGGCGCCGGCCGCCCGCAGCTCGGCCTCGATCGACTCAGCGGCAGCCTCGGCGGCTCGGTCTGGCACCGGCCTGCGCCACAGCGCCTTCTGCAGCCCCACGACGAGCTTCTCGCGGTCGAACTCCTCGCGAGACCCGTCGCGCTTGAAGACGAGGAGGCGAGCTGCCTCCATTCGCTCGTGTGTGGTGAAGCGGTTCGCGCACTGCGTGCATTCCCGCCGGCGCCGGATCGTCGTGCCGTCTTCGAGATCGCGCGAGTCGATCACGCGAGTGTCTCGTTCACCACAGACCGGGCAGCGCATCCGGAGACCTCGACTCGGGCCGTCCACGGCGACGGCTGATGCCTTGCCATGGAGCGTACCACCTGACAGCGGCGGTCAGACCCGGGACGTTCGCCAGGACGACTCCATTGGATCGCGGGCCGCGGCGAGATCGCCGACGTGCCGCGCCAGCGCCTCGCGCGCATGCAGCAGGTTGAGGTATCCACGCTTGATGGCAATCTGCGACTCGGTGGTCCGTGACCGTGCCCGAGGGCCCGCGGAGAGCGCGCAGCCGTGCCGCACCAAGTCGAGAGCCCGTTGCGCGTGCCGGATCTCGGCCACGATACCCTGCTGGCTGGCGGACAATGCGGCGGGCGCGGCCAGCTCCGCGGCAGCGGCGAGCTCCCGGTCGAGACTGGCCATGATCCCGTCCAGCTCCTCGAGCACAGCCCCACCGTCCACTTCGTGGCGGCGGAGCGCGTCGACGCGGGCAGCTGTTGTCTCCAGTACCACGTCGAGCCGCGCTCCGAGCCCCGCGGCCTCCTCTTGGAACCGCTCGATCTGGCGTGTGGCTCTCAGCGCGCCGGACGCGCGCCGCAGGAAGAGCACGACCACGACTGCGATGAGGCCTGCGAGAACGAGCGGCATCACGATGGTCGGGTCCACGGTTCCCTTCAGCTTTACCTTCCGCGCCGCGAGCGCAGGGCGGCCGAAAGCCGCGGCACGATCTCGAAGAGATCGCCCACGACCATTAGGTCGGCGAATTCGGCGATCCGCTCGTCGGAGTCGCGGTTAATGGCGACGATTGTGCCGAGGGTCTGCATACCGACTTTGTGCTGGATCGCGCCACCGATGCCGGCCGCGACGTAGAGCTGCGGCTTCACGCTCCTCCCAGTTTGCCCGATTTGGTGAGCGTGCATCAGGCCCGCACGCGGGTCCCGGTACATACGGACCTGCGCGAGCGCGTACACGAACGCCGACCGCAGACGCTCCCCCGCCCGGTCCGAGACTGGCGGCGGCGGCGCGCCTGCGAACAGTCGTGGTTGGCGGGGCACCTGCAGGACGAACGAGAGCGCTGCGAGAATGAAGAGGATCGGCGCGAGCGGGTAGAGCGGGACCTCGGATGTCACCGCGCGTGGTCCCCGCCCGCAAGCGTGTCGAGAGCGTGCGGCAGCAGGGCTGCCACTGCGTCGAGCAATTCTAGGGCCCCGCGAGGGCTTCCCGGTACGACAAGCACCAGCGTCTGGCCTGCAACCCCGCCAAGCGAGCGCGACAGCGTCGCCAGCGGCGTCGAGCGCCGCCCCTCCGCACGCATCAACTCACCGAACCCGGGCACTTCGTAGTCGATCACGGTACCGACCGCTTGGGGCGTCACGTCGCGCGGCCCAAGGCCCGTGCCTCCGGCCACGACGACTAGGTCGTGACCGGTCACCGCGGTCGCGACGGTCTCGGCGATGAGTAGCACATCGTCCGGGACGACGTCGACGCGCGCGGCATACCCAAGTTCTTGCAGGCGCGCCGCCAGTCGCGGCCCCGTCTCGTCTGCCCGCTCCCCGCGGGCCGAGCGGTCGCTTACGGTGAGGACGAAAGCGCGCGTCATCTCAGCGACGCGTCTCGACGGGTGCGGAGCGTCCGGCAAATCCGCGGCACTGCACGGTTCCGTCGCTCCTCACCGGGCGTCCCGTCGCGGCGCGCGCCGGGGGCCGCGCGTCCCCGGGCGCAGACGAACGCCGCCGTCAGCCTCCGTCGCGGACGTGCGGTGCCACTCACCAGAAGTGCCGCCAGACTTTTCCAGCAACCGGAGATGCCGGATCTCCGCACCCCGTTCGACGCCCTTGACCATGTCGTAGATCGTCAGCGCCGCGACGGAGGCCGCAGTGAGCGCCTCCATCTCGACGCCCGTCTGCGCGACCGTCGAAGCGGTCGCCCGCACGCGCAGGGCCGACGCCGCACGGTCAGGTGTGATCTCGACGAGCAGGTCGGTGAGGGGGATCGGATGGCACAGCGGGACCAACTCCGACGTCCGTTTACCGCCCATCACGCCGGCCATCTCGGCCACCGTGAAGATATCGCCCTTCGGCGCCTCGCCGTCGATCACGAGACTAAGGGTGTCCTGAGAGAGGACCACCTCGGCCTCAGCCACCGCACGACGGATAGTGGACGGCTTGGTGCTGACGTCGACCATCCGGGGACGTCCTGTGCGGTCGATGTGGGTGAGCCGGCGTCGCGCCGCGCGCGGCGATCCTTGGTCCGTCATCGCGTCTGCACTCCCGCGATCCTCATGCTGCAACACACCTCATGCTCCCTCACCCTCCAACACCCAGACTTCAACCTCCTCACCGGCGGGAAGTCCCGGCACAGCTTCCGGGATCACGGCCAGACCGTCGGCCGCGGCAAGCGCCGACAGCATGTGGGAGCCTTGGGCACCCGCGAGTCTGGCTATGAGCCGGCCCGGTGTGGACGGGTCGGCCTCCAGACGGACCCGCAGGAAGGCCCGCCGGTCCGGCGCCTTCGTGACGGCCTCGGCCAGGCGCGCGACCACGAGGCGGCGGGCGCCTGGCGCGCCGGCGGCGTGCTCGGTGGCGGTGTGCCCGGCTGGCGACCCAGCGACGGGAACGACAGCTCCAGCGGTCGTCGTGTGCCCCAGCAAGACACGCAGCAACGGCCGCACGAATAGCTCGAACGTGACGAACGCGCTGACCGGATTTCCCGGCAGCCCGAATAACGCAACCGAACGGCCCGGATCCTCGCTGGCGCCGGCACGGCCGGCCGTCGTGCGGCCGAATGCGAGCGGCTTGCCGGGCTGAAATCGCGACCCGCCACAACGCCAGGTCACCAAGGGCCCGGAACGCGTCGCGAACGTGGTCGTGGGCCCCCACAGAGACGCCGCCGCTCAGCACCACCACATCGGACGCGGCGACGGAGACGGCGAGCCGCTCGCGGAGGGCGACCGGATCATCCGGCACGATCCCATACGAAACCGCGATCGCCCCGGCAACGCGCGCCTGAGCCAGCAGCGCAGGCGTGTTGCTGTCGTAAATGCGGCAGGGCCCCAGCGGCTCGCCGGCTGGGCTGAGCTCGTCGCCGGTCGCCAGGATCCCCACTCGGGGCCGCCGGTGGACGGCAAGCTGCGCGGCGCCCGACGCCGCTGCAAGCGCGAGCGCGGCCGGGCCCACAAGGCGGCCCGTGTCGAGCACACGCTCGCCCAAGCGCACGTCGGCACCGGCGTAGCGGAGGTGAGCACCTGGCGCGGCCGGAGCCCGCACAGCGACCCAAGGCGGCAGCGCTGAGACGCCACCCGGCGCATCCGTCTCCTCTACAGGGACCACGGCATCGGCACCGGACGGCACCATCGCGCCGGTGGTAATGCGCATCGCGGAGCCGGCTGTAATGCCCCGGTCCGGCGCATGGCCCGCCGCCACCTCCCCGAGCACACGGAGGCGAACCGGGCTGTCTGGCGACGCGTCCGCTACGTCGGCGGAGCGGACCGCGAACCCGTCCATCGCGCTGTTGTCCCAGGGCGGAAGAGACGTGGTTGCCACGACGGGCACGGCAAGCACCTGCCCTTGGGCATCCTCGAGGGTGACCGTCTCGAGCGGCAACGGCCGAGCGCCGTCCAGCACACGCGAGAGGGCGTCCTCGAGTCGAAGCATCTCATCCGACTCGCCCGTCACCGTCCGTCCTCCCTGATGGGCGCCGTCCGGCCGCCCTCGTCGCCAGGGCCGGTCGCCGTCCCGCTCTCGGCACGGGCGCGCGCGGCGCCGACGTCAGAGTTCGCCAGCGACCGGGTGCGCAGCGTGGCGAGCAACCAGACGAGGCCGCAGAGCGCCAGCACCAGTAGCGTGAGAGTCATCGCGATCAGCTCCCAGAAGAGCGTTGGATACAGCTGCACCATCCGTTCCGTCGCGGAGCTGAACTCCCAGTTCCCTTGGGGGAAGAACACCTCATGGAACAGCGTGAACGCTGTGTCGAACGCGACCGCGAAGAACAGACCGATGAACGCGAACGATGCGGCGAGGACCGCCGCTCCCACGCGAACGGCGTGCCACGCCCCCGCGTCGCGCCGGTACCGGGTCAGGCCCACCGCCAGGAGACCGCAGCCTGCCAGCACGACGGCAAGGAACAAGTGCAGCAAGTTCGAGGCATCGCGCAGGTGCGACTCCTCGGACGCATCGTAAAAGAGGGGCCCGCCAGGGACGGCCCGGAACGCGAACGTCGCCGGCCCAAACACCAGTTCGCCGATAGTGCGATCCGACACGGCGTTCGTGGCCTTCGGGTCGAGTCTGAGAATGGCGGCGCTGCCCGCCGCGTCGAGCGTGGCGTGGATATACGCGGGCTCAAGGAGCGCCACCACCGAGAGCCCAAGGATCATGAAGGCAGCCCCGGTCCCGATCGCGACCCGCCAAGCGGCCCCAGCTCTGCGGCCGGCCACGGCTACTCCTCCTCGAGCATCTGCGCCTGCTCCCACTAACCCTCGACCGCTAGGTCTTCCGGTGCAACGACGCCGAGGATCCGTGCCGCGCTTCCGAGCCGCTCTCGTGGCTCGTCCGCCGTAAGGTCCAGCAGCTGGTCGATTCCCGTGATCCGGGCCTGGGTGAAGATTGCCCGCTCGAGCGGCCCGAAGCGCGCCAGGCTGAACAGCATGGCCTCATCACGCCAGCCGCTGACGTCGTTCGCGGTGGTCCCGACCTGGTCAGCCAGGTACTGGCGGCGCGTCGAAGTTTCCGACACCTCCAGTGGGAGGCCGATGGTGAACATTCCCCGCCGGTCGAGCGGCTCCAGGTGGCCCAGCGGGACGCGCTGGAGCTGCGAGAGCGGCGGCACGGTTCGAGGGCCCTCCTCCTGCGCGCGCGCCCGAACGTACGGGAATTCCGCCGCGGGACCTTGCTCCGCCCCGGAGCCGCGCTGCAGAGATTATGCCCGCTTCAGTGTCGCTACCCCTTCTGGTCGCCCCAGACGGTATAGTGCCACGCCTTCTCGGCCTCGCCCGTCAGCTCGACCATGACGTGCTTGATCCGCGTGTACTCCTCGAAGGCGTAGTGGGACAGGTCGCTGCCAAAACCGGACTGACGGAACCCTCCGTGGGGCATCTCGCTCGTGAGCGGGAGGTGGTCATTCACCCACACCTCGCCGAAGTTGAGTGCCCTCGCAGCGCGCATCGCCCGGAACACGTTCCGCGTCCACACGGAGCTGGCTAGGCCGTAGCGCACGTCGTTCGCCTTGTCTAGCGCTTCCTCCTCCGTGTCGAAGGGAAGCAGCGTCACAACCGGCCCAAAGATCTCCTGTTGCACGATCTCGGAGTCCTGGGAGACGCCGTCGATCAAGGTGGGGCGGTAAAACGCGCCCCGCAGGCCGGGAACCTCAGCCCGGGCCCCGCCGAGAATGACGCGCGCGCCGGCGCGCCGCGCGCGTTCCACGAATTCCTCGACACGCTCCACTTGTTGCTCGCTGATGAGGCTCCCCATGTCGATGGCCGGGTCAGTGGGATCGCCCACCCGCGTAGCCCTCATTAGCGCGGCGAGCAGGTCCACGAAGCGATCGTAGACGCCGCGCTGGGCGTAGATGCGCGTTGCAGCCGTGCAATCCTGGCCGGCGTTGACCAGACCACCGACGACTGCGCCGCGTGCAGCAGCCTCGAGGTCCGCGTCGTCGTACACGATGAACGGCGCCTTGCCGCCGAGCTCCAAGTGCAGACGCTTAAGACTGCCGGCGGCGGCCGCCTGGATCTTCCTGCCAGTCTCTGTATCTCCCGTGAGCGAGACCATGTCGACGTCCAAGTGAGCGGCGATCGCAGCACCCACGACGTCGCCGCGGCCCGTCACGACGTTGAGCACGCCGCCAGGTAGCCCGGCTTGCGTAGCGAGCTCGCCGAGCATGAGCGTGGTCAGCGGTGTGGCGCTAGCGGGCTTGAGCACCACGCAGTTGCCCGCGGCGAGCGCCGGACCAATCTTCCATGCCGCCATCATGAGGGGGTAGTTCCAAGGCGCGATCTGCCCGACGACCCCGAGCGGCTCGCGGCGGATCATGCTCGTATGGCTGCCGCTGTATTCGCTGGCGGCCTTGCCGTCGAGATGTCGGATGGTCGACGCGAAGAAGCGCAGGTTGTCCGCTGCGAACGGAATGTCGGAGTCGCGGCGGAGTTTGATGGCGGTGCCCGTCTGGGCCGTCTCGACTTCTGCGAGCTCGCCTACGTGCGCGTCGATGAGATCGGCCAGGCGGCTGAGGGCGCTGACCCGCTCGGCCCCGGACTTCTCGCGCCAGCGGCCGTCGCGAAACGCCCGGCGGGCAGCGGCGACCGCCCGGTCGACGTCCTCGGCGCCGCCGGATGGCACGCGGCCGACGAGTGCGCCCGTGGCCGGGTTGTGAACCTCGACCCACCCTCCGGCAGACTCCACCCACTCGCCGTCGATGAGCATGCGGCGGTCGTTGACGGTGGCGGTGGCCATGGCTCGCTTCGCTCCTCGCGCTCCCGACCCGCGGACCCTCCCCGTTGGCCGCCCCGCGTGGGGATGGAAGTGTACCGCAGCCGTCCCACGGTCCGAACTACGGAACTACGGCATCCGTGCCCGGGCATCCCATCTACGACGAGATTCGTCGTCTAGGCGCCGTCGCATCGTCTGTTCCGCGGGTGTTCGGGCGACGGCCCTACCGATGGTCTTGGCCCTGTACGATGGGCCCGGCGCCGAGAGTCTGGATTTCGGGACGCGGGCCTCGAGCCGTGCTCGCGGGCTATGTCGTGGATCGAATCCATCGAAGCATTCCACGCTGCCGGGAACGCCGGCTGCCCGGAACGCCAGCTTCTCGGAGGAGCCTGGCGCGCGCCACAGTGTTCACCCTGCGCACTGTGCCCTTTCCGTCGACAGCCCTCTACACGGGCCCGTCGCACCGGCTCCAGGAGGACCAGGCCGCGAACGGCCGCGGCGAGCTTGGCTGGGTGTTGCTCGCGCATGCCGTACAGGATCAGCAGGTGGCACTCCCGGGATAGCCGGGGCCTGCTCGTGCCGTCTGGCAGATCCTCAAAAGTGCGGTGGGATTGCAACCTCGACGGCCGCCGACAAGCCGGTGGCGCTCACGAGACGGGGTCAAGTCCCAGTTCGTGGTGTCACAGCGCGTCATCCTGGCGCCCTGCCTTGATCAGCTCGCCATCAGCAGCGCCGGTACCTCCTCCTGCGGCACGGCGTCGATCAACGCCATCGACTCGGGGCTGAAGTAGCGGCGTCCGTCCTGCCACTCGTCATCCTGCTCGGCGAGGACCATGCCGACGAGGCGGAGCACGCTGGCGCGCGTCGGGAAAATGCCGACGACGGCGGTGCGGCGCTTGAGCTCCTTGTTCAGGCGTTCGAGAGGGTTGGTGCTCCTGATCTGTCGGCGATGCGGCTCGGGAAACGTGAAGTGGACGAGGAGGTCGGCCTCGGCCTCGAGGAGGAGATCGCTCACCGCCGGGAAGCGGGCGGCCAGCCCATCCGCCACGCGGCGCAGCTGTTCGGATGCCGAGTGCTCGTCGGGCTGCTCGAAGATGCTGCGGATGGCGGCGCCACCATGTCCTGCGATCCTCGGGGCACCAGATCGAGCGCGTTCCGTGTGGCATGCACCCGACACCTCTGCCACGCGGCGCCGAGGAGCTGGCCGTGCACGGCCTCCACGATGCCCCGGTGGGCGTCGCTGATCACCAGGCGCACGCCACAGAGACCGCGCTCGAGGAGCCCCCGCACGAAGCCTGACCAGGCGTTGCCCTCGTCGTTGCTGGCCGCGAGATCGAGACCGAGCACCCTCCGCTCACCGGTAGCGGCCACCCCGATGGCCACCAGGCAGGCCATGCTGACGACCCGCCCAGCGTCCCGCACCTTCACATAGGTGGCATCGAGGAACAGGTACGGGTAGCGCTCACCCAGGAGCGAGCGATGCCGGAAGGCCTCCACCTCGGCGTCGAGGGCGGCGCAGATGCGGCTGACCTCGCTCTTGCTGATCCCGGCGATGCCGAGGGCCTCGACCAGATCCTCGACGCGGCGTGTCGAGACCCCCAGTACATACGCCTCCTGGATCACCGCGAGAAGGGCCCGCTCGGCCCGTCGACGGGGCTCAAGCAGGCTCGGGAAGTAGCTGCCGTCGCGCACGCGCGGAATGGCCAGCTCGACGGTGCCGACCCGGGTGTCCCAGCGCCGCTCGCGATAGCCGTTGCGGCGGGTCAGCCGGCGCTCCGGGTCGCGCTCGCCGTGCGGGACCCCGGTGAGCTCGGTCACCTCGGCCTCCATGACCGCCTGGGCGAGCACCCGCACGCCCTCGCGCAGGAAGTCGACGTCGCCTGTGGCGATCGCCTTGCGCACCGTGTCGAGCACGGCCATCCTGTCCTCGGCCGTCGTGGTGTCCTTTCGTGTCGTCGGTTCCTACTCCAACGACGCGAGGATGACGCGGTGGCCGTTCGTGTTGTCGGCCACCTGCGTTGTGACACCACGGTATGGGACGTGACCCGAGACGGCAGCCCGCGCCGCGAACTCGGCCTAGGTCACGGCTCTTCGGCCGGGGGTGCGAGCTCCCGCTTGGTCTGTCCGTCGAGATGTTGCCGACTTCATGTCGCTGTCCGGCAGACCGAGCCGCTGAGGCTGGCGGGCGGCAGACGGTCCCGACGCGGCTTGGGGTGAGACGTCCGCGGTGCCGCAATTGGTTGGATCCATCCGCCGAGTACGACGCGACAGCCGACCGGGTCAGGCCGACCCGTCCAGCCGGAGTGCGTGCTCGCGGACCTGCTCCCAGGCCAGCGCCACGTGGCGCGCCTCGGTGCGCACGCTTCCGATCGCCAAACGCAGCGTCATCCGGTCGCGAAGCCGCGTGTGCGAGAGGAACACACGGCCGTGGCGGTTGATTGCCTCGAGCAGCGCTGTATTGAGCCGGTCGAGCTCCGCGCGAACCGGCGGCTCGTCCTCCCGGCCTGCGAGTCGCGCGGGGCGCCAGCGGAAGCAGACGGTGGAGAACGGGACGGGCGCGAGCCGCTCGGCGTCAGGCTCGGCGTCGACCCAACTGGCGAACTCCTGCGCCAGGGCGATGTGCTCGCGGATGCGTGCGCGCATGCCCTCCAGTCCGAAGTAGCGGATGAGCATCCACATCTTGAGCGCTCGGAAACGTCGGCCGAGCTGCGGCGTGTACTCGTTGAAGTCGTGCACCTCGCGCCCGCGGTCGATCGTCCGGAGGTACTCGGGAACGAGGCTGAACGCAGCGCGCACCGTCTCGGGGTGACGCGTCAGGAACAGCGAGGCGTCGAGTGGCGTGAACAGCCACTTGTGTGGGTTCACTACGATCGAGTCGGCACGGTCCCATCCTGCGAACGGCTCGCGACGCTCGGGGAGCAGCGCCGTCGCTCCGGCATACGCGGCGTCCACGTGCAGCCAGAGTCCCTCGCGGGCGGCGACGTCGGCCAGGCCGGCCGTCGGGTCGACGGACGTGGGACCGGTTGTGCCGATGGTCGAGACGATGGCGCACGGGACGTGGCCCGCGGTGCGGTCCTGGTGGATGGCAGCCTCCAGTGCGGCGACGTCCATGCGATAGGCGGTGTCGGTCGGGATGCGGCGCGTTCCCGACCGGCCGATCCCCAGCGTCATGGCGGCCTTCTCAATCGAGCTGTGGGCTTCGGTTGAGGCGTAGATCCGCAGGGCCGGCCGTCCGGCCAGCCCATCGGCGGATGCGTCGGTGCCCAGCATGGCTTGGCGTGCACCGGCGAGCCCGATCAGGCTGGACGTTGACGCGGTATCGGTGAAGAAGCCATCGAAGGCCACGGGGAGCCCCAGTCCCTGACGCAGCCAGCCGACCGTGACCTCCTCGAGCTCGGTTGCGACCGGCGAGGTACGCCACAACATCGCGTTGCCGACCAAGGTGGCCATGAGCATCTCGCCCAGGATGCCTGGCGCCGACCCGCTGCTCGCGAAGTACGCGAAGAACGCCGGATGCTGCCAATGGGTCACGTTCGGCTCGACCAGGCGGCGGTAGTCGGCCAGCACGTCGCCGATCGGCTCGGGGAGTTCAGGCGGCGCGGCGGGGAACCTCCGCCGCAGGTCGCCCGGCTCGACGTTCGGAAGGACGGGGAAGTGTTCGACTTCCGCGAGATAGTCCGCCATGAGGTCCGCCACCACGTGCGCGGCACGGCGGAATACCTCGGGGTCCATGTCCCCGTGCCTTGACGTCTGGGCGAGGTCGAGGGCGCCGAGGTTCGTGCGAAGCCAGGCTTCGCGGGACCACGTCGCGTCGGCGGAGCCGTGACTGGCGGGCGGTGTTGAGGCCATTGGCCCAGTCTACGGCTGACCGCCGGCCCGGGCGATGCCGTCAGACGTCAAGATCGCGACCTCCGACTGCCAGGGAGCGCTCGACGGCGAGACGTGCAAGCGCCCAGTCTTGGGCCGCCACGCCCACCGATTTGAAAACGGTTCGGCCGTCTTGGCGAAGCCATGGGCGCGTCAACAGGTCGCCGATTTCGATCAGCTGGTCGCGGCGCAGTCTCCCCTCGCGGATCGCCCGCAGCAGGTCGCCGGCCTCGACCATGGCCGCGTCGATTGCGTCCACCGCGACCACCGTCGCATCGGCGCACAGGTCGGGAGGGAGTTCGCACATCGCCTCGGTGTATGCGCCGATCGCGTTTACGTGGACGTCCGGCGACAGGTCAGACGCAGCAAAAAGCGGCTCTGTGGATGTCGTGGCGGTGCACACCACGTCGGCGCCGTTGATCGCGTCACGAACGCTGGCAGCGACGACCGGCACGGGCGCGAGCTCTCGGCCGAGACGAACAGCGAACTCGCGGGCGTGTTGAACGTGGCGCGACGCGACCCGCACTTGGCGGATCGCGCGGACCGTACACACCCCCCGCACCTGATCGGCCGCCTGACCGCCGGTCCCTATCAGGGCGAGCACGGCAGCGTCCGGCCGGCCTAGGAGGTCGGTCGCCACGCCGGACGCCGCGCCAGTCCGCAGTGCGGTCAGAGCCGTGCCATCAATGACAGCAGTCGGCCTGCCGCTTGTTCCGTCGAACCAGACGACGACTGCCTGCACGGAGGGAAGTCCCCGCTGGCGGTTCTCCGGCCGGACCGTGACTGCCTTCAGGACCGTGCCGATATCGCCGGAGTCCGCGGCGAGCATGACCAGTGCCCGGCCATCCCGGAGGGCCAGCCGCGTCGGTTGCTCTATGTTTCCGCGCGAGCTCTGGACGAACGCATCTCGGACCGCGTCGATGGCCACTCCCATGGGGACAAGTTCGCGCATGCGTTCGGACGAGATCAGCAACATTCGTCGGCCGTCAGCGGAAACAGCCCCAGCCGGGCTTCCGTGGCTCGACCGCCGCCGTCCGATCGGGGCTCAGGTCGCCGGCCCTCGTGCTGCGGCCTGTTCGGCGAGCTGCCTGGTCAGCGTGATCTGGCCGACGTGCTTCCGGCTCCGCACGGCCGCCCGGAGCAGCCACCACGCCCCACTTGCCGTCCGCATCGGGCGCTCGATTGGAGCGTCCAAACGATCCTCGGTTGGGGTTGAGAAATCCGTCGACGTCCCGCTCGGCGGCGTCGATCATAGTCACGAGGTCATCGGCGATGAGGGCGGCGACGCGCAACGCGGCATCCCGGTCGCGCAGCACCATGAAGCCGGCCACGATTGCCACTAGCCCCCGCTCGGAGTCGAGCGTGTGCGCGATCAGCGCGCCGATCGAGTTCATCTCTTGGCCAAGTCTCCAGCCGAGGAGAGCCGGGGTCAGACCGCCGACGACCTCGCGCACCACCGGGTGGGCCTCATGGAAGTAGCCGGCGTGCAGCGCCGCCGTCGCTGCTGGGGTGGTTGTCACGGGTCACTCCTCGCCCCCATTCTGCCCGTCTTGCGTGCCGCGCACCGCCCGGAGTCCCGTCACAGGCCAGTATCGTCCGTCGTGGCAAAGGGGAGTTCAGGCGCTGCTCACCATGACCTCTGGCTCCATGTCGACAGGAACAGGTTGGATGCCGGCACTCGTTCCGACCGGGTTCAGGGCGCAGTCGAAGTGGGGCCGCGTGGCTCCCCCTGTGACCACGGCCGCCATCCAATCGCGCCCGGCGCAGGTTGAAGTCGACACGGGACCAGCGGCGAACCGCTGAGCGCCGCTCATTGCGGCGGAACGGCGGTCCCCACCCGGTGCGGAGCGTCGCCGCAGACTCCCACAACTCTTCGGCGGCCTCCATTCCCAGGGCGCTCCTCCAAGCGCCACCGCGGGCGAGTTCCCTCCCAGTCCGTCAGACCCGCGAGCGCCTCGTGCACCGCGCGGCGCGCGGCCTCGAGGTCGGGCCCAGAATCTCGGCTGGGTGCGCGGGTGCCCCCGACATTGCCGGACGGTCCTCAGGACTTCTCGAGACGCTGGCGCACCTCGACGCGCCTGAGCAAACCGACGTAGAGCGTCCGGGGTGGCAGCGGATCGGGTACACGGGCATCGGCGACCAATCTTGCCCGGAGCCGCTGGAGCGCCTCCACGCGCCGGAGCACTGGGTCTGACGTCTCGGCGGGCAACGGATCAGGCATCAATTGCGCCGTCGCCACAGACTCGGGCCCGCCTACGAGTTCCGGCTCCGGCTGAGCCTCGGCCACGAGACTCGCGGGCGGCGTCGACTCGGGAGCCACGTCGCCTTCGACCGTTGGCTCGGGCTCCGATGCCGTCTCGGTCGTGGGAACCATCGAGACCTCGCTTGTGGCCCGCTCCTGCTCGAGTGTAAGCACCTCTTCGAGCAGCCCAAGCTCCCGGCGGACGATCTCGCGTTCGTGCTCCAGCAGGTCGAGCGAGCGCGTCAGCATGTCATTCCGTCCCTGCAGCCGCGTCTTGATCGTATCCAGCAGTTCGAGATCGCTCTTCATGTCGTCCTCCCTCTGCTGGCCGGAAGGATCACGCCCCCGTCCGTGCCCGGCTCATCAGGAGTCGTCGAGAACCCCGCCTGTTGCGGCGGCGCAACGTAGTTTCTCGTGCCACGCCCGCCTCCACACGCGAAGATGTCCACGAAATGCGCCGCAGATATGACTCGAGTGGATAAGTCACCGCCCGCCGGTGGACAAGAGAGAGCCCATGCCAGTAGCAGGTTTGACTAGGACCCTGATGTGGAGCGCCGGCTGCCGCGCCGTCGTGCTCGTGTCCTCCTATGGCAGGAGGAACAGCCCGACGTAGGTCCCTCGGGACTTCCGGGAGGGGGCCATTTCCTGCTCAGTACTGATCGCGGCGCCGCGATCCGAGCGCTGGAGCTATTGAGCCCCCTTCAGGATCGGGCACGCTCAGACTGGGAAATCCTTGCGTTCCCTGACCCGCGGTCAGAGTCGGTGCGATGCGGAACCGGGAGCCCCGACGGCGCCCCATCCACGGCGTTCCGGCCTGCATGTCCGCGACCAACCAGATGTGCCGGGGCGGTCTCGCCAGTGGCTCGACGTAGCCACGGCGACCGGGTCACGGGCGGCCCGTCATCGCCTCCCGCGTGTCACCCGCAGCCTACGCGCCGGTCGGTGGTACGGATCACCGGTCCTCGCGAACGGCACACCGGGTCCTGACGAGAACGCGGTGCAGACGTGCACCGCAAATGCCCCGACGCCCTCAGCTCGCGGGTGCCACGACGACCGGCGACGAGACGCGCGGAGCGGGCAGACGAGCAAGGCGGTCAGCGGCACCGGCCCGCGGACCATCGTAGGCGCCAGAATGGGACCATCGACGACTGTCCGTCCCCCCTCGGCAAGCGAACACTGAGACCGAGTTTTAGGCAGGAGGCCCACTGTGTCGTCCCCCGTACCCGGAACCTCGCGCGTCCCGGCTGGGTTGGCGAGCCGCACGTCGGCGAGCTAAGTCATGACGCTGCTGCAGCGGATTGGGCAGGCTCAGCGGGGACCCGACGTCCCAACCGCTGGCCCGGTTACGCTCGTCAAGCCTGCGGGCCGACCGAAGCCGGCCGCGGTTTCAGGTCGTCCGGCGTTGCTCCGCGAAATCAAGGATCGTCTCGAGGCCGATGTTATCGGCGCTTTCGACGCGATGCGCGATGTCTCCAAGGCGGACGACGTCCGCGCCGAGGTCGCACGAATCGTCGACCGGACCATCGAAGCGAGTGGGTTCGTCGTCACACGGGACGAACGCCTCCGCTTGGTCGGGGAACTCGTTGACGAAATCACCGGCTTTGGGCCGCTCGAGCCGCTCCTCGCCGACCCGACGATCACCGAAGTCATGGTCAACGGGCCGCACCAGGTGTACATCGAGCGCGCAGGCAAGCTCGTGTTGACCAGCGTCGTCTTCCAGGACGACGACCACGTCCTGCGCATCATCGACCGCATAATTGCCCCGATTGGACGACGGATCGACGAGTCGAGCCCGCGGGTGGATGCCCGCCTGCCCGACGGCTCGCGCGTCAATGCGATCATCGAACCGCTCTCGCTCGTGGGCCCGGTGATCACCATTCGCAAGTTCGCCGCCAAGCCGTACACCGTGGACGATCTCATCGGTTTCGGGACGGCCACGGCCGAGATGTTCGAGTTCCTGAAAGCCTGCGTCGAAGCCCGACTCAACATCTTCGTGTCGGGCGGCACGGGCTCGGGCAAGACCACGTTCCTGAACGTCATCTCCTCGTTTATCCCCGACGAGGATCGCATCATCACGGTCGAGGACGCCGCCGAGCTGCAGCTGCACCAGAGGCACGTAGTGACGCTCGAGGCACGCCCGGCGAACCTCGAGGGCCGGGGCGAGATCACGATCCGAGATCTGTTGCGCAACGCCCTGCACATGCGGCCCGACCGGATCATCGTCGGCGAGTGCCGCTCCGGAGAGGCCCTCGACATGCTCCAGGCTATGACGGTGGGTCACGAAGGCTCGCTCTCGACGGGCCACGCCAACACGCCGCCTGACATGCTCCGCCGGCTCGAGACGATGGTCCTGATGGCCGGCTATGAGCTGCCCCTGCGGGCGATCCGCGAGCAGATCGCCTCGGCCGTCGACCTGATCGTCCACACCGCCCGGCTCAAGGACGGCTCCCGCAAGGTCGTCAACCTCACCGAGGTCTATGGGATCGAGGACGACCAGATCCTCACCCAGGACATCTTCGCCTTCGAGCAGACGGGCGTGCGGGACGGCAAGATCGAGGGGCACCTCGCGCCGACCGGGATCCGGCCGACGTTCATGGGCAAGTTCAAGACCAGCGGGGTCACGCTGCCGCCCGGAGAATTCGGCATCCCGCCCGAGGATCCCGCGCGACCAGACCAAACTCGGGCACGAAAGGGGCGATGGGGCGCTGGGCAAACGCTTTCCCCGCGCGATCCCACCCGACTCCCAGTCGGCTACGGCCGGGTGGTTACCGCCGGCGGCATGATCTTCATCTCATCGCTGGGGCCGGTTGATCCTGACACCGGGCAGGTCGTTGGCGGAGACATCAAGGCCCAGACGCGCCAGTGCCTGCAGAACCTGAAGGCCAAACTTGAGGCCGCGGGCAGCTCGCTCGACAAGGTTGTCTGGGCGAACTGGTCGCTGCGCGACCCCGCGGAGTTCGACATCTTCAACGAGGAATGGGCCCGCTGGTTCCCCGGCGACACGCCGATTGGCCAGGGCACCCAGATGCCGCCGTTGCAGCTCCGCGCCGGTTTTCGGGTCTCGATCGGGGTAATCGCGGAGGCATTCGATGGCCGGGCGTCATGGGCACCTGCCGGCGGGTCTCGAACTCTCCTTCGGTCTCGGAGACATCGAAGGACCCTCGCCCAGCGTCGCGCAGTCCTGTCTCCAGGGAGTGGGGAACGAGTGTCAGGTCGCCCGGTGGGCGCCGTAGCCTCCGGTCAACGCCTTGGAGACCCGTCCGCCGCCGACTGAAGGTCCCGACCAGAGGTCCCGACCCGCTGCGCGCGTACCGAAAGGCGGGCCAGAGATGGAGACAGGGCCCGCAAGCCGGCTTCCGTCAGGCGGCGAAACGCTATCGTTCACGCTAGCGCCCCTCGGGCCGCTTGGGCTTACCCGCGGATCCAGGGTCCGGACGATCTAACCTAGTAGGTTGGGCCAGTGGCGCGGCATCGACGAGGGGCAGCGCGAGTCCCCTGGCGCCTCGGACCGGCCGCGCACCGGGAGTTCGTCGCCGCAGCCAAGCGTTCGCGCTAACGAGCCCGACGCGCGACACGCGGCCCTCTTACCAGAACCGGGCAAGGACGCCCAGCTGGAAGGGTGAGCTGCTGACGGCGACATCGCCCGAGAACGGGTGGTCGATCACAAGTGTGACGAGCAGGCCAGAGCCGACCAGGACAGCCACCCCCATGACCATCAGGAGCTGAGCCCGGAACTGACGCATCCCGAAGAGCCACTTGAAGGCCACGAGCAAGATCGCCCCACCGTGGAGCAGGATCTCAAGGGTCGTCGGCAACTCCTGCTGCGCATCGAACAGGCGCTCGCGGCGCGCCGCGGTCAAGACGTTGATATCGCCGATGGCCGCGTCGTCAGAAGGCGATCTGCGCCGGCGGCTGCGCATCCGGGCATCACCCCGGCGACCCACTCGAAGTGCTCGAAGATCGTGGGGTCGTCGTCGCTCGCCGCCCGGCTTTTCCGGACACGTGGCGCGAAGATGACCAACCGCATCTCGCACTCATCGCCCACGAGGTTCCAGAGCAGCTTGGGATCAAGATGCCCGCTCCGGCAGAGTGACCCGATCTTCTCCCAGAAGTTCTCAGGGACGTAGCCTTCCGCACGCGGGAGGTGCGCCGGGTGCGCCCTCCAAGAGATCCAGAGCGACCGGTCGCTAGAATCCGCTCGTGGACCACTGTGGGGCCCGCGCCTGAACCGCACTTAGGGCCTGTGGCCGAATTGCTGGTCCCCGGGCGCGAGCTGGCGGCCAGGAAGTGGGAACGGTGGCAGGGATGCGTCACCCAGAGCCGGCTCACGGCACGGGCGCCAGCACGGGGGGCCCGCCAGGGGGTTGTGGTCGCGCCGAGCGATGGGTTTTCGCCGCCGCCCCGGGGGGGCGGACGGCTGGCTCGGCTCGACCGGCCCGCTACAGCCGGCCCAGTAGGTAGCTGAAGGCAGCGACTTCGAGCCAGGCCTTGGCGCTCGCCTTGGTCCCCTCGTAGCAGCGGCTGAGCCGGCGCCAGCGCCCGAGTTGGGCGAAGGCGTTCTCCACCCGCCAGAGGGTCTGATAGGGCGCGAAGCCGACCTGGCCCGGGAGCGGCGCCTTGATCTCGAGGCGCGCGTGATGGTGTTGGGTCGCCTTCTCGAGCGCCCGATAGCCCCGGTCACCGAGTACCGCATGGACGCGCGGCAGGTGGGGCAGCGCCTGATGGAGCAGCTCGCGTCCCGCCCGCACGTCGTGCGGCCGCGCGGAGTCGACATGCGCCGCCACGGGCAGCCCGAGGATCTCGACGAGGATGCTCCGCTTCGTGCCGATCATGCGCCCACCCCGACCACCGGCCTGGTGGAACGTCGGGCCGTAGCGGCGACCCCTTCACGGTCTGCGCGTCGATCATCACCATCGAGGGGAGTGGGTCGCGCTGGTGCACCATGCGGATGTGCTGGGCCAAGCGGGCCATCGCCTCCTCCCAGACCCCGTTCGCGCGCCAGCGCCGCCACTGGGACCACACGGCGCTCCATGCGCCGAAGTGTTCGGGGAGGTAGCGCCAGTGGCACCCGGTGCGGGCGAGGAAGAGCATCGCGTCCACCATCTGGCGCCGGGGGATCTGCGCTGGCGCGCCCCGTCGACCCGGCGGGTCGAACAGGTCGGCGACGAGGCCCCACTGCGTGTCGGAGAGCGTGAGGCTGAAGGCCATGCCGTCAGCCTGCCGGTCGGCTGCGTCAGCTCATCTGGCACGCATCGGGCGAGTTGAACGGGATCTTTCGGCTACAGACCCTTACTACACGCACCGCTTCGACGGCACGGGGGACGGCGTGTGCGGCGCGCGGGGGACCGTGACGGAGCCCGTGCTTGAGCGACCGGGGTACGTGAACGTACACGGGGTGCGCGTGAGCGAGGAGCCGTGCGGGCTGCCGCGGATCGCCCACGAACAGGGTCCGCTCGCCCACCACACGGCGAAGCCGCGCCTCGTCATGCTCGACGACGCCGACCTCGCGCGCTGGCGGCGGCCGACGAGCTTGTCCGCCGCGCGCATCAGCGGACCAGGGCCCAAGCGACTGGCCCAGGGCCGCCACCGCGCCGCGAAGAGCGCCGATGCGACCGCGGCGCTCCAGGTCGCCGACGTGCGGGTGCAGGTACCTGCCGTGTTGCTGGAGCGCCTCGGGTACCGAGGCCGGACGGAGATCGTCACGGACCGCGCTCGGCAGGTGCTCCGTGCGAATGGGGAGCACCCCTGGCCGCTTCTCGTCATTAGTCCCCGCGAGACGCTCGTGGAACTCGCCCCCACGCGCGAGTCGCTTGCGCTCCTGCGCGCGCAACCTTCGCAACGAGCCCAGTTGTCGCGGGCCCGGCGAGGTGTCGCCAGCCGGCTCAACGCCGCGCTCGCGCGGGCCGCCGCAGCTAATGACCCCGAGCAGCGGCTGCGAATCATGACCGACGCGCTGCAGTCGGCCGTGGACCGGCTCGAGGCCGCGGAGCGCACGCCCATGCGGCACAAGGCGAAGCCGCGTCTGCGCGCCCCCATCGTCGTCGTCCCCGGCGGCTTGCCCTCGCTCGGGCACCGCTGATAGCGTTGACCTTGCCTTTGAGGAGCGTGCCCTCTCGCGGAGTGTGGCGAACTCTGCTTCGTTGGCGGCCAGCTGCCCCGCTAGCACGGCGACAGGCACTCCTGCTCGGCGAAGTGCTCGGCCTCGGGCGTCTGCGCGATCCGGTCAGCCACAGCACCGCACAGGATGAGCCGTCGAACGTTCGGCCGCTGATCGATCGGACGCTCTCGGCAGCTGACCGGCCGACCCCCTCCTCGAGGCAGCCGCGGCGGAGGCTGGCGCCCGGCGTCCACCTCTTGGTCGTCCACGCGCGGGGGTAGAGTCAGCTTGGCGGGACGGACAAGGTTGGGAGCCGGGGATCGACTTCGGGGTGGGTAGCGCGTGGTCCCGCCGTTGAGGGTTCGCCGCCGGCTGCGGATCAACGGCCAGCGGCCATGGTCACCGGGAAGCGCCACACCTAAACTTCGCCCATGAGTCTCAGGGGCGTCCGTGCCGTCGTGACCGGGGCGACGAGCGGGCTAGGTGCCGCGATGGCGGATGCGCTGCTGACCGCAGGCGCGCGCGTCGCGATCGCCGCCCGGCGAACGCCGCGCCTTGAGGCGGCCGTGACGCGCTGGCAGCGGGCGGACTTGGCTGCCGAGGCACTGCCGCTCGACGTGCGCGATGCGCGCTCGGCGGAGGCCGCGGCGCAGGAGATCCACGCGCGCTGGGGCGGGCTCGATCTCCTCGTCAACAACGCCGGTATCGGCATGCGCACCGTCAACCCGCGCTTCGTCGAGCGGCCCCAGCCTTTCTGGGAAGTGGCGCCGGCGGGCTTCGCCGACGTGATCGCGACCAACCTGACCGGCTACTTCCTGGTGGCCCGGGCCTTCGTCCCGCTGTTTCTGGAGCAGGACCGCGGCCGTATCGTCAACGTGACGATGAACCACGAGACCATGCGCCAACGGGGCTTCGTCCCGTACGGCCCGTCACGCGCCGGGGCCGAGGCGCTCAGCGCCATCATGACCGAGGACCTGCGCCCGTATGGCATCGCGGTCAACCTGCTGCTGCCCGGCGGTGCCACTGCGACCGGCATGATCCCCGACGATGTGCCCCCGGAGTTCCGCGCCACGTTGCTGCCGCCGGAGGTGATGGGGCCGCCGATCTGCTTCCTTGCCTCGCCCGAGGCGGAGGGATTGACTGGCGCACGGATCGTGGCGCGGGACTGGGAGCGCTGGCTGGCCGACTTCTGCGCTCATCCCCTGGAGCCTGCGCCGGCGCACGAGCGGTCCTGACACCGCCGTCAGGCCCGACGAGGAGTCCGACCCACAGGTCGCCCCCGGGTGCTCCTGGCCGGGGCTGCTACGCGGAGGCGCTGCCCTTCCTCGCCACGATGGTGGACGGCACCTGCTGCTTCTTCGCCTCGACGTTCCTCATGCGGGCCAACGCGCTCGGCGCCCTGGGGCGCCTGCCCGAGGCCCTCTTCGGCACCGAGCGGGCCATCGCCCTGCGGCCCCCCGACCTCGGGCTCCTGTGCGAGGCGCCGGGCAACCGGGCCCGGCTGCTCGCCCGGGCGGGCCGCTACGTAAGGGTAACCGTGGGGGTAACGGCCGAATCGAGAGGCCCCCGGGAGACACCTCCTGGGGCCGTTTCGTGCAGGGATTCTGGTCGGGGCGCCGCAATTCGAACGCGGGACCTCTTGAACCCCATTCAAGTGCGCTACCAGGCTGCGCTACGCCCCGACTCGGCGGATTCTATCAGAGCGGTCGCCGGCCCCTGGCGGCGCTTCTCGATGACCCTCCCACGTCCCGCGCATCCGCTGTGCTTCCGGCCAGCGGGCAGTCACCGTCCGGGTGCGGTGTGCCCCCTTCTGCCGGGACCGCCGGCTTCCTTTCGCCGTCGCGGAACATCGCGGCTACCAGGGTTGGGACGAGCACCGCTGGCTGAGCGTCGGGACGAAAGTGGGGAACCTCTTCGCCGCTCGATCTGCGTCCGCGTCCGGGTCCGGAACACGAGCCGGATGGGCGTGCCGCCGAAGTCGAACGCGTCGCGGATCCGGTTCTCGAGGTAGCGCGCGTAGCTGAAGTGCACCGCCGCGCCGTCGCTAACGAACAGCACGAATGTGGGCGGCGCCACGGATGCCTGCGTCGCGTAGTAGAACTTCGGCCGAGTGCCTCTCACCGCCGGTGGTGACTGGCGAAACGTCGCGTCGGCGAGGAGCCGGTTCAGTTCGCCGGTCGGTACGCGGCGACGGCGCTGCGCCGCGATCTCCATGGCCGTGTCCAGCACGCGGCTTACGCGCTGCCCTGTCTTCGCGCTGATCGCCAGCATAGGGGCAAAGTCGAGGAACTGAGCCTCGCGGCGAGCGGCGGCGACGTACTCGGCGAAGGTGTTCGTATCCTTCTCGACCAGGTCCCACTTGTTGAGCGCGACAACGAGCCCCTTCCCTTCTTCGACCACGTAGCCTGCCACGTGCGTATCCTGTCGCGTCAGGCCGTCGACACAGTCGATGACGAGGATCGCAACATCACAGCGTCCGAGCGCGCGCAACGCCCGGAGGGCCGAGAATCGCTCAAAGTCGGGTCCGTTCGCCACCTTCCCGCGGCGGCGCACTCCGGCCGTGTCGATCAGCGTCACCAGGCGGCCATTCCACTCGATGGTGGTGTCGATGGCGTCACGCGTGGTGCCGGGGATGTCACTCACGATGACTCGTTCTTCGCCGAGGAGCGCGTTGAGCAGCGATGACTTGCCAACGTTCGGACGGCCAACGATCGCGACGGCGATCGGCTCAAGGGCGGCCAAGCGATCGGCCTCGGCGCGCCTGTCCCACGCCGCCACCGCCTCCTCGGTGGCCTTTGCTTGGTCCGGCTCGTCGACCGCGGCTGCGCCAGGGGTGCCGTCCGAGCTGGCTCGCCCGGGCGCTTGCGCCGGCACGTCGGACAGGTCGACGCCCTGCGCTTCGGCCAGCGCGGCAAGCTCCGCGAACTCCTCGGCCTCCGCCGCGCTCCGCTTGCGCTCGCGCTCCTCCTCGCTCTCGGGAGGCAGCGCCCAGACCACTGCGTCAAGGAGGTCTCCCGTGCCGCGCCCGTGCAGCGCGCTGACCGCGTACGTGTCCTCCCAGCCGAAGCGCTGGAACTCTGCCGCCTCGTACTCTCGCCGCTCGCTGTCGGCCTTGTTCGTGACCACAACTACCGGCACGCGGGCCCTGCGCAGGAGCTCCGCAGCCTCCTGGTCAGCCGGAGTCTCCCCGGTCGCCGCGTCGACCACGAACAGGATGAGATCGGCCTCTGCGATCGCCAGGCGTGCCTGCTTCTGCACCTTTGCCTCGATCGGGTCGCCCGGGCGCTGTTCTAGGCCGCCAGTGTCCACGACGACGAAGCGCCGGCCGTTCCACTCGGCCTCGCCATAGAGGCGATCGCGCGTGGTCCGGGCACGGTCCTCGACGATGGCGGTCCGATGTCCCACGATTTTGTTGAACAGCGTGCTCTTGCCGACGTTGGGACGACCCACGACAGCCACAATGGGGAGCCCGCGCGCCGGCCGTGCCGATGAACGGGCGGCCACAGTCACGTCCCGCCAGGCGTGATGCCGGCCGGGACGCTGCTCGTGCGGTACGTGGATGCGGCAACGCGCCCAAGCGAGGCATCCGCCAGCTCGGCGGCGTGCGCCCGGGCGTCGGGCGTGCCCGCCAGCTCGTAGATCCGGCGCGTCACCACCTGGAGGTCCTCGATAGGCGTGGACGTGCCGCCCGTCACGCCAACCACTTCCGAGTCGCCGAATGCGTTCGGGTCCCGGAGATCGGCGGCCGACTCAACCTGTAAGACCGGGGTCCCGGCGATCTGGCAAAGCCTCGTGAGCTCTTTCGTGTTGGCGCTGCTGCGACCACCCACAACGACCATGAAGTCGACCGTAGCTGCGGCCTCCATCGTGTCCTGCTGCCGGCGGATGGTCACGGGGCAGATCGTGTTAACGATCCTCAGCTCATGGCAGCGGCTCGTCAGGTACGCGGCGAGTCGCTCGAACTTCCACGGCGGCTGCGTGCTCTGGCTGATCAGCGCCATCCGCTTCGTGCGGGGGATCCGCCCCCAGTCCTCCTCTTCGTCGACCACGATCGCGTCCGGGGCGAAGCCCAGCAGGCCCACGACCTCCGGGTGTTTCGGTGTCCCGAGCAGGACGATCGTGTACCCCTCTTCGACCAGGTGCTCGAGCGCCCGCTGCTCCTGGATGACCCATGTGCAGGTGCCGTCGATGACCTCGAGACCGCGCGACCTCGCTCGGTCCATCACACCGGGAGTCACTCCGTGGGCGCGGATGACGACGGCCGCCCCCTCCTGGACGTCGTCCAGCGCGGCGACCGTGCGGATGCCCTGCGCCTCTAGTTGCTCGATGACGCCCTCGTTGTGGACGACCTGGCCGAGCGTGTGCGTTCGCTTGCCTGCCGCGGCTGCCGTCTTTGCATAGTCAATCGCCTCGCGCACGCCGTAGCAGAAGCCAGTGCGGCGCGTGATGACGACGTCTCGGACCGTCCCCATGGAACCGCCATTGTCCCACGGACTGCGGACACCGACCTGCGCGCTCCTCCCGGCCTCTATCCGGCGCCCGTGCGGGCCCGCACGGCGCTCACCACGGCGTCCACGGCTTCCTCCAGCGCGAACCCGTCAGTGCGGATCAGGATGGCGTCGGGCGCCGCTCGCAAGGGGGCCGTCGCGCGCCCGCTGTCAATCTCATCGCGTGCGCGCAGGTCGTCGAGGATCTGCTCCGCCTCGGCGCTGCCGCCGACGTGCCCAGAAATGCCACGCTCGAGTCCGCGACGCCGAGCGCGCTCGACGAGCGACGCGTCGAGGTAGATCTTGACGTCCGCGTCCGGCAGCACCACCGTTCCGATGTCCCGTCCGGCGATGACGATCGAGCCTCCCTTCACGAGCGCTCGCTGCGGGGCCAGCAGGGCCTCGCGCAGCCGGGGCTGGCGGGCCGCCACGCTGACGACGCGATCAATCGCCGGAGTGTGCACGAGCAAGGTGATGTCGTCACCGGCTGCCCGGACGTGAACGTAGCGCCCGTCGCCGTCCGCCTCCATGGCCAGGAGCGGCACCAGGGCCGCGAGGGCCGCTCCGTCCTCGAGCGCGACGCCGCGGTGCAGGGCGAGCCACGCCACGGCCCGGTAGAAGAGGCCAGTGTCGCAGAAGCGGAAACCGAGCCGCGCGGCGGCCAGCGCGCCCACGGTGCTCTTACCGCTCGACCCGGGTCCATCTAGGGCCACGACGGCCCCGGCGCGACCGATCATGGGCGGCCTCGCGGACCCGAAGCGCGTCCGGCTCGGGCTGCGTCCCGCCGGGGCGGCGCCGGTTGCGCCAGTCCCGCCGCCTCTGCAGCTGCCAAGCGCCGCACCTGCCCCGGGCGCAGCGCTCCCAGCCTGAGCGTCCCGATCCGCACGCGCACCAGGCGGACCACGGGAACGCCGACCGCGCCGAACATGCGGCGGACTTGGCGCTTCCAGCCCTGGCCCAGCGTCGCCCGGTACCAGGCGATGCCGGCGGGCGCGTCGGTTCCGAGCAGCTGAAGCAGCGTCCCGGTCTCAGTGGGAGTGGCGGGACGAAGGTCGACCAACGCCGCGATCCCCTCTTCAAGCGCAACTCCGCCGAGCAGTGCCTGGGCCTGGTTGCTGGTCAGCGGGCGTGGCGTCGCCACCGCGTACTCGCGTTCGACCTCGTAGCGAGGGTGCAGCACACGCTGTGCCCACGCTCCGTCGTTGGTCAGCAGCAGCAGCCCTTCCGAGTCGCGATCCAGACGACCTACCGGGTAGAGCCGCACGCCCGCAGGCACGAGCTCGAGCGGCACTAGGTCAAGTACCGTGGTCACCGCGTGCCGGTCGGAGACGGTGCTCGTTACCCCCGCTGGCTTGTGCATGGCCAGGTGAATGGCCGGTGACCGGGAGTCGATCGGTCGGCCGTCCACGTCGATCCGCTGCGTGGCCGGGTCCACCGTCATGCCGACGCCGGCGGGCACTCCGTCCACGCGCACACGGCCCGACGCGACTAGCTCCTCCGCGCGACGACGCGACGCGACGCCTGCGTCGGCGAGAGCCTTCTGGATCCGGACGGGCGTCATTTCAGAGGGGGTCTCGCTCCGAGTCGGCGGCTAGATCTCCGCCGGCCTCGAGAGCGGTGATGTCGTGCCGCCCGGCGAGCCCAGCCAAAGCGACCGACACCGGCAGCTCCGCCGGATCGGCCGGAGGGCGCTCGTCCGTCGCTGCCTCCGCCTCCGCGATCCGGGCCGCGATCTGCGCATCGAGCGCTGGTAGATCGTCAAGAGAGGTAAGCCCGAAGCGCTCGAGGAACTCGAAGGACGTGCCGTACAGAATGGGCCGGCCCGGTGCATCGGAGCGACCCTGCTCGGTGATCAACCGACGGTGGAGCAGCGATCGCAGGACGTAGTCTGAGTCGACGCCGCAGAATCCGCTCGATCGCGGCCCGAGTGACAGGTTGCCGGTACGCAACGATCGCCAGCGTTTCGAGCGCCGCCGGCGTCAGCCGAACCCCCTCGGCTCCCACGTACCGGGAGATCAGCGAACCGGCCTCGGGCGCGGTCGCCAAGGCCACGCGGTCTCCGGCAGCGAGGAGCCGGATCCCGCGATCCGCGAGATCCACCTGCAGGTCGCCCAGGCGCGCGTCCACGCTCGCCGCGTCGACGCCGGCAAGCGAGGCGATCTCGCGGCGTGTTAGAGGCCGCTCGGCGACGAACAGTAGGGCCTCGAGCTCCAGCGTCGTCAGTTCCGGCGCCGACTCAGAGCTCGGGGATGCGATCGTCTCGGACGCGGGTGCGGAGGCCGCGGGCGACGTCAGCTCGCGCGAGCGCGCCCCGGCCGCGCCGGGCCGATCCTCGGCTATCACGCGAAATCCTCCAGAGACTCGTCGATGGGAACGCTCGCATCGACGACCGCCGATCCCGCCAGGGCACGACATCGGATCGGCCCCCAAGGTCGCGCCTGCTCCACGGCGATCTCTCGGCGCTTTACGAGTTCCAGCATCGCTAGAAAGGTGACCGCCGCGACCACGCGGTCAGCTGTCTCGCCGAGGAGGTCCTGAAGCACGACGACGGGCACGCGGCTGAGGGCAGCCCGGATGATTTCGGCCCTCTCCGCGAGCGTCGTCGTCCGATGGACGATCTCCGGTGACGGTATAGGCGGAGGCCCTGTCTGCGCTGCGCCGCGCAGCGCAGTCTCGAGCACGGCCGGGTCCAGGGGCGGCTCGGCGGGCGCCCGCGCCGCGACGAGCCCGGCGGCCTGCGCCACGGAGGGCTCGCGACGAAGCAGCGGTCCAAGGGATCGCGAGCGATCCCGCAGCCATTGGCCGACGTCGCGGTAGGCCCGGTACACGATGAGTCGCCGTCGCAGCGCCGCCTCCGGATCCGGTCCATCGTCTGCGAGCGGCAACGGGTCGTCCACTGGTTGACGGGGCAGCAACGCCCGCGACTTGATCAGAATGAGCTGAGCGGCCACGGTCACGAATGCGCTCAGGTATGGCAGCCGCTCTCCTTCCAGGCCGACCATGGCTTCGAGATACGCTCCCGCCAGTCCGCCGAGCGGAACCGTGAGGACGTCGAGCTGACGCGCCTCGATGAGCGAGAGGAGCAGCGCTAGCGGACCCTCGAACGCGACGGGATCGACGCCGGTGTCGAGCGCAGAGGCGTCGGCACGGGAGCGGGATGACTCTCGGGGGGGCGCGTCGCGGATGCCGCTAACGCGAACGGTGGTCGCGTGCTCGGGCTGCCTCCCCTCACCAAACGAGACCGCGACAGCGACGGCCGGAATGGCGTGACGTCGAACGGACGGCCGAATCATCCTCAGCTCGCCTCATCCGCACGGTGTAACGCGCGACCCGCGTCGTCCAGAGGCTCCGACTGGCGCCGGATCAGCTCGGCCGTCTGCATCGGGCAGCCGGCCAGGAGCGCCAGCTCCGCCGACATCTCAGCGTGGCGGTCGAGGCGCTCCAGCGCCGGACCGAACCCGGGGACTAATCCCGCGATCTGCCGGGGCAGCCGCCCGTAGTGCTCGCCGAGCGACCAGACGACTCGCGGCCACAGGCCCGTCCGGCCCTTGCCCGCGTCGTGGAACAGTCCCGCGAGCAGCACAGTAGGTTCGCTCCAGCCGTCCGCTCGGAGACGCCACACAACGTCAAGCCCGTGGCGACGGTCGGCCGGGTGCATCGAATCAAAGAGGCGGCGCTGTGCTGGCGTCAACCAGGCGTTCAGCTCACGGCGCTCCTCCGGCCTGACTTCGGCATGCACGTGCGTCGCGAACTGGCGGACCTTACCCACCCACCAGCCCATGCCGTCAGAAGATCGTTTGGCCGACAAGGAAGTTGGCAATGCCCGTTCCGATGGGCCCAATGATCGGACCGCCAAGGAGGAACAGCACGACGATCAGCAGCAGCGCGTATTGCTCGTACCGCCGGATCTGCCACGCCGTCCGGGGGCTCACTGCCCCCAGCAGGACCTTGTACCCGTCGAGCGGGGGGATCGGCAACAGGTTGAAGATGAACAGGAACACGTTGATGAGGATCAGGTAGAGGAGGATTTCAAGAAGGAGTTCCTGCACGCTTCCTGCGGAAGGGTTGAGCAACGCGAAAGCGATGATCACGCGCACCGCGATCGCCACAAGTCCCGCCATGATGAGGTTCGAAACAGGGCCAGCCCCTGCCACGATCGCCTCGCCCCGATGCCCGCCCTGCAGATTGGCCGGGTTGACCGGCGTAGGCTTCGCCCAACCGATGAAGAACCCTCCCGCGATCGCGCTGAGGACCAGCAGTCCCGCGCCGAGCGGATCGAAGTGGACTCGTGGATCCAGCGAGAGCCGCCCGAGATGGCGGGCCGTGCGGTCTCCGAGGCGGTCCGCGGCCAGCGCATGACTGAACTCGTGCACCGGAAACCCCACGAGCAGGATGACCGCGACCGCGATCAGGGACGCGACAAGCTGCGGATTCACGAGACCTCCGTGGTGCCGGGGACGACCCGAACATGGTAGCGGTCAGGGCTGGCCCGAGTGTGCGGGGCCGGGCGCACGGAATCCTGGGCGGCCCGGCCGGCAGTCTCAGAGCCGGGAGAGCAGCTCCGCCTTCTTCATCTCGAACTCATCGGCGGTGATCGCCCCACTGTCGCGCAGAGCCGCCAGCCGAGCCAGCGTCGCGGTGATCTGCTGGGGATCCGACGCGGGCGAGGGCGGCGGCGGTCCCCCGGAGCCTGCCGCGACAAAGGGACCCGGCGAGGTCGACCCACCGGCGGCTACCGTCACGGGACTCGTCGGGTGTTCTCCCGGCCAGCCAGCCAGTCCCGGGTCTTGGCCGCGGGAAGCTACGGGACCCACTCGCAGCGCCGGCATGGGCGCCCTGCCGACTTCGAGTTCGAGCGCGTGCTTTTGGTTCAGCATCTCCCGCTTGAAATCCGCCGCGCGAGCGAGCATGCGGAAGCGATCGATCGCCGACTCGGACGCCGTCAGAACCTCGAGATCTCCGTATCGAAAGACCCGGCCGAAAAGGCTCTGCCGCAGGATCGCGTCGTTGATCTTCTCGAGCGAGGAGTCAGCCGCGCGCTTGTTCAAAATGCCCTGGACCTGCACCACCCGCCGGTTCGTTACGACGAAGTCTTGCGCCCACCAGCGCAGGACGTGGTAGGTGGCATCGAGCAGCCCGGCCAGGAGAGCGCCCAGCGCAACAATCGACAGTGCGGTGCCGATCGTCCGTCCAGGGTTATCGTTTCCCTGTAGCGAGAGGCCAACGACCAGCGCGAGCAGCCCGAGCAAGACGAGGACCCAGGCGCGACCCGCTTCCGTCAGCAGCGCCAACCAGTGCTGGCGGGCTCTGCGGACGACGACCTCGCCGTCGGCCAGCAGCGAGTCCATGTACCGCATCTCTCCGC
Source organism: uncultured Chloroflexia bacterium (assembly GCA_963835945.1). Taxonomy (GTDB): domain Bacteria; phylum Chloroflexota; class Limnocylindria; order Limnocylindrales; family CSP1-4; genus JAJYNJ01. The sequence continues at coordinate 111,086 of CAWIHR010000018.1, forward strand.
TCCTCCTGGCTCACGCCCGCGGGTGGGCCCGGGCGTAGACCTGCCGGATGCGCTCGCCGGTCAGGTGAGTGTAGAGCTGTGTGGTGTCAATGCTCGCATGTCCGAGGAGTTCCTGGACGACCCGTAGGTCGGCGCCGCCTTCGAGAAGGTGCGTGGCGAAGCTATGGCGCAACGTGTGGGGCGTGACGTGCTCGGAGAGTCCGGCGGCCTGCGACGCGCGCTGGATCGCCCGCCAGGCTGCCATCCTGCCAAGTCGTGCGCCCCGCGACGTGATGAACAGCGGGTCGCCCCCACGTGCCACGTTTCGAGTCCGCCCCGCGCTCGGCTCCGCGCCGGCGTCGGAGCCCACAAGACCGCCCCGCCCGGGCGACGTGGACCGCGGACGCCGCGGTTGCCTTCCGGCCGAGCGGGCGAGCCACGTGGGACGGACGACCTCGACCCATGACACGAGCGCGTCCAGAGCGGGCTCGCCCACCGGCACGAGTCGTTCCCGATCACCTTTGCCGATCACCCGAACGTAGGCACCCGGGAGGGACACGTTCTCGCGGTCGAGCCCGAGCGCTTCCCCGATCCGCAGGCCGCTCGCGTATAGCAGTTCGAGCAAAGCGCGGTCGCGGACCGCGGCCGCTTCCGCCCTGGTTGCGGGAGGGCCAGAAGGCAGTGGCACGGCCTCCAACAGCCGGCGCACTTCGTTCGCGTCGAGGACGTCAGGTAGCCGTCGCGACTGGCGCGGCAGGTCCAGCGCTCCCGCCACGTCCACGCCGATGCGCTCGTCGCCGTATGCGAACCGGTAGAAGGCCCGTATCGCGGCCGCCTTCCGCCGGTGGCTCGACGGACGCAGCGAGCGGGGCGGGCGCGCCAGCTCGGCGAGGAAGTAAATCGCCGGGACTGCGCTGCTGGCCCATGTCTCGATGCCCTTCGCCGTCGCGAACCCGCGCAGGTCGCCGGCGTATGCGCGGACCGTCAATGGCGAGAGGCCGCGCTCGACGCGCAGGTGCAGCAGGTAGGCATCGATCGCCTGCTGCAGATCGTCGGGCGGCCGGCGGCCACCCTCGAGCGTCACTGCATCTCGCTTCCGGGTCCTAGTGTGGACCGCTCAAGCAGCTCGACCGCTGCCGCGCGCGCCGCTGGACCACTGGCGTCCCCGCCCAGCATGGCCGCCAGCTCCGAGAGCCGCTCTTCCCCATCCAGCCTGCGCACTTCTGTCACCGTTCGCCCGTTGCGCTCGCACTTCTCGATCTTCAGATGCGCGTCGGCGTGTGCGGCAATCTGGGCCAGGTGCGTGACGCAGAGCACCTGGTGGGCACGCGCCAGCCGCCGTAGGCTTCGGCCGACCCGGTCCGCCGAACGCGCCCCGATCCCGGCGTCGATCTCGTCGAAGACCAGCGTGGGCGTGGCGTCGGCAACTGCGAGTACCTCCTTGACGGCCAGTGAGACGCGCGACAGCTCGCCGCCCGACGCGATGCGCGCCAGTGGCAGCGACGGCTCACCCGGATTCGGCGCGATCAAGAACTGCACCGCCTCGGCACCCGCCGGTCCGAGAGCCCCAGGCGCGAGCGTCACCTCGAACCGCGCCTGCCGGAACCCAAGGTCATGGAGGACCCGAGAGACGTCGGCGGCCAGCCGCTCGGCGGCGGCCGTGCGTCCCCTGGTCAGCTCGGCCGCCTCGGCGCGCGCGCTGTGCTCCAGGCGCGCGTTCGCGGTGGTCCGCTCGGCCCGCTCGGCGTCGAGGGCTCGAATTCGGCGCGCTATGGCCCGCACGGCCTCGCCGTGCGCTAGCACTGTCGCCTCGTCCGGCCCGAATTTGCGCTCCAGTGCGTAAATCCGCCCCAGTCTCTCCTCGAGCGCAGCAACGGTTGCCGGGTCGTGCTCGAGCTCGGAGGACATGCGATGCAGCTCGGAGGCCAGGTCGTCGGACTCCGCGAGTAGGCCGTCGACGCGGCCGGCAACGTCGATGAAGCCGGGGTCTAGCCGCGCGAGCTCCGTCGCCTCCCGCGCCACACGAGCCAGTACGTCGTGTGCGCCCCCGCCCTCCCCCGCCAGCCGCTCCTCGATGGAAGCGACCAGCCGCGCCGCCTGCTCGGCACGCGCCGCCGCTGTCAGCCGCACGCGGATCTCGTCGGCCTCTCCGAGGCGCAGCGCGGCCGCCTCGATCTCGTCGGCCTCGTGCTCGTGCAACTCGAGCATCCGGGCCCGCGTCCCCGGGTCGTCTTCGAGGGCCTCGAGCGCAGCGTGGTTGGCCCGCCACGCCGTCACGGCAGCGAGGACCCGTTCGCGGAGCAGCGTGTGCCCGCCGTACGCGTCAAGCAGATCACGCTGGTGAGCGCCGTCGAGAAGGCGCTGCTGATCGTGCTGCCCGTGGATCTCCACCAGGGACCCCGCCTGCTCGGCGAGGCGAAGGGCGCTCACCGCCTCGTCGTTCACGCGTGCCGTGCTGCGCCCCGCCGCGGTGACCTCCCGAACGCAGATAAGGGGTTCTGGGACGCGGTCGAACAGCGCCTGAACCCGGGCCGCGCTCGCCCCCGAGCGAACCAGCCCGGCATCTGCCCGGGCTCCCAGCACGAGCGCCAGGGCGTCGATCAACAGGGACTTGCCGGCGCCGGTCTCGCCCGTGATCACGGTAAATCCCGGGTCCGGCTCGATCCGGACCCGCTCGATCAGCGCGAGGTCGCGGACGTCCAGCTCCAGCAGTGTCACGAGGGCAGCAGCTGGGCCTTCTCGCGGAGCAGGTCCCAAAACGCAGGGGCGCCCCGTGGCTCGACGAACCGGACTGGACGCCGACGCGCGCGCACCTCGACCACGTCCCCCACGGATAGCATCACGTCCTCGTGCCCGTCGATGCTGACCAGGATGTCGATGGCCGCCAACACCTGGACGCGCACCGTGTGCTGTGGTCCGACGACCACCGACCGCACGGCGCTGAGGTAGGCCGCTACGCTCGTTACGACCAGGTTGCGGCTCGTGGGATCCAGGATCGGTCCGCCGGCGCTGAACGAGTAGCCCGTCGAACCCGTGGGCGTCGCGACGATGACACCGTCAGCCACGTAGGTGGCGAGGTGCGACCCGTCGATGGTGACTTCCAAACGGACCACGCGCGCCTCGCGGGCGCGCACGATGGCCGCGTCGTTAAGCGCCACGAACGACAGGCCGTCCGCCTCCCTGCCGCCAGTCAGGACACGGACTTCCAGCACCATCCGATCCTCCAGGACGTAGTCCCTGTCGAGGACCCTGGCCAGCACGCGTTCGAGCTCGTGCGCCTCGGCCTTCGACAGGAAGCCGACCTTCCCGAGGTTCACACCTAGGATCGGGACGTCCGCCTCCGCCGCGGCGACCGCGTGAGCGGCCCGGAGCAGTGTGCCGTCACCGCCCAGCACCACGAGCACGTCGGTCCCGTGCAGGCCCTCGATCAGCCGCTGGGAGTCCTCCGCCGCGACGTCCCAGCGCTCCACGTGTGCTTCGTCGCACCAGCGTCGAGCCCGCTCCCGAAGGTCGAGCGCCGCGGGGATCGTGGGGTTGACGGCGAAACCGAGGCGCATCAGCCGGGAACCGCGAGGTGCAGAAAGAACTCGCGGTTGCCGGCCGGCCCCAGGAGGGGCGAAGGCGTCTCGCCGCGGACGTCTAGGCCGATCGAGACGGCATATTCGCGCACGGCATCGACCACATCGCGGTGGACGGCTGCGTCCCGCACCACGCCACCAGCCGCGAGTCGCGGGCCCGCCTCGAACTGCGGCTTGACCAGCGCCACGATGTCGGCACCGGGGCCGAGCGGGGCGGCGATTGCCGCCAGCACTCGGGTGAGCGAAATGAAGGACACGTCCGCGACTGCCAGGGACGGCCGCTCTGGGAGGGTCACGTGCTGAGGGTCCACGGGGTCGAGGCGACGCGCGTGCGTCCGTTCCATCGGGACGACGCGGGGATCGGCGCGGAGCGACGGGGCGAGCTGGCCGCGACCCACGTCGAGAGCATAGACACGCCTGGCACCCCGCTGCAACAGACAGTCCGTGAACCCGCCGGTCGACGCGCCCACGTCGAGGCACACCCGGCCAGCCGGGGCGATTCCGAACGTATCGAGCGCCATGGCCAGCTTCTCACCGCCGCGCGACACATACGGCGCACGTTCAACGAGCTCGAGCGGCGTGGCCGGGTCGAGGAGGTCGCCCGGCTTGCGGTTTGTGCGTGTCGCGTCTCCTACCCCGACGCGCACGCGACCGGCGAGGAGCAGCGCCTGAGCCCGGGAGCGGGTGTCGGACAGGCCCCGTGTGACGATGAGCTGGTCGAGGCGAACCCTCTTCAGGCGGATCGAGCCTTTAGGACGGGACGCGAGGGCGAAATGCCGAGAGTCGCGATCGTCTCGCGCACCTGTGTCTCGAGGCCTGTTGCGTCGAGGCGCAGCGTCTCGCGCAGGTCGATCACCGACCCGTGCTCCACGAAGCGGCCCGCCGGAATGCCAATGATGCGCACGGGCAGGGCCCGAAGCTGCGGGTCGCCCAGACCGGCCCGCGCGATCGACTCGAGCACCGCCGAGCCGAAACCTCCGGCATCCACGCTCTCCTCGAACGTGACCACGAGCTGCGTGCCGCGCGCGTACCGAAGAATCAGTCGCTCGTCGAGCGGCCGCGCGAACCGGGCATTGATCACGCCGATGGACCAGCCGTCGGCGGCGAGCACGTCCGCCACCGCGACGGCGCGCATGACGATGGGCCCGAAGCCGACGAACAAGATGTCACGGCCCCGGCGGAGCAACTCGGCCTCCCCGACCGGAATCGTCGTCGCCGGCCAGTCGGGCAGATCCAGGCCAGGGTCGCGCGGATAGTGCAGCGCGAACGGGTGCTGCTGCGCGAACGCCGTGCGCAGGAGCCGCCGCAGTTCTTGCTCGTCCCGCGGCGATGCTACGACTAGGTTCGGCAGCTGGCGCTGCGCCGACAGCGAGAACATGCCCTGGTGGCTCGTGCCGTCCTCGCCCACGAGGCCGGCACGATCCACGCCGAGGACCACCGGCTGGTCGTTCTGGCACACGTCGTGCACAGTCTGGTCGAAGGCGCGCTGGAGGAAGGTGGAGTAGATCGCCACGAACGGCCGGAGACCACCTAGCGCGAGCCCGGTCGCCAGCGTGACGGCGTGCAATTCAGCGATCCCCACGTCGAAGAAGCGCTCCGGGTACGCGGCCTGGAACCTGTTGAGGCCGGTACCGGTGGGCATCCCTGCTGTGATCGCTACCACCCGGGGATCCTCGGCGGCGATCGCAAGTAGTTCCTGGGTCATGACGGATGTGTACGTGGGCGGCTTGCGGGACGCAGCTTCGGCCTGCGCTACCGACGGGGTGGCGTCGCCGTCCTCGTTCGTGGGTCCGTCCTCGCGCGGTCGGGTGATTCCCGGGATGTCCATTGGCGGCAATGCCGCGCCGTGGAACCCGACCTGGTCCACCTCGGCGGGCTCGTACCCGTGGCCCTTGTGCGTCCGCACGTGGACGATCACGGGTCCTTCGAGCCGGAGCGCACGTCGGAAGGTCGACATCAGCACCGTCAGATCGTGCCCGGGCACTACGCCGACATACGTGATGCCGAGGTCCTCGAACAGGTGGCCCGGTTGCTGGGCAAAGTTGACGACCGACTTGCGGACGCGGCGCGAGAGCTCCAGCGCCGTCGGCCCGACGACGGGGAGCCGCTCGAGCACGGCATCGTAGCCGGCCTTGGTCGTCTGCCATGCCTCGGACAGCTTGATCGCGCTGAGGTAGTTGGAGAGCGCCCCGACGGTCGGCGAGATGCTCATCTCGTTGTCGTTGAGCACGATCAGCAGGTTCATCTGTCGCTGTCCGATATCGTTCAGCGCCTCCAGTGCGAGCCCGCTCATCAGGGCGGCGTCACCGACGACCGCCACGATCCGCTCGTGCGTGCCCCGCAGGTCGCGCGCCGCAGCCAGTCCCTGCGCGATTGAAAGCGCTGTGCCAGCGTGCCCGCCGTCCACGACGTCGTGCTCGCTCTCGCTCCGGCGCGGGAAGCCGCTGAGGCCCCCGAGCTGGCGGAGCGTCCCGAACCGGTTTAGCCGCCCGGTTAGCAGCTTGTGCGGGTAGGCCTGGTGACCGGTGTCCCACACGATCCGGTCGCGCGGGGAGTCAAGCAGGCGGTGCAGAGCGACCGTGAGCTCGACCACGCCCAGTGAGCTGCCAAGGTGACCGCCGGTGACGGCGACGGTCTCCACGATCGTACGGCGGATTTCCTCGCACAACGACTGGAGCTGGGACTCGTCGAGGGATCGAAGGTCGTGCGGCCCGGATAGCGACGCGAGGATCGACGCGGCATCCTCCGGGAGCGGTGGCATCGCGGGATTCTACGCGCTCGGCGTCGCCTCGTCGTCCACGTCGTCCGGAGCAAGGTCGATCGCGCGCAACCCTCCCCCTGCGTCCTCTACAAGTTGCTGCACTCGAAGCTCGGCATCGTCGAGCAGGCGTGCGCAGTGCGCGTGGAGCGCGACGCCGCGTTCGTAGAGCGCAATCGAGGTCTCCAGCGGAAGGCTGCCTGTCTCGAGCCGGGCGACCACTTCTCCGAGCTGTGTGAGAGCGGCGTCAAACGCGAGCGCCGCGATCCCGTCCGTTGGCGCCGCCGCGCCCAGCACGGCCGTCCCAGTGCCGTCCACCGACTCCGCCGTCCCGTTGCCCGTGTCCATCACCCGGATACTCGCACGCGCATCACGGTAGTGTCCAGTGCACCCTTGGCCAGCCGCACGTCGAGTGAGTCCCCCGGCGCGGCCTGTGCCGCCGCCGTCAACACGTGTCCGTCCGCTGCCCTCACGATCGCATATCCGCGCTCGAGCGTCGCGTACGGCGAGAGGGCAGCGAGGCCGGAACCGGCCGACCGAAGGTCCGCCCTGCCGCGCGCGACCCGGCTCCGGACCAGCAGAGGAATCCGATCCGCTGCCAGGTTCAGTCGAGCCCGGTCCCCGGCGAGCCGGGCGTCCATCGCCCGCCGCCCACGATCTAGCAGATCGCCCGCTCGTTGGCGCTCCGTGGCCAACACCGTGGCGGGGTGGAGGCGAGCAAGCGCGCGATGCTCTGCTTCAAGCGCGGAGCGCGGGCCGGCTATCGACTGCTCCGCTGCAGCCGTGAGCCGCGCGCGCGCCACTCGGAGCGCGGTCAGAGCCTCTGCACGCGATGGCACCACGAGCTCCGCGGCCGCCGACGGCGTGGGAGCCCTTACGTCGGCCGCGAAATCGACGAGCGTAACGTCCGTCTCGTGCCCGACGCCAGTCACGATGGGCACGGGCGAGGCAGCTACCGCTCGCACCACGCGCTCGTCGTTGAAGGCCCACAGGTCTTCGACCGAACCGCCGCCGCGCGCGAGGATGAGGACGTCGAGGGGCACGCCCGTGCCGGGGTCACGCCAGCGGGTCAGCCGATCGAGAGCAGCCACGATTGTAGCTGGCGCCGCGTCGCCCTGAACCTGGCATGGCGCCAGCACCACCCGCGCGAGGGGCCAGCGGCGTCGTAGCACGTGCCAGATGTCTTGGAGAACCGCCCCCGTCGGGCTGGTTGCAACCCCGATTACGGCGGGCGACCCGGGTAACGGTCGGCGCCTCGTCGGGTCGAACAGCCCTTCGGCGGCGAGACGCGCCTTGAGCGCCTCGAACTGCAGCGCGAGGGCTCCGAAGCCGGCTGGCTGCACTGTCTCGACGTAGAGCTGATAAGTACCGCCGGCATCGTACACGTCGATCCGCCCATGCACGACCACGCGCAGCCCCGTCCGAAGGTCGAACGGGCTGGCAAGGCGCTGGGTCCGGAAGAACACGCAGGACAGCTGCGCGCGTGCGTCCCGCAGGGTGAAGTAGCCGTGCCCTGCGGCGCTCACGGTTACCTGTCCTACCTCGCCGTCGACCCAAAGGTCGCGGAAGGCAACCTCGCCGCGCACGACGTCTCGGATCGCACGCGTGACGTCACCGACGCTCCAGACGCGCATCGGCAGCGATCCCGCCCTCTGTGACGCAGGCACCGTACCCGGCTGCGGTGCGCCAGGCACGGCGGACCCCGACCGACCGGCCGGCACGGCGGACTCCTCAGCCCGGGGAGGCGGGTCAGAACTCGGAGGGCTATCGGACACGCCGACCTCTCGCTGCAGCCACCGCTCCCACGGGCGCTCCTCGCTCATCGCTCAGCGACCGCGCTGCGAGGGAGACAATCGGAGCGATGGCTGCTCAGACCCGTGTGAGGTATTCCCCGGTGCGAGTGTCGATGCGGATGGTGTCGCCCTCGCCGACGAACAGCGGAACCTGCACGGTCAGCCCGCTACCGGTCGTGGCCGACTTGCGTGCGCCCGTGGCCGTGTCGCCCGCGAAACCGGGCTCTGTCTCCGTGACCACCATGTCGACAGTGATCGGCAACTCGACGCCGATCGTCTCGCCCTCGTAGCTCGTGCGATCGAGCAGCATGCTGTCCTGCAGGTACGGGACCGCGTCGCCGAGCTGCTCTGTAGTCAACGTGAACTGCTCGAACGACTCGGTCTCCATGAAGTGGAAGTCGCCGCCGTCGCGGTAGAGGAACTGCACCTGTCGCCGGTCGAGATGCGCCCGTGGCCACTTGTCGCCCGCCTGGAACGACCGCTCGACGGTCTGCCCACGTTTCACGTTCTTGAGCTTGATGCGAACCTGGGCGGACCCGCGGCCCATCTTGATGTGGTGGTAGTCGAGGACCTGCCAGAGCTCGCCGTCGAGCTCGATCACGATCCCCTTGCGCAGGTCGCCGGTCGAGACCATGGTCGGGATGACTCCAGTCGATGGGCGCCCGCGGGCAGGGGCGCTGGACGTGTCGATGCGTGCATGGATTGTACGCGGCGTGGGCGGACTGGCGGTGAGCCGACGCGGTCGCGGGCCAACATCGCCGACGAACGCGAGGCTGGGACGGGCACCCTACGAGATCGGCCGCGCCGCTACTCGCCCACGACCGTCGGCTCGCGCGGGAACCCGGTGAGCCGCCCGACCATGCCGGCACCGGGATCGAACGCGACGAGATCCTCGATCCGTACGCCGGTTCGTCCCGGCAGGTAGACGCCGGGCTCGATCGAGAAGACCGTCGGCCATGGCAGCGCGGCCGGGACTGCGCGCCAGCTGAGAGACGGAACCTCGTGCGTCGCGAGGCCGATGCCGTGCCCGAGACCGTGTCCGAAGTGGGAACCGTGGCCCCCGCGCCCGATGACCTCGCGGGCGGCCGCGTCCACGGCCACGCCAGTCGGCGACGTGTGCCTCGCGGCAGCGTCTAGGAGCACCGCGAAGGCGGCTTCCTGCGCCCGGCACACGAGCGCATAAATCGCGCGGTCTGCCGCGGACGGCGCGCCGACGAAGAGCGTCCTCGTCATGTCGCTCCGGTAACCCGCAACCTGGGCGCCGAAGTCGAAGAGCAGCACCTCGCCAGCAGTCACTCTGTGGTCGCCCGGCGATCCGTGCGGCAGCGCCGCACGCGGCCCGGAGAGGCACGCCACGTCGAACGCGATCGCCTCCGCGCCGTGCGTGCGGAGGTCCCACTCGAGCTGGAGGGCGAACTCGCGCTCCGGGACACCCGCTCGTATGGACGGCAGCAACCGCTCCAGGGCTGCGTCGGCGACCACACACGCGACGCCGACGCGCTCGAGTTCGCTAGGCTCTTTGACGGCCCTCAGTTCCTCCACCCAACCTGTGCCCGCGACCAGCTCGACGGCCGGCGCGGCTGCTTGTAGCTGCTCCCACAGCACGTGGCTCACGACGTTGGCCTCGACGGCGACGCGGCGCAGCGGGGCCCCGTTGAGGCCGCGGAGGCGGGAAACGAGCCGTTGCCATCGCGTCGGGAGGTCCCCGTACGATTCCTCGATATAAGCCCCCGGGCACTCCTCCTCCGCCTGCTCGCGATACCGGCTGTCGGCCAGGACTACAACCTCGTCCGCGCCGATGAGGAACCGGCCAGAATCGCCTGCGACCTTCTCCTCGCCTTCGGCGAGCACGAACCCGGTCAGGTAGCGCGCGTTCTCGCGGCCGACGCCGAGGTAGCCATCAACGCCCTCCCTCGTCAGGCGCTCGCGTAGGCGCGCCAGGCGCACTCGTCGCGCTGCCTCGTCGGCTCGAGCCCAGCGCACCAGGTCGTCGGGCGTGGGAGCGCCGGGTGGTCTAGAAGCGAGCGGCAGTTGGTTCATGAGCGGGGCCCTGCCTTCGCTGGAAAGGGATTGGCCAAGGGACTCGATCTGAGAAGCCACTGTAGCGCCCCGCGAGCGGCACTGCCCTAGCCGCTGGCCAGCACGGCACGCGCGCGTCGGACGCCGCGTGACGAGCCACGCCGTCAAGGCATCTGACGACCGGCGACACGACCACGTACGGATGGGCCATTGCAGGTCGGGGCCTGCAGTCCGACGATGCGAGAGCGTTCCAGCAGGACCGCAGACACATCAGGAGTTGGAGATGACCTATTGGGCTGATCTGGCCAAGTCCACCCGTGGCGTCGAGCGCACTCATCCCCTCGTGAGGGTCCATATCGCCCTCGGACTCGTAGCACTCATCTCGATCGTAGCCCTCATCATCCAGGGAGGCCACCTCGCCTAGCGGCGGCCGATGGACGGCGCCAAACCAGAAGCCCCGGCTCCCGCCGGGGCTTCTTCATGACCAGCGACGAGCGCATAGCAGCTCGCACCAGCGCGGCGAGCGGATCGATCCAGGCGTTGTCTGCGCCGTCGGCAGCAGCGCCCTACTGGATGTACCCGAACGCGCGCATGTTTGCCAGCTGCTCCGCGTACGTTTTCGCGAACGCATGCGTGTGGCTGCCGTCGGTCCGGGCGACGAAGTAGAGGTACCCGGTTTTCGTGTCTGGGTGCAGCGCAGCCTCCACAGAAGCAAGGCTCGGCGTGCAGAGCGGCCACGGGAACATGCCCGCGTTCGCGTAGGTCTGGAAGCCCGTCAGGTCCTTCGGGAGCTTCACCGATCCCGGGTTCAGGAGCGCGTTCCAGAAAACGTAGTCCTTCCAGTCCGCGAACGGGACCTTCGAGAGCTGGACCGTGTCGAATCCGTAGATAACGGTGGGGTCGGCGTCGAGCATCATGCCCCGGGCCAGCCGGTTGGCATAAACGCCCGCGATCAGCGGCCGCTCCGACGCGACACGTGCCTCCTGCTCGACCAGGCTGGCCATGCTGAGGACCTGGTAGAAGTCGCGGCCCTCCTTCTGCGCCGCCTCGAGCGGCCCGGTCCCGATCTCGGTCTGCCACAGGTCGAGCAGGTCCTTCAGCATGTCCTCGGGCGTCACGTCCTGGTATACGTCGAACGTGCCCGCCCCGAGGAAGCCCTCAAGCGAGTGGCCCGCCGGCAGGGTAGAGAGGAAGGAGTATGCGGATAGGATCGAGGCTGGCGGGCGCATCGCCAAGTCGTAGAACGTCTGCACGTCCATCTTGAGTGGCAGGGTCTCGAGGTAGGCGGTGATCTGCTCGATCCGCAGTCCCTCGCGCAGCTGGACCGTAACCGTCGTCATCGGCGCCTGCTGGAGGCGCGCAAGGATGGCCGCAGGCGTCATGGTCTCGTTCAGGTCGTACGCACCCGCCTCGATCTGCTGGGCGAGGCCCTTCGTGACGACGAGGTAGGTCACTGCGAACTGGTCCCGGACAAGACCGGCCTGCTGCAGATCCCGGGCGACATCCGCTGCTGTGGCACCGAGGGGCACGGCGAAGTGGACGACGGTCGGGTCGGTGCCGGCCGGGCTGGTCAGTTCGTCGCCTAGGCGGTCTCGCACGATGGTCGCGACCGGGGCGATGTGGAGTAGGGAGGGGTTGCTCTCGGCGAAGTCGAAGACGACACCGTTGACGGCCGGGCCGATCGCCACGGAAATGAGCACCCACAGCAACGCCCCGGCGACGACGAGAATCGCAAGCGCGGCGGCGATGCGGCCTGCAACTGGGCCGCCGCGCGGACCGCCCGTTCGCGGGGCATAGCGACCGCTTCGGACCCCGTTCGCGGGTCGCTGGTCCATCATGCGTCCGTCCCCGCCAGCGGTCACTCTCGGCTTTCCGCTGGACCGGCGCGCGAGGGCTCGACCCCTCCCCCGGCCCGCCACGCACGCCCATCGAGCTCCGCCTGAAGGATGCGCACCGCTGCGTCGCGATCCACCCGCGCCCTACGGGCGACGATCGCCGAACGGGTGGGTCGTCCGGTCGTCTGGTCCCGCCGCATGCGAGGCTGCGCGGCCTCGGAGGCCGCGGTCGTCAGGCGCTCATCCCGCCACGCCACGGGGAGCCCAGTGCGGGAAGCGATCTCTGCGGCCCACGCTCGCGTTAACCGTGCCTGCTCCCCTTCGCCGCCGCCCATGTCGAGCGGCAGTCCAATGACGAGCTCGTCGACACGTTGCTCCATCACGACGCGTGTGAGCCGCGTGGCGTCCTCGGCCGGCGTGCCGCGACGCAGCACCGCGAGCGGCCGGGCCATGCCCAGGATGTCATCGCCGACTGCGAGCCCGACGCGTCGATCGCCCACGTCAAGGCCGAGCAGCCGGCTCACGAACCAGCTCGCTTCGGGGCAGCCACCTTCAGGGAGACCCGAGCGTCGAGGGTCGGGATCGTCGTGACGTAGGACGGCCACGTCGTGATCGAGACCTCTCCGTACTGTTCCAGGATAGTCCGCGCATCCGACACGCTGCGCCCCCTGACCTGCGCCAGCAATGCGCCCGGGTCCACGGCCTGCCACCGCTCGCCCTGTGCGGTCACCGTGAATGTCACGTGGCCGTCCTGCACGATCGGGTCGCTGACGGTCGTGTGTACAGAGTCCAGGAAGAGCGACCACCCGGCCGGCACCTGGGCGGCGAGATATGACGATGCGAGACCGGCGAGCGGCTGCTCCGATACGGCAAGGACCGAGCCCGTCGCGGTGGCGGTGAGCTGGAACGAGGACCCGGCGACGCCGACGAGCGCGTCGGCCGCGGGGGCGGTCACGACGTTGCCGAGCGACGCGGTTGCCGCGATGACCGTGGCGCCCGTGGGCGCGGGCGACGGGTTCGCCGCGCTAGTCGTGAGTTGCGCGTCGATCTGGGACGTCAGCTGTGCTGCTGCCGCGTCGTAGTCTTGCTGGCTGATCACCCTCGTGACCGACCGGCTGCCGCCGCTGGTGGCCGACGGGTTATCCACGCCAACCTGGAGCGCCTCGAGCCGAGTCGGAACGACGATGACGGTGTGCGGGCCGACGTTGCCCGCAGGCCCGGGCGCGACGGCGCTGATGCCCGTGGTCGCCCGCCCGGGCGTGATTGTGGTGCCGTTGACCATCGCGCGCGGTGCCACGACGGTGCTCGACGTGAGGAACCGGACCCCGTCGGGCGTGGCGAGGGTCGTGCCCGCCGGAATCGTCACGGGGTCGATCGTGTCGTTACTCACGAACGAGACCGTGCCCGTCGCGGCCACCTGCTCGATCTTCTGGCCTGTGGCCGGGAACGTTCTGTCGACGGCGAGCGGCAAGCTGATCTGCTGCGCCGGGATCAGGAGGTGCGCCTTGTCGACCGTGCTGACGGTGGGGTCCGCGGTCACCTGTAGCTGGATCGGACCCTCCGTCACGGCGACCGGCGTCACCACGATCTGGGCGCTCGGCAGCACCACGTAGGCAGCTGCACCGCCGGCCGCAAGCACGAGCAGAAGCAGGACGGCGATCGGCACCAGCCGACCTCGCCGCCGTCTCGGCTGGCCGCGGACGCCAGGCGCTACCGGGAGCGCGCCTGCCGACCGGGGGCCCATGCTGGACCGGCTCTCGATCCCACCGGCGGTCTCGGCCTCGGTCTCCTCGACGCTTCGACCGGGGACTCCATTGTCGGCGTACCGCTCGGGACGCTGCCGCTGGGACCGATCCGCCAGCTGCCTCCCCAGCTCGGTCGACGCGGCAGTCGGCATGCCGGGCGTGGAAATCTCCGGCCACGTCGCCGTGCGGGCCGGCCTCGCGACGGCCCTGAGCTTGATCGCCTGCCCCCTGGCGCCCCGTGGCACCGGGGAATGAGACGTCGCCCGTCGTGCGACGTCGGTCCCGCGGCTCCTGCGCGACCTCGTCAGCGAGGGCCTCCTCGTACGATCCGACCGTGGCGTACGCCGGGACGCCCGCCGCAATGGCGATCGCCCGGACGGCAGCCTCCGGAGCCACGATCGCCAGCCGCAGATCGCGCGCGGCCGCCTCGCGGGCCAGTAGCCGGAAGTTGATGCGGCTCGTCGCCAGGCGGGAGCCGGCGGGCAGCACCAGCGCGACGTGCGGTTCAGCGGACGACCGCAACCGTGCGACCGCCGTGGTCACCTCGTCGTCGACGTCGAGGTAGTGGATCGGCATCGCGGCCAGTCTGCCTCAGACCTTCATCGCGCGCAGCACCCGGTGGAGTGCCGCATCGAGCGCCGACTCCTCGGCGGCCATCTCGACCGCCTGGTATGCAAGTCCCATCGGGGTGACATCCTGCTGGTCAACGAGCAGACCCGTCTCGTCTCGCACGCCGCGGACCTCCCCTGGCGCCGCAACGGTTACCTCCGGAGGCCGGGCAAACGGCAGCCGCCTCACGAAGGCAGGGTCGCGCAGGGCGGCCTGCACTTGCGGCAGCCCTGCGCCACCGCCGCAGAGGTAGATCCGCCCCGGGAGTAGGTCGCCCGCTGCCAGTTCCTCGAGCACGAGCTCGACCCCGGCCGACCAGACCGCCACGTCCTCCGCCACGACTGCCCCTAGCCGGTCCCGGTCGGGCACCTCGAGGCCGCGCGCATAGTCGATCTTCATCGCCTCGGCCCGTTGGAACGGCAGGCCGAGCTGATCGGCCAGGCTCTTGGTGAAGGCCCGTCCGCCGAGTGCGAACATGCGCGTGCCCTCGATCCCCCCGGCGCGGACCAGCGCCACGTCCGTTGTGCCGCCGCCCACGTCGACGAAGAGCCCGCCACCCTGCTGTACCTGCTCCCCACCCAAGCAGCGCGCAACCGCATACGGCTCGGCGACCACCGCCAAGAGTTCGAGGTCGAGCTGAGCCGCGACGCTCTGCAGCGCGCCAAGGTGGACGAGAGGGGCGAACGCGTTGAAGATGGCGATCCGCACATGTCGCCCCTGGAAGCCAACTGGGTTGCTGACAGGGTAGCCGTCTATGGCTGCGCCCGTCACCGCCGCGTGGACCAGGCGCACGTCGACGTTGGGGAGCCCCGTCTCCCACGTCACGGCGCGCTCCGCCTCGCGCAGCGCCTCGTGCTGGACCCCGTCGATCAAGCGCTGCAGCTCGGCCTCGCTGATGGGCTGGTCGGGCCGCTTCCGTTCCTGCGAGATGGTCGTCGTGAAGCCTTTCACCAGTTCCCCGGCGATCCCGACAACGGCCTGGCTCGGCCGGAAGCCCGCCATCTCCTCGGCTTCCTGCAATGCGACCGCACAGTTGTCGACCACGGCTGCGATGTCCGCCACAGTGCCCGACTGCATGTGAGCCAGCCCCTGTCGCTGGCGCCCGACACCGCGCACGATCGCCGTCCCGGTCTCGTCGATCTCGAAGGCGAGCGCCTTGGCGAACTCGGTGCCCACGTCAAGCGCGGTGCACGCAGCAGGTGCCGCCGCCCGGTCGCGCCCTAGCAGCCGGCGCCACAACGACATCGTGCTCAGGCGCTCCCGTCCAGCACCGAGGCGACGGCCGCGCGGACACGCTCGAGCGCCTCGGCCAGCCCCTCACGCCGAGCGCCTCGTCCCTGCGCCATCTCCGGCCGGCCACCGCCACGCCCTTCGATCGACTGGAGGCCAGCTCTGACGAGGTCCGCGGCCGACACGCCACGACGGACCAGGTCGTCGCTGACAGTGACGAACAGGACCGGCTCGTCCGCTTCCAACCCGACCGCGATCACACCCGAACCCAGGGCGCCCCGAATGTCGCGCGCCCAGCGCTTCAGCTCCTCTTGACCATCGAACGGGGCGGCAAAGACCGCGACCGGCACGCCTTCCACCCGCTCGGCCGCCCTCGCCACGTCGCTAGGACTGGCGCTCCCTTTCGAGGAGGCGGCACGTAGGCGCCGCTCCAGCTCCTTCGCGCGCGCCTGCAGCTCGGCTGCACGAGCCGGTGCCTGGGCGGAATCGCGCACGCCGAGCGCCTCCATCGTGCTCGCCAACAGCGCGAAGCGTTCCGACACCAGGGCGTCGGCCGCCTCGCCCGTCACAGCCTCGATGCGCCGAATGCCCGAACCGATCGACCGCTCCCCGGTCACGAAGAACCCGCCGATCTGCCCGGTGGCGCGGCAGTGAGTCCCACCGCACAGTTCGCGGCTGTAGTCCTGCACGCTGACCGTGCGCACCACGGCCGCGTACTTCTCATCGAAGAACGCGTCAGCGCCGGACTCGATGGCGTCGTTCAGGGGAACGTGGGCCACACTGACGGGGCGGTCGTCGCGGATGACGGTGCGCACCTGCTCCTCGATCGCCGCCGTCTCCTCAGACGTCAGTCCCCGGTCGAACGGGAAGTCAAAGCGCAGATACTCGGGCGCGACCAGAGAGCCAGCCTGCCGCGTGGACGGCCCCACGACATTGCGAAGCGCGCGGTGGAGCAGGTGCGTGGCCGTGTGGTTGCGCATGGTCGCCGCACGCCGCCGCCCATCCACCGTTGCCAGCGCCG
The DNA here is from genome assembly GCA_963835945.1 of uncultured Chloroflexia bacterium. GTDB lineage: Bacteria > Chloroflexota > Limnocylindria > Limnocylindrales > CSP1-4 > JAJYNJ01. The sequence continues at coordinate 127,653 of CAWIHR010000018.1, forward strand.
TGTCCCCGACGCGCAGCATGCCGGCAAGGCGGCCGCGGTGCACGATCAGCTGACCCACCGGCTTCTGCGTGTCGTCCACGTAGAAGATCGGCGCGCCGTCCAAGGACAGGACGCCGCGGTCGCCGACCTGCCCGCCGCCTTCCGCGTAGAACGGCGTCCGGTCGAGCACGACCTCCGCCCGGCCGCTCCCCGACAGCTCACCGTATTCCGTGCCGTCGCGCACGATGGCGGCCACGCGCCCCTTGGCCTCGGTCGTCTCGTAGCCCACGAACTCGGTCTCTCCCACGCGTCGTAGGATCGATTCGAGCAGGCTCGCCTCCTGTGCAAGTCGGCTCAGTTCCCCCTTCGTGCCAGCCCTCGAGCGCGCGCGCTGCTCGGCTAGGGCCTCCTCGAACCTGACGCGATCCACTGATGCTCCGTACTCGGCTGCCAGTTCCACCGTCAGGTCGATGGGAAACCCGTACGTATCGTGGAGCCGGAACGCGACGGCCCCGTCAAGATGCGGAGCGTCGGTGGGCAGCGTTTCCGGCCGGCGCCCCACCATCCGCGCGCCAGGCACGTCGACGCCGAGGTCGTCGAGCGCCGCTTCGAGGTGGCCGGTGCCGGACTCCAAGGTGCGGGCGAACTGTGCCTCTTCGCGACGCAGCGCTTCGAGGATCGCGGGACGCTGCTCCACTAGGTACGGATACGCGTCGCTCATGACATCGATCACGACGTCGGCGGCCTGCGACAGGAAAGGCTCCCGTCGGCCGAGGAGGCGGCCGTGGCGCACGGCCCGGCGCACGATCCGCCGGAGCACGTACCCACGACCTTCGTTCGACGGGAGGACGCCGTCCGCGATCAGGAACGTCGCCGCCCGGGAATGATCCGCGATGACTTGGTAGCTGAACCGCTCGGCCTCGAAGTCGTCGGGATCGTGGCCCAGCAGGTCGCGCATGCGTGCGTGGATCGGGGTAAACAGGTCAGTGTCGTAGTTCGAGGGCACCTGCTGCACGACGCTAGCCAGACGTTCCAGCCCCATGCCCGTGTCGACGCTACGGAAAGGCAGCGGCTCCCGCCGGCCGTCAGGCTGCTGGTCGAACTCCATGAAGACCAAGTTCCAGATCTCAAGCCAGCGCGGGCAGGTCTCGGAGTGGTCGGGCACGCACTGCGGCCCTTCACTGAGCGCCACGCCGCGGTCAAAGTGAATCTCGCTGCACCGACCGCACGGCCCTGTCTCAGCCATGCGCCAGAAGTTCTTCTCGTCGCCGCGGACGACGTTGCCCCAGCGTGCGATCCGCTCCGCAGGGAGACCGATCTCGTCTCGCCAGACGGCATAGGCCTCGTCGTCATCGCTGTAGACGGTCGCCGCCAGCCGTTCGCCGGGTATGCCGTAGACCTGCGTCAGGAGTTCCCAGGCCCAGTGGATGGCATCGCGCTTGAAGTAGTCACCGAAGCTCCAGTTTCCAAGCATCTCGAAGAAGGTATGGTGCCGCGGGGTGCGACCGACCTCCTCGAAGTCGTTGTGCTTGCCCGCCACGCGCAGGCAGCGCTGTACGTCGACAGCCCGGGCACAGGCGCGCGCCTCGCGGCCGGTAAACACATCCTTGAACTGCACCATGCCGGCGTTCGTAAAGAGCAGCGTCTGGTCGCCGGCGGGCACCAGGCTCGCGCCCGGCACGACCTCGTGGCCGCGCGCCGCGAAGAACGCGAGAAAACGGCGGCGGATCTCGTCCGACGGCAACGGGACGATCCGCGGGTCACGGTCCGGCATTGCCCTAACGGTACCCTACCTAGCCGTCAACGTAGCGGCACACGCACGGGTAGCCCACCGTTGCGGCGCGTAGTTATTGGGACACGCTACCGTGTCGCCCGTGGGTGCACGAGCAGCGCCTCGAGCCCCGCAGCAGGAGCACGAGCACGAACGCCACCGCGCAGCAGAGCAGCGTGCCGCCCACCAGCCCGATTGCTGCGCCGCTCGGGTCGCGATCTCGGTCTCGGAGTTGCACGCGCTGCGACGGTCCGTGCCAGACGCTGGTCAGTAGCCCTGCGCCAGCCCCTGCAGGATGATCGCCAGCCCGTACAGGACCACGAACGGCACGATGATCGCCCACGCCCAGCCGGCGGCGAGCGGCTATCCAACTAGCGCGGTCCGGGGTCTGCGTGGCTCCCGCCCATCAGACTCGCCGCTGCTGGCCAGTACCTTGAGCCAGCGCCAAGCGGTATCGACGGGGGGTGGCGGGAGCTCTCCGCCCTCGCCACTCTCCGCACATGGCCCAACCGTTTCCGTCATCCGACGTCCCGTCGGTCGCCGCGCCCGCCCCGGGTGCCGCGGCTGGCACCGCGTTCATGGACCTGGTCCTCTACACCGAGGCATACATCGTGCGCGGCTCGGTGCCCACGCCCTATCGCCGCCTGTCCGACGTCCTGAACGCGCCCGGGGACCCGTTCATCGTGGTGGAGCAGGCGACGCTCGAGGAATACGGCTCGCGGGGCGTCCCGCAGCGGGCCTCGTTCGCCCAGGTGAACCTGTCAGCCGTGCTGTTCGCCGTGGCCACCGCCGACGCGCCAGCGAGTCCCGAGCTGCATGCTGTGAAGGTCTCGCAGGGCGCCTTCATCAGCCTCCCGCCCTGGCACATCTTCGGTCAGATCCACCTCCTGCCGGACCGCGACCTGCGCGCAGCTCTCGAGTCCCTTACGGCGCGCTTCGTCCCCGTCACCGAGGCGCGGTTCTGGTCCGAGCGCCTCGGTGAGCCCATCACGCCGGTGCGCATGCTCGCCTTCAACCACGCCCGCGCGCAGATCCTGGCGCCCTACGAGGAGCGGGACATGTGGGGCCTGCCCCAGGGCTGAGACGACCGCCTCCCCCAGACGGTGGGGAGTTCCGTCTAGGGACGGACTGCGTCCGGACCGCGGTCCTCTACCGCGTCCGCAGCGCCTCCGCCAGCTCCCGCAGCGCCTCGGCCTCGGTCATGCCGCGCGTCGCGATGGTGGGCCGGCGATCGAAGACGTGCACGTGCCCTGCGTAGAACGCCGTGGCGGTCCACAGGCGCTCATCGGCGTTCCACTCGGGCCGCGCGGCCTCCCAGCCCGGCAGGCGCTCAAGGGCGGCGAGCACGGCTTCCCAAGCCTCGCTCCGTTGGCTCATGGTGTGGGAGCTTAGAACGAACGGACTCGTCGCTGCACGCCGCGCGGGCCCCACCGCCCACGTGCCTGGCACGTGAGTAGTTCGAGGGCGACAGAGAAGGAGCCCTGACCGCGAGAGGTCAGGGCTCCCCTTGATGCTGGACGGCAACCGATAAGGGGCAGTCTGTGTCGGACAAGGCGAGCCGCCCGGAGAACACCCCGGGCGGCCTGCCGGTTGCAGAACGAAGCTCAGGCTAGGGGAAATATGGCTTCGGCTTGACCCCGACCGTGGGGGGCGCTGGGCGCACCAGGGGGGTGACCTCCGGCGTCATAAGTTGCGTGCAGTGCTGCAGCGTGTTGCCACTGCCCTGGTCGAAAACCGTGTCGCTTTGCCTGAGACACATGACGAAGTTGTCGGTTGAGGGCGGGGAGCCCGGGAAGGCCCCGGATGTGCCGAGGAAGATCTGGGCAAGGCCGCCGTTGGCCTCCGTGTCAGGTATGACGCGGCTCGGTTGTACATGACCTTGCTGCCGGTGGCGCCCCACAGGCCGATGGCGTCCTCTTCCCCGTTGCCGGGAACGGAGGCGCCCCCGCTGATCGTGTTGCCCAAGATCACGCTGCCGGTGGTGTATTCCCCAACGAACATAGCAGCGCACGAGCCGGGATGTTGCCCTGCGCCGCGATGCCGTCGACACCGCGACCGCCCGTTTCGAGGGCGACCACGGGACGACTGTCTACGGGCTCTAGGTCATCCGAGCCATGCGTTGGCGGTCCGCTGGCCGATAGGCTGGGGACATGGCGATGGGCCGCGTCCACCCACGCCCACGGAGGCGCACGCACAATGCGACACCTGCACCGGAGCGCGCGGGACCTACAGGTCAGCGGCTGTGTCCGGTTCCGGGTCTGCCGCACGCCCGACGCGATCAGGACGCCGACCCAGCACAGGTTCGTGCCGTGATTGGACTGCGCTCCGGTCGCCGGGTAGGGAGCAACCTCGGTCACGATGAAGTCCCGGCGGCAGGGAACGGTCGGTACGCGGGCGCTGACACCGTTCTCCAAGGCTTGGCCGTCGTACCCGCGGACACCGACCGGCCCTCGCCTGCGCCGGAGACGGTTCCCAGTGCGTTCGCGCAGTCGGGCGTCCACACGGAGACGCTCGCAGACGATCTGCTGCTCCAGGCGCCGACTATGTTGCAGGTCGACCTCGTTGGGATGCAGCTGCGCGCCACCGGGCTGGTCGATCTCGGCCACTTCGAGCGGCTCTCCGACTACGTCAACCTCCTCGAGGGCTTCTGCCAGCTCCGAGAGGTGACCATTCTCACCCGCAGCGGCGTACCGACGCTGGTTACGCTGGCCAACCTGCGGCTACGCCTCGACGACGTCATGCTTGTTGGCCAGAGAAGCACGGAACCGCGCTCCTCGGCACCGCCACAGATCGTGGTGAAGCGTCCGCGCCGGCTCATCGTTATGACCGCGGCGCACCTGGTCTCAGGGACCGCGTACCTCCACGAAGAGGCGTCGATGCAGGCCTTCATCGACGGCGACGACCCCCGCTTCATCCCCATGACAGATGTGCGCGTGCGCTGGCTCGCCGATCGCCGCCTGACCGGCCGTTTTGCCTTTGCGCTCATCCAGCGCACCCATGTCGTGGGAGTCGCGACCGGAGCGTAGAGACTGCCCCGGCGGCGCCAGCGGCCGCAAGGGTCGGTTCCGGGTGCCCGTAGCCGATTGCGGGCCGGTCATGACTCATTGCCATCGACACGACGATTCTGGTCACCACTCCGTTCCCTCTGCCCCTGCGTTCGGGACCAAGGACTCGAGCCCGCGGCACCTCCGGCCGGCGGATCAGCGCCGACCCGCAAGCCGGGAGGCAGAGCCGGGTGTGGGTCGAGACCGCACCGTCACGTGGCGTCTACGCAGTTCTGCCGATGGCGGGGTCGGTCGGTCGGTCGGTACCGTAGCGGCTCGGAATCATCGCCTCGTGGAGCTGCGTCGTTCATCAACGGCCCGCGAGGTGCGCGACAAGGACACATGCGCGGTGGCTTGGATGCGCGACAACGGTGTCGGCCAGGGTCTCGCCGAGTACGCCGTCACTCTGGCCCTGATCGTTTTGGTGGCGGTTCTCGCCATGCTCCTACTGGGCGGCACGGTCAGCACGCTCCTGAGCCACATCGGTGCCACGGTGTAAGTGATGCCGGCCGGCCGGAAGCACGCCAGCGCGGTGACCGGGCTTCGAGCTGGCGTCACGGCCATGGGGCAGTTAACGGAAGCAGTGTGATCGGGATGGGTGCCACACCTTTCGTGCGGTCCCTCCCGCCCAGCGAGGTCAGGCGTGCCCGTTCGGCCCCAGCGTGCTCACGACCGCCACCACGCAGATGCCGGCCCAGGCCACGGCCGACGAGCTAAGCAAGCCGAAGTCGCCGATGCGCACGGGATCGCCGAGGCGGGCCCCAAGTGCCTGGCCGGCGTAGGCGCCCAGCATTGCCGCCAGTACGAGGAACGGCAGGCGGCCACGTGCCTGCCCGCCGAACAGGACGAAGAGCGCCACATTGAAGATCCCCACCAGGACGGCGAGGATCATGGCGGGCCCGATGGCTGGCATTGACGAAGGATAGCCGCGCGGCGCGCCCACCCGCCGGGGCTCAGGGCGGCGTCAGCAGCCGCCGATGCGTCCCCCGCCGATCACCTCGTCCCCGTCGTAGAGGACCGCTGACTGCCCAGGCGCGGGCGCCCAGAGCGGGGCGTCCGCGTCGACGACCCAGTCGCCTGCAGGTGCCAAGGGTGGATGTACCGTAGCCGGCACGAGCTCGCCGCGGTGCCGGATGCGCACGTGGCACCGGAATGTCCCGGTCGGGCCGGCGCCGGCCACGAAGTGCGCACCCTCGATGAGAAACGAGCGCCGCGCCAGGTCCTCGCGGCGCCCCAGCTGCACCAGGTTGCGCGCTGGGTCAATTGACGCGACGTACCGGCGCTCGCCGAGGGCGAGCCCCACCCCAGCGCGCTGCCCCACTGTGTACGCCGCCGTCCCCCGGTGCTCCCCGACTATGGCGCCGTCAACATCGACGATTGGCCCGGGCGTCTCCCGCCAGCCCGCGCGCTCGCGCAACGTCTCGCGGTAATCGCCGCCTGCGACGAAACAGATCTCCTGGCTCTCTGGCATATCCGCGGTCACTAGCCCCAACCCGCGCGCGATCGACCGCACCATGGGCTTGGTCAAGAAACCGAGCGGGAACCGCGTCCGTGCTAGCTGGTCCTGGCGCAGGCCGTAGAGGAAGTAACTCTGGTCCTTGGTCCGATCGGCGGCCGCGAGTAGCCTCCAGCGCCATCCTGTGGGGTGGTCTTCCAATGCGACCGAGTCGACCCGCGCATAGTGCCCGGTCGCCACTGTCTCGGCGCCGTAGAGCAGTCGGGCACGGTCCAGCAGCGCCCCGAACTTCACGTAGGTGTTGCAGTCAACGCAAGGATTCGGCGTCTGGCCGCCAAGGTAGGACTGCACGAAGAGGTCGATCACTCCAGTCGCGAACTCCCGCTCGAGGTCCAGGATGAAGAAGGGGATCCCGAGCTGGCCGGCAACTCGGCGCGCGTCGTCCGCCGCGTCGAGGGAGCAGCAGCTCCTGCGGGACTCGTCCCCGTAGCTGACGCCGCCATGGAGTCGCATCCACACGCCGACGACCTCGTGACCCTGCTCGCAGAGGAGCGCGGCGGCGACGGAGGAGTCGACGCCACCCGACATGGCCACCACGATCCGCTGACCCACGGGATCAGCGCCCGCCCCGGGCTTGGCCGAGCAAATTGGACGCCAGCACCGCCGTCCCCTTGCGCACCCTAGCGATGATCGTGGGCACGACCCGACAGGCCATGTCAATCTCATCCACGGTCGTCGTCCGGCCGAGCGTCAATCGCAGAGCGCCGCGCGCTTCCTCGGGAGGGTACCCCATCGCGGTCAGGACATGGGACGGCTCGGTAGACCCTGACGCGCACGCGGACCCGCTCGAGCATGCGACGCCGTCGAGGTCGAGCGCGAGCACCAGCGACTGGCCGTCGGCGTCCCGCACGACGACGGATAGGTGGCCTGGGATCCTGTCCCGCGGATGGCCGGTGAGCTCGACGCCGGGCACGGCCAGGACGGCGTCCCGAAGACGATCGCGCATCGCCTGCACTCGCGCCGGGACGGTGACTCGCTCGTCGCGCGCGAGCCGGAGCGCCTGGGCGAGGCCCACTGCCCCGGCCACGTTCTCCGTCCCGGCCCGGCGGTGGCGCTCCTGGGAGCCGCCCTGCTGCTGCACCAGCAACGTCGTACCGCGCCGAACGTACAGCGCACCGATCCCTTGCGGGCCCTCGAGCTTGTGGCCGGCAATCGACAGAAGGTCTACGTCCAGCCGAGGGGCGTCGAGGTCCACCCACGGTGCGCTCTGCACCGCGTCCACGTGGACGGTAACGTGGCGCTGCACCCTCGCGCGGCGCACCAGCTCAGCGATCGGCTGGACAGTTCCGACCTCGTTGTTCGCGTACTGGAGGCTGACCAGCACAGTGCGATCGGTGATCGCGGCCGACAACTCGTCCGGATCCACGCGGCCGTAACGGTCCACGGGAACCACGGTCAGATCGAAGCCAAACTTCTCGAGGTAGCGCATGGAGTTCAGCACGGCCTCGTGCTCCACGGCGGAGGTGACGAGGTGATGGCCTCGTTGCTTCCCAGCCCACGCGGCCCCCTTGATCGCGAGGTTGATGGCCTCGGTACCACCGCTCGTGAAGACCACCTCGCGCGGATCGGCGCCGAGGTCGTGCGCGACCGACTCGCGCGCCTCGTCGAGGGCCACGCGGGCGCGTCTGCCGAACGCGTGCGTGGAAGACGGGTTGCCCCATGCCTCCTCGAGGACTCGGACCATGGCATCTAGGACTTCGCGACGCGGCGGCGTCGTCGCTGCGTGGTCCAGGTAGATCGGCACACGACGGATTGTATCCGTGAGTTGGCGGCGGATCGCGCGGCGCCAACCCCCCAAAGCCGGCGCCAGGGGACGGGGCCGTTACCGCTCGGCGAGCTCCCGCTCCTCCAGGACCCGGCGCTCGTGTTCGCGGCCCGCCGCTCGCCGCCGGTCGTGCACCGAGAGCGTCCGCTTGCGCAGCCGGATGGAGCGCGGCGTCACCTCGACCAGCTCGTCGGCCGCAATGAACTCGATCGCGGATTCTAGGGTGAGCTCGCGCGCAGGCGTGAGGCGCAGCGTCTGCTCCTGGGTCGACGAGCGGATGTTCGTCAGGTGCTTTTCCTTGGTCGCGTTGACGTCCATGTCGCCCGCCCGGACGTTCTCGCCCACGATCATGCCCTCGTAGACCTCGACGCCGGGGCCGACGAACAGCTCGCTGCGCTCTTGCAGGTTGTGCAGCGCGTACGTGCTGGTGACGCCAGGCCGGTCTGCCACCTGCACGCCCGAGGTGCGATGGGCGACCTCGCCCGCCCACGAGCCGTACCCCTCGCCGATCTGGTGCATTAGCGCCGTGCCGCGCGTCAGGGTAAGGAGCTGGCCTCGAAACCCGATAAGTCCGCGCACTGGCAGGACGTACTCCATGCGTACGCGGCCGTCGGCGTCGGTCGTCATCTGTTCCAAGCGGGCGCGCCGGGACGCCAGGGCCTCGGAGACCTCGCCGATGAAGTCGGGGGGGAGGTCCACAGTGATCCGCTCGTACGGCTCATGCACGGCGCCGTCCACGTCGTGCAAGATCACTTCCGGCCGGGAGACCTGCAGCTCGTATCCCTCGCGCCGCATGGTCTCGATCAGCACGGCCAGCTGCAGCTCGCCGCGACCCCGCACCTCGAAGGAATCGCCGGAGTCGGTGGCGAGGAATTCGATCGCGACGTTGCCCAGCACCTCCCGCTCCAGGCGGGTCCGCAGGTGACGGCTCGTCAGATACCGACCCTCGCGCCCGGCGAGCGGCGACGTGTTCACCCCGAACGTCATGCTGATGGTGGGCGCGTCCACCTGAAGGCGTGGAAGCGGACGGGGGTCAATGGGGTCCGTAATCGTGTCGCCGACCGTGACGTCGGGGATGCCCGCCACGGCGACGATCTCCCCCGGCCCGGCCTGCCGGACGTCGACGCGCTGGATGCCATCGGCAGTGGTCAGGCTCGTCACGGTACCCGCAAGCGTCACAGTACGCCCCGGGTCAACCGTGCCCTCGGTGGTGTCGTCCTCCTGCCGGACAATGACAATTCGCTGGCCGACGCGGATTGTCCCGTTCCAGACGCGCCCCACCGCCATGCGGCCGACGTACTCGTTGGCGGTCAGGTTCGTGACCAACAACTGGAGCGGATGGCCCTCCTCGTAGGTCGTGGGCGGCGTCACGCGCACGAGCAGGTCCAGCAAGGGCCGCAGGTTCGTGCCGGGGACCGCGGGGTCGAGCGTGGCCGTTGCCGCCTTGGCGTTCGTGTACACGACAGGAAACTCGATCTGGTGCTCGTCCGCGCCTAGGTCGATGAAGAGATCGTAGACCGCGTCGAGCACCTCAGCGGGACGCGCGTCCGAGCGATCGATCTTGTTGATGCATACGATCACCGGCAGCCGGCGTGCCATCGCCTTCTGCAGTACGTAGCGCGTCTGCGGCAGCGGCCCTTCCGATGCGTCCACGAGGAGCAGAACCGAGTCCACCATCAGTAGGCTGCGTTCCACCTCCCCGCCGAAGTCGGCGTGACCAGGAGTGTCCACGATGTTGAGGTGCACGCCCTCGAAGTCCACCGCAGTGTGCTTGGCCATGATCGTGATGCCCTTCTCGCGCTCGAGCTCGAGCGAGTCGAGCACCCGTTCGACGACCTCCTGGTTGGCCCGGAAGGCGCCCGTCTGCCGCAGCAGGCCGTCGACGAGGGTGGTCTTCCCGTGATCCACGTGCGCGACGATGGCGACGTTGCGGACGTCCTCGCGGACGCGCGCCGTCGAGGCAGCGGGCATGGTCAGACGAGATAGGTCGGTCATGGGCTGGCAAATTGTCGCACAGGTCGCCGAACGGTCAGGCCGATGACGACCCGGCCTGATCCGCACCCGGCAGGGCCAGGCCCACGTACTGCAAGCCCAGCTCAGCGTACTGGCCCGGGTCCGGAGCGGACGGAGCATCGAGCATCAAGTCGATCCCCGAAGACGTCTTGGGGAAGGCCATGACCTCGCGGATGTTCGTCTGATCGGCGAGAAGGGCCACCCAGCGGTCGATACCGAGCGCAATTCCGCCGTGCGGGGGCGCTCCGAAGTCGAACGCCTCCAGTATGCCGCCGAACAGGCCGTGCATCCTCGCCTGTGAGTATCCTTGCAGCGCGAAGCTTCGCTCGAGCAGCTCACGGCGGTGGATTCGGACTGAGCCGCCGCCCAGCTCCCAGCCATTCAGTGCGATGTCGTACTGCATCGCACGGGCGTGCCCGGCGGGATCGTCCGGTGACGCGCGGTACGGGTCCCCGGACGTCGTAACGAGCAGCGGCTCGTCCTCAAGGACGACCCCGGAGAACGGGTTATGCGCGGCATCCCAGCGGCGATTCTCGGCGTCCCACTGGTACATGGGGAAGCGGTGCACCCAGCAGTACGCCAGAACGTGGGGATCAGCCAAGCCCAAGCGGTCGCCGAGCTCTCGCCGCAGGCGTCCGAGCACGTCGGCGGTTACCTCGGGCCGATCCGCGACCACCAGCAGCAGGTCGCCGGGCGCCGCGGAAGCCGCGTCGACCAGCGCCCTCAGCCGCTCCTCACCAAGGAACTTGCCCACGGGCGAATGGGCGGACCCGGTGGCATCGACCGACACGTGGATGAGCCCCTTGGCGCCGTAGCGACGCGCGAACGCCGCCAAGTCGTCAATCTCGCGATGGCTGGCGCCCGCCATCCCGGGCGCGACGATCCCCTTGATCCTGCCACCCTCCGTGAGAACCTGGTCGAACACGCGGAAGCCCGTGGCGTATGCAGCCGGTGCTACACCCTCGTCGGAGCCGACCAGCGCCGGTGCAAGGTCGACCAGCTCCATCCCGAAGCGAAGGTCGGGCTTGTCAGAGCCGAAGCGCTCCAGCGCCTCCTCGAAGGTGAAGCGCCTGAACGGGACGTCTTGGATTGGCCGCTCGGGCGCTACAGCCCTCGACACCTCGATCGCCATCGCCTCGACGAAGTCCATGACCGTCTGCTCGCGGACAAAGCTCATCTCCAGGTCGAGCTGGGTGAACTCCGGCTGCCGGTCACCACGGAGGTCTTCGTCGCGGAAGCACCGAGCGATCTGGAAGTACCGATCCATGCCGGCGACCATGAGCAACTGCTTGAGCTGTTGGGGGCTCTGCGGCAGCGCGTAGACCGCGCCGGGCTGGAGCCGGCTCGGCACGATAAAGTCACGCGCCCCCTCGGGCGTGGACTTGATCAGGATTGGCGTCTCGATCTCCACGAACCCGGCCCGGTGGTGGGCATCCCGGATGGCGCGCACGAGCGCGGAACGGAGGAGGAGCCGATCGCGCATCGGCTCGCGACGGATGTCGAGATACCGGTAACGAAGCCGCACGGCCTCGTCGATCGGTGCGTCTGGCTCGTTGATATAGAAGGGCGGCGTCTTCGCCTCCGACAGAATCTCAAGCGCGTTCGCCCGCAGCTCAACTTCGCCGGTGGCGAGCTTCGGGTTCTCCATCCCCGGTAGACGACGCGCCACGGCGCCGGCCACCGAGATGACGAACTCGGCCCGCGCGCGCGTGGCGACGGCGTGCGCCTCCGGTGCCTGGTGGGCGTCCACGACGACCTGGGTGATGCCGTAGCGGTCGCGAAGATCGAGAAAGATAAGGTGGCCGTGGTCGCGCCGACGGTGCACCCAGCCGGCCAACTGGGCCTCACGCCCCGCGTCGGATGCCCGAAGGCCGGCGCAGGTGTCAGTGCGGTACGGGGTCGCGAGGCTATCTAGGGCGTGCGACAGCACGGTGGCGTCGGTCATGGTCCGGGTATCGTAGTCGAACCGGCTGCCACCCCGCGCGCCGCCAGATGGCGGGCGCAGCCCCTCGTCCAGCGGTCGGGGGGCTATCCGTGCCGGTGCGCCGCCTCATCGCGGTGGATCTCGCGCGCCAAGTCGGCCAGCGCCACGGGATGCTGCGAGCCGGCGCGCAAGTCACGCAGCTGCACCACGCCGTCCCGGACTTCGTCGCCGAGGATCACAGCGAAGTGCGCACCCTCGCGCGACGCCTGTTCGAGCTGCCTCCCGAGCTTCCGTGTCCCGAGGTCCGCGCGCGCCGCGAGGCCGGCAGCGCGCAGCTCCGTGGCGATCCTGAGCCGGCTCACGCTGTCGGCCGGGTCGGCACTTGCCACGAAGGCTGCGGGACCGGGGGCGGCTGGCATGTGGATTCCCGCCTCCTCGAGCGCCAGCACCACGCGGTCGAGCCCGAGCGCGAAACCGATACCTGGGGTCGGGCGACCCCCGAGCACCTCGACGAGCCCGTCGTAGCGCCCGCCGCCGCCGAGTGCCTGCTGCTGGCCCTCGGCGCCTTCACGGTTGTACTCGAACGCGGTCCGCGTGTAGTAGTCAAGCCCGCGAACCAGCGCGGGCTCGATCCGTACCGGAACCCCCAGGGCATCGAGGTGTCCCAGGACGGCGGTGAAGTGCGCGCGGCACGCGTCGCACAGCCGGTCGACTATGCGCGGCGCCGCCGCGATCAGGGCCGCCATGTCGGGATCCTTCGAGTCGAGCAACCGCAACGGGTTGCTGTCCAGTCGCGCCAGCTCTAGGTCCGGCAGCGCGGACCGGTGGGTGTCGAAGTACGCCGTCAGCTCGGCGACATAAGCAGGACGGCAGGCCGGATCCCCGATCGAGTTCAGCGCCACGTGCACGTGCGAGAGGCCGGCCTCGGTGTAGAAGCGGTACCCCATCTCCACGATCTCGGCGTCGATCCCCGGCCCCGCATCACCGATCGCCTCGACATCCCATTGCCAGAACTGGCGGTAGCGGCCTGTCTGCGGGCGGTCGTAACGAAACATGGGTCCCACGAACTGCACGCGGACCGGTTGCGGCAAATCCGCATCCCGTGCTGGACGTAGGCGCGGACGATGCCGGCTGTGGCCTCCGGGCGCAGCGACCACGTCTCGGCTTCCTCCGTCCGGGGCTGGATGCGGAACAATTCCTTCTCGACGATGTCTGTCGCCGCGCCCACGCCGCGCTCGAACACAGCCGACTGCTCGAAGATCGGCGTCTCGATGCCGGCGTAGCCGTACCGACGCGCCAAGTCGGAAGTCAGCGCGACCAGGCGCTCCCAAGCCGGACGGTCGGTTGGCAGGAGGTCCCGGGTGCCTCGGGGTGCGCGAAAGGCGGGCATGATCGGAAGTCTATCCGGTGGGCGCGGCCGGAACAGCGGCCTTCTGAGCGCGCAGGTGGTCGATCCCCGAGGGGCTGGTCGCGCGGCCGGCTCTGCGTGGAATCCCGGGCGGCTGCGCACCTGGCTGGCGATGACGCTTGGGACGACGATCGCGATCTGGCGCCGGCTTCGAACGTCACGAGCTCGCGCACGAGCAGCGCACGTCGGCCACCGACGCCGCCGTGGGCGCGCCGGATATGCGCGACGAGACGGCCTGGCATGCCTGCGGGTGACGTGGCCGGCGACTGGTATCGGCACAGCTTGGTTGAGCATGCGGCGCGGGACGCGGCGTCGCGGTCGGCGTCGCTCGGGCCGCCGGCGCCAGTGCCCGGGACAAGACCCTTCGGCTCAGCTCAGCGCGCGCTGCACCGAGAAGACGTCCTTGACCTGTTCCAGCCGGGACAGGACCCTGGCAAGCTGCGCGACGGACGACACCTGGAGCGTGGCGCTGACCGTTGCGGTGCGATCCGGGTGCGTCTCCACGTGGGCCGCGACGATGTTCACCTTCTGCTCGGCAACCACGTTCGTGATGTCGGACAGGAGTCCGGTCCGGTCGTAGGCGTCGAGGCGAATGGCGATCGGATATGTCCGCTCCGCGGCACCTTCCCACTCGACCTCGATGAGACGCTCGACGTCCTTCTCGTGGACGATCGTCACGCAGTTGCGCAGGTGGACCGTCACGCCCTTGCCGCGGGTGATGAAACCGATGATCGGGTCGCCGGGGATGGGGTGACAGCACGCGGCGAACCGGACGAGCAGGTCACCCACCCCTTTCACGCGGACGCCGCCTGCCTGCGTGGGCAGCATGGGCGGCGCCACCTGCGGCAGGACAACCTCGTTCGAGTCGTCCACCACGCCCATCCGGATCACGGCCTGCTGTGCGCTGACCGCGCCGTACCCAACCGCAGCTAGAAAATCCTCCACAGTCGGGTACTTGTACAGCTCTGCCATCTCCGACACCCGCTCCGCGCCAACCCGCTCCATCGACGTCCGGCCGAGCCGACGCAGCTCCCGGTCCAGCGACTCGCGTCCGTGCGCGATGTTCTCCTCGCGCTCCTGGCGCTTGAACCATTGCCGGATCTTCTCGCGGGCATGAGTCGTCCGGACCATCGAGAGCCAATCCCTAGACGGACCCCGGGCGGCCTTGGTCGTGACGATTTCGACGATGTCGCCGTTGCGCAGCTTGTAGTCGAGCGGTACGAGCCGGTTGTTCACCTTGGCACCAATGCAGCGGTGCCCAATGTCCGTGTGGATGCGGTACGCGAAGTCGAGCGGGGTTGACCCGGTGGGCAGGTCCTTGACCTCGCCTTTCGGCGTGAACACGAACACTTGGTCCTGGAAGACGTCGAGCTTAAGTCCCTCGACGAACTCCGTCGCGTCGGCAACCTCGCGCTGCCACTCCATCAGCTGGCGGATCCAGGCCAGCTTGGCGTCGTAGTCCCGATCCGACTTCGAACCTTCCTTGTACCGCCAGTGCGCGGCGATGCCGACCTCGGCGATGCGATGCATCTGGTAGGTTCGGATTTGCACCTCGAGCGGGTGGCCCTCGAGCGCCACCACCGCCGTGTGCAGGCTCTGGTAGCCGTTGGCCTTCGGCATGGCGATGTAGTCGTCGAACTGGCCGGGAATGGGCCGCCACAGCGAATGCACCACGCCCAGCGCGGCATAACAGTCCTTGATCTCGTCCACCAGCACCCGGACCGCGTAAACGTCGTAGACCTCGTCGAAGTTGGCGGACTTGCGCTCCATCTTGCGGTGGATGCTGTAAAGGTGTTTAGGGCGCCCCGAGAGGTCCGCCTCGATACCGCTGGCCTCCAGCGATCCCCGCAGCTCGGCCATTGCGCGTTCAACGTAAGTCTCCCGCGCCGCCCGGCGGGTCTCGAGCTGCTGGGAGATGGAACGGAAGGCGTCGGGGTCGAGCACCTTGAACGATAGGTCCTCGAGCTCCCACTTGATCTGCCAGATCCCGAGACGCTCGGCAAGCGGCGCATAAATCTCGAGCGTCTGCCGGGCGATGCGTTGCTGCTTCTCCGGCGCAAGCCCAGCGATCGTGCGCATGTTGTGCAACCGATCCGCGAGCTTGATGAGGACGACGCGCACGTCCTCGGCCATGGCTAGGAACATCTTCCGTATGTTCTCCGCCTGGCGCTCCTCGTGGCTGTGGGCACTGAACTTGGACAGCTTCGTGACACCGTCCACCAGGCGCACTACCTCGGCCCCGAACCGCTCGTCGACGTCCTGCAGCGAGTACTCCGTGTCCTCCGGGATGTCGTGGAGGAGCGCGGCCTGGATGGCGACGGGGTCGAGGCCGAGCTCGGCGAGGGTCTGCGCCGCGGCCAGCGGGTGCGTCACGTACGGCTCTCCACTCGCGCGCTTCTGGTCGGCGTGTGCCTCGACGGCGAACCGATAGGCCCGCTCGATGTCGGACAGGTCGGCGGCCGGGTGGTGATCGCGGACCTCGGCGAGCAGGCGTCGCTCGAGCTCGTCGAGTTCGTCCGGCGTCTGCGCCGGGCCAGCCATGGCTGCGACCGTGCTGCCCGTGACGGACCGGCGGGTGCGGCGCGAAGGAACGCTCGCGGGCTGGATCGACATGGCCATCCATCATACCCGCCGATCCCGCCGTCGCCGCGTGCGACGACCCGCTGCGTGATCCCGCGCCGGGCAGGCCGTCAGCTGACGTGGCGCGCGGCGCGCCACGCGGCACCTAGGAGACGGCGCGGCGCCACTTCGTGCGCCCGGACGAACACCACGCCCCGCGCCCCGAACCCCCGTTTGAACTCGTACAGGTTCCACAGCGGATGCGTGCGGCCAAGCGGCAGGCCGGGCGCATCGGGCGTGTCGACGCCGCCCAGGTCATACATGGCAAACCCGTGCGTCGAGCCCCACCGCATGATCTCCCATTGGAGCAGGTGATTGCAGCGAGTGCCCCGCAGGTCGGCCCCGTCAGCGGAGCCCGCCACGTGCGAGACCAGCCTCCGGCCGCAATGGAGCACCACCACGCCGTTCTGCCGCTCGCCCGTGGCACGTGCGAACCAGAGGCTGGCGAAGCCAGCCTCGCCGAGCGCGCGCCACTGGTTCAGCTGGTACGCACGGTCGCGCACGATGAACCCTTCGCGGCGCCCGGTCGCGGCGAACATGTCCCAGAAGCAGGCTAGCGACTCGGCGGCGGCGTCTGGATCGGCGAGGTCCACGTGTTCAACCGTCACTCCGGCACGGCGCGCCTTGTTGATGTTGCGTGCGCTGCTGTCGCCCAAGAGCTCGTGCTGTGCGCCCTCCTCGGACCGCAGCGGCACCAGCATGGCCGTGCGCGACACCTGGACCTCGCGAGCGGAGACGTGGAACCCGGCGGGCTCGAGCGTCAAGGCCAGCTCGCCGCCTTCCTCCCACGCAGGGTCAATTGTCAGTGCGACGGCGCGCCGTGCCCGCGCGACGCGACAAAGAGCAGTCAAGGCGGCGCGCGCCGCGGCGGGATCTGGCCGCAGCAGCACCGGGCCCCGCGGCGCATAGAGGTACGTGAGTCTGCCCAGGGGTCCGGACAGGCGGGGCGCCAGCGTCCGCTCCTGCAACGACGCGACCGCAACCCGCTCACCCGCCTCTTCCACGACGATCCGGAGCGGGCGCCAGCCGAGCCCGACCTTACTTTCGCCCCAGGCGTGCGACTGGAACGCCTCGCCGCGCTCGCTCGTCGCCACGAGCTCGTCCCACCGATCCGACGCCCATGCGGTCGCATCGACGACGCGAGCGGCCCCTGCTGTGGCGGAGGTCCGTGGCACGGCCGGCATGATACGCGGCCTCATGAGCGCAGCCGTTCCCGAAGGTCGCGCAGCGCATACCAGGCCGGCGACAGCACGAGGTCGAAGGCTCCAGGGTGCCGGAGCGCCACCCCTCCGAAGCCCCGCTTGAACAGACTGAAGCCAGCCCACCCGGGGTCCGCTAACGGATCACCGGGCTCGGCCACACCCCACAGGTCGAGCGTTTCCCGGCCGTCGGCGGCAAGCACCTCGATGCACGCCCAGAGGGCAGCGTAGGGAGCGTTGACGTGCCGCAGGTCCGGTTCCCGCAGCGATGCGGCGTACATGTAGAACGCTCGAGACCCAGTGGTCAGCGCGAGGCAGCCGGCGATCGCCCGCCCCTGCAACTCAGCGAGGATGAGCCAGGCGTCGCCCCGGGGGGCGTACTGCGCGGCGATGGCGTCGAACGCCGCCGCGGGACGCACCCGGAAGCCGGCGCGCGACGCGGTCGTCGCCAGCAGCGAAGCGAACATGGCATAGGCCGAGGCGTCAGCGTTGCGGACCACGCGGGTGTCGACACCTTCGCGGGACGCGCGCCGGACGAGGTTGCGCGTGTCCTTCCCGAGCCCGGCAAACACCGCTGCCGCGCCAGGGCGGAGGTCAAGCACGCGTGTCGTGCTGGCCTGCAGGTCTGCGCGAGCCTGGCGGAGCCCCCGTGCCCGGAGCGCCGCCTCCAGGTCGGAGGCGGACATGGACGGGGTCGCACGCGGATCCAGCTTCACGACGATCCCGCGCTCACGGCGCCCGAGGCGGCGCACGGCCTCGATGAGCGCATCCAGAACCGGACCAGCGTCAGGCGCAAGCGCGTCCCAGGCGGGACCGTGCGGTGCGTACAGGACGCGGTGACCGGCTGTTGCCTCGCGCACCAGCACCGCCACGACGCCCTTGACGCGTCCCCGTTCATCTACGACCAGGATTCGCTCCGGCCGCTCCCCACCGGCGCGCGCGACCTCTCCCCACCCCCACGCCTGAAGCGGGTCCGCCGAGGGAAGACCGTCGACGAATGCATCCCATCTCTGGCGGTCACCCTCATTCGCCTCGCGCGCCTCGACCTTGACGGCGCTCACCTTTCTAGCGCCGCCAGAACCGCCAGCGCGGTCGCCCGCTCGTCCCAGGGGTGCGATCCGTCGGCCATCTCGATCGTGGACTCGTGCCCTTTGCCGGCGAGCACAACGATGTCGCCGGGTCGCGCCTGCTCGAGCGCAGTCTGGATCGCCAACGCGCGATCAGGGATCGTCAGCAGGTCGCGGCCTCGGACTTTGCCGGCCTCCTCGGCGCCTGCTGCGATCTCCTCGATGATGCGCTCCCGACTTTCGCCGCGCGGGTCCTCGTCGGTCACCACGACCAGTCGGCAGCGCTCGGCTGCCACGCGGCCCATGACCGAGCGCTTGACGACGTCGCGCTCCCCTGCCGATCCAAACACGGCGACGAGCCCGCCGCCAGCCGCGGCGGCGACCGGCGCGAGGTCATCTAGGACCAGTCCCAGCGCGTTTGCAGTGTGGGCGTAGTCGACGAAGACGGAGAACGGCAACCTCGTCGGCACCTGTTCCATACGTCCGGGCACACGCTCCACGGCCTCTAGGCCGGAGCGCACCGCGCCGGGCTCTAGCCCGAGCGCCTCGCCCACGGCGATTGCGGCCAGCGCGTTGAGCCCGTTGAACGTGCCGGCCAGGCCCAGGTTCACGGGTCCCCGCCAGCGTGGCGTCTCGACCTCGACACGCAGCGTTGTCGCGTCCTGCCGTGCAGCGACCAGGCGCACATCCGCGTGGGGCTCACGACCGTACGTGATCAGTCCAGCGCCGGCATGCCGGGTCGCATCAAGGAACTCGGCGGACCACGGATCATCCAGGTTGACGACCCCGGTCTTGCCCCAGCCCTTCTCCGGGTTGCGCTCGCCAGGCGCCAGTGCCTCGAAGAGGCGCCGCTTGGCGGCACGGTACGCCTCATGGGTGCGGTGAAACTCGAGATGTTCCTCCGTGAGGTTCGTAAGGACCGCGATGTCGTACGCTACCTCGCCCACCCGGTCGAGCGCGAGGCCGTGCGAAGTCGACTCGACCACAGCGAACCGGTCCCCGGACTCGACCATGGCCGCCAAGGCCGCCTGCAGCTCGGGCGCCTCGGGCGTGGTTGACCGGCTGGGTTCGCCTAGCCGGCCGCCTCCGGCGATCGTCGTAACGGTGCCCGTAAGGCCGCATGCGTACCCGGCCCGCTCGAGAATGGAACGGACCAGGAAGCAGGTGGTGGTCTTGCCGTCCGTGCCGGTGATCCCCACGACGCCCAGCTGATGGCTCGGGAACCCCTCGATCCACGCGGCCGCCGTGGCAAGCGCAAGCCTCGCCGCGCCGACCACCAGCTGCGGCACGGGCACGTGCGGCAGCGCGCGTTCGACCAGGACGGCCGCGGCCCCAGCGGTGACGGCGGCAGGCACGAACGCGTGGCCGTCCTGCCGAGTGCCCCGAATGGCTACAAACAGGCTGCCCTCACCGACGTGCCGGGAGTCGTAGTCGACGCGCCGGATCGTGGGCGTGGCGTCGCCGCCCACGGCGGAGGGCACAACCCCGACCAGGTTGCCCCGCCGGGCGAGCAGTGCGACAAGGTCACCGAGCGTCCGAGAGGTCTCGGGCATGGCTGTGTCGTGCTCAGCCGTCACGGCTCGGCGGCGTCGGCTGCGTGCTGGTGCTCGCCTGCCAGCCGACGCGTGGCGAGTAGCACGCGGGCGGCCTGTGCCGCCTGCACAACCGTCCGCACCAGCGGGCGTACCCGGAGCTCGAGGCCTCCGATGAAGTCGACCTCGCGGCCGCCGAACCCCGCCTTGAAGTGCTCGATCCCCGCGTGCGACAGCCCCCAAAGGTCGTAGAGCGCGTAGCCGTCGTCGCGTGACGACCGGATCGCCTCCCATTTCAAGAGGTAGTTCGCGCGGGATTCGGCGCCGCTTCGCGTCATCCCGCCGTACGGCTCCACGATCCGGCTCCCCCAGCCGATCAGCATCAACGTCGCCTGCGCTCGCCCCGTCGTGTCGACTGCGAACAGCAGGCGAGCCCGACGGTGGGCCGCGTAGGCCTCGAAGACCGCGCGGTACGTCGCTTCCGTCCGGTACGTGAACCCGGCCCGGCGTGCCGTTTCGACATAGATCGCATAGAACTCACCCAGCCGCTCTGGGCCAGCCTCCACGACGCGCACACCGGACCGTCGCGCCTTCTGCACGTACTGCCGCCACTTCCCACGTAGGGCGTCCCACAACTCGTCCTCGCTACCCGAGAGGTCGATCCAGCGGGAGCGGGAGGGCTGCGGAGACGGGCAGCGACGCCACCCGGCGCCCAAGAACCAGCCGAGCTCCGGACCCCCGGCCTCGATCTCCGGGTCGACCACGACGTGGCTCAGGTGCACGTCGCGAGCGAGACGCCCGACGGCCTTCGTCCACGCCCGGATCGAAGTCTCGTCGAAGACATGCGCGACGGGTCCCCGCGGCGCGTACCCGACCGACCACGGGAGCGGGCCAATTCGGTGGGTGAGCAGCTGCGCTCCGATCCCGCCGGCGACAATTCGGTGCGCGCTCCACCCGTTGCGCGCCTTCACGGCCGCCCACGGCGTTGCCTGCAAGTACGGCGCGAGCGCCGTGGAGGCGACGTAGTCATCCCATGCGGCACCATCGGCGGGGATGGCCGGCGAGCTGTCTGCCGCTCCTTGCGACGCAGGGGCCTGCTCCCGCGTCAGGGGCAGGATCCGGACGTGAGCAGGGACCGGGTGCGTCGGCGACGAAGACGGCGGCAGGCCCTCCAGAGTATGGTGAGCATACCTGTCATCCATGGTCAGACGACTCTCCGCCCGATCGTGTTGCGGAGCAGTCGGATCGTCTCGGGCAACTCCGGCACACGCATGAGATAGCACCAGGCGCCGTAGACGAGGCCGGCGACTCCCGTCGTCACGACCAGCTCGACGAGCACCAGCACACGACCGGGCGAGGCACCCAGCCTCGATCCGAGCGCCCCGAGCATCCAATCGGCCGCCGCCGCCGACAGGATCGAGCCAGCCGCGAAGATGACCGCCGCCAAAACAAGGCCGTTCAAGTCGAGCGCCCGGATCCGGCGCGTCAGCAGCACCGTCAGGGCAGCGGCTTCTACCCAGGCCCCGGCGGCGATCCCCAGCGCGAGACCGCGCAGCCCGATCGACCCCACAGTCGCCACCGAGACGACCACGTTGATCGCGACCGCGGCGAGGGCGGCCGCCACCGGGATCCGGGTCTCCTTATCAGCGTAGAAGGCCCGGGCGAGGACGACCACCAGCGAGTCGGCCGCCAGCCCCACCAGAAAGAACCCCAGCGCGTCGGCCGTCACGCTCACGTCGCCCCTCGTGAAGTTCCCGTAGCCAAACAACAAGTCGACCACCTGCGTCCGGACTGTCACCCCCACCGCGGCTAGGAACAGCATGACGAACAACAGCAACCTCAGCGAGCGCGTGACTAGGTGGCCGAACTGACGAAGCTCCCCGGCCACGAGCGCGGTGGACATCGATGGGAGGAGCACGACGCCCAGCGGTAGACCGATCACACCGATGGGAATCTGGTATGCAGTGAACGCCGCGGTGTAGTCACTGATGAGTCCGGCACCGAGGCCAGACGCGAGCAGCGTGTTCACGATGAACGTGATCTGCGTGGCGCCGAGGCCGAGCGCCCGTGGCGCCACGAGCCGAACGACCTCGCGAGTCGCGGGGTCGGACGCGTCTGCGACCATCTGGTAGCGATACCCCATTGCGTCAACCGGCATGACCTGCACGAGCAGGCTGAGTAAGGCGCCGATCACGACACCCACTGCCGCTGCCGTCACGCCCATCGACTCACCGAGGAGCACGACTGGAACGATGATCGCGAGGTTGTACAAGAGTGGTGCAAGGGCCGCGGCCGTGAACCGATTACCGGCGTTAAGGACGCTCGTCGCCACCGCTGACACAGCGAGGAGGATCGGCGACAGCAGCATGATCCGGCTGAGGCGCACGGCCAGATCGAGCTGCTGCGCCGTAAAGTCCTGGGTGATGAGCGGCATGATCTGCGGCGCCGCCACGAAGAAGACGACAGCCAGCGCAACTAGGGCCGCTAGCATCAGGTTGACCACGCTCGAGACCAGACGCCACGCCTCGGATTGCCTCCCTTCATGGAAGAAGCCGGCCAGCACCGGGATCAGCGCAGAGCCGAGCGCCCCGGCAGCGACGAGCTGGAAGATGGCGTCTGGAATGCGAAACGCGGCGAGGTAGGCGTCGAGATCGCGGCCGGCGCCAAAGACTGCTAGGAGGGCTGCTGTCCTGATCCAGCCGAGGATGCGCGAGGCCAGGTATGCGCCGGTGACGACGAGACCAGCGCGCACAAGCGTCCGGCTGCTCGCCGAGGTTGCCTGCTCCGTCATCTTCCCGCGGCAGGACGCAGTGCTGACACGGGCGGCTCCGCACCGGCCGGACGCCGCTCCCGAGGCTTGGTCCCCTCCACCCGGGCGGGCACCGGTCCCGGGTTGGTCGGAGCTGGGCGGCCAGACCTGGGGTGGGCGGCCGCATAGGCGGTCCGGAGCCGACCGGGTGATACGTGCGTGTACAGCTGCGTCGTTGCGAGGCTGGAATGTCCGAGGAGCTCCTGCACCACGCGCAGATCTGCGCCACCCTCCAGGAGGTGACTGGCAAACGAGTGGCGCAGCGTGTGCGGGCTGACGCCTTCGGGCAGGCCGGCCAAGCGTACGAGCCGGTCTACTCGCAGCCGGACGCCGCGGACGCTCATCGGGCCTCCCCGCGAGTTCAGGAAGACAAATCCCGGATCCGGCGCCTCGGCACGCGCCCACAGGACGGGCCGGACATCTTGGAGGTACGCCTGGAGCGCTTCCACCGCCGGGCGTCCGAGCAGCGCGACGCGCTCCTTCCGCCCCTTGCCGAGCACGCGCACTTCTGCGTGGCGGAGGTCGAGGTCCTGATCCCGCAAGCCTGCGAGCTCGCTGATCCGCAATCCCGCCGCATAGGCGGTCTCCACAATCGCACGGTCGCGCACGGCCAGCCACGCGGCGTCCAGGGCGCGAGCGCCGGGCCTTGCCGACGTGGCCGCCGCGTCGTGGCATGAGCCCCCGTCCGGCGACTGCGGGCTCACGCGGGGGGGGTGTACGTCCGTCGCGTCGAGCAGCTGCTCGACCTGGGCGACGTCGAGCACCCTCGGCAAACGGGTGCCCTGCCGTGGCGTGGCCATGGCTGTCCACGGGTCGCCTTCGACCCACCCGGCCCGCCTCCCATGCCGGTAGAACGACCGCACGGCACCGAGCCGGCTGCCGATCGAGCGCCGCGACAGCCGATCAGACAGGTGACCGAGGTAGCCGCGCAGAACCGCTCGCGATGGCCGCTCCCATGCCGTATCCTCGGGGTGACCGGGCCGAATCAGCGCGGCGGCTTCGGCCTCGACCAGCCAACCGAGATAGTCGGTCAGCGCCGTCCGGTAGGCGCGGATGGTGTGCGGGGATACGTCTCGTGCCGAGAGCGCCTCGAGGAACGACGCGAGCGCGTCGCCCGGGCTCACGCTGCGCCGGCGTCGGCGCTGCGCCGGTTCCCAGTACCGCGCGGGCTCGCGGTCGAGCGCGTTCGCGTCCGACTCCCGACTCCCGGGACCTTGCCGTCGACGCGGGACCGCCGGCGCGCCAAAGCCCCGGGGCGAGGGGGTCCCCCCGAAAGGCTCAGCCCGACGAGCACGCCCTCTGGCAACGGCACGTCGGCTCCGCACAGCAGGCAGATTCCACTATCACCGCGCCGTCCGACCGGACCGGCGTCTGCAGCGTGGCCCGCCCCGACCGGCTCGAAGTCCGTCGTGAAGGCGCACGACGGGTACCTGGAGCAGCCCCAGAAGACCTTGCCCGTGCGACGGGCGCGCCTGGCAAGGAGGTGGCCGGTGCCGCACTTCGGACACAAGACCTCGAAGCCCAGTGACGGCGGAGGATCCGCGCCGCCCTTCTTGATGAATGTGCAGTCTGGGTAGCGGGAGCAGCCGGTGAACGGCCCAAAGCGGCCCCGTTTTTCGACCAGGCTCCCCTGTCCGCATTCCGGGCACGCCTCCCCCACCCCGGAGAGCCGTCGCTCCGCGCGCCCCTGCCCGTCGCCGGACGGTGTCGATCCTTCGACCGGGGCCTCGTCCGCAAGGGGTCGGCTCTCCTGATGCTCCGGGTACAGCGAGCAGGAGAGGAAGCGTCCATAGCGGCCAAGACGGACCACCATCGGATGACCGAGCGAGCAGACCTGGTCAGACGGCTCGGTAGTGAAATCGCGGCGGCGCAGCTCTCGCCGTTTCTCATCCACCAGGTCCCGCAACGGTCCGTAGAAGTCCCGCAGTAGCGGCACCCACTCGCGCTCACCGCGCGCGATCTCGTCGAGGCGCTCCTCCATCCGGGCCGTGAACTCAGGGTCCACGAACTCGCCGAAATGCTCGACAAGCAGGTCTGTCACGATGTCGCCGACGGCCTCCGGCCGCAGCCGGCGATCCACAAGCTTGACGTAGCCCCGGTCCTGGATGGTGGAGATCGTGGCGGCGTACGTGGAGGGACGGCCGATCCCCCGGTCTTCCAGCGCCTTGATGAGCGTGGCTTCCGTATACCGTGGCGGCGGCTCTGTGAAGTGCTGCACGGGCGTCACGTCGACCACGGCCGTCTCGTCGTCAGCGGCCAGCGCGGGCAGACGCCCCTCGCGCTCCTCGACGTCGTCGTCACGCCCTTCCGTGTACATGCGCGAGAATCCGTCGAACGTGGTTCGGCTGGCGCTGGCGCGCAGCCCGTATCGCCCCGCTTCGAAATCCACGGTCGTGGCCTCGACCTCCTTCGAGGCCATCTGCGAAGCGAGCGCCCGCTGCCAGATCAGGCGGTACAGCCGCAGCTCGTCGGACTTCAGGTGCCCCGAGAGAGCTTCGGGGTCGCGCTGGAACGACGTGGGGCGGATTGACTCGTGCGCCTCCTGCGCGCCCCGTGCCTTCGTCCGATAGACACGCCCTCGCGGCACGACGTATGGCGGACCGTAGCGTGCCCGGATCACGTCGCGTGCCTCGGCCATGGCGACGGTCGCCATCGCCGTCGAGTCGGTGCGCATGTAGGTGATGAGGCCGACCTGTCCGCCACCAGTGTCGACGCCCTCGTAGAGCCGCTGCGCGGCTGACATCGTGCGGCGCGGAGCGAAGCCCAGCTTGCGGCTGGCCTCCTGCTGCAGCGTGCTCGTCGTGAACGGCGGCGCAGGGTTGATCCGCCGAGTCGACACCGCGATCTTCGCGACTCGCGGGCGGAGGTCCCGGAGGGCGGCGGCGTGCGCCTCCGCGTCGGCAGCGTCGCCGATCCCCGGCTTCGCGCCGTCGATGCGCACCAGCTCCGCAGCGAGCCGCTCGCCCCCGAGCGTCTCCAGCAGCGCTTCGAGCGTCCAGTACTCGTACGGGGTGAACGCCCGAATCTCTCGCTCTCGCTCGACCACCATCCGGACCGCCACCGACTGGACTCGTCCGGCCGACAGGCCGCCTCGGACCTTGCGGGACAGCAGCGGGCTCAACGTGTAGCCAACGAGCCGATCCACGATGCGCCGCGTCTGTTGCGCGTCCACGAGGTGCTCGTCGATAGCGCGCGGGTGCGCGAACGCCTCAAGGATGGCGCCCTCGGTGATTTCGCTGAACGTCACCCGCCGAGTCTTTTCGGTGGGCACGCCAGCCGCCGCAGCCACATGCCACGCGATGGCCTCACCCTCTCGGTCGAGGTCCGTGGCGAGGTAGACGTTGTCCGCGGTCCGGGCCGCACGACGGATGGCCTCGACCTGTTTGCGCCGGTTCTCAGACACCACGTACTCCGGCGCGAAGTCATGCTCGACGTCCACACCGAGCTGACCCTTGCCGGGATTCTCGGGCAGGTCCCGGACGTGGCCATAGGAAGCCAGCACGCGGTACTCCTCACCGAGGTACCGCTCGATCGTCTTCGCCTTTGCCGGCGACTCGACGACCACGAGGTTCTTCGTCATCGGCCGGGAGTGTAGCACCCGCCCCTTACCGCCCCGTCACCTCCCACCGGCCGGGAAGGTCTCTCACGTGTCACGGATTCGCCGAGGGAGATCCTCATCGAGCTCAAGGTCAGGCTCCTCGGACTGGTCGATCAGCGCGACCGACTGCTGGACGGGTCTCGCGGCGCCGGCCGGTTCGGGGACCTCCACGAAACGCACCTGCGCGAGCGGAAAGACGAACCAGCTCCCGCCCCGGTCCACCCACACGGGCAGCTTGCCGCCGGTTGTGCGCAGGTTGGTGCAAAACACCACCGTGTCCCGTCCGCCCGGCAACGCCACCTGATCAACGAGCAGCGGCTGCTCGTTGATCAGGTGGAGGATCGCGTCCCGGATCAAGGGTCAGAGATGGTAGAAGTCGAAGACGATCAGCACGTACCCGTTTTCGTCCCAAACGCCGACGCCAACCGTGGAGTACGCCGGGTTCTTGAGGTTCACCCAGTGGCCCCCGCCGTACGACTTTTCCGACTGAAAGAACGTCAGCGAGTCAACCGCGACCTGACGCGGTGCGGCCGTCTGACACCCGATGTTCTCGGCCCAGCGATAGCTGGTGTAACCCGCCCGGGCGAGCCGGTCGCCGGGCGTCCCGTCGAGGAAGTGGCCGCACGCGTCACGCACGGCTTGGTACTTTGCGTACGGACGCGAGACATTGGCGGAGATCCCTGCACTGAGCGTCAGCGGCGCCACGTAGGCGCTGTACTTGCCCGACCCGTACCCGTCGCACGTGCCGTCGGAGCGGACCCAGCCGCCGGTGCGCGTGCAATTAAGCAGCTCGAGCGAGTACTGCTCGACGCTGATCCAGGGCGCGGTTACCGTGGCGGTCACCGGCGTGGGGGTTCGTAAGGGCTTGGAGGTCGAGCCGGTCGCGGACTTCGGAGCCGGGACCACCGCAGGCTTGACCGTGAGCTTGGTGGAAGGCGCCGTCCTCCCCGCTGCGTGCCGGGCCGCAACCCGGAACGACTCGTGCACGGCGGTCGCGCCCGAGGGCACCGCCAGCTCTACGCCGTCCTTGTCGGTGGCAGTCGTGCCAATCGAAAGCGTGTACGCACGACCGGCCGTGAGGGCGTGGACAGGGTTGAAGACCAGCACCGTGTCGTCCTCGACCCACTCGAACGTCCCCGTGACCCTCGTTCCTCGGACGGCGTCGACGAGCCGAAACGCCGACTGGCCCGTCGCCGCGTTCATGGGCCGGCTGAAGCGAATGCTGACCGACGCGTCGGCCGGGATGCCCTGGCCGTGGTCAGCTGGGCGCGTCCGGACCACCTCGGGCTGGGCGACGGTGCGCACCACAAGCCGCGGAACGGGGTTCACGGTCATGTCGTCGGGGGAGAGAACAGGCGCAGTGAAGGTCACGACATACGTGGTATCGGGACGGAGCGGCTTGGTGGGTACCCACGTGACGGTGGCGGGGTCGCCTCCCTGGAGGCCAGCGGTCAGCTGGCCATCGGCTGCGGGGGTGATCGACAGAGCTGCCCGCAGGCTCGCGAGGTCGACCGGCCGACTGAACGAGATTCGGAACCCTGCCGCCACGCTCGCTCGTTGGCCCGTCGTAGCGGCCGCCGAGATCGTGGCAGATGGCGCATCCGCCGTGAGAAACTGCGTGCGGACGGGCTCCGCCAGGGCGGCGCCTGTCGCGGATCGCGCAGTCGCGCCGACCACGACCGTGTAGACGGTCGACGGAGACCACGGGCGCAATGGCCAGATCGAGACCACCTTGTCACCCGCCGACCACGTCAGCTCGACTCCGGAAACGGGCGTCACGGTGAGGGCCGCCTGCACCGAGTCGCGGTTCATGGGGGCACTGAACGACAAGTCGATCGGCGTCGTGCCGTCCACGCCCGCGACCAGGGGGGTTGCGAGTCGCGCGATCACGTTCGGATCGACCCGCGGGGGGTGATGGCCCTCGGCCTGCGGCACGAGGCGGATCACCGCGAACGTTCCAACCACGAACAAGGCGATGCCGAGCGCGGCTAGCCGGAGAGCACGCGTGTCGTTTCGCAGGGACAGCACGTAGACCCCCGCCAGAACGGGCATTGCTGCAGCGACCAGCAGGGCCGTCCTGAACAGCCGCGATGTACGGCGCGCCGTGCTGGTCACGCGAGACACTGCGGGGCGTCCGACCCCCTTCATCCGTGATGCAGGGTAGCAGATGAAGGCAACTCAGCAGCTTGCTTCTGCCTGGTCGCCGCGGAAGAAGACGCACATGCAGGGGGCCTCCCTCCAAGTATGTCGGCCTCAGTACCGGAGGTCCTCATCGCCAACGCGGGGATTTCGGCGCAGTTCAGCGAAACGTCATCCCCGGCCTGTGCGGTCGGAGCGGGTGCGGTGTGCGATGTGCAGGCCTGCCTCATCCGGTGACGGCTACGAGCTCGACCGCGTAGGCAGTCCCGTGCAGTACACGTTTGGTTGACCCCAGATCGACGCGGCGTCGCGCCGGCTCAATGCCGGCCTTTGCCCCGGCCCCGCTCAGACGTCTTACCGATCCCGCGGCACGCGGGACGCTCCGGCGAGGCGGCCGGCACTCGGCTACCGCTCACCCCCGGCCGGAAAGCGCGTCAGGCGGTGGCGGGGGCGAACTCTGCGGACTCCGCCTGCGACATGTCGAGCTTGTCCACCTGGCGCACGAACTCCACCACGGACTTCCCAAGCACCGTGTCGGCCCGGGTGACCGCGAACGGCGCGCCGGTATTCAGGGCGGTGATCGCGACGCGGTAGTCGTTCACGACCTGGTGCGCGATGCGGCGGCGCAACGCGCTCTCGGCGTTCTTGACGGTGATCCCCGTGTAGGCCGTCGATCGGTTCAGCACGAGCTGGACGCGCCCCGGACCGATGCCGAGCTGCGACATGGTCTCGAGCACCAGCCGCACGTTCTTCAGGCAGGACAGGTCGGCCGTCATCACCACGAACACGACGTTCGCCGCTGCGATCACGTCGAGGTTGGTCTCATCGAGCCGCTTGTCGATGTCCACGACGACGTAGTCGTAGCGCTGGCGGAGGAGCTCGATGATCTGGCTCATGTGATGCTGCTCGTCCTTGACGAGCTCCGCGGTCTCGGGTGACGGCGGTGCAAGGAGCAGGTCGATCCCGGTGTCATGGTGGATCAGCACCGACTTCAACAGGTCCTGGTCGATCGACGGCGCCACAACGACGTCCACGATGGACTTGCGGTCGAGCCCGAGGTCGAGGAAGACACGGTGATCGCCGAACTGCAGATTGCCATCCACGAGTACGACACGGCGGCCCTGGTCGCGTTGCAGGGCGATCGCGGCGTTGATCGCGAGGGTCGTCGTGCCCACGCCGCCTTTCGCGCCGTAGAACGCGAGTACGCGGCCGGCCGCCGAGGGCGGCCCGGCCGCGTCGACGCTGCGTGGTGCGAACCTGGCCAGCAAGCTGCGGATACGTGCGAGCAACTCCGCCGGGTGGAACGGCTTGACGAGGTAGTCGTCGGCCCCCGCGCGAAGCCCGCGCACTTTCTGCTCGATGTCCGTCTCTGCCGTCACCATAACGATCGGGACGTGGCCCGAGCTGCCCTCGTCGGCGCGGATCCTCTCGGCGACCTGGTAGCCGTCGAGCTTCGGCAGCATGATGTCGAGCAGGATGAGGTCAGGCCGGTCGCGCTCACGGACCTTCAGGGCGTCGGCGCCGTCCACGGCGACGAGCACCTCGAACCCTTCCTGCTTCAGCGTGTAGCCGAGTACGCGCTGAGTATCTGGATCATCGTCGACGATGAGAATCTTCGCGGCGGCCATCGAACCTCTCTGGGCAGAAACGACGGATCGCGGGGATAATACCCGTCCCGTACCGGTTCATGCCGGGTGCGGGATGCGGGTGAACACGTGCACTCAGACCCCGGCGGCACCGGAGCCTGTCGGGCCCGCGCCGGGCCCGGTCGCGAAGGACCCTGCAGCAGAACCGCCGGGCGCTCCCTCGCCGTCCGACCCCCGTGGCCCGGGCGCCATGCCTCGGTCGATGAATCCGGAGATCGGACGCAGCAGTTCGGTGAACTCCACAGGGATGACGAACTTCGTGGCCGGCCCGGCGCCGAGCGCCTTGAGCGCGTCGAGGTACTGGAGAGCCATCGTCTTCTCATCGACCCCCTTGGCGGCCGCAAAGATTTGCTCGAGTGCCTGGCTGAAGCCTTCCGCCCGGAGGATGGCTGCCTGCCGGTCGCCCTCGGCCCGCAGAATGGCGGACTGCTTGTCGCCCTCTGCCACGTTGATCGTGGACTGCCGCGTGCCCTCCGACTCGGTGATGACAGCGCGCCGCGTGCGCTCCGCCGAGAGCTGGCGGTTCATCGCATCCTGCACGTCGCGCGGTGGCGTGATCTCGCGGATCTCGACGGTGGTGACCTTGCCACCCCACCGTTCGGTGACCTCGTCGAGCTTCGCCCGGAGGATCTCGTTGATCTGCTCGCGCTTGGAGAGCACTTCGTCGAGCAAGATGTCGCCGATGACGGCGCGCAGGGTCGTGGTCGCCACGCCCTGCAGCGCGCCGGCGAAGAAGGCGACCTGCACGACACTCTTGAGCGGATCGACGATGCGCCAGTAGATCAGGAAGTCGACGTTGATCGGCGCGTTGTCTCGCGTAATCGTGGTCTGGCTGGGAACCTCGATGAACTGTTCGCGCAGGTCCACAGTGACCGGCCGATCGACGACCGGGATCAGGAAGATGAGGCCCGGACCCTTGACGAGATCAGGGCCGGTCCGGCCGAAGCGGAACACGACGAGGCGCGCGTACTCGTTGACCACCCGCACGGACAGGTACACGAGCACTAGCAGGACGACGATGACAAATACGAGCGCGGCCAGGGCGATCGGGTCGAGGCTCATGTGCCGAACACCTCCACGTCAGCCGGTCCCGACGGATCGGCACGTTCCACCAGCAGGACAAGGCCGTCCTGCCCGATGACCCGCACGCGGGCCCCGCGATCCATCGCGACGCCGTCGGCGCTCCGCGCGCTCCATTCTTCACCGCCAGCGTACACCGTGCCGAGCGGAACCAGCGGACTTCGCACACTCGCTGGCATGTCGACCGGCACGGGGGACGTCCCGTCCGCCACGCTGCCACCCATTCCGACGGGCAGGCGCACCCGCTGGCGAACACGCCAGGCGGCGGCCACCACGACGAGCATGAAGGCGCCCGTCACGACGACCATCCTGCCGATCACCGGCCACGCGACGCCGATGCCAGGCTCGACGGGCGTCGGCTGCGTGTACAGCACGCCGGCGCCCAGCACGAAACAGGCAAGGCCCGCTAGGGTCAGCAGGCCGTAGCCGGTGACCGTCAGGTCGGCCGCGAACAGCGCGAGCGCGAGCACGATCAGCAGCAGCCCGGCGAGGTTCAGCGGCAGACTACCGAAGCCGAGGAACGCAAGGATCAGCGCGACGCCTCCGAGTGCGCCCGTAACCAGATTGGGATGGACGAATTCCAGGATCAGTCCGTAGGCCCCGAGGACGAACAGGACGAAGGCGAGGTTCGGGTCGGCAAGGAGGTGGAGAAGCTGCTGCAGCGGGTTCATGGCTAGCTGCTGAACCTGCGCGCCGACCAGCGAGAGCGTGACCACGCGCGTTCCCGCGTGGACTGCGCGACCGGAGGCGAACGCCGGCACGTCGGCCAGGCGGCGATGCCATCCACGGCGCCGCTGTTGACGGCCTCGCTGGCCGACGACGACGTCGAGTTTCGCACGGCCGACACGGCCCACGCGACGTTGCGTCCCCGGGCCTCCGCTATCGCCGTGATGTTGGCGACCGCGACGTTCATGACCGTTGTCGCCTCGTTGCCGGTCAGGTCCTCGCCGTTTTCGCCCACGGGCGACGCAGCGCCGATGTTCGTGCCGGGCGCCATGACGGCCACCGCCCCGGCAAGGGTGATGAAGGTGCCGGCACTCGCCGCCCTGGCGCCCTGCGGCGCGACCCACGTGATGACCGGGATCGACGACCCTAGGATGTCCTGCGTGATGGAGCGGGTGGAGTCGAGCGAGCCGCCCGGCGTGTCGATCTCGAGCACGACGGCCGCCGCGCCGCTACTCGCAGCGCTGGCGATCCCGTCGTGGACATAGCTGGCCATCACCTGGTCCACGATCCCTGTCAGCGGCAGGAGCACGACGTGTGGCGTCGCGGCCTGCGCCGCCGCGGCCGGCAGCAGGAACATCCCGAGCAGGGTGGCGAGCGCCGCCGCCCGTCGAACCGTCCCGCGCATCGCGCGTACCTCCTGCTCAATCCTACGGCCCGTCCCAAGGGCCGTCCGGACCGTCACGGACGACACGGGGGCGGCAGCAGGTACTCGAGGAGAAGCTGACTCCAGGTCTCCATCTGCTCGTAGGAGGCCCACAACTCGTCCGCATCCGCGAACGCCCCGGTGAGTTTGTGGACCTCCCGGATGGCCACCCGCCGCTCGTGCGCGTCGGCCTCGTATATGACCCCAAGGTGCACCGAGCCGACCAGGTCTGTGTCGTCGTTGAGCAACCCGACAAGGCGCACTTCCGGCTCGAACGCCGCGTCCAGCTCCTCGTGCCATTCCCGCCGTAGCGCACCGTCGATCCCGTCGTCGCCCGGGTTCACGTGGCCGCCGACGCCGATGGTGAAACGGTCGTGCAGACGCGCATCGGCCCCGCCCCGCGTGCGCCGCATCAGGAAGATCCGTTCTCCGTCGCGCAGGACGACGTACGGGATGAGTTGCTTCCACTCCGGATCGTCCTCGGCCTCGACGCGCGCACGGAACGTAGCAGCGGCGAGCCCAGCATCGAGGATCAGGGAGATCCCGTCGGTACGCACGCCCCGCCACCACGGGCCGTTCCACAGCCGCGCCCGGGGAGCCCCCAGCACCCGCTCTGGGTCAGCCATCCTACCGGTTCAGCGCGGCACGCACGCGCTCGAAGCGAGTCCGGAGCGCCTCCATATCCGCGGATGCCGGCGAGTCCGGTAGAGCTTCGAGGTCTGCGCGCCAGGACGCGAGCTCGGCCGCGAACCGGTCCAGCCAGCCAACCAGCTCGTCCCGATTGAGCGCCGCGATCCCGGCTCCAAGGTCCGGATCCCCGCGCGCGACGCGCGTCGAGTCGCGCCACCCGCCGGCGGCCAGCCTCGAGGCAGCCTCCCACGCGTCGCTGTCGATTACCGTCTCGGCCAGCGCCGCGGCAACCACCAACGGCATGTGACTGACCGCCGCAACAAGCCGGTCGTGCTCGTCGGCGCCCATCTCGACCGGGATCCCGCCACAGGCAGCCACGAGCGTGCGGACGCGCGCGAGGTCGTCCGGCCCCGCCGTCGCGGACGGCAGCACGATCCAAGGTCGTTGGGCAAACATGTCGGCATGTGCGGCGTCGTAGCCGCTCGCTTCGGCGCCGGCCATGGGGTGACCACCCACGTGGTGAAGACCGGAGACCCGGGCGGCGGCCTGTCCGAGGCGGACCTGTGCCGACGTGACGTCGGTGAGGGTCGCCTCGGCTGCGACCACGGCCGGTCCAATCGAACTGACGAGCTCGAGGTTGGCCAGCGGGCTCGCGGCCAGCAGCACCAGCTCGGCACCGCCGACCGCCTCCACCGGAGAGGACGCCACGGCGTCCAGTACCCCGTCCGCGACGCCGGCGCGCAGCCCGTCTCCCGAGCGGCTCCACGCCGTAACGTGCCATTGACCCGCGTCGCGCGCCGCCAACGCGCGCGCGATGGATCCACCGATGAGTCCGAAGCCGACGATCGTCAGGCGCATCGCGGGAAGTCTACGGCCGGACCTTGGCCCGCACCTCTACCGGCGTCAAGGACGAGCGCGGCGGTCCCGCCCCGACCGCCGCTCCTCGCTGCGGCGCTCGCCCGTCCGGGGCAGCCCCGGGTCCTCCGGCGGGTTCTGCCGCCGAAGCGTCTGGCGTCGATCGTGCGCGCGGCGCTCGGCGTTCAAGACCGCGCCGCAGCGAGGGCAGCGTCGCTCGTCCGGCAACAGCGAGTCCAGCGAATTGGTTATGTAGATCCGGCGGCCGCACGTCCAACAGGCAAGAGGTGGCATAGGCGCACTTTCTCACAGGTGGGCGCCGCGCCGCCAGCCGTCTCGGCCCACACCGGACAGGGCCGGGGGCGACGGCGTTCCGGGGAGCGCAGCGGCCTACGCGGAGTGGCAACGAGATGGCGGCTCCGCGACTGCGGAGCCGCCATCTGAGTGCGGTTACGTCGCCGGAACTGCCGCCAGTGCCTCACGGATACGCACCGCCGGGTACTCGT
Source organism: uncultured Chloroflexia bacterium (assembly GCA_963835945.1). Lineage (GTDB taxonomy): Bacteria > Chloroflexota > Limnocylindria > Limnocylindrales > CSP1-4 > JAJYNJ01. The sequence goes on from CAWIHR010000018.1 coordinate 162,122, forward strand.
AGTCCTCGAGCAACCCGGCCAGATAGCGCTCGTACGCGCTGAGGTCGAAGTGGCCGTGTCCCGACAGCCCGAAGAGGATCACGCGGGGTGTGCCGTGCTCGCGGGCCTCGATCGCCTCGTCGATGGCGGCGCGGATCGCGTGAGCCGATTCGGGCGCCGGGGCGATGCCCTCTGTCCGCGCGAATTGCACGCCTGCCTCGAAGGTGGGTGTCTGGTGAACCGCGCGTGCCTCGATCACGCCCTGCTCCTTGAGCAGGCTCACCAAGGGTGACATGCCGTGGTAGCGGAGGCCGCCCGCGTGGATCGGCTCCGGGATGAAGTCGTGTCCGAGGGTGTACATCTTCACCATCGGCGTCAGTCCCGCCGTGTCGCCGAAGTCGTACTCGTAGACGCCTCGCGTCATGCTGGGCGCCGCCTCGGGCTCCACGGCCACGACCCGGTACGTCGCCTTGCCGCGGAGCTTCTGGCCTACGAACGGGAACGTCAGGCCGGCGAAGTTCGATCCTCCGCCCGCGCAGGCGATGATGACGTCCGGCCGCTCGCCGGCCATCTCCATCTGCTCGATGGCCTCAAGCCCGATGACGGTCTGGTGCAGCAGGACGTGGTTGAGGACTGAGCCCAGAGAGTACTTGGTGTCGTCCCGACCCGCCGCGTCCTCGACCGCCTCGCTGATGGCCATACCCAGCGAGCCGGGGCTCTCCGGGTGGCTCGCCAGCACCTCGCGGCCGTAGTTCGTCGTTGAGCTCGGGCTGGCAACGACCTCCGCGCCGTAGAGCTCCATCAGGTTGCGCCGGTAGGGCTTCTGGTCGTAGCTCGCCCGGACCATATACACCTTGACCTCGAGGCCGAACAGGGCGCCGGCGAGGGCGAGGGCACTTCCCCATTGTCCCGCGCCGGTCTCGGTGGCCAGGCGGCGGACGCCCTCCTGCTGGTTGTAGAACGCCTGTGCGATGGCCGTGTTCGGCTTGTGGCTGCCGGCGGGGCTGTTGCCCTCGTACTTGTAGTAGATGTGGGCCGGGGTATCGAGCGCGCGCTCTAGGCGGTGCGCCCGGAAGAGCGGTGCCGGGCGGTAGAGCCGGTACGCGTCGCGCACCGGGCCAGGGATCTCGATGTCCCGCTCGGCGCTCACCTCCTGCTGGATGAGCGCCATCGGGAAGAGCGGTGCCAAGTCGGCTGGGCCAATCGGCTGCCTCGTGCCGGGATGGAGGACCGGCGGCGGCGGCACGGGCAGGTCCGGCACGATGTTGTACCAGGCACGCGGAATGTGAGTCTCATCGAGCAGGAACTTCGTCTGCGCGCTCATCGCGGGTGCACCTCTCGCTGGTGGGCTCGTGGCCCGGACATGATTCGACCCCGTCCCGCGAGGGACGAGGTCGAGACCTCGTGGTGCCACCCTTCGTTCCGGCCGCGCGGCGACCGCTCATTCCGCGGTGCGGGGTCATGACTGACGCCGTACCTACCCTGTGCTAACGGTGGGCCTCCGGCCCCGACTACTGCGCGCCTCTCGGTCGCGGTTCGCCCGGGCGTCTCACGGGTCCATTCTCCGCCCCGCCGTCGGTACCGACTTCCACCATCCCGGCTCGCTGGCTCCCGCGGTTGACGGGTACTCGTCCCGGTCAACGACTGTCAGGTGAATTTAGCGGTGTGGGGCCCGGATCGCAACCCCCCTGTCACAACACCGAGCCAGCCCGGCTTTTCCTTCATGGGCCAAGCGGCACCTCCAGAAGCGCCGTGTGCACAGCGCCGCGGCTACCGAGCACGCTTCGATAGAGCACGAGACGATCCACCATCCAGCCCAGCGGGTCGCGTCCCGAAGCGAGGGCCGGGGGCACGCCCAGGCCCACGCAGGTGGTACCTGGCTCGCGGTGTCGAGCCGCCCGCAGGGCAGCGTCCAGCGCCGGCACAAGGCCGTCCGGCGCGTCGCGCGCGATGGTCAGGTGCACCCGAATGAGTTCGCGGTTCACCTCGGCAGGGGCAAGGCGGGCGGCAAGCTCCGCCGCCAGCGCCGTGACTTCGGCATCTCCCTGTTCCAGACCGACCCAAGCGACGCGTCCCCCACGTCGCTCAAACACGTCGGCACGGCCGAGCGCCGCGGCGAACGGCCTCTGGCTGGCCGCGGCGGCCCAGACAGCCGTCCCGGATCCCCGGGACGGCGTCGGGCAGCGTGTCGCCCAGGAAGCGCAACGTCAGGTGCCACGTCTCAGGGGCCGACCAGCGCCCGCCGCGCACGCGCCGGCGGACGGGGTCGAGCGCCGCCGCGAGCGCCATCCGAACGTCGTCCGGGACCGGGACGGCGATGAACAGCCGCTGGGCTTCCCCGCTCGTCGTCATGTGCATAACGCGGCCGGACCGCGCGTCTCTTCCAGGCGCAGCAGCCGGAGCAGCCCGAACAGATCGCGCACGACCGCGACGTCGGCGCGGTCTGGCAGCCCGGCCGGAAACCGTCCGTCGCGGTCCAGGAGCACCGGCAGAATGCCGAGTGCCGCCGCCCCGGCGACGTCCGCGCCCGGATTGTCGCCGACGTGTACCGCGCGCTCCGGTCGCACGCCGGTGACGTCGAGCGCGTGGGCGAAGATCTCGCGCTGCGGCTTGACGTAGCCCACACGGGCGGATGCCACAATGGCTTCGAAATGGTGGGCGATCGCCAAGTCGTGGAGCAGCTCCGGCAGCGCCCACACCCAGTTGCTGATCACGGCCCGGCGTATTCCCGCCGCCGCGATCGCCTCGAGCGCCGGCTGCACGTCGGGAAAGACGCGCCACGCCGCGCGCTGCTCGAAGAAGCGTCCGAGGTGACGGTAGAAGTCGTCCGGCAGGTCGCGGTGCCCGAGCAGCGCCATGGCCCGCACGTCGAAGCCCTTGATCCGCTGGTAGGAGCCTTCCGGGGTGGCCTCGAACGGACCCGGCGAGTCCCACAGCCCCTCGCTTAGCGCCGTCGCGAACGCCGTGGCGAGCGCAGCGGGGTCGACCTCGAGTCCCCACGAGGTGGCCGCGGCGAGGTAGGCGCCGGTCCACGACGGGTCGACGCGCAGCAGGGTGTCACCGATGTCGAAAAAGACGAGCTCCGGCGGAGGCTCGATCGCTGGCCAGATGCGGGCCCGCGGCTGTGGCCCGCTCATTCCTCTGCGTGCGACCCTGCCGGTCCCGCCTGCTGCTCGTGGTCCCAGCGCGCCCGGTCAGACCGCAGCATGTCAAGCGCGGCGGCGCGGTCCCGCCAGCCGAGGACCTCCACAGCTTTGTTCTCGAGCAGCTTGTACGTCTCGAAAAAGTGCTCGATCTCGACCAGCCGGTGCGGAGACACGTCGTCGAGGGATTCCACGTGCGCGTAGAGGGGATCCCAGAGCGCCACACACAGCACCTTGAAGTCGTCACCGTTCTCGTCGCACATCGCCAGACCGCCCACCGGCCTCGTCCACACATGGCAGCCGGTGAAAGTTGGCTGGGCGATCAGCAGCAGGACATCGGTGTGGTCGCCGTCGTCGGCCCGCGTCCCCTCCGCGAAGCCGTAGTCGAAGTTGTAGTACACGGCGGAACTGAGCACGCGGTCGAGGCGGAACACCTTGGCCCGCTCGTCGTACTCGTATTTGTTACGGCTCCCGGCCGGGATCTCGACGACGGCCTCGAGGACGTCGGGGAACCGCGCGGCGAGGTCCATCCGGTCAGTCGTTGTAAAGCCGCTCCTCGATCAGCTTCTCCTGCACCGTCCGCCCGTCGGGATCGAAGCAGGAGTATTCGAAGTGCTTCTCGAACTCGAGGTCCACGTTGTCCTTGCCGCCCCGGTTCTTCTCGACGCTGGCGATGATCCAGTCACGGAACCGCTGCGCTTGGTACGGGTTGAACTCGATGTTGACCTTGGCCACGATGTGGTACTTCTCGTTGAGAATCAGGATGATGTCGGCCTCGTAGTTGATGGCCGACGACCCGCGCAGGTGGTGGTTCCGCAGCCGGGATGCCTTCAGGCCCTCCTTGTCGGCAGCCACGATCGCGATCAGCGGCACTCCCTCAGAAAGCGCCACGTCCTTCAGACCGTTAACGACGAAGGTGACCTTCTCGGTCTCCGTGGGTGGCTCCGGGATCACCGGGACTTTCTGGAGGTAGTCAACGAACACGACGAGCGAGCGGTCGCCCGAGAGCTCTCTGTGCTGGCGCACGAGCTGCCGGATGTTCTCGACGGTGGAGGCCGTCTGCGATCCACGGAGCAGGAAGAGGCCTTCGCCATAGCGACCGATCCTGTCAAGCGCCGGGCGCAGGCGCGGATTGGACACCAGTTGGTGTCCCGACTCCCCTTCCTCCATCCAGCTGCCCAGGATCTCTCGCCGGACTTCCTGGATCTTGATCGCCCCGGTTGTCTGGGGCAGGTGCACCAGTGCCGACTCGAGGGCGATGAGCCGGTTCAGCAGGTACTCCTCGTCGTGCTCGAAGCAGACATAGAGCACGTTGGCGAGCCCGCCGGAGGCGATGTTGCGGGCCATCTGCAGCGCCATAGTGGTTTTGCCCGTGCCCTGCGCGCCACCGACCAACAGCATCTCGCCGGGCCGGATTCCGCCGCCGATGGTCTTGTCGAGCGGGGTGAACCCGAGCGGGACCGGCTGATAACGGCCGACATCTCCGGTCGCGATCCGGTCATTAAGCGTGACCATGATGTCTAGCGCGGACCGCGGGCGCATCGACCCGCCTTCACCCTCGACCGCCCACGCCGTCTGCGCGTGCGCAGCCTCGACGGCATCGTCGGGCTCCAACGCACCCCGCGAACCCATAGGCTGTGCAGTCGTCTCCACTTGGCCAATCACCTCCGGGCGAGCTTCAGCCGATCATAGCATCCGCCCGTGCCTGATCCGACGACGCAACAGACTGGGTGCGGGTCTGTGCAGGCCGGGGGACGCCGGCTAGGGGTCCGTCGCGCCCCGGCATCCTCCATGCACGCCGATCAGCCCGCCTCGAGCACGTTACTTCGCCGATGTCCGCCCAGGCGACTGCCCGAGACCGCCGCCTATGCCGGGGACGGAGACGGTGCCGGCACCGGGCCGGTCGGCGACGAGCCGTCCGCCGGTAGGCGATGATCCGGCGTCAGCACGCCGATGGGCCGCGGGGTCGGGCCACCCTGCTCCTTGCGCGGGTCGGGAAGGTCGGCGAAGATCTTCTCGAACTCGGCGTGGTCGAGCGTCTCCTCCGCCACGAGTCGCTGGGCGAGGGTGTCCAGCCGATCCCGGTAGGCGGAAAGGACCTCCATCGCGCGGGCGTATCCCCGGTCGATGATGGTGCGCACCTCGTCGTCGATCTGCTTGGCCACCTCGTCCGAGTAGTTGCGCTGCTCGCCGATCTCGCGGCCCAGGAAGACCATCTCCTCGCGCTTGCCGAGGGCCAGCGGGCCGAGCTTCTCGCTCATGCCGTACTCGGTGACCATCTTGCGCGCCAGGTTGGTGGCCTTCTCGATGTCGTTCGATGCGCCGGTGGTCGTGTCGCCGAAGACGAGCTTCTCGGACGCGTTGCCGCCGAGCAGGCCGGCGATCTTGTCCTCGAACTCGGACTTCGACTGCAGGTAGCGGTCCTCCTCGGGGAGGGCCATCGTGTAGCCCAAGGCCATGCCGCGGCTGATGATCGTCACCTTGGTGACGGGGTCGCACTTGGGGAGGATGCGCTGCACGAGGGCGTGCCCGCCTTCGTGGTACGCGATGATCGCCTTCTCCGCGTCGCTGATGATCCGGCTCTTGCGCTCGGGGCCCGCCATCACGCGGTCCAGGGCCTCCATGAACTCCGCGCCGCCGATCACCTTCTTGTTCCGGCGCGCCGCCAGGATCGCCGCCTCGTTGACGATGTTGGCCAGGTCGGCGCCGCTGAAGCCGGGCGACTGACGGGCGATCGATTCGAGGTCGAGGGCCTTGTCGAGCGGCTTGCCCCGGACATGCACCCGCAGGATCTCGAGGCGCCCCTTCATGTCCGGCCGGTCGAGGATGACCTGGCGGTCGAACCGGCCGGGCCGCAGGAGCGCCGGGTCGAGCACGTCGGGCCGGTTGGTGGCGGCCACCACGATCACGTTCGTGTTGGTGTCGAACCCGTCCATCTCGACGAGGATCTGGTTGAGCGTCTGCTCACGCTCGTCGTGCGAGCCGCCCAGGCCGGCGCCACGCTGCCGACCGACCGCGTCGATCTCGTCGACGAACACGATGCAGGGGCTGTTCCGCTTGGCCTGGTCGAAGAGGTCACGCACGCGGGAGGCGCCGACGCCGACGAACATCTCCACGAACTCGGAGCCGGAAATGCTGAAGAACGGCACGCCGGCCTCGCCGGCCACGGCGCGCGCCAGGAGCGTCTTGCCCGTGCCGGGCGAGCCGATCAGGAGCACGCCGCGTGGAATCCTCGCCCCGAGCGAGTTGAACTTCTCGGGGTATTTCAGGAACTCCACGACCTCCTGCAGCTCGGCCTTGGCCTCGTCGACGCCCGCCACGTCCGAGAACGTGACGACGGTCTTGTTGCCGAGGAACATGCGCGCGCGGCTCTTGCCGAAGCTCATGGCCTGGTTGTTGGTGCCCTGTGCCTGCCGCATCATGATGAAGATGAAGCCGCCGATCAACAGGACCGGCAGCAGCGCGCTGATGAGGAGCCCGAGCCACTGGCCGGTTTGGGAGGCCTGTTGGGGGATCACCGGCACGCTCATGCAGTTCGCCACGGCGCCCGACTCCGCGCACGTGGCGCGGATGTCCGCCAGCAGGGTGTCGCCCAGCGTCCCGGGCACCTGGCTGGTCTTGATCGTGTGGGCCGTGTCGTTGAGCGTGATGCTCAGCGAGGTGCCCTGCTCCACGATCTGCGCGACGTCGCCAGCCTTCACGAGGCCGAGGAACGAATCGGATCCACCGCTGTAGGGGATATCGCCGCTCGTAGTGGGCGGCATGAAGACCGTGTACAGCAGCGCGGCTGTCCCCACGACGAGGACCAGCATCACGATGCCGTTTCTGAGGAATCTCGTGTTCAAGAGAAATGACCCTCCGGGCCGTTCGGTGCACACTGCGCTGACCGCGGCGGCGCCCCGGGATTATAGGCCCGTCCTGCCAGCGACGATATCGCTGCACCTGTCGCGATCGACGCGCATGGGCCGCAGCGGTACCGGCGACGTGGTGGTCGCGCGCACGGCACGAGGGTCAGGGCACTGTCAACCGAGGTTGGTAGCGGAGGGCGGATTCGAACCACCGACCAAGGGCTTATGAGTCCCCTGCTCTACCACTGAGCTACTCCGCCGTCAGTCTTCAGGCCAGTCCCCGCACGCATCGAGTCCACAACTGTGAACCGGTCCGAGGCAGGATGGACTATGCCGATACTACGTCACCCCGGACAGGGCCCTGTTCCCCGCCGCGCCCAGCCGTTTGATGGTCCACACGCTGGCGACCTGTCGGGCACTCCCTTGGCGTGGCAGACGAGGAACCGCGTCCTGTGGCTGATGGTGCCCTAGATGTGATCAATCACCTACGAGATGGCTATGGTCACGCAGTGCGCCCTCGCACTGGCCGCACCGGCGCGCACGTCCCCGGAACGGCGGTAGGAGAAAGGAAGGCCGACTGACATGGGCGCGTTTGAGCGGACGATCCTGCCCACGGGATCCCGGGCCCCGGCCGCGCCGGTGCCGGCAGGAGAGAGATGGGCCCCGAGAGTCAGCAGGGCCAGTCCGCATAATGCATCCTGAGCTGGTCACGCCGCGCAACCCTTGTCGCCAAGATCATGGCCCGAGGCCGTGTGCTCCTCGAGGCCGAAGGGAGCAGCGCATGCCGCAGGCAGAGACGAATCGTCGACATCCTCGCAGGCCGAACGTCGGTCGGGGCGCGGGCGACGGTTCAGGGCTGGATCCGGACGCGACGCGATTCGAAGGCAGGGCTCTCCTTCCTGCAAGTGCACGACGGGTCGTGCTTCGACGGCCTCCAGGTCGTCGCCCCAACGACGCTTGGCAACTACGACGAAATCCTGCACCTGACCGCCGGCTGCGCTGTCACCGTCACCGGCACGGTCGCAGCCTCGCAGGGGAAAGGACAGGCGGTCGAGCTCCTCGCCGACGGCATCGAGGTGGTCGGATGGGTAGACGATCCCGACACGTACCCCATCTCGCCGAAGCGGCACTCGTTCGAATACCTCCGCGAGGTAGCTCACCTCCGGGTGCGAACGAACACCTTCGGTGCGGTCGCCCGGGTCCGGCACTGTCTGGCCATGGCGATCCATACCTACTTCGACGAGCACGGCTTCTACTGGGTGCACACACCGATCCTGACCGCCAGCGATGCCGAGGGCGCTGGAGAGCTGTTTCGCGTCTCGACGCTCGACTTTGCCAACCTCCCGCACACGCCCCAGGGGGCCATTGACTTCTCGCAAGATTTCTTCGGCAGGCCAGCCTACCTCACTGTCTCCGGGCAGCTCAACGTCGAGACCTACTGCCTCGCGTTGACGCGCGTCTACACCTTCGGGCCCACTTTTCGCGCGGAGAACTCGAACACCAGTCGGCATCTCTCGGAGTTCTGGATGGTCGAGCCCGAGATCGCATTCGCCGACCTTGCGGCGAATGCCGACCTGGCCGAGGATCTGCTCCGGTACAGCTTTCAGGCGGTCTTGGACGCGCGCGCCGATGACATGGCGTTCTTCGCCGAGCGGATCGACCGAGAAGCGGTCAAGCGGCTCGAGGACTTCGTTACGTCGAGCTTCGCCCGGATGGAGTACACGGAGGCCATCGAGGTCCTGAAGCGATCGGGCCGGGCGTTCGAGTTCCCCGTGGAATGGGGCGTCGCGCTGCAGGCCGAGCACGAACGGTACCTCTGCGAAGAGTACGTGAAGCGGCCGGTCGTGGTCGTCAACTACCCGAAGGAGATCAAGGCGTTCTACATGCGTCTGAACGACGACGAACGCACCGTGGCGGCGATGGACGTACTCGCCCCCGGCATGGGCGAGATCGTCGGCGGCAGCCAGCGCGAGGAGCGCCTGGACGTGCTCGATTCGCGCATCCGCGAGACGGGGCTCGATCCAGCGGCGTACTGGTGGTATCGGGATCTGCGCCGGTACGGCACCGTGCCGCACGCCGGGTTCGGACTGGGGTTCGATCGGGCGGTGGCCTACGCAACGGGGATGGCGAACATCCGGGACGTCATTCCGTTCCCGCGCACCCCTGCCAGCGCCGACTTCTAGTCCCCATCGAGGCAATCGGGACGGCTTATTCGGCGTGAGGTAGCAGCAAGGCCTTGACGCAGGCGCCAGCGGCCGCGGGCATCGCGAAGCCCGTGTCGCTGCGCTGGCCTCCGCCACACCCGCGCCACGCTTGCGGCGTTGGGTTGCCCGCCGGTGTTCGCCATCAAACCAATCTTGGCCAGAGGGCAGCGAAACAGCGCAACCTCAAGTGCCCTGGGCGCAGCGGATTTCAGCGACGGATGCGCTGCTGGGCTGAGGCGCGCGGCAGCCTCACGAGGCCGCGTACGCCTCGACGTCACTGAGATACCTGTCCCTGTCGTGGGCGGGAAGCCAGCTGATCGAAAAGGCGTTCTTGACGACGCGAACGATTTCGGTCCGCGTCAAGTTGGCCGCTCCCTGGAGGGCGACGAGGTTCTCGTTGATGTACCCGGGGAAATAGGCAGGATCGTCGGAGTTGACGGTCACGCGCACGCCCAGATCGAGCAGGCGCTTGATCTCGTCCGCCTTCAGGCCGTCGGTGACGTGGCTGTTGGAGATCGGACACGCGGTCAGGCCGAGCCCTCGCCGATTGATCGCCTCGACCAGCGCCGCGTCCTCGACCGCGTTGACGCCGTGGTCGATCCGTTCCACCCCAATGTCGTTCAGGCACTGCCAGATGTGTTGGACCGAGTTCTCCTGATCCACGTCGCAGTGCATCGTGAGGTGGAAACCCACCTCGCGTGCGCGCGCGAACACGTCTTTGAACTTGATCGGCGGGTTGTCGCGCTCGTCCGAGTCGAGACCCACGCCGACGATGCGGTCCCGGTAGAGCAGCGACTGTTCGAGGGTATCGCCAGCCGACGCGGCGCTCATGTCCCGCAGGAAACACATGATCAGCTGGCTGCGCAGACCGAGGGAGACCTCAGCGTCCCGCTGCGCGCGGAGCAGGCCCTCCATGACAGTCTCAAACCCGACTCCGCGTGTCGTGTGGGCTTGGGGATCGAAGAAGACCTCGGCGTAGACCACGTTCTGCGAGCGGGCCTTCCGGAAATACGCCATGGCGAGGTCGTAGAAGTCTCGCTCGGTCAGTAGAACGCTCATGCCTTCGTAGTACACGGCGAGGAACGACGACAGGTCGTCGAAGTCGTAGGCGGCGCGCACCTCGTCGACCGAGGAGTACGGGAGCTGGAGGCCGTTGCGTGCAGCAAGCTCGACCTTCAGCTCGGCTTCCAACGTCCCTTCGATGTGGACATGCAGCTCCGCTTTGGGTATCCCCGCGATGAACGTCGAGCGCTCGTCCACTCTCCATCCTCCCCAGCCTGCGCCGGTCGCGCTCACGCACCGTTGCGGCCCGACGCTCAATGCTCTGGAGCAGTGCGTTCGCGGAACAACGGCTCCGGCGGCTTCCTGCGGGTCACCTTCCGGCAGCGTCTGATCCTGTGCCATGGTATCCGGGCTGACGCCGACAGCACCCGAGAAGAGCGCCATCGCAGCCTCCTGGCCACGGTTCAGCAGGGTCGGATCATCGAAACGCCCAGCCGGGCGTGACGCCTTCTTCAGTCTACGCACCGATTCCGGCGCTCGCGGCTCAGCGCATGGGCTCGAGGTCGCGTGCGTGGCTGCCCTACGTTGAGGGACTCATGGGGCGCTCCACGGTACACACACCTGGCTACCCCGAATCAGGCAGCCCCTCGTCGTCCCTGCCGCCCTCCCCTGCCGCAGCGGGTTCCAGGCAGGGTTGGGCCACCGGGAGCGGGCGCATGCGGGCCACAAGTTCCGAGCGCTGGGCACGGTACTCCCGCTTCGAGATCAGCCGGTTTCGCCGCAGCCCCTGGAGTTCGAGGAGGGCGGCGACGACGTCCGCCTGCCGTGGCTCCCGAGCACCGACGGGCTGCCGGGCCTGCGGCGTATTGACCGCTGGGGCGGCCTCAGCGGGGGACAGAGCTCCGCTCGGCCGTGACGCCAGGAGCCGATCGAGCCGCTCCTGCAGGCGTCGCTCGAGCTCGTCCGCGTCCGGGGAGTGGCTTGTGCCGACGGCAGGCTCGCGCACCTCGGAGTGGCGGTCGGGCGCCCAGGCCTCAAGCAGGACGAGCAGCCCGAGCAGCACGAAGACGAGGGGCCAGTAGTCGGCCAGACGGGACGTGTCGAGCGCGAGCACGCCCAGGGTGTCGGAAAGCAGGAGCCCGCCGATCACCACGAGGATGCACCCCAGGACGACTAGTCCCCGGCGTCCCACCATCCACCCCTCCGCTGTGCGATGTCGCTGGCTCCGGTCCGGGTCCGACCGAGGCGCCGCTCGGACGCGCCCGGCCGAGCACCGGACTGCGCGGGCTCTGGTGGCGACGACGCCCCCTCCTGCCTCGACCCCGACGCTGCGTTGGACAGCAGCGCGTCCAGCGTGCGCCGCAGTTCCGCGTCGTCACGCGTAGCAGGGCCGCTCATCAGGCGCCGTCCGTCCCATCCATTGGCTAGCGTGCTCCCCCCGCCCCAGCCCACGCTACGAGGCTCGCGGTGTGCCGTTTCGGGAAGCCGGCAAGCGAGGAGCCGCTGGCCGCTTCAACCCGCACCCGCTGTCGCTCCAGAAACTCGCGGGCGACGGCCCGATAGTCCTCTGCGCCATCGCTCGATGGAGCGTAGCGCGTGATCGGAAGCTGGAAGGACGGCGCCTCGGCCAGCGTGATGTTCTCGCGCACGACGGCTCCGAGCACGTGGCTCGGATAGTGCCCGCGCAATCGGTCGACGACCTCCCGGGCGTGCCGGGTGTGGCTGACCCGGCAGGCGAGAATCGCCGCCAGGGTCAGCCCCGGATTAAGCCGCGCACGCACTTCCTGCATCGTGTCCAGCAGGCTGACGAGCCCGGACAGCGCCAGGACATGGGCCTCGACGGGCACGAGCACCTGCTGGCACGCGGAGAGCGGCGCGATGCCGAGGTACCCCTGCAATGGCGGGCAGTCTACGAAGACGTAGTCCCATCGCGGAGGCAGCGCCTCGATGGTGCGCATCACGCCGAGAGCGAGATCGGTCTCCCGCCGACGGTCCGCCGCCACCAACCAAGGGGTTGAGGGGACTAGCTGCACGCCTGGCGCGCTGGTCGAGACGGCGAAGCCGGCCAAATCGCCTTGGCCTGTGTATACATCGAGCACGTCCCGGCCCGCGACGGGCGAGCCAAGCCAACTAGTGGCCGAGCCCTGAGGATCCATGTCGATGACCAGGACCCGGAACCCCTGCTCGCCGAGGGCAGCCGCCAAGTTGACCGCCGTCGTGGTCTTGGCGCTCCCCCCTTTGTGGTTCGTCACCGCGATGGTCTTCACCGTGGGGGCTCGCTCTTCCCGACCTCGAGCTCGCGGATGAGCGCTCCGGCCGCGACGCGCGCGTGACGCGTGTCCAGCGGTGCGTCCAGCGGGTCCACGGCGATCGTGCTGCGCTTCCGACGTCTTTTGGCTGGCTTCAGCGCCGCTCGATCCGGCCACTCCGGCTCGAGCGAGCAACGCTTTGTCGAGGATGCGCCCCCCGGCTCGGAGGTGGCTGAGTCTGGCAGCATCCGCTGAAGTTCAGTGGCTGACCCGGCCCACAGCCCCGCTTCCCCGCGGTGCAGTTCGTCTTCTGCTCGCGTTGCGGGTCCCGCGAGGTCGAACCGCCCGCCATCCACAGCCGAGGGGTGAGTCTGGGCCGAGGAAGGCGGATGGCTCATTGGCACCGCCGGGGATTGGCTGCTCGCTGGCCCGAAGGGATCCGAACCCGGCGGCGACGGCGCCACCGGGAGCGCAGCGGCGGGCACCACGGGGTCTGTGGCTTGCCGTCGAAGAAGCCACTCAAGCCCGGCGGGCGTGATGCTGCGTCCGACCCCGCGCCCCAGTGACTCGATAAGGTCGCGCCCGGCGAGTTCGGTACTCTCCCGTGCAGTGGGGCTAGGCGGAGGTGCCTCCGGCTCGGCTCGTGGCCTGCGGATACGGCGCATTAGGCTCTCAAGCGAATCCTCGGTGGACAGCTCGGCTCCTGGTGCCAGCGTCGAACTGTTCCCGCGACCGTCACGCGGCTGTACGGCGCCAAGACGTAGGTGAAACCGCGCTGCCGCGGCGTCTTGGTGGCTAGCGCTCATGGATTGCCGACCTCGAGCCGGGCCACAACGAGTCGGCCGTCTCGGGCGCGCTCGGCGGTCACGGTGGCCAGGATTGTCACGGCGCACGGGTGGTACACGTCAGATGGTATGAAGTCGACGCGGTGATCCAAAAGGCGCAAGAGGTCCTATCGCAGGCTACCCAATCGGCCGACGAGGCGGCATGACGCGCGTCTCAGACGGTGTGCCAGTGGTGCGTGCCTGGCGAGATCGTGGTGGCGCAGCGCCGTCGAGGGTGGGTGAGGCGACCCGTTGTGTGCTGCAGGCTAAGGCCGCACGGCTGAGGGCCCCGAACAGGGCGGCCGAATTAACAGACGCCAGGTCGCGCATGCGGACCGCGAGACGACCGTCCTCCGCGACCCCGGCGGGCATGGGGTGGGCCGTGATCAGCGCGGGCCCAGTGCTCCAGTTCAGCGACTTATGGCCGACCACAGACCAAGCCAAGCCACAGCGATCGCCATCCAGACGGGTGGAGTTGTGTGCTGAAGAGTGTTGAGCTCATGCAAGCTCAACAACTGGACCAGACCTTCGATCGGATGTCCGGTACCGCGAGACTCACGCCTCGCCACTCGGCGTACCGCGCCGCGTGAGGAGCTCAACGAGGTAATCCGGCAGGTCTGCGGCCGCGCCATCGACACCGGCCGCGGTTGGCACGCCGAGGGTCGTCTGGACGGGGATCACGCCTGCCCACACCGGCAGCGCGAGGTCCCCTGGATCATCCATGGGCGGCCCCCTCCGCACCTTCGCCGACGCCTCTTCGATTGGGATAGCTACCACGTGCGTCTGCCGCAGCTCGGCACGGCTCGGGCGGCGTGCGTCGTCCCAGCGCCCGGGGGCCACGTGCTCGACTATCGCGCGCAGTCCGGCGAGCTTCTCGACGGGGTCGCGGACCAGGCGGGCCGTCCCGAGCACTACCGCCGAGCGGTAGTTCATGGAGTGGTGGAAGGAAGAGCGCGCCATCACGAGGCCGTCTAGGAGCGTCACCTCGAGGCACGCCTGAGCACCGCCGCCGAGATGCCGGATGAGTCGGGTCGCGGGCAGGCCGTGCAGATACAGCGTGTCCCCAACTCGCCCGTGCAGCATCGGGATCACGAAGGGAGTCCCCTCGATCGTAAACCCCACATGGCTGACCAGCGCCTCATCGAGGATGGCGTGCACCAGCGCCCGGTCGTACGACGCGCGGTCGGCGCGGCGTACCTCGGTCCGGGCAGTGACCGCCAAGAGCGCGCCGGTGGGCGGCTTCACTCGCGTGGCCGGCGATGCATTCAGAGGGACGTGCGTTGCGACCGGCCGCGAGCCCGGGGTCACCTGCTGCGAGGCGCGAGTCGCCCGTGCCACGTGGGTCGATGAGTCCGTCTCGCCGACTCCCATGTCGCCCTCCCGTATGCCTCTGCCCGCCGCGTCACGAAAGAGTACCCGTCAAGCGTGCGGGGAGTCGGGCCGAATTCAGCCGGCCAAATCGAGCCTACGACCTCGCGTCACGAAGGATGCGTTTCGGACGGGCGATGCCCGCCGACGGGACGCTGCGCCCGCGGCCTCAGCGGCCGAACAGCAATTGCAGCCAGGCCTCGAGCGGCGCCGGCGGAGGCACCGCGGATGGCTCGGTGCCGAGTGGCGTGATCGAAGGCGGGAGCGGCGCACCGGGCTGCAAGGCGAACACCTGCTCGCTCGGTTCACCGTAGCCATACGCCCGCGCCTCAAGCGCCAGGAACGCCGGCGACTGGATCACAGAGAGCTCGGCCTCGCGGTCGGAGACCTGCTGAGCGAGCGCGGCATCCTGGCTGCGAAGCGCTGCGGCCTGCGCCGCCACCTCGTTCGACTGCGAGATGGCGCGACCGAATACCAGCACGAGCCAGGCCACTAGCAGGGCGGAAGCGACGAGAGTTAGCGTCCGGCGATCCAGCCCGACGACTCCCAAGCGTGGCTGCCCCTGGGGAAGGCTGGCCCCGGCGGCAGGTCCGCCCGACCCCTCCGGCGTTACTCCGGGGCCCGAGGCATGATCATCGCCCTGGGCGCGGCCGGGCGGGCTGGCCGAACCGTCGGATCGCATCGAGTGCACCGTAGCTTGCGCCCACGCGCGGTGTCAAGCTAGCCGAGACCCGCCCCAGCGCCTGCTTTTCGGCCATTGCGCGCCCTGCTACACTGGCGCCCAACAGAACAGGCGTTCGATTGGCGACGCGTGGCCGGAACCCCGGGCTTCGCCGGGTCCCCGGCCAAGGACGGCCCAACGCGGAGGAACCATGCGACTGTACGCGCCGTCACCGATGACGGAGGTCTTGGACCGGCTGCTCGATGACCCCGAAGTAGCCCGCACCGTGGTGGCGCACCGGGTCGTCCCTGCTGCCGAGGCCCGCGTCGCTCCTCTCCCGGGCTGGGTCGATCCTCGCATCGCTTCTGGTCTGACCGCGCGAGGGCTCGGCCGCCTGTGGACGCACCAAGCTGCGGCGTCGGACGCCCTCCACGCTGGGCAGGACGTCGTGGTGGCGACTCCAACCGCCTCGGGCAAGACGCTCTGCTACAACCTGCCCGTCCTGCAGGCGGTCGCGCAAGACGCAGCCGCCCGCGCACTCTACCTGTTCCCGACCAAAGCCCTCAGCCAAGACCAGGTTGCCGCGTTTCGCGAGCTTGCCGCTGCGGCCGAACTGGACATCGCGTGTGCGACATACGACGGCGACACGCCCGCCCCGTCCGCTCGACTGTCCGGTCGGCGGGACAGATCGTGGTCACGAACCCGGACATGCTGCACGCGGCCATCCTGCCGCACCATACCAAGTGGTTTCAGCTGTTCGAGCAACTGCAGTACGTGGTGATCGACGAGCTGCACATGTACCGCGGCGTCTTCGGGAGCCACGTTGCGAACGTCCTCCGCCGCCTCCTGCGCGTGTGCGAGCACTACGGCACCCGACCCGTGATCGCCTGCTCGTCGGCCACGATCGGCAATCCAGCAGAGCTCGCGCGACTGCTGACCGGCCGCGATGCGCTCTGCATCGATGAGAGCGGCGCCCCTTCCGGCGAGCGGCACGTCCTAGTGCTAGACCCCCCGCTGCTGGATCCGGCCCTCGGCGCGCGAGCCAGCTCGTTCGCCCTCGCCGAGCGGGTTGCTCTAGCGTTCCTGCGCTCTGGGCACCAGACCATCGTCTTCGGCCGCTCGCGCGTCAGCGTCGAACTGCTCCTCACGGCGTTGCGCGAGGCGATGCGGGAGGGCCGTGGCCCGGGCGAGCGAGTGCGCGGCTACCGCGGCGGCTACCTCCCCTCCGAGCGCCGCGCGATCGAGCGGGGCCTGCGGGCCGGCGAGTTGCTCGGCGTCGTCAGTACGAACGCGCTCGAGCTTGGGGTCGACGTAGGCGGGCTTGACGCGTCCGTCCTCGTCGGCTACCCAGGCTCGATCGCTGCCACGCGCCAGCAGATGGGGCGCGCCGGTCGGCGGCAGGACGTCAGTGCATCGGTGCTGGTCGCCGGCGGAGGCGCCGTGGACCAGTACGTGGCTGCCCACCCGGAGTACGTGCTCGACCGGACGCCTGAGGAGGCCCGCCTCGACCCAGACAATCTGCACGTGCTGCTCGCGCACCTGCGGGCGGCGGCATTCGAACTGCCGTTTCGGACGGGCGAGCGGTTCGGGCCCGAGCCGGCGGACGACCTCCTGGCGTTCCTAGGCGAGGAAGGGCACGTGCGACAGGCCGACGATGGGCGCTGGTACTGGGCCAGCGAGAACTTTCCGGCAAGCGAGATCTCGCTGCGCAGCGCCGCGGACGAGAACGTCGTCATCATCGACACCACAGACCAGCGGCCACGTGTGATCGGTGAGGTCGACCTATTCGCCGCGCCGACGCTCGTCCACGAGGACGCTATCTACCTCCACGAGTCGCTGCAGTTCCACGTGGACCGGCTCGACTGGGACGAGCGCAAGGCGTATGTGCGGCGCGTCAACGTCGACCACTACACGCAAGCGGACCTGGCCGTGACGCTGAAACCGCTCGAAACCTTCGACACGAGACGGACAGCGGCCGGCGAGCGCGCCCATGGCGAGGTCATGGTCAGCTCGCTAGCCACCATCTACAAGAAACTGCGACTCCAGACGAACGAGAACCTCGGCTGGGGACGCATTCACCTCCCCGAGATCGAGCTCCACACAACGGCCTACTGGATCGCGCTCGACGCTGCCCGCTTCGCGGCTTGGCGCCGACAGGATCTCGACATCGCGCTCGTCGGCGCAGGCCGTGCGCTCCAGACGGTCGCGAGCGTGCTGCTGATGAGCGACGCGCACGACCTCGGAATGGTCGCCCAGGTCCGCTCGCCGCACCTGGGCCAGCCGGTCGTCTACCTCTACGAGGGCGTTCCCGGAGGGGTGGGACTCGCGCCACGCCTGTTCGAGCGGCATGACGAACTCGTGGCGGGCGCCTTCGACCTTGTATACGGGTGCCGCTGCGACGCCGGCTGCCCGGCGTGCACCGGCCCGCGGCTCGAAACGGGCGGAAGCGGCAAACGGTTGGCGTTGCAGCTCCTTGTTGCCCTTTCAGGAGCGCAGAGCAAGAGCCCCTCCGGCGTCGGGGAGTCGGGCGCAATCCCGGCCGGCGCGGCCGTGCGGGCGTGACACCCGAGCTGACACCGTCGGATCCCACGCTGCGCGCCGTGGGTCTCGACGCACGTCCACCGTGCCCGCCCGGCAATTCTAGGATGGAACTGGCCGCTCGCCTCGCGCGGTTCCGAGTGGCCGAGCGTCGGGCGGCACCGCCCTTCTATACACGCCCGGCGAGCACCCACGGTCACAGACCGGACCGCGCGACCAGGCTTGCAGAGGCGCTCGGCGGCGAGCTCGAACGACACACGGACGGACGGGTCGTGCGTGTCGTGGCGTCGCGACACATCCCGCTTGCGGTCGAGCGGCTCGCGGCCCTCCCCTACCTAATCGATCCGGCCCATCCCCTCGTGTGCCTCGACACGGAGACGACCGGCTTAGGCACGGCCGCCGGAACCGTCGCGTTCCTTGTCGGACTGGGCACCTGGGACGGAGAGCGCTTCGACGTGCGGCAGCTGCTGTTGCCGGATCACTCAGACGAGCCTGCGTTCCTCGCCGCCGTGCGGGCCGCAATTCCCGCGGACGCCTGGCTCGTCACGTACAACGGGCGCGGATTCGACTGGCCACTACTGGTGACCCGTTTCCGGCTCCAGCGCTCCGCCGCCCCAGAGCATGCCGGGCACCTCGACCTGCTACCGGTCGCCCGTCAGCTCTGGCGCCACCGCCTCGGCGACGCCCGTCTCGCTTCGGTGGAGCGAGGCGTGGCCGGCGTCCACCGTCACGACGACCTCCCCGGCGCCCTCATCCCGGCGCGATACCTCGAGTTCCTGCGGACCGGATCGGCGGACCCGCTGCGCGCCGTTGTCGATCACAATCGGCAGGACGTCGTCTCACTCGGGCTTCTGCTCGCGCACTTGGCCGAGCGGCTCGCAGACCCGTCCGCGCGCGCGCTGGAGCCTGCCGGGGACGTGGCGGCGCTAGGCCGCGCTTATGCGCGCCGGCGACGTTTTGCCGAGGCCCTCGCCTGCTGCGACGCAGCCGTCGCGCACGCCCCGGATTCCCACCAGCAGGAGACGCTGGCCGCGGAGCGAGCGCGCGTGCTGCGACTCGCCGGCCGCCACCAAGAGTCGGCGGACGCCTGGCGTGAGATCGCCCAGGCCCATGGCGGGCTTGCCGCCGTCGCCTGGGTGCAGCTCGCCAAGTACCTCGAGCACGT
Organism: uncultured Chloroflexia bacterium; assembly: GCA_963835945.1. GTDB lineage: Bacteria > Chloroflexota > Limnocylindria > Limnocylindrales > CSP1-4 > JAJYNJ01. The sequence goes on from CAWIHR010000018.1 coordinate 181,103, forward strand.
GCGCCGGGATCCAGCAGCAGCGCTGGAGGCCACGAACCGGGCCTCGGCGCTCGTCGACCGGCACGCTGCGCTGGGACGGGAGCTGCCGCGGCTGGAGCACGACCTCGCCCGCCGGCGCGCGAGGCTCCGCCGCCGCCTTACGGGCCTCACATGCCGGCCCGAACCTCGTGCAGCCGGCGGCGAATGGTCCCCAGATCCGGGACGCCCCTGAGGCCGGTATCTTCCACGGAGAGCGACGCGGCCATGGCGGCAAACGCCAGCGACGCCGGCCCGCCGGCCCGATCAGGGCCGAGTGCGAGCCGCGCGGCGACAAGCGCGGCCAGGAACACGTCGCCGGCTCCTGTCGCATCCACCTCACGGCGCGCCGGCACTGCCAGCCACCGCCTCGCCTCCACGGACCCACCTGACGTCCGCCGGAGGAAGATGCCACCAGACCGGCCCGCCGTCATCGCGAGTTGCTGGCCGGCCCGCGCGAGCAGGCACTCCGCGCTCTGCGCGGCGCGCAGGGCCGGCAGGTCCTCCCGGCTGACAACCGCCACGTCCGAGCGGGCCTGGAGCGGTCCCGGCCACGGCGCAAGCTGCCTGATTGGTTGACCCGCGACGAGGTCCCGCAGCAGTCCTTGCCAGCCCAGCCCGACCGCCGCGCCGGGAGCCGGAGCCTCGGCCCACTCCGGACCCACCTCGCCCGCCACCGGTGCGAACAGGAACGCCGGGGCGTCGCGCCACGCGAGGGGCAGTGCCGCCACGGGCAACCGGTCGGACGTCTCGTGGCAGATCTGCGACCGTCCTGCCGGGGCCTCTCGATTCTCGAACACGGGCCCCCGCTCGAGCTCGACGACTACCACCTGGACGCCGGCGGCACAGAGCGTTGCCGGCTCACCCGCGTCCCGCGCGGCGCGGTCGAGGCCTACCAGCGCACCCACGCGCATTCCCAGACGGGCAAGCAGCAGCGCCCCGTACGAGACGGCGCCGCCGAGGCGCCAGCCTCGAGGCTCCGCTGGATCGACGTCGCGGGAGGCCGCTCCGACCACGACGACGGTGGGCCTCAGCGAGGCGAACGCCACGCCGAGGGTCCAAGCTGGCAGGGGGCGACCGGAGGCACCTCTATACTCGGCGCGTAGCCCACAAGGGAGGAAACGTGTACTTCTACGAGCTCCACGAGAGCGACGACGACCTCTTCTCCGACGCGCTGCTGACCCACGAGGAGGAGTTCACGCCGGACGAATTCTTCGAGTTCGTGCAGGAGGCGCGGCGGCGGGTCCAGGACACGTTCGAGGAGGATACGCTGGTGGAGGCCGTTGCCCACGAGTTGGAGCGCACGCTGGAATTCACGTACGTCAGCGATGCACTGCTGGTAGCAGCGGTGAACGTGTCGCGGATCGAGGACGAGAACTATCTCGCAGCAGTCGACGAGGGCGAGAGCGAAGAGGACGCCCAAGGGGACGGAGACGACGACGACCTCGACGGAACGAGCGGCGGCTTCCGCACCGTGATCGTCGACTTGGAGCGCGAACGGCAGAACTGAGCGTACAGGTGGCGGGTCCTGCGATGCCGCGGGGCAGCGCCAGACCAGCCCCGACCGGCACTCACCGCGAGAAGCTCCGCCGCGCGGACTTCAGACATTGAACAGAACCTCGATCACGTCGCCGTCGCGCACCCGGTACGTCCGACCCTCGGACCGCAGCCGGCCGGCCTTGCGCGCCTCGGCGGTCGAACCGAGCCGCACGAGGTCTTCGAACGTAACGACCTCTGCGCGGATGAACCCGCGGGCCAGGTCGGAGTGGATCGCGCCGGCGGCCTCGACTGCCGTTGCACCGTCGGGCACCGTCCAGGCGCGTGTCTCGTCGGGGCCCGCGGTGAAGAAGCTGATGAACCCGAGAAGCCGATACGACAGGCGGATGACGCGATCAAGGCTGGACTCGCGCAGCCCCAGCTCCTCCATGAAGACAGCAGCGTCGTCGGCTTCGAGCTCACCGATCTCCATCTCGACCTTGGCCGACATGGCATCGACCATGGTGTGCTCGTGCACATAGCGGGCATTGATCTCGGCCACGATGGCCGACTCGCGTGGCAGATCCGCCTCCCCGATGTTCAGGAGCACCAAGACCGGCTTCTCCGTCAGGAAACGGAACCCCCGCAGCACCCGCGACGCGTCCTCGTCGAGGCCCATATCGCGTATCGGCCTACCCCCCTGCAGGCCAGGCAGCAGCCGTTCGAGGACCGCGAGCTCCCGGTCGTTCGCCTCGCGCTCCGTCGGCGTCCCGTGATGCCCCTGCGCCCGGAGGCGCTCGACACGCTTCTCCGTCACCGACAGGTCAGCCAGGATCAGCTCAAGGTCGAGGCGCTCGATATCCCGCCAAGGGTCGACCGTCCCGTCGGCAAGCGGGACCGCCGGATCCTCGAATGCACGCACCACATGCAGAAGCGCGTCGGCGGTGCGCAACCGTGCCAGCTGGTCCGGCGGCATGTCGCCCGCCCCGCCGCCGCCTTCGTCCGCTCTCGGAGGCGCGGGAAGGTCGACGTAGGTGACGTCGGCGTGCACCTCGCGCCTCGGATGGAACATCGTGGTCAGGCGGGTGAGGCGCTCGTCCGGCACCTTGACGACGCCCACGTTGACCACGGCCCCGCCATAGCCACCGGTCTGTGCGTGCCCCCTGGTGAGCGTGTTAAAGACGGTGGACTTGCCCGCCCCCGCCAGCCCGACGATCGCGATCTGCATGCGGCCAGCGTAGCCGCTCGGAGCGGCACCTGACCGGCCGCGGCGTCACGCCACGACCCCTGAGTCAGTACCCTGCCGCAGGGTCGACCACGTTGCGGAGCGGATCTCCACGCACGAAACGCTCGAGGTTGGAGGCGAACACCTCGATGCTGCGACCCCGTACGCGCCTGCTCGACCAGCTCGTCTGCGGTGTCACGATGGCGTGGGGGAGGCCGTAGAACGAAGACGTCGCAGGGAGCGGCTCCTCGCGGAACGTGTCGAGGACAACGCCACCTAAGCGCCCGTGCCTCAGGGCGCGCAGGAGCGCGGCTTCGTCGACCAGGCGGCCTCGGGCAACGTTGATCAGCCAGGCGCCGGGCTTCACAGCGGCCAGCGCCCGCTCATCGATGATGGCCTCCGTTCCCGCGACGACGGGTACGGCAAGTACAGCGTAGTCGCTCGCGGCGAGCAGTTCGAGCAGCCCGGACGGAGGCAGGACGAGGTCGGCCTTGGGTGGCGCGGGGAGTGGCTCCTCGTCGACATCGGCGGCAGTGGCCACTCCGCGCTCAGGGTGACGCCAAAGCCCGATCACGCGAGCGCCTAGCACGGTGGCGTACGACGCGACGGCTCGTCCGATCGACCCGAACCCCACGATCCCAACTGTCGCGTCGCGCAGCTCAGCACCCTCCAGCGGCTGCCACGTGCGCTCGCGCTGGAGCTCGATCAGCTCGGGAAGCCGTCGACCGATCGAGAGCATCATCATCAGCACGTACTCGGCGATGGGCCGGCTGAAGACGCCGCGCCCGTTCGTCACGACAATCCCGCGCGCCAGCGTGACCGGCGTTAGGACGCGCTCCACCCCCACTGACACCGAGTGGATCCACGTCATTCGCGGGGTTCGTGCAAGCAGCAGGTCGAGGCTGTCGCCGTCGAGACCGCTCCCGCAGAGCAGCACCTCCACGTCGTCGAGTCGGCCGTCCGCCGTTCCGTCGGCCGCGACGCGGACGAGTCGCGCACCCGGGGCCGCGGCGGCGATGCGGGCCAGGTCGGCGGGGCTGTAACGCGACCACAGGATGGGACTGAGCGCGATCGCGGCAGGGCTGCCCGTGCGGAACGCAGCGGTGTCCACCTGCCCGCCTGTCATGTGGCCCGTTCGCCTGGCGCCCGCATGACGCGACGCACCCACTGCGCGGGATCGTCGAGCTCGATCTCCGTGGGCAGCCATTCGGGACCATCCCACAGGTGGGCGACCGCCTCCGCGCCGCCTGCCTCGGCGACTCCGGCAACGAACCGCTCGCCGCGGCGGTACTGCGCGAGCTTGAGGTCCATCCCCATCAGCCGAGACACGATCCCGTCGAGCCCCCGGCGCGGCTGTCCCCGGCGCTCCTCGAAGCGCTCCCGAAGCATCTGTACGTCGGGCAGGAACGACGCTCCGACGCGGTCCATGACCCAATCCCCGAAGCCCTCGAGCAGGCTCATCACGGCCTGGGTCTCGCGAAACAGGCGGCGCTGCTCTGGCTCGAGGAGCCCCTCGAGCAGGCCAGCCCCGCCCCGGGTCCTCCAGCGACGGACCACTCGCCCAAGCCCCTCGACGCTGAGCAGGCGGGCGTCGTCAACGAACCCCGCCACCTGCCGCTCAAGGCGCTCGGCCAGGTAAGGCCGCAACCACGGATGCGCTTCGAACTCAAAGGCATGGGTGGTCTCATGGAGGGCGACCCACGTGCGGAAGTCGTCGAGCGGCACGCGCAGCGCCTCAGCCGTCGCCCGGATGTTTTCCTCCACGAAGAGAAGCTGCCCCGGTCGTGCTTCGGCCGAGAGCAGTGCAATGTCGTACTGGCCGAGCACCCGCGTGGACAGGTAGGCCAGCACGAACGCGACCTGTTGCGTGGCCACGGCGCGGTTCGCGAGCGCGGCGATCCCCTCGCCCAGGTTGCCGTCGCGAGGGATGAGCCGATCGCCCAGGGCGGTCTCGATGTGCCCGTAGAGCTGCCGGAAGACGACGAGGTTCGCACTCGCCCATTCAGCCCGGCTCACTGCGGCGTGCCGATCGACGACGCCGGGTAGCGGCGTGCCAAGTTCGGCCTCTAGCGCCGGGACGATCCGCCGCATCGCGACGTCGTACTTGTCCTCGGTGCGCGCAATCTCAACCGAATCCAGGGCGCCCGAAAAGCGCGCCAGCCGAGCCGCCGCCAGACGCTCCGCCCGCCCCCAGTCGACGAGCCCTGAGCGGGCAGCCCGCTGCGCACGACGGTTCAGGTACGAGGCGCCGATGCCCGCCGCCGCGCCCACAACGACGCCTGCCTGCCACCTCCGGTCGCGCAGCGGCATTGCGCCCTTCACGCGGCCTCCGCGACGACGACGGGCTCCACGGCCGCAAACTCCGATCCGAAGAGGAGCCCAGCGGTGTCGCGGAAGCGCGACACGTCCCCGGTCGTCAGCTGCACGTGCATCGGCGGCGCTCCAGAGGGGGCGCCGAGCTCGTTGACAGCCAGCATCTCGGCGAGGGCGCTGGCCGTCGCCAGGGCCGAGTCAATCACGGCCACGCCGTCTCCGACGGCGGCCCGGATCGCGTCCGCCAGCAATGGGTAGTGGGTGCAACCCAGCAGAAGCGTGTCAATCCGGGCACCGAGCGGCAGCGGAAAGATCCAGTCGTCGTCTCCGTCGCGGCTCCCAAGCAGCGGCGCCAGGGCGCGCCTCACTGCGTCGTCCACATCCGGGCCGCGAAGCCGGCCCGCCTCGACGAGCGGCACGAACTCGGGAGTAGCGTGCTCGTAGACCTCCACGAATGGGTTCTCGTCCTTGATCGCCTGCAAGTACGCGTGCGATCGGATCGTGGCCGGCGTGGCGATGACACCGACGCTGCGGATTCTGGTCGCGAGCGCCGCGGCCGTGGCGCCGGGGCGCACGACGCCGATGATCGGGACGTCGTAGCGCCGGCGCAGGTCCGGCAGAGCGACAGACGTCGACGTGTTGCATGCCACGACGATCGCTTTGACGTCGCGCCGCGCGAGTTCGTCGAGGCACTCGGCGCTAAACCGCCGCACCTCATCGTCGCTCCGCGTGCCATACGGTGCACGGCCGTTGTCGCCTAGGTAGACCGTCGGTTCGCCCGGCAGTCGCCGCACGACCTCGCGGAGCACCGTGAGCCCACCCACGCCGGAGTCGAACACCCCGATCGGGCGGCCGTCCGCCACGGCTCAGGCCCGTGCGACGGCCGGCCGACGCGAAGGCATCAGCGCCTCTGCCATCCGTCGCACGTCGAGACTGATCTCCGCGTCGGGCGTCGCCAGCACGAAGGGCATGCCCTGGTTGTTCGCCTCGGTCACGAGGCGACCGTCGCTGACGATGGTGTGCTCCGGCTCGCGGCCGATCGCCGCACGCACGGCGCCGGGGTCAAGGCCACCTGACCAGTCCGCCCGGTTCAGCACGTACTGGACCTTCGAGGCCGGGTAGCCGATCGCTCGGAACGTCTCGCCCACCGACACCGTGTTCCGAAGCGTCGTGGAGTCGTACGTGATCACCTGCAGGATCACGTCCGCGGCGTCGAGGAACGCCAGCGTCAGGTCACCGAGTCCTGTGGGCAGGTCGACCACGCTCGCGTCGTACACGCGACGCAGGAGCGAGAGCACCTTCTCCACGTCGCGCGGTGTCACCATGTCCGCCATCTCGATGCGCGGCGGCGCCAGCAAGATGTCAATCCCGGACGGATCGCGCCAGAGGACGTGGGAGAGATCAGACTCCTGGATCCGATCCGTCGGAAGGTCCAGGATGGACGGCGCGTCCCCGGCGACCTTCAGCAGCGCCCGGAGATCACCGAACTGGAGGCTGCCATCAATCAGCACCGTGCGCACGTCCAGGTGCTGCTGCAGCGCCACGGCGAGGTTGAACGCGAGGGTGGTCTTGCCCACGCCGCCCTTAGGGGCGAAGACGCCCATCACCATCGCCGACGTGGACGGGCCCCGGCCCCGCTGGGCCTGCCACGCGTTCTGGAGCAGCGTGATCAGTTCGTACCCGCTGAAGGGCATCGCGAGCACTGCGTCGATGCCGCGCTCCGTGGCAACCGTGACGGGGCGCTGCGGCACCGTGATGACGACGATCGCTGGCGGCAGGCCAGCGTGGCGAACCTGCGCTGCCAGGTCGAGCCCGCCAATGCGACCCTGGAGCAGCGCGTCGACCACGACGACATCGGGACGCTGCTGCACCACCTGGTCCAAGACATCCCGGCCGTCCCGCAGGATGTCCAGGAGCTTCACTCGCAGGCTGGCGCTCACAAGCCCCCGTATGTACTGGGCGACCTGTGGCACGTCCTCGACGACGAGCAGGCGGATAGGGTCCGTGGGCACCTCCCGACTATACCAAGCCGCCGATGAGCACCATTCGCGGCGACCCGGGTCCGAACGGCGCGAGTTCGTGATCGCCTCCGAGCTGGTCAATCACGAGCCCTGCGTCGGTGGCGGCCCGGACGAGTTCCGAGGCACTCGCCAGGTGGAGGACGTCGCGTCGCAGGTCGCGCGTCACCGGCCCGCCCTCCGGCGAGGCCGACTCAAACATCGAGGTCAGCTCAAGACGTCGTGTGGCGGCGTCATACACGGCGCTGGCAAGTTTCGCCACGCGCATTCCCGACTCCGGGTCGTCGCGCACCCACTCGAGCACCATGCGGCCGTCGTAGATCGCGAGGTCCTCGACTGACGGCAGCCAGGCGTCGACCACGGCCAAACCGCCGCGGCGCAGATGGCGCGCCATGACCTGGATCGCGGCCTGCTGGCGGGGTACCTCCCCCAACAGGAAGCACGAGTTGAGCGCGAGGATCGCGAGGCCGAACCGCGGTTCGAGTGCCAGGTCGAAGAGATCTGCCTCCACCAGCTCGAGACGACCACCCGGTCTTACGTGGCGGGCTCGGCGCTCGGCGGCCCAACGGACACGGGCGCGGGCGAGCATGGAGGGGTCGCGGTCGACAGCCACGACCTCCAGGCCCCCGGCAGCGAGGGGAACCGCGAGGCGCCCGGTTCCGGCGGCGAGCTCGAGGACGGGGCCGCCGGCGCGAGCGGCCAGCGCACGGTACAGGTCGAGGTCGTCGGCCTCGTCGCCCAGGTCCAGGTCGTACCAACGGGCCAGCGCGTCGCCGGAGCTCACTCGTCTGCCTCTTGAAACTCGCGCCAGGCGCGCCGGACGAGGTCGGGGTCTGCCATCAGTTCGTAACCGACCTGCGCGGCAACGGTGGCCGCGATGAGCGTCACTTCGTCCGCGCGGGGTGAGCGAGCGGCCTCGCGAAACTCGGTCGAGTGTCCCGGTACGCCGGGATCGCAGATCGCGAGAGAGGGGTGGATGGTGGGCAGGGCCTGGCTCACGTTCCCCATGTCGGAACTGCCCATGTTCGGCGTCGGCGGGTCCTCGCGAATGCCGTAGGGTTCGAGGTTTGCCAGGTAACGGGCTCCCAGCACGCGGTTATGCCGCATCGCGTCCGATCTGCCTGAAAACTCCACCTCCACCGCGCAGCGGGTGGCAAGCGCCGCCGCCTCGCACAGTTCTCGGAAGCGGGGCAGCAGCGTCTCGAAGTAGCCCTGATCTGCCGCGCGAACCATGAACCGGGCGACGCCACGGTCCGGGATGATGTTTGCCGCGGAACCACCCTCCAAGATGATCCCGTGGACGCGGGCATCCGGCCGCAGCTGTTGGCGCCACAGGCCAACAGCGTTGAACAGCATGACAAGTGCGTCGAGAGCGTTCCGACCCTCCCACGGCTCCGACGCCGCGTGAGACGCCCGGCCGAGGAACACCACATCGACGTCCTCACTGGCGAGCAGCCGGGCTTCGATCTGCGTCAGGTCGCTCGGATGGAACAGCAGGGCAGCGTCAATCCCGTCGAAGAGGCCGTCGTCGAGCATGCACTGCTTGCCTGACCCGCGCTCCTCGGCCGGCGTGCCGAGGAACACGACCTGTCCAGCAAGTTCGTCGGCCACCGCCGCGAGGCCGATCGCGGCCCCCACGCCGCTGGCCGCCATGGTGTTGTGGCCGCACGCGTGACCAATTCCCGGCAGTGCGTCGTACTCGGCGAGAACCGCCACACGGCTGCCGCCACTCTGCCGGCTGCCGGTCAGGATGCCGCGAACCGCCGTTTCAAGACGCCCGGCCGGATGCTGCACGACATAGCCCCGCCGCGCGATCGCCTCCGCTACCCAGGCCGCGGCCTTCTGCTCCTCGAACGCCGGCTCGGGGTTCGCGTGGATACGATGCGACAAGTCCAGGATCTCGTCACGTGCATCATCAACAGCCGCGGCAATGCGTAACTTCGCCTCGGCGTGAGGGCCAGCCGGGCGGACGGTTGTGAGCTGCACGGAGCAACCTCCACTTCGTGGTGGGACAGATCGTAGCCCGGTCACACCTCCGCGTGCCAACGGCAGCGGGGCCCGCGACGAACTCTGGCGGCTCGAAATCCCGCGGCCGACGAACCCGGGATCTCAACGCTGCGCGCTCAGGCTCACCTCCACAAAGGCGACCATGACAATCACGAACAGCGCGATGGGCGCGCTGAAGGCGTGCTGTGTCCGGAGTGCCACCAGCAGCGCCACAACGGCACCCGTCCAGGCTCCGCGCCGCGCCGCCCGCGTCCAGTCGCCCTTGTAGGCGATACGCCGGTGTCGGCTGAAGACGGCCAGCCATGTGAGCGGCGCGGCAGTCATGCCGCAGGCCAGCCCGATGAACAGCGCGCCAGCCAGCTGCACCTCGACCCGGTCGGTCGGCGAAACCTGGGTCAGGAGCCCCGCAACGGCCAGCCAGCAGACGCTCGCGGCGAGGATCAGGGCAATAGCGGCGATCCGGTCGCGGTGTTGCATGGCGCTCCTGTCGGTATCCTGGTCGGGACCCGGCCGCGTGCCGGAGACCTGGGCGGGTGGAGTCTACCGGCCGCGCCCAGTCGCGAGCGCTACATCAAGAGACGGCTCGCACCGGGCCGGTGCTGCCCGCCGGGCGGTCTCGAGGGCCACTGCGGCATGGGCCGGTGCGGGCCGAGACTTCACGCGGCGCTCGACGCACAGATCTCCCGGAACGCACAGAAGCGGCAAGCGACAGCGTCAGGGCGCGCTGCGAACGCCCCGGCCCGGATGCTTGCGGCGGCTTCGCGCATCCTGCGCGAGGCCGCCGCAAGGCGCGTGGGCTCAGGGTGGACGCTACCCACGAGGCCCGAATCGAGGAACACGAGCTCCGTTGCGGCGGGAAGCGCGCCCTCGCGTTCCTGCCACGCCAAGGCGTACAGCGCGAGCTGCAGCGACTCACGTGCACGCTCCTTCGCCCGTCGTGTGTCCCTCACGTCGGTCGACTTGAAGTCCGTGATGACCACACCCTGCGGCCCGTCGTCGATCCGATCGAACCGGCCCTGCAGCCGGATCCCGTCGAGCGAGACCTCGAACGGTTCCTCCACCAGCACGGGACGACGATCCGACTGCAGCGCGGCCTCCCGGAACCTCACCAGGGCCGCCCGGCCTGCAGCCGCACGCGCCTCCTCATGCTCTCGTGAGAGGAACCCAAGCCCAGACCACGCTCGCGCGAAGACCTCGAGCACGCCGGCTTCAGACAGGGCACGGCCCTGAATTTGACTTCGACCGAACGCTGCGACCGCCTCGTGCAGCGCGATCCCGTACGTGAGTGCGTGGTGAGGCAACGTGGGCAGTCGCAGGAGGTGCCGGTACCTGTAGCGCGCTGGGCACGAGAGGTAGTCATCGAGTTGCGTGAAGCTGAAGACGGCCGAGGTCGGTGAGGTATGGGCCGCGGAGGCGACCGCGTCGGCAGGCGCGTAGCGTCCCAGTGCGACCAGATCCGCGACGAGGGGCGACGGCGTCGCGACTGCTTCTGGTGAGATGTCCAGCGCCTCGGCAACGAACGGCGACCGGTGGCGCAGACGCCTACCCCCGGTGTCGAACGCACTCGTCAGAACCAGCTCGTCCCGGGCACGTGTCAGTGCCACGTAGCACAAACGACGCTCTTCCGCCAGGCCATCATCCGTTTCAAGCCCGCCCGGAGCACCCAGCTCGTCGGGCAGAGAGAGCACTTCCCGCCGGTTGCGCATCGGAAACCTGCCGTCCGCGAGGCCCGCCACGAACACCACGCTGAACTCGAGCCCTTTCGCCTTATGGACGGTCAGAACGGACACCGCGTCGCAATCGTCGTCCGCCGCGGCCGCCGGATCGTCTCCGGCCTCGACGAGCGTCTGCAGGTGCGGAGCGAGGAACGGGATCCTTGGGTCTGGCAGCAGGTCCGATTGGCGACGGACGATGTCGAAGAAGCGGGCGATGTCGAGGATCGTCTCGTCGACGCCGGCCCCACCTGCCGCCATGGCGGTGAGGGTCCCGCTCCGCCGCAGAAAGTCATAGAGGACCTCACCAGCCGGCCGCTGGTGCGAGAGCTCGATCGCAGCACGCAGGTCCGCCACGAGGCCCCTAACAGCCGCCCGCGTCTCCTCCGCGATAGCGGCGGGACTTCCCTCCGCTGTCTCCTCGAGCACGGCCCACAACGACCGGTGAGAGCGGCGAGCAATCTCCAGCAGCCCAGTCAGGTCCGCGCCACCCAGGCGGTACGGTTCGGCCGTTGCCAACGCATACAGGTCGACGCTCGAGTCGGGGTTGGCGGTCGCGCGGAGGAACGCCAGCAGCCTGCGGACCGCAGGCGTCGCGTAGAGGCCGGACGCGCCGCTGAATCGCCACGGCACGCCCTGCAGGTTCAGTGCCCGCAAGACGGGATCCGCATCCGCGTTCGCCCGGACCAGTACGGCGACCTCGCGGGGAGAGGTGCCGGCCCGGATGCGCTGCGCAACCTGCGTTGCGACGAAATCCGCCTCTTCTGCCGCCGTGGGGAACGAGTGGTGGCGGACGGGCAGCGGCCGGCGCGTGCGACGCACGGCCACGAGCCGCTTCTTGATCCCCTCGCGAACTTCCAAACGGGCTGGGTTGTTGTGTTGGATCAGGCGGCGCGCGGCATCCAGGATCGGTGCCCGCGAGCGGTGGTTGCGGCGCAGCACCACCATCCTGGCGCCAAATCGCTCCCGGAACTCGAGGATGTTGCGGACGGCGGCGCCGCGGAACGCGTAGATCGCTTGATCGTCGTCTCCGACCACCGTCAAGTTGCCGCGTGGGCCGACGAGCTGCGCCAGTAGTTCAAGCTGGGCCCGGTTCGTGTCCTGGAACTCGTCCACGAGCACGTACCGGAACCGCCGACGCAGGCGCTCACGTGCCGCGGGGTGCTCGCGGAGCAGCCGCAAGGCCAGGTACACCTGGTCGCCGAAGTCGACGTACCCAGCAGCGGCGAGCAGGTCCTGGTAGCGAGCGTACGCCCGCGCCACTTCCAGGTGCCCGTTCGCCTCTTCTAGCGCGGCACGTGGGTCAGAAGGGCGTTTGCCCGCGGAGTTCGAGCCGCGAGGCACGGCCGCGGTCGAATGCTCGACGTCCGACGAGGCCGAATTCGACCAGCCTCTGTGCGTGTGCGAGGAACACCTGCGCATCGACGTCCTCATCCTTCGCTCGGCTGAAGATCCCGACCAGGGCCGCCAGAAAGCGGGTTGGGTCGCCGAGCGGCCGATACCGATCGAGCCCCAGCTCGAACAGGCGCTCCCGGAGGAAGATCACAGCCTCGGCGCGCGTCAGCACGCGCGGATCCGACGGGAGTCCGAGCTCGAACGCGAACTCCCGGATCAGCCGGTCGCCGAAGGCGTGGAACGTGTGGACGGCAGTGTCCACGTAGCCATACGGCACAAGCTCGTCCACACGCGCCTGCATCTCGTTCGCAGCGCGGTCCGTGAACGTCAGCGCGAGGATTTCCGACGGGCGCGCACGGCGGGTGGCGATCAGCCACGCGATGCGCCGGGTGATGACGCGCGTCTTGCCGGTTCCCGCGCCCGCTACGACGAGGAGCGGCCCCTCTCCATGCGTCACGGCCGCGCGCTGCGCACGATCCAGATCCTGGACGAGCGCGTGGACCACTAACTCACCGGGAGCGCGTGCCCCAGCTATGGCCGTCACGGGAAAGATGGGGGGGTGGGGACGGAAGCTGGCTGGTCGATCACGCGTGCAGCGTCCCAGACCGTCGTGCCACCTTGCGCGTCACGGCGCGCCGAGGCGTGATGCTATCCTAGGCGTCCGGGTGGTTCTCGCCCGTTCTGTCGGTCCCACGCACGAGGTCCCTCCGCCAGATGAGCAAGCGTCCGCGCCCCGCGCGGTCCAACAAGCGCCCGCGACCTCGCTCGACCGCCGCCGCGCGGCCGGCAGCACCGATCCGGCAGGCCCCGGCAGTCGCCACCGCCGAGGCAGCTCCGGCCCTTGCCGCGACTGAGCCGCGACCGGCACCCACGCGACCCCAGCCGCAGACGGCGTCCCGGCCAAGCGGTCTCCTCGCCCAGAAGGCCGCCAACGAGTACGTCTACGTCGCACGAGACCTGCGGCGCGTCGCCGTCTTTGCCGTCTCGATCGCGGCTGTCCTCCTCGTCGTCTGGGTGCTCGTCGACCTGCTGGGCGTTATCGCGGTCTGACGCGAGTCGCCACACCGCATTCGCGACGTCTCGGTCCGCAGTTGCGCTGCCGAGCCGATCCAGCGTCCGCCTGCGGCCCGGCCCGGCACGGCGAAGCCCAGACGCGCGGGCACGAGGCACTTGGCCGATGCCGCTACCCTCCGAAGTTACCTGGTTGTCTCTCCAACGTCGGCGCTCGCGCTGTTGACCTTCGCTCGGCGCACCCGACCGGGCACGAGCCGCGTCCTGCTCATGCTCGCGATGACAGGCGTGCTCCTCGCTTGCGGCGCGAGTTCGGTGGCGCCATGATCTCCCGGTCCCTTCCCTCAATCCGCCGCCTCCGTGGGCGAGTCGAACGTTCGGCACAGTCCCGGACTGGTGCCGCCCCTCACCGCGTCAGGCCGGGCCGCGTCGGCCCTCGCGGACCTGCTGACAACGGCCGTCCGCGGCCGGCTTTCCGCTGAGCTGCTCCGGTTGCGGGCCGCGCATCACCTGCCCGGGGTGCAGGTTGTCGTGCGCCTCCCCGACAGCGAGTCGTGGAACGCGCATGCCGGGTTCGCAGACGCGGCCACTCGCAGCGCCGTCTCCACGACCACACTCTTCGACACGGGCAGCATCACCAAGACCTTCCTGGCCGCACTTACGCTGCAGCTGGCCAGCCAAGGAGTGCTGGCTCTCGATGACCCGGTCCCACGCTGGCTGCCCACCTTTTCGGCGGGACGCAGCGTCACCATCCGCGAACTCCTCGACCATACGAGCGGCATCGGCGAGCCGTTCGACAACCGGGCGCTGCTCGGCCGCCTGGCAGCAAACCCGGACCGCACCTGGACGCCCGCCGCCGTCCTGCGTTACGCGACGCCACCGGCGTTTGCGCCCGCACATGGCTGGTTGTACTCCAACGCGAACTACCTGCTGCTCGGCCAGATCATCCAGGCCGCGGCCGGCCGGCCGGCCGCGACGTTGCTGCAGCAGCGATTCTTCGGACCGCTCGGCCTGGCTCACACCTTCCTGCAAGGACAGGCGCCCGCACCCACGTCCGACCCAGTCGCCCACGGCTACGAGGCGGCACGCGACACGACCTGGACGGCGACCGACGTGACCGGTGCGTCTCGCTATCTGCCGTTCAGGTCGCTGGCGACGGCGCTCGGGACGGCCGGCGCGCTGGTTTCGACCGCCGACGACCTCTCACGGTGGGCCGAGGCCCTCTACGGGGGCCGCGTCCTCTCGCCGGCCGCAATGGCACAGATGCTCGACTTCGGATCAACGAGCGCGCTTCGGCCTCGCTGGCCGTACGGACTCGGAGTACAGCGCCTGATGCTGGGTGGGCAGACCTCCTGGGGTCACTCGGGACTGCTCTCTGGCTACCACGCCGCGATGCGCTACTTCCCTGCCACGGGCGCCGTCATCGTCGTGCTCGTCAACGCTGACGCCACCAACCCAGACGCACTGGTATCCGGCCTCCTCAGGGCCCTCGGCCCACTTCCGCCCGCCGCCCGCTGATCGGCCGGGGCTGTTGCGCGCCACAGACTGGCCCCGTGCGCATGAACGATGCCCCCATTCCCTAACCCAAATCCACCCATTCGGGGCCACGGCCGGAATCATCGGGCCGCTTGCGGGCGTCAGGATTGAGCACTCGCGGACGCTCGCGTTGCCGCTCGTCACGGCCTGCGCCGCGGTGACCCATGCCTCGCCCATGCCCCCGGACGCAACCGCGCCGGCGCCCCTGAGCCCCATCGCGACCAGCAGCCCGGCCGCGCGCACGGCCGCCGCGGAACCCGCGACCGCGACGCGCCGGGGCACAGACCGTCGAGCCGTGCGGGCGACGATCGAACCCAGCGCGCCGAGGGCGACGAGCTCTACCACGAGGACGGCTGGGGGCGCCGCAGCCACGGACAGTCAGGACGCCGGTGCGGGGATCGCGCGGCCCAGCAGGTGGTCGAGATCGTCAAGAGCCTGCGGCACGGTCCACGCGCCCTCCGGATGGTGGAGTTGCTCGAGCCCCTCCGTGTCGAGCAGGGAGGTGAGCGTGGCGTCGAGCTGGCCGCCGACGTCGGGCTGACCGGCGATCGCGATCCGCTCGTTGCCGGCCGTGTCGAGGAAGAAGATCGCGTCGCTGTGGCCCACGTCGTACGTCTCGGGCTGGCCCGTCCACCAGTCGATGTCCGGCGGCGAGCCCTCAGGCTCGCGCTCGTAGTCGACCCCGAAGAAGCGCCACAGGGTCGCGAGGTTGCCCGGCGTGCCGGTCAGCAGCGTCCACGTAGCGCCGGTCAGCTTGGCATACGCGCGCAACCGCGCCGGGATGTCGCGCCCGGGGTCGACCGTGATCTCGACGAAGTCGACTCGATTGGCGAGACCGGCGGCCGCCACCGCCTGGCGCATCTCGAGGAACGCACCGGTCGTGATGGGACACGTCTCGTGGCACAGGGTCAGGAAGGGCGCCAGCACGACGTACCGTCCGTGCAGGGCCGCCAGCGACGTGGGCCCGCCTTGCTCGTCGATAAGGGGCACCACCGGCACGGCCTGATCGGCCTGGACACCCGTGACCGGCGGCGAGCTCGCCTGCGTCACGACCCAGCCGAGGGAACCTGCCGCGAGCACGATGACGGCGGCCGCGATCGCGGTAAGGGTCACCGTTCGCCGGGAGTGGCGGAGCGGCCGAAGCGAAGTCACTGGTCAACTCCTTCGATCTGCGCTGGTTCACGTGCCTCAGATGAGTCCCGTCGCGCGAGGGCCTCCCGCAGTCGCTCCTCCCGGTCGAGGCGGGCGTCGACCAGCACAGCCTCCGCCTCCTCCGCGCGCATCCAGTCGGCGAGGATGAGGCCGCTCCACAGGAGGAATCCGGCGCCTCCGCCGACCCACATGATGGCTCCGGCCGCCTGCTGGTCGGCGAGTGGCGTGATGTAGCCCAGGTGCAGACCTGCGTAGTGAGCGTAGAGCGGCGCCGACGCCCCCAAGATCGCGACGCCGAGGAAGGCGCCCTGCACCATCTGGAGCAGCATCACCGCGAGACGAACCGGGTATGGCAGCCGCCATCGGCTCGGATCGCGGCCCACCATCGGCCACCAGAAGAGGAGCGCCACGAAAAGGAAGACAGCGTGCTCGAGATAGTGGACCAGGTTGTTCTCGAGCGAGAGCTCGTAGATGGCGGAGAAATGGGAGACCCACAGTGCGCCCGCGAACAGCACGAATCCGACCAGCGGGTGGCTCAGCACCCCGATGGCCCGGCTATGCAGGGCGGGCAGTAGCCAGCGCGAGCGGACCCGAGGCGATGCAGCTCGCAGCGCCACGGTAATGGGCGTCCCGAGCGTCAGCAGCGGCGCCGCCAGCATCATCAGCAGCAGGTGTTGGATCATGTGGTCGCTGAAGAGGGTGCTGTCGTAGTGTCCCACGATGCCGTCCAGCGCCACCTCGATGGTGGCCAGGCCCCCAAGGAAGGCCGCCACTCGCCGGGCCGGAACGCGGTTGGCAGGATGGCGTCGGTTGACTCCTCGCACCGCCCACAGGTATGCGAGGGCAACCGCGAGCAGCGGGAGCTGGACCGTGGGCTCGAGCGACCAGTCTCGCAGAAGATCTGCCGGGCTCGGCTCAGGCACGACCAGGGCGAATTCGCCGAATCCGGTCACGAGCACCAGCCGCAGCGATTGAGCCTCCGCATAGGTCGTCAACGGCTGCCAGGTGCCCCCGGCAAAGCGCTCGACCTGCGCATCGGCCGCGCCGGCAGGCTCACGAAGGATCACGGTCACCCTTGCGCTCAACGGCGCCGAGAGCGGCGCGCCGCGATCGTCGGTGACCTCGATCGCGTAGACGTTCCCGACCACCTGCCCGTCGCCCGGCAGCGCGCTCGGCACCGCGACAGGGCGGATTGAGACACGGACTGCGGCGGCGCCCGAGGGAAGTCTCAGCGCGCCCGGGGTGGCGAACAGTTGCGCCTGCGGCGGCTCCTCGGTCGTGGCGACGGCGAACCCGGGGCTTCGCCCAGCCACGACAGCCATCGCCTCTGATACCTGTCCAGGGTTCCCGTGCTCACCTGGAGACGGCGTCAGGTAGCGGTACGCGTCATTGGCCACGACGCCGTCGTACAGCGGTGGTCCCGCCAGGGGTCCGCTGAGCTGCGCCCAAGCGGCTAGGGCCAGACCCACGACGATCGCCGCGGCCGGCGCCCGACTGCCGCGCCACAGGCGCGACAGTCGGGCGCTCCACACACGTGTCGGACGCCCGCGGCTCACAGGAACCATGCGGCGAGGTCCGCCGCGACGTGGGCGACAGCCGGCGCACCTGGGCCCCCGCCGAGTACGCGAAGGCCACCCAAGACGAGCCCCACCCCGAGATCAAGCGGGAGCACGGGAAGACCGTAGGTTGGCACGTGCATGAGCGCGAAGGCGACGCTGGTGACACCGAGGGTCACGGGCACCCCCCACGCAGCCTCACAGGCATCGAAGAGGGCCCCCCGCAGGACGATCTCCTCTGCCGCCGCAACGAGCGTGGTAGCGCTCGCCCACGCCCAGAACGGTGCCGGCGCTGCCAGTGGAAGGGCCGGTCCTTGAAGTCGGGCGACCCACGACAGCCCGACCAGCGCCGCCGCCCCTGCCAAGCCGATCATGGTGGCCCGGATGGCGCCGCCCCGGGTGGGGCGCCAGCCTGCCGTGACGCCCACGGTGAGGAGCCCCGCCCCGAATACCAGTCCTACGCTCAGCGCATCCCCGGACGCTCCAACGAGCAGGGCGCGCAGCCAAACGACGCCGGCCAGGGCGGCCCCGATGACCATCGCCCGGACGCCAGGCGTGGGGCGCCAGGTAAGGGCCAATCCGGTCGACAGGGGGGTCATGGCCACAGTCCTGTGAGCGAGACAGGCCGGACAAGCCGCGGTTTGGCCATCATTTCACCGTGAACAGGATGCTCTGGGACCACACGCGGGGGTTGAAAGGAAAGTGGTCGGACGCCACGAACTCGGCACGCAGCACGTGGGTACCGGGTGGCACCGACAGGTCCTGCTGCAGGCTGTATTGCATGTAGACCAGCGTGTTGTCGAGGTACAGGTGAACGTGGCCCTCGTCGGGACGAATGCGGGTCGTGGTCGTTGGAACAATCCGCGCATGGGCCAGGTGGACCACGACGTGCACTGTCGGCCCCGCCACCTGCGCGCCATCAACCGGCTGAACGATCGTCAAGACGGCTGGCGACGAGGGGCGAGGCGCACCGCCGGTCGCGCTGGCCGCCGGTGTGGCGCTCAATCCACTGCAGGCGGCAATGCTGGCCGCCAGCAACCCCGCGAGCGCCAAGCGCCTGACGGCAGGCAGCGACCACATGGCCGTCTACGCCCCCGGCGAGATGTCAAGCTGCGCGCGCAACGGCGTGCCGTCTGGCGCGGTGGCGGCGATCGTGAAGGTCTGCGTAACGGCCCCCACGTCGAGGCTCGCCACCTTGTGACCGGGCCCCAAGAAGCGCAACAGGAGCGGCTGCGGAGCGCCCCCGCCGGACGCGACCGTCGCGGCCATGTTGGTGACCGCGAGGCTATTGCCCTGCTGGTCGAAGAACGTAATGTGGAAGTCGTTGTGCCCGGGCGTCCCCGGGTCGAGATAGACCTCCACAGTGTCCCCTCCCACGAGATGCACGGTGTAGAGGGTCGGCTCACCCGGCACGCGGCTGACGTCGATCGGCTGTGGCGGCGCGGCGATAGTCACCTGCAGCGGCACCTCCACCGACTGCACCCCTCGTTCGACCAGCGCGGTCACATCCCAGGGGCCGGCGATCGAGAGGTTGGCCCCGCTGCTGGCGTATGTCCCCGAGCCGGTGGGGGGCAGATCGAGGTCCGACGCGCCCACGTCGGCGCGGCCGGCTGGCTGGAACGTGAGGGTCACGCGATCGGCCGCCACCGGCGCTCCGCTGTCGTAGTCCGCGACGCGCACCGTGAACCGATTGAAGCCCGCCACTCCAGGCGAAATCTCGAGCCGCAGCTTGACCGTGGTGGCGTAGTCGGCGCCGCTCAGGACGAGGGACGACGGTGGGGCGGCCTCCTGCGCAGCCGCCGCCAAGGCGGGGGGCTCCAGGCCGCCCAGCTGGGACGCGGCGAGCAGAAGCGCGGCTCCGAGGAGCAGTTCTCCGCTGCCGACCCGGCGCAGACCGCGGAGGTTGGCGCGTGGAACATTGCCGAAGTGGTTGAGTGCCCCCATGAGCGCGACGATCGCCAGCAGCGCGCTCTTGAGCAACACGAGCTGGCCGTACCCGCTGTCGAGAAGCGCCTGCACGGTGCCCACCTCGACGATCGCACGCGCGAGGCCGGTGAGCCCGACCGTCGCCAGGCCCAGTGTGGCCCACGTGGTGAACCGCCGGGCGGCCTGCGCCTTGACGTCGGTCGCGGCACCCCGGAGTTGCATCAGGAGCGCGGCCAGCCCGCCCAGCCAGACGCCTGCGAGCGCCACGTGCAGCCATTGGATCAGCACGTTGGGCAACGGAACGGGATCCCCGCCGGCGTGGCTGGTGGCGGCGTCGGCGAGGATCGCGGCGGCGGCGAGGATCGCCACGACCATAAGGCCTATGCGACGCCAGCGAGGAATGCGACCTAGGAGCACGAGCGGGATCGCCGCGAGCACGATCGGGATGGCCCGGGCAAGGGCGCTTCGCTCCAGCGACGTGCCGACAAGGCCGCCAAGGCCGACCCCGGCGTCCGAGGCCTGGGCGAGCACGAGCGCCGCGGTTGCCAGGCCGGCAAGCAGCCAGCCCGCGCCAAGGAGACCAAGGCTCGTGCCCAGGGGCTCGCGCAGGATGAACGCCCCGGCGAACGCGGCGCCAAGGAGGACCACCAACCCGACGTACAGCAGCCAGTGTGCGATCACGGTCCGGGTCGAAGCGCCCTCCGCCGACGCCGAAGGGGTCGACCCGCTGGCCGCGCTGACGCTGGCCACGGCCGCACTCGTCACCCCGACACCGAACGCGAACGCGCCGCCCACCACGTGACCGTCCACCGCGGACACGGTGCGCCACGCCACGGTATAGACACCCGGCGGCAGCCGCCCGACCGGCACCGACAGCGTCTCGGGATCGCCAGTCGTCTGCAACTGCCCGACGGCGTGGTTCGCGCCGCTCGCGTCGAGCACACTGACCCGCGACAGCCTCGGGTCCGGCGCTTCGGTGAAGGTCATCGTGATGACGTCTGGCGCGGTCTCCACCACCGAGTTCGCCGCGGGGTCAGAGGATTTCAGGAGCGCATGCGCCGTCACCGGCAACGGCAGCGCGGCCAGCGCCCCGACCGCGGCGATCGCGGCCAGGGCGCCCGCGGCCACGCGCGCGCGGGTCATGTCAAGCCCGGACGACGCGAGGCGCGCACCGCGACGAGGAGCGCGACCAGTCCGACGAGCACGCCGAGGCCGCCGACCGCGGTCCCAGCGAGGAGCGCCGTGGACGCGTCATGGCGCGCATCCGTGGCCGCCTGCTGCGCCGCGCTGGCGGCACTGGCCGCCTCGCCGACCCGCGCCGTGAGCCGGTCGGAGAGGCCCGACAGCTCGGTCTGCGAGGGCAGCTTGAGGGGGAACTGGGCCGCCGTCGCGTCCTCCACCGGGTTGAAGGTCTGATCCGAGCTGGTGTAGGTCTCATCCACCGGCTGGCCGTGGATGGAGCCGGTCAGGTGGAACGTGTACTCGCCCGGCACGGTCGGGATGAGCCAGGCGAGGTACTCGCCCGGCCGACCGAGCCCGGTGTCGGGATCGAGGCTCGGGTCGAGAGGCAGGGCGGCCGTCGACTGCCCGGCGATCGACACCACGACCTGCAGGTCGCCCGAGGCGAGATCGGCGACCGGGTTCCCGGACTTGTCCTTGACGATCACCTGGACGGCGTTCTGGACGCCCACGTAGGTGGGTTCCTGCCACCAGCCCATGGCCACGCTGTAGGCGCCCCACTGCTGCACCACGTGCGCCTCGGCGAGGGCGCTGACCAGGAGCACGAGGCACACGCCGGCCGCACAGGCCGCGCCGAACCGAACCCAGATGCGCACTCCACGAGCCCTCTATGGCGTCCGCCCTGCGGGCGGCAACGGTGGACCGGGTCAGCCGGGCGATGGACGCCTCGGTCCCGTCCGTCACACGGTCGGCCACGCTGCCGACCTCAGGAAATCAGGTGGCGAGCAAGGGCGCCGTCCCAGACATCCAGGTGCCCAGGATGTGGGCGAGCACGAGCTCCACCGCCGTCAGGGCCACATGGATCGCCAGTCGGGGGACGCGCGCGAGCACGCGCGGAGTATAAGAGACCGACAGGCCAGCGTCCCCAGACGGGCCATTGCAGTGTACGCAGGCTCGAGGAGACGGCGCTTTGGCGCAACCGCCGACCAACGAGGCCGGTTAGTCCGGCTCGCCGCCCGTCGGCTCGCCGTGGCCTCCCCTGCGACGATCCGTTCTCCGTTCCCGACGGCGCTCCATCAGCTCGCCCAGCTGGCGCTCGAACCCCTGGTCCGAGGGCTCGTAGTAGCGAGCGCCGACAAGCCTATCCGGAAGGTATTGCTGCTCGACGTCGGCGCCGGGATAATCATGAGGGTACCTGTAGCCGACGCTGATTCCGTGCCGCTTCATCCCCGCAACCGGCGCGTTCCGCAGATGCAGGGGCACGGGCAGAGGGGCGAGCGCCTCCGCGTCAGCCCGCGCCGCGAAGTACGCCCGGCCCGCACGGTTCGACTTGGGCGCCGCGGCGAGGAACGCGGTGGCCTGCGCCAGCGCGTACTGCGCCTCCGGAAGCCCGACGTAGTCAAGGGCCTGCGAAGCCGCGACCGCCAGCTGGAGCCCGCGTGGGTCGGCGTTGCCGACATCTTCGCTGGCGAGGATGACGAGACGCCGTGCGATGAACCGTGGGTCCTCCCCCGCCACGATCAACTCCGCGAGCCAGTACAGCGCAGCGTCCACGTCGTTGCCCCGCACGCTCTTGATCAGGGCGCTGACCGTGTCGTAATGGCGGTCGCCGATAAGGTCATACGCCGCCGCGCGCTGCTGTGCAGCAGCCTCGAGGTCCTCGCGCCGCGGTGCGACCCTCCCCTCGGCATCCCGCACGTCTCCGGCTTCCGCGAGCGCGGCCGCCGCCTCCAGCAGGTTGAGTGCCTGTCGGGCGTCGCCGCCCGACATCTGGACCAGCAGTCCCAGCGCATCGTCTGCCAAGACGACCCGTCCTGCCGTCCCTCGCTCGTCGACAAGCGCCGCACACACGACCCGCCGGATCGCATCGTCATCGAGCGGCTCCAAGCGGAACACCCGCATCCGGCTGAGCAGCGGCGGGTTTACAGAAAGGTACGCGTTCTCCGTCGTCGCGCCCACGAGCGTGACGGTGCCGTCCTCCACGTGGGGTAGCAGCGCGTCCTGCTGGGCACGGTTGAACCGATGGATCTCGTCGATGAACAGGACCGTGGGGGCGGCGGCCCCATCCGCTTCCCGGCTCTCACGCGCCTCAGCGATGGCTCTTCGCACGTCGGCGACACCGCTCATGACGGCCGACAGCGTCAAGAAGTTCGCGCCAGCGGCCGACGCGAGCAGTCGGGCCAGTGTGGTCTTGCCGCTGCCGGGCGGCCCCCACAAGATCATGCTCGGCAGTGCACCCCGCGCCGCGAAGCGGCGGAATGGCCCCTGAGCGCCCACGAGGTGGTCCTGTCCGACGAACTCGTCGAGCGAACGCGGTCTCATCCTTGCGGCAAGAGGCTGGTGGGCATCCGGGCGGCGGAGCTCGGCGACGGACGGCTCCGTCCCAGACCCGGCGGCATCGGAACCGGACGCAAACAGCGGTGAGGACGGCCCGGGCGCGGGGCGGCGAGGCACGCTGGAAGTCTAGCCCGCGCTCGTATTGGACGCGTCGTGTCGAGAGCCCCTACGATCGCTTCCACGTCCCGCTCGTCCGGACAGCCGCCCGTCCGAGCGCGCCCTCGAAGCTGGGAGTACACCGTGGCGAACCTCCAGACCCACCTGCGCGTGCCGGGGCCCACCCCTCTTCCCGATCCGGTGAGATCGGCGGGCTCGTGGCAGATGGTCAACCACCGTGGGCCAGAGTTCGGGGCGCTGATGGGCCGCGTCGTCCCCGCCTTGCAGCGCGGATTCCGCACCGCAAACGACGTCATCCTCCTCGGCGCGTCGGGGACAGGAGGACTGGAGGCGGCGGTCGTGAACCACCTCTCTCCTGGCGACCCAGTCCTGGCCGTGAGTATCGGCGCCTTCGGCGACCGCTTCGCGAAGATTGCGACCCGCTACGGCGCGGACGTCACGGTGCTCGCGGTCGAGTGGGGGCGGGCGGCCGACCCTGCGGCGGTCCGCGACGCAGCAGAGGGCATGCGCCGTGACGGCCGCGAACCGAGGGCCGTGCTGTTGACGCAGAATGAGACCTCGACAGGTGTGACAAACCCTATCGGAGCGCTCGCCTCGGCCATCCGCGCCGTCGCGCCCAGCGCGCTGCTGCTCGTCGACGCCATCAGTGGCCTCGGCGCGGTCCCGTTCGAGACTGACGGGTGGGGACTGGACGTGGTGATCACGGGCTCGCAGAAGAGCTGGATGGTGCCACCCGGCCTAGCGATGCTGGCGGTTTCGCCGCGCGCGTGGGAGGCCGCCAAGCGCGCCAGCATGCCGCGGTTCTACTTCGACCTCGTCGCGCACCGGGATGCGGCGGCAAAGGGCTCGGCGCCTTGGACTCCGCCGGTCAGCGTCTGCTTCCAGCTCGACGTAGCCCTCGGCCTGATCGAGGCCGAGGGCTACCCGGCAATCTTCGCGCGCCACGCCGCCTGCGGGGCGGCGACGCGCGCTGGGCTGGCCGCGCTGGGATTTCGGCTGTTCGCTGACCCCGCCCATGCGTCAGACACCGTAACGGCGGCGGTCGTTCCCGACGACCTCGACTGGAAGGCGTTTGACGCAGACCTGCGACGGCGGGGTCTGACAGTGGCCGGCGGCCAAGGCAAGCTCACTGGCCTCGTGTTCCGAGTGGGGCACCTCGGCTACGTGACCGTCAACAACATCCTCGCCACGCTCGACATCCTCGAGAGCGCCCTCCTGGCCGCGGGGCGCCCGGTCGACCGGGGCGTAGCGCTGGCCGCGGCCACGAGGGCGGCGGACGCTGCGGGCGACCGGCAGCCCGCCCCCACCGGAGCGCCGGCATGAGGATCCTCGTCTCCGAGCCGCTTGCCGAGGAGGGCGTCGCGCTCCTGCAGGCAAAGCACCAGGTGGACATCCGAACCGGGCTCAGCCGCGAGGACTTTCTAGCCGCTCTCCCGGGTTACGACGCGCTGATGGTCCGCAGCCAGGTCAAGGTGGACACCGATGCGATTGCGGCAGGGTCGCGCCTAGCGGTCATCGGCCGGGCGGGCGTCGGCGTCGACAACGTTGACGTGGACGCCGCCACGCGAGCCGGCATCGTCGTCGTCAATGCACCTAGCGGTAACACCGTTGCCGCGGCCGAACACACGATCGCGCTCATGTTCGCCCTCGCACGTCACGTCGCCGCCGCAGACGCGTCGGTGCGGCGCGGCGAGTGGAAGCGGACCGCGTTCACTGGCGTCGAGTTGCGCGGCAGGACGCTCGGCATCGTCGGACTTGGGAAGATCGGGATGGCCATCGCCGACCGCGCGCGAGGCCTGCAGATGAACGTCGTGGGCCATGACCCGTTCGTGTCGCCCGAAGTCGCGGCGAACCACGGCGTCGCTCTCTGCTCGCTCGACGAGGTGATCGCCGGCGCCGACGTCCTCACGCTGCACGTGCCCGCAACGCGCGCCACCCGAGGCTTGATCGGCACGTTACAGCTGGCGCAGATGAAGCCCACGGCGTTCCTGTTGAACGTCTCGCGCGGATCCGTGGTGGACGAGGCAGCGCTCGCCCAAGCGCTGCGCGAGGGCCGAGTCGCCGGCGCCGGGCTCGACGTCTACGCAACCGAACCCCCGACGTCCTCGCCGATCCTCGACGCCCCCAACACCGTGCTGACGCCCCACCTCGGCGCGTCCACGGCCGAGGCCCAGATCCGCGCTGCGGTCGAGGCGGCCGAACAGGTCCTCGACGTGCTCGACGGGCGCCCCGCCCTATACGCGGTGAACTCCCCGATTGTGGGAGCCGAGTCGGCGCGGGCCCTGACGCCGTTCTTGCCGCTCGCGGAGACTCTCGGACAGCTGTACTCGCAGCTCTCGCCGGAACCCACTCGCGAACTCACGCTTGAAGTCGCCGGCGAGATCGCCGAACACGAAACGGGGCCGCTGGCCGCGGCGGTCCTGAGCGGGCTCCTCAAGGGCAGCACGACAGAGCGCGTCAACCAGATCAACGCGCCGACGATCGCCCGGGCCCGCGGCATCGCGGTGATCGAGAGGAAACTGGCCGACGCCGGTGTGTTCGCGTCACTCATGACGCTCTCCGGGGCGACGAATGTCAGCGGTACGGTCGCCGGCGGCGAGCAAAGGATCGTCCGGCTCGGCAACGATCTCGTGGACTTGGCGCCGGCGAAGCACATGCTCATCACCCGCCACCGGGACCGCCCCGGAACGGTGGGCCGCGTGTGCCTCATCCTCGGCGAGCACGACGTGAACATCAGCGCGATGCACATGGCTCGCCGGGGTTCCCACGAGGAGGCGAGGATGGTACTGGCGCTCGACGAGCCAGTGCCCGACGAGGCCGTCGCGGCGATCCGGGCGGACCCAGCGGTGCTCGACGTGTGGCTGATCCGGCTTACCCTCGGGTGACTAACGGGGGGCCAGCACCGGCGGACGCGAGCTCGGAGACCGGCGTCGCGGCCATCGTCCCGGCCCGACTAGATGCCGCCGTTGTCCTGGTCCGTCACGGCGAGTCGACGTGGGTCGCCCAGGGCCGGGTCCAAGGGCGAGCCAACCCGCCGTTGTCCGTCCTAGGTCACCAGCAGGCCGCTCTCGTTGCCGCCAGGCTCGCCCACCCGCTGGCCCCGCCGCCGCTTCCGGTCCCAACCGGGAGGGTCCTCGGCTGCTGGCACTCTACCCTCGACCGCGCCGCTTCGACGGCGACCGCGATCGCCGCCGCCTGCGGCCCAGATCTCGAGCTTCATCCAGACGAGCGGCTGCAGGAGATCGGCCAAGGCGAATGGGAGGGGTTGACCGGCGCGGACGTGCAGGCCCGGTTTCGGCAGGTCCGTCGCGGCTGGCAGCGCGATCCGGTACGCGTCCACCCTCCAGGGGGCGAGTCGCTCCCGGAGGTGAGCCGCCGCGCGGCCTCGTTCGCCAGCGAGCTGCTGGCCAAGCTTGGCGAGGCCAACCCGCCCGGAGAAGCCGGGTCTTCCGCCGGCCTCGCCATCGCAGCGCCCGCAGCGCCGTGGGCGATCGTCGTGTCACACGAAGGGCTGCTGAGGGTGCTGCTCCTGTCGTTGCTTGACTTGCCGCTCGATGCGTTCTGGCGGTTCCCGCTGGGCCTGTGCGGGATCTCGGTTGTGGAGGTCCACAACGGACGTCAGTCGCTGCGCGCGCACAACATGCTCGACCATCTCGGGCCGATCGGAGCCGTCGCCCCGGCCCCCGCGGCCTCCGAACGCGACGGACCCCTCTAGCCATCAGCGTCGGGGATGCCGATACCGCAGCGCCAGCCCCAGGAGTCGCAGCCTAAGCCGGCCGTAAGCGCGCCGAAGCGCTGTCCTGCGCTCCGGAGCCAGCGGACGGTGCGCGTAGGTCGTTTCCACCCGCGCGCGGGCCACGACTTCCAGATCCGGCCTCGCGGCCGGCAGCACGTCTCCCAGCATCGAGGCGTACTCGTACACCGTCTGCGCGGGTCGCGGCGCGTAGCCAAACCGCGCAGCGATGCGGGCCACGCTGCTGTAGGCGCCGGTCGGGCTCGGCGTGGGGCCCCAGCGAAATCGTGCCGAGACCACGAGCACGACCGCCATGCTCATGAGCACGAGGCCCACGACCAGTGACAAGGGCCCCTGTGCGGGTCCCCCGGAGCCGGCCCCGCTGCTGCCGGGGTTCTCCCCGGACTGCGGCCGGCGCGGGTTTCCGCCGTTGGCGCCCGCGTCCGGCACAAAGCTCGCTGCGTGAGGTGCGGGGGTCGACCCCGCCTTGGCGCTCGGCGTCGCCACCGGTGGCCCTGCGGGCAGGTCCGTGGGACGCTGGCCGTTCGAGGCGTTGCCCGGCGTGGGGTCAAAGCGGACCCAACCGAAGTGCGGGAAATAGACCTCCACCCATGCGTGCGCAGCGGCCGCATGGACCAGAAACTCGCCGCCTGGCGCCGAATGTCCAGGCAAATACCCGAGGACGTATCGCGAGGGGATCTCCTGCGTTCGCAGCATCATCACGAGAGTGGTGGCGAAGTACTCGCAGTACCCGCGCTTGCTGACCAGCAGGCAATCGGGAACCGGCGTCCCAGGCGCGCACGCACCCTCGACGTCGGTGTCGTACACGAAGCCACCGCCGCTATAGAGCCAGTCCTGCAGCGCCTTCGCCTCGTGGTATGGGTCACGTTCAGAGGCCGGGAGCGCGGCCACGATGGCGTCGGCCTGCTGCTTGACGATCGGCCCGATGCTTCCGGGCTCGATCGCGATGAACTGCCGCGCCCACTCCGGGTAGACCATTCCGGCCGCCGCCAGCTTGTTTGCGGTGATTCCCTCCGGGGCTTCGGCGCGCACGAGCGCCGTCACGCGGTACGAACTGCCCTGCGGCAGCGACGACGTCAGCGAGATGCCGTGGACGGGCCCCCCGCTGCCGGTGGTATCGGTCTGCACGGGCAGGGACACGCTGTACGGTGTCTCGGGCGAGATCACGGTCGTGTCGCCCGTGTTGACGGGCCACACAGTGACGTCCACTGAGTGGTAGGCCTTGCCCGGCCTGACCTGGTCGCTACTGCCCGCGAGCACCGGCTGACCCGCGGCGACGGAGCCGCCCGTGACCCGGTTGCTCTGCTTCCACGTATGCCCGTCGAAATCGTCGTACGTGGCACCCTGCAGGTAGTACCCGTTCCCGTCGCTCGTCCTGACCTTATAGACGAGCGTCGGCGACGCCTGCCAGAACCCCTGGATCGTCTCCGACTCGCCGAAGAATGTCGACGGCCCCCGAACGGGCGCCACGACCCCGCTCGCGAACCGGTCGAACTGGCCCGCCCACTGGTACACCTGGTCCGCGCTGGGCGCGAGGTACGGCTGCAGCGGGGCCGAGCTGCCGATGGACGTCAGGACCACGGCACCGACCATTGCGATCACGGTGAAGGTGACGCCGTTGCGCAGGTACAGCGAGGACGCCGTCGAGGCATCGCCGAGGCGAGCCCTCGACCACAGCACGCTCTGCTCAGCGAGGCTGAGCCGCACCAACAGCAGCAGTGCCGACACGGCGTACAGGATCAGGAACGGGTACTGGCCGCGCTGCGTCGTCAGCGACATGCTGGCAAGCAGCAGAAGGCCCAGGAAGAGCACGGCGCTCATCGGACGGTGGTGGCGATACACGGCGAACGCGGCAAACTGCCCACTGGCCCAACCCACGGCGGCCACGACCAGCAGGAACGCCGACGTCTGCCCGGACCGGACCTGCCGGACGAAAACGTCGTGCACGAACACCTGCACCGAGGCGACCAGGTTAGCCAGGCGGTAGGGATCGGCGACCGGCATCGTGACGCCGTGCACCGCGGGGATCGTGCTCGCCACGACGTAGATGGCGAAGGACGCCCCGAGGAGCGCGCCGATCGTGTGCGTCAGCAGGACGTGCCAGCGCAGCTTAGCCCCGGCAAGGCCCCACGCCGCGCCGAGCACGAGCGCCGACGGCAGGAACCAAGTCTGGCTCTGCGCCGTGGGCGACACCGAGCCTGCCCAGCGCACCGCGTCCACGGCGATGCCCAGGTCGACCAGCATCGCCACCAGCGCAAGCACGCTGAGCCATCCCTCCGCAGGGCGGGTCGGGAACGAGCGGCCCGCGTCGCGCGCGGCGGCCGTCATCACACTCTCCGTGTGCTCGATGCCCCCGGCGCCACCAGCAGCTCGGCGAGGCGCGTCCCAGGGACGATCTCGTGCACCTGCAGGTCGTACTCGGCGAGCGCGTGCCGCAGCACGCGCAGCTCGCTCGCTCGCTCCGCGGCCGCGGAGGCGTCGGCTGCGCCGACCTGTCCACGCCCGATTGCGGCGTAGGCGACCGGATCGACGTGACATACGGCGATCCCGACACCGCGCGGCCGGAGCGACGCCAGGGGGCGAAGCCACGCCCGGTCCAGCGACGGAGTGATCACGAGGGCGGTCATCCCGCGCCGCAGACGGCCCAGCCCCTGCACCAGCACCTCGACCATTGGAACTGTCCCGTTAGCCTGGACAGCGGCCAGCAGCTGCATCAGCTTCTGGTGTTGCCGGGGGCCTCGGTCGGCGGGCAGGATCGGCAGCTGGCGTCCGGACGAAGTGAGGCCCACCGCACGGTTCTCGGAGAGCGCCTTTGCCCCGATGGCGGCCGCCACGCGGACCGACGCCTCGAGCGTGGACTCATCGCCGCGCCCCGTGTGGACCGACGGGTCGAGATCGAGAAAGATCCACACGTCCGCCGCCTGCTCGAGGTCGAACTCGCGCACGTACAGCTCCTGCTGGCGCGCCGTGGTCGGCCAGTGGATGCGGTTGTACGCGTCGCCCGGCACGTACTGCCGGACAGACGTCACCAGCGGCGTCGTCTGGAAGGTGCGCTCTTGGCTGGCGTGCGTCCCGTCGACGGACGTGGCAGGCACGCGCCAGAACGGTAGTGGCTCAACCCGTGGATACACCACGAGCGTCGCGCCCCGTCCGACGCCCGCCGACGCCTCGAACAGGCCGAACGGGTCGCTCGTGCGGATTTCCAGCGGATCGATCCGGAAGTGCCCACGCCGGGTGAGCGGCACGCGCGTCAGCCAGGTCCGCTGGCCGCGCGAAGAAAGCGCCAGCGCCCGCCCGGGCAGCGCCACCGGCAGGGTGGACGGCTGCTCCACTTCCAGCCACGGCTTGGGCAACCGGCTCGCGTTCCGTAGCGTGTACGTCACCCGCAGCTGCTCCCCGACCGAACCATGCAGCTGGCCCAGCACGTATCCCGCCTCGAGATCGGCCAGGCCCAGCCGGGTCACGACGTACGCCCCCCCGCCGACGAGCAACAGTAGGTACACGAGGAAGAACAGGAAGTCGGCGCCTGTCGAGAACGCGGCGACGACGAGGACGGTCGCGAGGACGAGGAGCTGCAGCCGGGCGATCATCGCGCCGTCGAACCCCTCTACACGGGCCGGACACGCGGCCGCGCGGACGCCCCGACCTCCACGGGTGTGATCTCCAGCACGTCGCGGATGACCTGCCGGCCGTCGACGTCCCGCAGCGTCGCTGCAGTCTTAACGATAATCCGGTGCGCTAATGCGGGCTCGGCGACTGCTTTCACGTCGTCAGGGATCGCGTAGTCGCGCCCCTCCAGGGCCGCGATCGCCTGTGCCCCGCGATACAGTGCGAGCGAGCCGCGAGGGGAGGCACCAAGCTGGACGTCCGGGTGCGTTCGCGTCGCCGTCGTGAGCCGCACCAGGTAGTCAGCCACGACCGGGTCTACGTAGATTTCGCGCACCGCGGCCTGCACAGCCAGCAGTTCCTCGACACCAACCACCTCGCCGATCTGGCCAAGCGGATGTACCCGCTTCTGCTGGTCGAGCACCACGATCTCCTCCGCGGGGGTCGGGTAGCCGAGCCGGAGGCGCAGCATGAAGCGATCGAGCTGGGCCTCGGGGAGTGCAAACGTGCCTTCGTACTCGATCGGGTTCTGCGTCGCGAGAACCAGAAACGGGCTAGGCATGGGGTAGGTCCTGCCGTCGATAGTCGACTGCCGCTCCTCCATGCACTCGAGCAGCGCGGACTGCGTCTTTGGCGTGGCGCGGTTGATCTCGTCAGCCAGCACCACCTGCGCCATGATCGGCCCGGGTCGGAACTCGAACTCCTGCGTTCGCTGGTTAAAGATGGAGAGACCGGTCACGTCCGACGGCAGGAGGTCGGGCGTGAACTGGATGCGCCGGAATGAACAGCCGAGACTGCGCGCGACCGCCTTCGCCAACATGGTCTTGCCGGTTCCCGGGACGTCCTCGATCAGGATGTGGCCCTGGCAAATGAGCGCGACAAGCGCCAAGCGGACGACCTCGTGCTTGCCCACGATGACGTGTTCGACGTTGGCAACCACGCGGTCCCCGAGCGTCTGCACGTCCGCCATTCGCTGCACCCTCTCCTCACGCACCGGGCCGCCGGCGTGCCGCCCGGCTGCCGGCCGCCCCGGCTGGCAGCGGCTGCCCGGCCGTCGGCCCATGGTACGTCACGAGCCCACAGACGGTTCTCGCCTCGACGGCCGGAGCGGGCACGCGGCTCGCTGCCGCTCTACCTCCGAAAGAGGCCCTCAGCCTCGACGCGGCGTGACGAGGCCAACCCAGAGGGTCAGATGCAGCCGGGCAGGCCGAAGGCCCCCAGCGCGAGCTCCCTCGGACGCCAACGACGCGACCCCCGTCGCGATGGCGAGTGCAACGAGCACCAGAGCAGGCGCGCGGCCAGCGGCCACGGGCGCGGCTCGCTGATCATCGAATCGTGCGTTCCGGCGCTCGTGCCCAAGGCGACCCCGCAACCCCCGGTGCGGGCACCCGTGCGCCGCCTCCCAGCACTGCGCGCCGGCTAAGGGCCTCACGGCACCGATACCGGCGGGAGGGCCAAGTAGTCCGCCATCAGGTTGCTCGCCAGCGGCGCGGCCTCGGTCGCACCGGAGCCCGCTCGCTCGAGGAGTACCGCCACGGCGATCTTCGCGCCGTGCACGGGCGCGAATCCGACGAACCACGAGTGCGGTTCGCCCGCGCCTCCCAGTTGCGCGGTACCCGTCTTCCCGGCCGTCGGCACGCCCGGAACCTTGCCGAGACCGGCAAAGGGGATGCCCCACACTCCGGAGACAGCCTGTTCCATGGCGTTGGCGATCGTCGAGGCAGTGGCCGGGTCGATCACGGTTCGCCACTGTACCGGCGGCGTCGGGCGCAGGGTTCCGTCTACGTCTCGCGTGGCGATCACCAGCTGCGGTTGCATCAGCACTCCCCCGTTCGCGATCGTCGACGCCACGAGCGCCATCTGGAGCGGCGTCACAAGGACCTCTGCCTGTCCGTACGCCGCATTTGCGAGCTCGACCAGGTCCTTGAACCCGCCGAGCGGCCCGCCACCCGACGTGATCTGGCTGGCCGCCGTCGGCAAGACGAACGGGAGCGGCGCGCCGAACCCGAGACGCGCCGCCCACTGCGCCATCGAGGCCCCCCCGACCGCCAGCCCAACGTGCGCGAAATAGATGTTGCAGGACACCTCCAGTGCCTGCGTGTAATCCAGCGCCACGTTGCCTGTGAACGGATGGTGTCCGTCGACCACCCGGTACCCATCGACCAGGAAGCCCGTCTTTTCCTCCGCAGGCTGGTCTGGGTACGTGGTCCGGGCTGTGATTGTCCCCGAGCCGAGCCCTGCGATCGACGTCACCAACTTGAAGACAGAGCCTGGGACGTACAGCCCCTGGGTGGCCCGGTCGAGGAGCGGCGAGGCGGCGTCGCTGGTGAGGCCCTGGAAGGCCGCGGCTGCCGTCTCGGGGTCCGCGATTAAGTTAGGATCGAACCCGGGCGTACTCACCAGCGCCAGGATCCGTCCTGTCGCGGGATCCATCGCCACCACCGCCCCGCGCCGATCGCCCATCAGCCGCTCCGCATCCTGCTGCAGGCGCATGTCGATCCCCAAGATCACGTCCTGCGGCTGGTACAGCTGGAAGTGGAGCTTCCGAAGCAGCAGGTCAGACTCGGACTGGCTCGTCAAGCCGGTCAGGATGGCGTTCTCTGCTGCCTCGATCCCCGCCGTGCCGAACCTCGAGCTGCGGTAACCCAGCAGGGGGCCCAGCGAGGGGTCGGGGAGATACTCGCGCAACACGCTGCCGTCCGCCAGCCGAACGGACTTCGCCAGTACTGTTCCGCGGGCATCCAAGATCCGGCCCGGGAGGGTCCCCTCCTGCGCGCCGATGACGATGGGGTTACCCGGATCGAGCGTGAGTGCATCGGCGCGCACGACCTGCCAGTAGGTCAGCGTCCCAGCGATCAGGATGTACACGAGGCCGATCGCGACCGCGACACGCCACACGGAGTTCCCGATCCTCGGCGCAACGAGATTTGCCGAGCTGGACGCGGGCCGGCCCGGATGGGCGACGCCACCAGCCGCCGGGCGACGCCGGATGCCACCGAGAGAAAGCTTCATGGCCGCCCCGCTCCGGCCCATCGGAACGCCCGGGGCCGCGGCAAGGGCGGGCGGGGTGGCTCGACGCCACGATCGCTTAGCGCCAGGAGCAGCCCGACGACCAGCGCATTCGCGACCAGCGAACTGCCTCCGTAGCTCACGAATGGCAGCGTGATCCCGGTGAGCGGCACGAGCTTGATGTTCCCGCCGGCGATAATAGCGGCCTGCACGACCACCACCAGCGTGAGTCCGGCCGCGAGCAGCGCCCGGAAGTCATCCTGTGCTGTGGCGGCGATGCGCAGCCCCCGCTCGGCGATGACCACGTAGCACGCCAGCACCGCCAGCGCCCCGACGAGGCCAAGCTCTTCGGCGATCGCCGCGAACACGAAGTCGCTCTCGATGACGGGGATCGCCGGCGACGATCCCACGGCGGGGAGGCCAGCGCCTAGGCCCGTGCCGAGGATCCCGCCACTGCCCAGCGCATACAGCGCGCGGAGTGTCTGGAACCCTGCACCCTGCGGATCCGCCCAAGGGTTCAGCCAGACGTCAACCCGGAGACGAACCACGGGGTACAACTCGTAGAGGACGGCGCTCCCCGCCAGAAAGAGCGCAAGCCCGAGGAACACGTAGCTCAGGCGCGCCGTGGCGATGTACAGGAGGAACAGGAAGACCAGGTAGTAGAGCAACGCGGAACCTAGGTCGTGCTGGAAGGAGACCACGCCTAGGGCGATGCCAAGCATGATCGCCATCGGCACCAGGTACGGCACTGGCGGCAGCTGGAAGGGACCGACCGCAGTCGTCGCTCCCGCGAGCAGCTCGCGGTTGTCGGCAAGGTACCCGGCCAAGAACACCACCAGGATCACCTTGACCAGCTCGGACGGCTGCCCACAGACGGGCCCGACGCACAGGTCGAGCTGGGCGCCGTTCATGTCTCGCCCGAACACGAACACGGCCAGCAATAGGGCGATGGCGACCGCTGCCCACGTGTACTTGTAGAGCCGCAGCCAGTTGTCGCTGCGAACCACGATCCCGAGGCCGCCCATCGCCAGCAGCGACAGCAGCAGCCAGCCCAGCTGGAGCGGCGCGAGGCCGAACGTCTGCCCGGCGTACTGCTGCATCACGAGGTCCTGCGGGAGCCGTTCCATAAACAGCAGCGAGATGCCGCCGAGCAACCCGACGGTGGGCAACAGCACCTCGTCCGTGCGGCGACCCGCCAGGACGAAGGCCACGTGCACGCCCAGGATCGATGCCAAGTACACGCCGAGCAGCCGCGCGTCGCCGAGCGTCAAGTGGCCTGCTAAGGTCGACGCAAGAGACGCGCGGCCTATTAGGAGCACGGCCGAGATTAGAACCAGCAGGCCGAGCTCGCGCCGTCTCAGGCGGGGGCGTACGCGGAGGCCGAGCTGACGCGCCGTGACCGGGGGGACCGCCCTCACTCCGCCCTCATGCCGCGCGTGGCACTCGCGGGCGATCCAGCCGCACGCGCAGCTGGCCGACCTGAAGCTCGTCGCCGAACCCAAGGGGCGCCACGCCGACAACGGCGGCGCCGTTCAAGTACGTCCCGTTGGTGCTGTCGCGATCCTCCAGGTACCAGCTGCTGCCACGGAATGTGAGGACCGCATGATCGGCAGACGCGAACGGATCGTCCACCGAGATCGTGTTGTTTACGTCGCGACCAATCGTCGTCACGGCATCGAGCGGAAAGGAGGCGCCGACCGGCGGCCCGCCATCGAAAGAGGCGACGACGACCAAGCGGCCGAGCTCGCCCGGCGCGGACACAGTAGCCGCACGGAGATCTCGCAGCAGCGTGCGCGAGACTGTGAGGAGGAACAAGTACAGGCCGGCCAGAAACGCGATCCGCAGCAGCCACAGGCTGAGCGTGAAGGCGTGGATCCCCCCGCTGACGCTCATCTGTCGTAAGCGACCGTGACCGTCGAATCGCCCAACTGGAGCACGTCACCGGGCCCGAGCGCGACCTCGCGCACGCGCCCCGCGTTGACGAACGAGCCGTTGGTACTCCCCAGGTCCGTGTACACCAGGCCTCCCTGGCGGGCCGACAGCAGCCCGTGCTGGCGGGACACCCGGAGGTCAGGGAGCACGAGGTCGTTGTCGCCGTCACGTCCGATCCGCACGCTCGCGTCACGGACTGAGTATTCGCGCGGCGCGACACCCGGCGTTCTGACAAAGAGCAGCGCGTACGGAACACGGGCGACGGGGACCTCGAACACCATCGTGGCGCCCGACGGAGGCTCGTCCGGTGGATCGGCGGCAGACTCGCGAGACCGCTCAATACCGGACCCGGCGGGCGTCGTCCCAAGCCAAGCGTCGACGACGACCTCTCCGCGAGTGACGCCGGGATTACCCGAAAGCGTCACGACCGGCCGCCGCGCCAGCAGGTAGCCCCGGGTCCTGGCATGAGCCAGGAGCGCATCGACAAACGTAGGTATCGAATCGCCGAGACCGGCAAGGTCCGCCGGATGGACCTGGATGCGGTAGCGATCGGGGGCGAAGCCTCCACGAGCCCGCTCGGCAGCGTCCATCGCGCGTTCCAGCCGGTGGCGAACCTGCACTGGCTCGACGCCGGTGCCGAAGAGTCGGGCGGCTGGGCGCTCGAAGATGCGCTCGAAGAAGCGCTCCAGCGCCGCTAGGTGGCCGCTCATCGGGTAGTCTCGAGTCTAGCACCCAAGCACCGCCCGGCCGCGAGCGCGAGCCGGTTCGGCGGGCCTCCCAGAGAGAGGACTGGTGACCAGGGGCACGCGACCGCGTGGGCACCCAGCCGCGATGAACCGCCGACTGGGGGGACGTTTGGTCCGCCGGCGCCCGACGGACGTCGGGGGTGACTCGTTGGCGGGACCCTGTACTCTGTAATCAATCCGCGGAGGTTACAGGGCATCGTCAGCATGGCCGAGATACTTACCGAGTCGTATTGCGAACGGTGTGGCACCAAGTTCACGTTCGAGTCGTCCGCCCGAACAGGCGGCACGCTCGTGCGCGCCCGCACGTTCGCGCGCGGCCTCCGGAACTACCTGACATCCGACGAGTCGCTGGACGACGCCCTTGAGGAGGCCCGGCGCGAACGGGAGAGGAAGGCCTCCGGCGATCAGTTACAGGCATTCCACGGCACGTTCAACTTCTGCTTCACGTGCCGGCAGTACACGTGTCGTGACTGCTGGAACGAGGCGGCCGGGCGCTGCCGCACGTGCGCACCGATGCCCAACGTATCGGATCCGCTCGACGTTCGGGACCTCGAGGCCGAACTGAGCCGCCTTGAGGAGCCACCCGAGTCGGAGCCCTGGGTGACCCAGCGCCTCGAGCCCCTGGTGGTCGACACGCTCCGGTGGCCCGCGACAGCCGCGACGGGCGTTCCATCACTGGCTCCCTCAGCGGCCCGTGAGGGAGCCACCGCAGCCGGGGATGAGTCTGCGCTCGAACCGGCAGCGGCTGCAGCCGCGCCGCTCGAGCCAGTTTCGGTGCCAGGAGCCGAAGCGGCGCCCGAGGTCGCGGAGGCTGTGCTGGAGCCTGCAGCTGCCTCCGAAGCCCCGGCCGAACAACGGGTCGTCCGGGCCCTAGTCACGACATCGGAGCCCTCAGTCACAGACGCCGCGCCAGCGGGGATCGAACTCGAACTTGTCGCGGTCGCGCCGGCCCCAGCACTTCAAATCGACGCCGAGCCCGAGCCAATTGGGTTCGAGCCGGAACTCGCTGCGCCCATGCCTGCTCCGGAATTTGAGCCCGCCGCCGAGCCCGAACTCGTCTCGGCAGCTGCCGAACCTGAGGCAGCCGAAGCACCGGTCTCGCAGCCGCTTTCGCTGCCCGTGACCGCACTTCCTGCCGACATCATGCCGAGCGTGGAACTCGAAGCTGCGGCCGAACTCCTTGCAGAACCGGTCGTCGCGGCGTTGGCCACCGCACTTGAACCCGCGAGCACTGAGGCCACCTCTCTCGAGCCTGAAGTCGTCCCCGCCGTGGCGGCGCCTGAGCTCCAAGGGGTTCCCGAGCCTGAGCTAACCGCCGAACCCGTTCCCGAACTCGTCGCGGCAACTCCCGAACCACAGCCGGGGCTCGCCCCCCAGCCGGGGCTCGAACTCATGGCGGCGGCTCCACAAGCCGGAGCACCCGCTGAGATCGAGCCCGCAGCCGCGCTCGAGCCGGAGCTCGTCTTGGCTATGGCAGCCCCTGAACCCGAGGCAGCCTCCGAACCCGAACTCGTGGCGGCTGCTGCCGAACCGGAGGCTGCTGGCGCGCTCCAGCCGCCGCTCGCCGCGGCGGTCCCGGCTCGCCTACCCACGCCGCAGACTACCCCCCCACCTCCGGTCGCTCCTTTGGAGCCTGCTCGGGCGCCCCAGGTTCCGCTTCGGCAGCCCAAGCCGCCCGCTCCGGGCACCGTGCCATGGCGGGTCATCGCGCCCGACGAGGCCCCTCCCCCGGCGCCCGCTCGGCCGGGAATCCAGCCCACGGTCGAAGCCGCGCACAGGCAGGCCGGGTGGCTGGCCCGCCGCCGCGAGAACGCGCAGCCGCAGGTGTCGGCTCGCATCACCCACAGTGTGTGGGAGGAATTGACGCGCGATCTCGTCGCACATACCGGGTCCGGCATCCAGGCCTGCCAGTCGTGCAGCCTGCCACTCTCCGCGACTGCTCGCTTCTGCCGGCGCTGCGGCTCGCGACAGGCTTGAGCCCGAGCCGACCTGATCGAAGGCCGGCTCGGTCGCCTAGGTGGATCAGGGAGGCAATCCGTCGAGTGCGAGCGACTGGTCGTCGCGGCGTCGTGACGCCCAGAGGCCGGCCATGAGGATCACACGGAACACCCAGGCCAGCCACAGCAACGTTCCGATCACGACTGCAACGGCACCGAAGACGCTCAGGGCACCCACAAGGCGTGGAGCGATCAGAGCGTAGGTTGCCGTCATCGCAGCCACCGTGACTCCGGCGACGACCGCGGGCGGGCCCGCCTCCCGGAGCGTGGGCGGGGCGGTGGGCACGAGCCGGTACACGACAAGGATCACGAGGGTCGCCATCGCGGCGCCACCCACAGGACTGACGACCCGCCAGACGGTGCCGTCCGCCGGAAGAAGATTAGCCTCGAGTGCGGACCACACCGCGCTGAGGGCCAGCAGGACCGCGACTGACCCGAAGATGAGCACGACCGCGAGGAGCCCGCGCACGCGCCGCTCAAGCATGCCGCGGGGCCGGCCGCCGGGGAACACGCGGCGCAGCGCATCATCGAGCGTGCCGTAGACCCCTCCGGTCGTCCACGCCAGGCCAACGAGTGCCAGGATCGAGTACGTGGCACGACCGCTGGAGAGATCGTGCAGCATCGCGGTCACCGGCGCGTCGAGCCCCGGCACCAGGTCGGCCGCGCGCACGACCATCGCGGCCCGAAGCGTCGGATCATCGGAAAGGATCCCGAGTCCGATCGACAGCAGGAGCAGCAGGACTAGGAAGCCAACCAGCGCACGCAGCGCGAGCGCGGCCGCCAGCAAGTCTCCGCCGATCTCCGAGAACTCGTCCAGCAGGTCGCGCAGCTCCACCGTCCGGGTGTCACCGATCACCCGGCCGATGATCCGCGCGAAGCCGGACCCGGGACGCGGCTCGAGGCCCCGCAGGCGCCTCCTGACCTCACGGCCCGGAGACATTCAGTCCTCCAGATCCTCGAACAGTGCCCCCTGGCCCGGCGTGTCACCCGGAGGGGGGAGAGGAACCTCGGGAACCCCAGGGCGACCTTTCGGGAGAAGCATCGAGCGGATCTGCGTGCGGCGGACGTAGACGGCGCGGCCCGGCCTCGCGCTCTGGATCCTCCCGTCGCGGGCCCAGCGGCCCAGCGTCGACTTGCTCACGCGGATGTTGGCGGCCGCGAGGATGCCGCACGCCTCGGCGAGGGTGATCCAATCCGAAGGCGGTTTCGGCACGTCAGTCGGCGCCGGACCCGCCGGCCTTGCCACTGCCGTCGCCGGACGAGGATCCGGGGGAGGTTGCCGGACCGCCAGGTGTCTTCGACGGGTCCACATGCGCCGACTCGCCCGACCCGGCTGGGACGGCCGAACCGTCCGGCGGCCCGGAGCTGGGACGCTTCCCGCTCCTTGCGTGACTTGAAGCCTGTGCGTCCTTCTTAGCCCAGCCGGAACCCTTAAACACGATGGCTGGGCGCGAGAGGAGCTTGCGCATGGCTCCTCCGCACACGTCGCACACTGACGGACCGGCGGCGTGCACTCCGTGCGACACCTCGACCGTCCGACCGCACTGCGTGCACGCGTAGTCATAGAGTGGCAATGTAGGTCTCCTGGTCCCCTATCCGCGCAGCAGGCGCATGCCGCACTTGGGGCAGTAGAACGCCCGCTCGTGGGCGGACGCGAATCCGCATGAGGCGCACACGAGTCCACCCGCACCAGCGGCCGGCACCGGGCGTTCCGAGTGCGTCATCCCCAGCGCGTACTGGCTGGCTAGCACGTTGGCGAGCAAGTTCGAGAGGATCTTCTGCGCCGTGCGGTCAGTGTCACCTCGGACTCCTTTGCCGCCCCATCCCACCACGGCACGCACAAGCATGTCGCCGGTCGCCTCGTCCCAGTGGGAAGCCACCCCACCCACGATCGCGTTGTACTCGGGATTACCGGACGTGTCAGTCTCGCCGTGCAGCAGGGCGACGGCGAGCGTGTCGAACGCGAGATCCACGGCACCCACCGTCTCGAGGACCAGCAATGCGTGCCGCGCGATCGGGCTGTCAGCCTGATGTGCCGTGACCCACTGCAGCGCCTCGGAGGGCTGCACGATCGTGGGCGCCGCGT
Organism: uncultured Chloroflexia bacterium; assembly: GCA_963835945.1. GTDB lineage: Bacteria > Chloroflexota > Limnocylindria > Limnocylindrales > CSP1-4 > JAJYNJ01. The sequence continues at coordinate 221,208 of CAWIHR010000018.1, forward strand.
CGCTCAGCTCTACGGGCAGCGGGAAGAGCAGGTCGATGTCGCTCTTGGCCACACCCGCCAGCATCGCCGGCATCTCACGGATGGCCGCCTGGCCGTCCTGCATCCGCACACCCTCCGTGCTCTTCGCACGATAGTGAAGGCGTACTTCGAACTCTTCCGGCTCGATCTCCTCAGGCACCACAGCCGGTGGCGCAGGCGCTTCCTCCGGCTGCTTCCGACGCTTCAGAAACTCCAGCGGCAAGTCATGACCTCCAGGTCGTGCCGCGACGGGAGCGGCCTCCGACCCCGATCATCGTACCAGCCACCTAGGCCACATCGAGGCCGCCGGGCGTCACGCCCGCTCGGCGAGCCGCTCGGCAAGGACCTCGACCCGCTCCCTCAGTTCGGCCACCCGGGCGCGAGTCGCGTCCACGACGCGTTCTGGAGCACGCAACACGAAGTCAGGGTTCGCAAGGCGAGCCTCGGCCCCCTCAAGGAGCCGGAGGGCCTCCTCCAGCTCGCGATCGAGGCGCGCGCGCTCGCGGCCCTGGTCCGCCCGGGTCCGGGTCACGCGCACCTCGTTGGGCCCGGCGACGACTACGAGACCAGCCTCGCCAAACGTGTCGAGCTCCGCCCGGGAATCCACCCGTGAGAAGCGCGTGCGCGCTAGCGGGGCCAGCGACGGTGCAAGCGACTCGAATGTGGCGCGAGTGTGAGCGTCGCCCAAGTACACCCGGCCGTGCAGCCACTCGGTGGGCTCAATGCCGGCCTCAGCCCTGGCGTTGCGCACGCCGCGCACGAGATCGATCAGCTCGCGCACAGGCCTGCCAGCGACCTCGGGGCTGGGCACGATCTCGCGCTCCTCATCCCCGGTCGGCCAATCGGCAACGATCAGCAGGTCGGGGTCGTTGTCCCGGCGGGGGAGACGCTGCCAGATCGACTCGGTGATGAACGGCATGACGGGGTGAAGCAGCCTGAGGTACCGGTCCAGCACCCAGGCAAGGACGCGCCATGTCGCGGCTCGTTCGCCGGGCGACGCGGCGGCGCGAAGTCGGACCTTTGAAAGCTCGATATACCAGTCGCAGTACTCGCTCCAGATCGCCTCATAGAGCAAGGAGGCGGCATCCCCGACGCGCAGCTCTTCGTAGGCGCGCGAGACCGCCGCGATGGTCACCCGAGCACGCCCCAGGATCCACCGCTCGGCCGGCCCCAGATCGGGAACGGAAGGGAGCTCCAGCCCGTCTTCCTCGCCGATCTCCTCCGGCCGGGCCCCCAGCACGAACCGCGCCGCGTTCCACAACTTGTTGCCGAAATTGCGGGCGCCCTCGAGCCTGGCCGGCCCAAGGCGGGTGTCGGCGCCCGGCGCGACGCCGTTGACCACGGCGAATCGCAGCGCGTCGGCACCCAGGTCGCGGATCACTCCGAGCGGGTCGATCACGTTGCCCTTCGTCTTCGACATCTTCTGGCCGTAGGGGTCACGGATCAGGCCGCTCAAGTACACGTGCCGGAAGGGCGTCTCGCCCATGAGCCACTCTCCGAGCATCATCATCCTGGCGACCCAGAAGAAGATGATGTCGTAGGCCGTCTCCATCACGGTGCCCGGATAGAACCGGTCAAGATCGGGCGTTCGGTCCGGCCAGCCCAGTGTCGAGAATGGCCAAAGACCGCTTGAGAACCAGGTGTCGAAAATGTCTTCTTCCTGTACCAGGTCGGCGCGGGGGCGCGCGCAGACGACGCAGGCCTCCGGCGACTCGCCCGTGTCGCTCACGCTCACGTGCCCGTCGGGGCAGTACCACGCCGGGATGCGGTGCCCCCACCAAAGCTGGCGGCTGACGTTCCAATCCCGGATGTTTTCTAGCCAGTCGAAGTAGACCTTCTCGAACCGCCGGGGCACGATGCGGGTGCGGCCCTCCCGCACCGAGGCAAGCGCCTTCTCTGCCAGCGGCGCCGTTCGCACAAACCACTGCGTCTTGAGCCGCGGCTCCACGACATCGTCGCTGCGCTGGCAATGTCCGACGAGCATCTCGTGCGGCGTCACAGCCTCCAGGTCGCCGCTCTCCTCGAGATCCACCACGATGCGGCGCCGCGCGGCGTAGCGGTCAAGGCCGTCGTATGGGGTGCCGGTTCCGGCGATCCGCCCCGCATCGTCGAGGACGGTAATGAACGCAAGCCCGTGGCGCGTGCCGGTCGCGTAGTCGTCCTGGTCGTGGGCCGGCGTGATCTTGACTGCCCCGGTCCCAAACTCCCGGTCCACCACGTCGTCGCCGATTACGCGGACGTCTCGCTCCACGAACGGGATGCGCACAGTGCGGCCGATCAGGCGGCGATACCTCGGATCTTCCGGATGAACGGCGACCGCGGTATCGCCCAGCAGCGTCTCGGGGCGCGTCGTGGCGACTGCGATCCAGACGTCCGGCTCGGCCGCGCCGTCGTCGCGCACCAAGTGGTACCGGATCGTCCACAGCGAGCCCTTCTCGGGCCGTGGCACCACCTCTAGGTCCGACACACTAGTCCGACACCCGGGACACCAGTTGACCAGCGCCTCGGTCCGGTACGCGAGCCCGTCCTCGTAGAGACGCTTGAACGCCACGCGGACAGCGCGCGCCGACACCGGGTCCATCGTGAACCGCTCGCGTTTCCAGTCGGCGGAGGCCCCGAGCCGGCGGTGCTGATCAGCGATGATCCCCTGCACCTCGCGCACGAAGCGCCACATGCGTTCGAGGTACCGCTCGCGGCCGAGCGACTCGCGGCTGGCCCCCTCGTCGGCGAGAACGCGATCGAGCACGAACTGCGCGGCGATCGACGCATGGTCCTTGCCGGGAAGCCACAGCGTGGGGCGCCGCGTCATGCGCGCCTGCCTGACGAGGGCGTCCTCGACGGTGGCCCGTTGCGCATGGCCGAGATGCAGCGCGCCGGTCACGTTGGGCGGTGGCTGGATGATCACGAACGGCGGCTTCGACCAGTCCGCCCGGCTGCCGGCTCCGTCTGGGGCGAAGACGTCGGCCGCCTCCCAGCGCGCGTAGAGCTCGCGTTCGACTCGTTCGGGCTGGTAGGTCTTGGGCAGCTCGAATCGTCCTCCGCGCCCGCCAGTCGTGTCGCTCATGATCGCCTCAGGTCTTTCGGATGCCTTATGTTGCTGGATGGCGTCGCGATCGGCGCCGCCGAAACGCTCGACCCCGCTCGTCCAGCGGACGAACGGGGTCGTGGTACCACCTGCTGGTTCGGCAGCCGGCCCGCCCGGTCATCCCAGATGCGACCGCCGCGGGCTCAGTGCCCCGGCGGCATGTCCGGCCACCCTCACGGCGCGGTAACGGGCGCCGACCGCACGGCTCACGGGCGACCTTCGCGCCCTCCGTCATCCCGCGGGCTCGCAGCCTTCGGCACCGCAGTCTCTGTCGAGCGGTGAAGCGCTACTCCTCCCGGCACTCGTCGAGGCGCAGAGGCTAGCACAGGCTGCCGAGACAACGGGCGGCGTGCCGACCCTATGCGCTGGCACCCTCGATCACCGCGTCGTAGTTCGTCTCGTCCACGCCCTTGTCGAGCTGCGCCTGCGTCAGGAGCAGCGGCGGACGGCTGCGGCGAATGGTCTCCTCGGTGATGATGCACCTACGGATGTCGGCGCGCTCCGGGATGTCGAACATCACGTCGAGCAGCGCTTCTTCAACGATCGAGCGCAGCGCTCGCGCGCCCGTCTTCCGGGCAACGGCCAGCTCTGCGGCGGCCTCGAGCGCGGCCGGCGTGAACGTCAGCTCCACCTTGTCTAGCGAGAGGAACTTCTGGTATTGCCGGGTGACGGCGTTCTTCGGCTCCTTGGCCACCCGCACCAGGTCCTCAAGCGTTAGAGGCGCGAGCGTGACGATCACCGGCAGGCGTCCCACGAATTCGGGTATGAGGCCGAACCTGAGCAGGTCCTCCGGCATCAGCCGCTCGAGGATCCGCTCGCGCTCCACCTTCGACATGTGCGCCTCAGAGCCGAAGCCGATGGAGCGTCTCCCCACGCGCTCCTCGACGATCTTCTCGAGGCCCTCGAACGCCCCTCCGCAGATGAACAGGATGTTCGTGGTGTCGATCTGGATGAAATCCTGGTGAGGGTGCTTGCGGCCGCCCTGGGGAGGAACGTTCGCCACCGTGCCCTCGAGGATCTTCAGCAGCGCCTGTTGCACGCCCTCGCCGGACACGTCGCGCGTAATCGACGGGTTGTCCGCCTTGCGCGCGATCTTGTCGATCTCGTCGATGTAGATGATCCCGCGCTGCGCGCGCTGCACATCGAAGTCGGCGGCCTGGATCAGTCGCAGCAGGATGTTCTCGACGTCCTCCCCGACGTAGCCCGCCTCCGTCAGGCTGGTCGCGTCGGCGATGCAGAATGGCACATCGAGGATCCTGGCCAGCGTCTGCGCCAGCAAGGTCTTGCCGGACCCGGTGGGCCCGACCATCAGGACGTTCGACTTCTGGAGCTCGACGTCGTCGACCTGGTGGCCGGCATTCACCCGCTTGTAGTGGTTGTACACGGCGACGGAAAGCACGCGCTTTGCACGCTCCTGGCTAATGACGTACTGGTCGAGCGACGCCTTGATCTGACTCGGCGCGGGGAGCTTGGCAGGCTGCGGCTTCACCCGGGGCGCCTCGAGAAGCTCCTCCTCGATGATCTCCTGGCAGAGGTTGATGCATTCGTCGCAAATGTAGACGCCCTGGCCCGCGATGAGCTTGCGAACCTGGTCCTGGCTCTTACCGCAGAAGCTGCAGCGATAGGGAACCTTGGTGCTCTTGCCCGGGGGCGTGGACATCGCAACTACTCCCTGTTGGGGATCACCCGGATCACTGCGCTTGCGGCTCCGGGCCGCTCGTGTTGCCGCTCGTGGAGCCTGTCGTCTCCGCCCTGACTACGTGGTCGTGCGCCTGCGCGATTAGGGAATCACCCCGCACCGCGTAGACCTCGTCGATGATGCCGTATTCGCGGGCCGCCTGGGGGGACATGAAGTAGTCCCGCTCCGTGTCGTGAATGATCTTCTCGATCGGCTGGCCGGTGTGTCTCGCGAGAATCTCGTGATTCGTGTTCACGAGTTCCTCCATCTCCTTGACTTGGATGAACACGTCCGGGGTGTTGCCTCGAAAGCCGCCCGAGCCCTGGTGAATCATGATGCGGCTGTGCGGCAATGCATAGCGCTTGCCCTTCTCGCCTGCGGCAAGAAGGACCGCAGCCATGCTCGCCGCCATCCCCACGCACATCGTGCTGACCGGGGCGCGCAGGTATTGCATGGTGTCGTAGATCGCGAGTCCGGCCGTGATCACGCCACCTGGGGAGTTCACGTAAAGGTTGATGTCCTTCTCAGGATCCTCGGACTCCAGGAAGAGCAGCTGCGCGATGATGAGGTTCGCGATGTGATCCTCGATCGCATCGCCCAGGAACACGATCCGGTCGCGCAGGAGCCGACTGTAGATGTCATAGGCTCGTTCGCCCCGGCTCGACGTCTCGATCACCATCGGGACGAGCATCGCCGTGGTCTCCTGCGCGGCGCGCAGGGCCGCCGACCGGCTGGGAACGACCATGCGGCTCATGCCCCACCCTCCTCGACCGCCGCTGCGACCATGCGCTCGGCGTCCCCATCCTCGACGGCGTCCCGTGAGGCTTCGCCGGCTGCTGCCGCTTTTCCGACCGGCCCTATGTGACGGCCGGCGGCCGCGGCCTCCCCTGCGGTTGCTGCCTCGGCGAGCGTGCTCGCATCGCCGGCGAGGACACTTCCAGTGGCAGAGTCGTCCTCAAGGTGCGGCAGCGCCCCCACCTCAGGGTGCGCCTCGAGCCAGCGATCTACGAGACGCTCAACCACCTGGGTTCGCCGCATCGTCGAGCGCAGGTACGAGCGGCCGCGCTCCGACTCGAAGTAGCCCAGCAGCCTGGGATTGTCGGCGTACCGGGTGCGGGCTCGGGCGATCTCGGCGTCGATGTCGGAGTCCGGGACCGCGAGCCCCTCCTGATCGGCGATCTTCGAGAGCACCAGGAGGACCTTTACCCGGTGCTCCGCCGGCTCCCGGTATTCCGCGTGCAGCACGGCTTCGTCCTTGCCGGTCACCCGCTGGTACTCGGCGTAGGGAATCCCCTGCTCGGCGAGCCGCAGCCGCAACTCGTCGTGCACGACTTCGACCTCCTGGTCGACCAGGATGTCGGGAACGTCGAGCGTCGCGTTAGCAACCGCGTATTCGATCGCGCGGTCGGCGAACTGGTGGCGGGCCTGGTCCCGCGCCCCCGCCTCGAGCCGCCTGCGGACATCCACGCGGAGCGCGTCCATGTCCTTGAACGCCGGCCCGATCTCCTGCGCGAACGCCGCGTCCGCGTCGGGTAGAACCTTCTCGCGGACCTCCCGGACGGTGGTGTGGAAGTGCGCGGGCGTCCCGGCCATTGCCTTGTCGGGGTAATCGTCCGGGAAGGTGACGTCGAAATCCTTCTCCTCGCCGGCGAAGAGTCCTACCAGTGCCGCCTCGAACTCGGGGATCATGCGGCCGCCGCCGACCACCAAGGGGAAGCGCTCGGCGCGCCCTCCGTCGAAGGGCTGGCCGTCGCGGGTTCCCTCGAACGAGACGACGACCCAGTCCTCCATCCGGATGGGCCGGTCCTCTACGGCGCGGAGGCTGGCGTGCTGATCGCGCAGCTCGTCGATCACCCGCTCCACCTTGGTGTCGTCGACGGCCTCGATGTCGACGCCGAAGGGGTAGTCGGTGTAGTCGCCCAGGCGGACGTCCGGCCGCACGGGGACGGTCACCCGGTACGTGGCCCCCTGCCCCTCCTCAAACCGGACCCATTCGGGGTCCGGAATCGTCAAAGCGTCGAGGCTCGCCTGGTCGAGCGCCGCGCCCATGGTGCCGCTGAAGAGCTGGTCCTTGGCCTCGTCGTAGATCGGGTTGGTCCCCGGGCTGCCCCGCTGCACGCCGAGCGCTCGTTCAAGCATCACCCGGGGGGCCCGTCCGGGCCGGAACCCGGCGACGCGAGTACGCCGTCCGAGGCGCCGCACGGACTCGTCGATCGCCAGCTGCAGCCGGTCCGCGGGAAGCTCCACCTCGAGCACGACCGTGCTGCGCGGGGCGGGAGTCGTGGTCACGTTCATCGCGGGTGAGTATAGGGGCGCCGTTCGGCCGGCGCCCCGATCACTGACGGCTACCGCAGGAGCAGGCGCTCCAGCCGCCGCGACACGACCGCCAGACCGATCACGCCCATCGTGAGCAGGTACGCCACGTCCACGCCCTGCGACTGCCCGATGAAGCCGGTCGTCAACCCGCGCAGCAGGTCCACCCCGTGGTAAAGCGGGGTTAGTTCGACGAGGAACCGCAGCGCGGGCGGGTAGGCTGTGATGGGATAGAACGTGGCCGAGAAGAGGAACATCGGGAGCAGGGCCATCTGCAGCTTGTCGAAGTCGGCCCAGCTGCGGATCCACGTCGAGAGCGCCATGCCCACCGACGCGAACGCGAAGCCGATGAGGACCGAACCGGGGAAGGCGAGCAGCCAGGCCGGCGACGAGACGAGCCCCAGCACGAGCATTACGACCATGAAACCCAGCGCGTACAGCGTGCCCCGGAAGAGCGCCCAGGCGATTTCCCCCACCGCCACATCGGGCACGCCGACCGGCGTCGTCAGCACCGCCTCGTACGTGTGCGAGTACTTCAGCTTGAAGAACACGTTCGTGGTGCTGTCGTAGATGGCGCCGTTCATGGCCGACGAGGCGAGCAGCGCCGGCGCGACAAACACCTGGTACGGCACCGCGTGCCCGTTCGGGCCAGCCACGCTGCCCACGAGCGACCCGATCCCAAACCCGATCGCGAGCAAGTAAAAGAGCGGCTCGAAGAACCCAGACAGGATCACCATCCAGGTTCGGCGGTAGACCATCAGGTTCCGTTCGAAGAGTCGGCCGGGGCGGCTGGCGGCACCCAGCGGAACGATGCGGGCGAATCCGCTCACCTCACACCACCAGCCGCCTGCGGAACGAGGCTGCCGTGAGGGCAGTCCCGGCGGCGACGAACCCGAGGAGCACCGCCAGGTGCGCCATAGCGGCAAATGGGTCGACCGTCCCCAGGGTGAGCGCCCGAGCAAGCGCGACGCCGTGATAGAGAGGGGTCAGGAGGGCGAGGGGCCATACGAACCGCGGCAGCTCGTCGAGCGGGAAGAACGTGCCGGAGAGCAGGAAAAGCGGGGTGATGCCGAACCGGAAGAGGACATTGAAGCCCGAGTCGCGCCGCTGGGTCGCGGAGAACGCCATGATCGGGGTCGCAAACGCGAGCCCGGTGAGGACTGCCACGGGAAGCGCCAGCACCCCGAGCGGCGAGCGGACCGCGCCGAACGCAGTCATGACGGCCAGGAAGGCGGTGCAGACGATGCACAGCCTGACGACCAGCCACTCGAGCTCCCCGGCGAGCAGGTCGCGCACGGTCAGGGGCGTGGCCAGCATCGCCTCGTAGAGCTTGTCCCAGACGATCTTGCCCATGATCGGGTACGTGGTCTCGAACGCGGCCGTCTGCATCGCCTGCGCCGCCAGCAGCCCGGGTGCCAGGAACGCGAGATAGGGGACCCCACCGAGCGCGCCCGCGCCGCCGGCCCGGTTCACATACCCCCCGAGACCGATCCCCATCGCTGCCAGGAACAGGACCGGCGACACGAGCGAGCTCAGCACCGAGCCGTGCCACGTGCGGCGATAGACCATGGCGTTGTGCTCGAGAACCCGCACGCCGGTCGTCACGCTCCGGCCTCCCTAATCGACCAGCGAGCGGCCGGTAAGCCGGAGGAACACGTCCTCGAGGCTGCTGCGCCGGACTAGCACGCTCTCCGGCCGCACGCCACGAGCGTGTACCGCCTCGGCGGCTGCCTCGCCGTCGTCCGCGTACAGCAGCACGCGGTCCGGAAGCCATTCGACACGGTCGGCCAGCGCATCGAGCTGACCGACGAGCGACTCCTGCTCACCGGGCCGGAAGCGAAGCTCCGTGACTTCGCGTGTCGAGTAGCGCTCGATCAGCTCGCGGGGCGAACCTGCCGCGACGATGCGCGCCTTGTCCATGATGACCAGCCGGTCGCACAACTGCTCCGCCTCGTCCATGTAGTGGGTGGTCAGCACGAGGGTGACGCCTCGCTGCTTAAGCCGATAGAGGCGGTCCCAGAGTAGGTGGCGCGCCTGCGGATCCAGGCCCGTCGTGGGCTCGTCGAGCAACAGCAAGTCGGGCTCGTTGATCAGCGCCCGCGCGATCGTCAGCCGCCGCTTCATGCCTCCCGACAGCGGCTCCACCTCGTCGTCGGCGCGGTCGCCGAGCTGCACGAAGTCGAGCAGCTCGCCAGCACGGCGCAGCGCCTCGCGGCGGCTCAGGTCGAAGTAGCGACCGTAGATCAGCAGGTTCTCCCGGACCGTCAGCTCCATGTCGAGGGTGTCGGCCTGAGGGACCACGCCGAGGCGCGCCCTGATCCGGGGACCGTCGACGCGGGGGTCCAGCCCGAGCACGCGCAACGACCCGCCCGTGGAGGGCGACACGCACCCGATCATCCGCATAGTCGACGTCTTCCCGGCGCCGTTGGGGCCGAGGAACCCGAAGGCTTCGCCTGGCGCCACCTCGAAGTCGATCGCATCGACGGCCGTGAACGAGCCGAACCGTTTCACGAGGCCGTGGGCCTCAATCAGGGGCGGTACGAGGTCGGCCTGGGTGGGCGCAAGCGCGTCCAGCAGCGCTCGCGCCGCCGGCACGTCGGAGTTGGGCATCGAAGCGCGATGGTACCGCAGGCCGCTTGCGCCGAGCGAAGCTCTCGTGGGGGCGCGAGCGGGGCGACGCCAGACCCGCGGGCCCGGCGCTAGTAGACGAAGTAGCGCTCCAGCGGGCTCCAGAAGCTGTTCGCGTTCGTCTGGGTCGGGTCGGCCTCGGCACGCACGTACCACTGCCCGAGGGAGGTGAACGTCCACGTCCAGCTGGCACGTCCCTTGGCGTCGACGTACACGTCGCGCTTCGTGACGAACTGCCAGCGCCCGTTCAGCTGGTGCCAGAACCCGAAGGTCACCTCCGTCGGGTCCCGGCTCGGCCCCATCGGGCGGACCGTGGCTGTGAAAGTGACCGCCGCCCGTGGCGGGACCGACTTGACGCGCCCGAGTCCAGTCGGCCGCAGCACGACGAGCTGTCGTACCACGACTCGCACCGGGGGGCTCGTGCCGGCGCCCAGGACAGGCCCGCCCGCATAGACGGCCTCGAACTGCGTGTTGAGGGACGGCGCGTAGCTGAAGCTGGCATGCCCGGACGCGTCGGTCGTGACGGTCCCGATGGCGGACCACCCGGACTCGTTGGCCTGCATGCGCTGCACGGTGAGCGTGAGGTTCGCGCCCGACGTCGCCACCTGCACGCCCAGCGTCACAGGCTGACCCCAGGAGATCGCGTTCGTGCTCGGCGTCACGCTGACCTGCGCGGCAGGGAGCGTGACCGTGAAGGGGATGGGCCCGCTGACGGCACCTGGGGGTTGATTGCGGACCGTCACAGAGCTCGTCCCGGGCGCGGCGGTGAGGGCGGCCGGCACGACCGCGGTGAGCTGCGTTGGCGAGACGTACGTGGTGGCCAGCGGGGTCCCGTTCCAGTCGGCGATCGAAACGCCCGAGGCGAAATTCGCACCCTCGATCGTGATCGTCAGGTCACCGCTTCCGGCGGGCGCGGTGGCCGGTGTGATGCCCGCCAGGGCGGGCGGCCCAGCCGGCGGCGGGGGCACGTGCGAGTAGTTGAACTCGACCGCGGACAGGTCCATGCCGTTGTACCAGTCGAGATCGACGCACCCCGAGATCCCCGTCACGGAGCCGCAGTTGCTGTACTGCCAGAAGGTCCAGCCGTGCCCACCCCAGGTGTTGCCAGGGACCGGCGGGTCCGAGGTGAACCAGTAGGCGACCCACAGGAACGCGTACCCCTGGTCGGCGAACATTGACGTATCGCCCATGGCGTCCGCCCAGAATGTCGGGTCCGTGTAGATCATGGGCCGCACACCGAGCTTGGCGTGAACCTCGCTGAGCCACGCGCCGACCCACGCCTGGAGCGCGGCAACGGACAGCCCGCCGGTCTCCTCGAGATCGAGCGCCGGCACCAGGTCGCCCGGGACCAGCGCGGCGTTCTCGGCGTACCAGTCGGCCTGGAGGATCGCGTCATTCGGGTCGCTCGAGGGCTTCGCGTAGTGGTAGGCGGCCACCGGCAGCCCGGCGGCCCGGGCAGCTGCGTGGTTGGCCACATAGGTCGGGTCGACGTACGTCTGGCCGAGAGTGACCTCCATGATCGCGAAGCGCTTGCCTGCGCCCGGCACTTGGGACCAGTCGATCGTGCCCTGATAGTGGCTGACGTCGATCCCCTGCAGGTAGGCCGACGGGGTCGGCGACGGCGATGACGTCGACGGCTGGAAGAGCCCGGTGGCAGCGTATGCCACGCTCACGCCGTACAACGTCGACACGCTCGTGCCGTTGACCGCAGCGATCACGTACCAGGTGCTTCCTGAGACGGACGCGCCACAGGTGGCCGACCACGACCCGCCCGTCACGGTGCCCGTCGTGGTGACGACAGTGCCGGTGGACATGCTGACTATCGAGGAGGCAGACGTCGCGGGGGAGGCACGGAGCAAGGCGGTGCACATCGCGGAGTAGTTTGGAACGGGCGAGGGCGAGGGCGAGGGCGAGGGCGAGGGCGAGAGCGAGGGCGAGGGCGAGGGCGAGGGCGAGGGCGAGGGCGAGGGCGAGGGCGACGGCTGGAAGAGCCCGCTGGCGGCGTATGCCACGCTCACGCCGTACAACGTCGACACGCCCGTACCGTTGACCGCGATGATCGCGAACCAGGTGCTTCCTGAGACGGATGTGCCGCAGGTGGCCGACCACGACCCGCCCGTCACGGTGCCCGTCGTGGTGACGACGGTGCCGGTGGGCATCGTCACCAGCGATGCAGAGGACGTCGACGGCGAGGCGCGCAGCAGAACCGCGCAACTGGCAGTGTAGCTCGACTCGGCCGCGACGCTTCGGGGCGCCAGCGGCACGGCTGCCAGCGAGATGAGGATTGCGACAACGGCCGGGAGGCATCGGCGATGCAGGCGCTGCATACGGTTCTCCCGTGCTTCTGGTCTGGGCCGCCCCCACGACGCGGGCCGACCGTCCGTTCGATGGTAGCCGAGGCCGGTGCTATCGGTGCTCGCTGCTGGCCGCCGACGTCGCGCTCCGCGTTGCCGCCTGCTATCCACACCGGGTGGACGCCGTGGCCGCCATTGGTGCCGGGCTCAAGGTCGGCGGGCTTCGCCGATGTGCCGCCGTGGGAAGGAGACGACCCCATGGCGCAACGCATCGAAGCCGAGGGGATGGCGGGGTTCGTGGCGGACCTGGGACGTGAAGGCCGTCCCGAGTTGGCACGCCTCGTCGCGGAGACCGATCCCTTGGCGATGGCGGCCCTGTTTCGCTGCGTGGGCCAATCGAGCCGATCCCGCGGCGCCTCAAGGATCTCGCGGTGGCCTCGCTCTTCGTCTGGGGCGAGCAGGATCTTCACGAGGGCGACGAGGCGCTCCTCCCGGCGCAGGCTCTCTTCGTGGTGGTGCCGGGCGCGGACCATGTCGGGGCCTTTCAGCGGTCCGACTTGCTGCCCCCCGAGATCCGCTCTTTGCTCGCTCAGGTCCGGTCAGCCCAGGATGCGGCTCCGGTTCCTCGCTGAGACCATGTGGCGTCCTGGAGGGTCGCGCGGCCGACATGCTCGGAGGCTCGGCCTACGACCCACCGTTTAGTGGCCCCACGTCCTGGCTGGGCCCACAGTGGTCAGACGCACGAGGCCGGTGCGCCGAGAGGCTCGCGGTAACAGTTGGGAATGGTCGCGGCGGCGGTCGAGGAGTAGTGCGAACCTTTGCGGGTGAACGTTGCGCATCGCGTCGCGGCGGGTTCTGACGCTTGCCCGTCGGTCCGCCTGGCGGGCTGTGCGCAAGGTCGGCCACGGGTCCTCCGATCACGTGGCGCCCTGTTCGCGTTGAGCGGCGCGGCTCAGAGATCGAGCGCGTAGCGAACCTCGACCACGCGCGGGAAGTCCTCGAATCCGCCGAGCGGATGCTCCACTCGTGTCCCGTCCCACACCCAGCCCTGACGCTCGTAGAACGCGCGGGCGTTGGCGTTGGCCTCGAGGACCCAGAGGATCGCGCGGCGGACGTTGGACTCGCGAAGCGCGGCAACGGACGCCTGGAGCAGCGCCCAGCCGACGCCGCGCCCGCGCTCCTCGGCGGCGACGTGGATTGCGTGGACCTCGCCGACGGTTTGGTCGCCTTCAGGGCCCATCTCCCACTCGACCAGCCCAACCAGCGCGCCGTCCCGCTTGGCGACCAGCGCGCCCCTGTCCGGGGGACGCTCGCGCAGGAGGCGTTCCCAGTGGCCTGCGCGCTCCTCGAGCGTCAGACGCGCCGCCTGGTCTGGTGCCAGGAGCGGCGTGTAGGTGGCCACCCAGCTCTGGTAGTGGAGCGCCGCAGCGGCATGGGCGTCGGCGAGCGTCGGCGGCTGAATCGCGACGTTCTCGACCACGCCGCCATCCTACGGCCGCGTGAGCGGGCAGGGGGCCGGCTTGCCGGGCGACGAGGGCGGAAATCTCGAACTTCGTTCCCCGCGCGGGCCGGTCCGCCAGCGCGCTGGCGGCCCTGTTGTGCACGCGGCGGGTTGCTGTTCTGGGCTTTGTGAGGCATCGGGTCGTGCATCGAACCCCGAAGGCCATTTGGTCGGTGCTTCCGCCAGCAACAGACTTGCCGACAGGCTACCCATGCCGAGCCTTCCGAAGCCTTCAAGCGTGCTCTCGCTCGGCCTCGCCGCGCACACGCTTGGTCAGTAACAGCGTCCGGTCCGTCCTGACACGACTGCCCCGGCGCCAGCCTCTGTCATGCGACGGAGGGCAGCCGCCCGGGGCCGTCCGAAAATGTGGAGCTTCGAGGCGGTGCGCTCGGCGGAAAGCGGAAACGGGCCAGCAGAACCCCGGGAGCAGACCGTGGCCCGCTGACAACCTCCCCCTAGCTCAGGAACGCCGGCCCCGGCACGGAGGCCGGCCCGGCCTGCTCCGGAGCGCGAGCGACGACCTGCTGGATATGCGGGAGCAACAGTGCGGGAATGATGGCGAGCGCGGTGAAGCCGAGCGACCACCAGAATGTGTTGTCGAACGCGGTGGCGCGACCGACAAGGCCGCCGGATGCATGCGCCGCGAGCTGCGTCTCTAGGATCATGGCAATGGCGGCGGCGCCAAACGCGCCGCCCACTTGCTGCGTGATGCGGGTTGCGATGCTGGCGTGCGGCACCTGGTCGGGCTGCAAGCCCAGGTAGGCCGCCGCCATGACGGGAATGGTGACCGCGCCGAGGCCGGCACCTCGGAGGACGAGGGAGGCGCCGAGCAGGAGCTCATTGGTGTGCAGCCCAGCCTGCGTGTAGGCGAGCGTGCCCGCCATCGTGAGCAGCAGGCCACCGAGGACGATCGGTCGGGCGCCGATGCGGTCGGTGAGCCGGCCCACCTGGCCCCTCGTCAACAGCATGCCCAAGCCCTGCGGGGCGAGCAGCAGACCGGCCACCAGCGCGCTCTGGCCCCGCACCTGCTGCTCGTACAGGGGGAGCAGCAGCATCGCCCCGTACACCGACAAACCCGAGAGGAACAGCAGGCTGTTCGAGGCCGAGAACGAGCGCACCCCGAACAGCCGCAGATCGAGGAGCGGCGGTCGGTCAGTGCGGAGCGCATGGAGCACGAAGCCCCCGAGCAGCAGCGCGCCGATGGCGAGCGGCAGGAGGACGACAAGGTGGTCGAACCCGCCCTGATTGCCAGCCTGCGTGAGCCCGTAGATCATGGCCGCCAGCCCGGGCGATAGGAGGGCCAATCCCGCGACGTCGAGGTACGCGCCCCTGCGCGGCGTGGTGGGCTGCAAGCCACGCCACGCGAGCACGAGACCAGCCAGGCCGAAGGGGATGTTGACCCAGAAGATCCAATGCCACGAGAGGTGGCTGAGGATGAGGCCGCCGACGACCGGCCCGAGGATCGGCCCGAGCAGCCCCGGAAGACTCACCAACGACATCATCCGCCCGAGCTTGCGCTCACCCGCCGCGTTGACGAGCAGCGTCACTATGAGGGGCATCATCAGGCCACCACCGATGCCCTGCAGCACCCGGAAGGCGATCAGGACGTCGATATTCCACGCCATGCTGGAGAGCAGAGAGCCGACCATGAAGAGGGCCAGCGCGCCCATCCAAGTCTGCTTGGCACCGAAGCGCGCCATGGCCCAGCCGCTGACCGGGACCACCATCGCGAGCGCCAGCACATAGGCGCTGATGACCCACTGGGTCGTCGACACCGAGGCGTCGAGCTCCCGGGAGAGCGTGTCGATGGCCACGCTGACGATCGTCGTGTCGAACATGACCATCATCGCCCCGGTGATGAGAATGATGGCCAGCTTCACGAACGCTCGGTCCAACCCGTCCTGCTCTGCGGGCTCTCCCACCGCGCGACCTCCTGCCCTCTGGCGATCTTGACTTGCCGACCGGTTAGTAGCAAGATGACAGGGCGAAGGATAGAAGCATAGATAACCGGCCGTCAAGTAGGTTATCCACAGGCCCTAGCGGCGGGGGTTCCAGGCCCGATGAGTCCGCGACATACGGAGACCCGGCAGCGCGCCATCGAAGTCGCCCTCGGACTGTTCGCCGCGCAGGGCTACGAGAAGACCTCGCTGCGCGAGATCGCCGACCGATTGGGCATCACCAAGGCCGCCCTCTACTACCACTTCGTCTCCAAAGAGGCGCTCCTTGGCGCGATCATGGAGAGCCTGGTCGCGCCGATCGACGAGCTGGTGGCCTGGAGTGAGTCGCAGCCGCGCACGAGTGAGACACGGCGGGAGGTGCTGCGACGACTGGCCGAGCTCCTCGGCGGTCAGTGGAGCGAGTGGATCCGCTTCGCCCAGGAGAACCAGCCAGCGCTGCGCGAGCACCGTGAGGTGGGCCAGCAGATGCAAGGGCGCATCGTGCGGCTCTTCGGGGCCGTGATCGATCCGCAGGCCGACCTGCACGAGCAGCTGCGCCTACTGCTGGCGCTATTAGCGGTCTACCTCGGGAACCTCGCCCCGGCGGTGGGCATGCTCCAGACGCTCGGCATCGACGCCACCAGCCAGGAATTGACGGCGGCTGCCATGGATGTCGCGATGGAACTCGTGGGCGAGCGGTAGGGGTCTTCCCGAGCGAGGCAGATAGCCTCGCGGAGATCGCGCGTCACGGTTCGAGGCGGTGATCGCGAACGTCCTGGACCGCACCGTGGCCCGACTCGACCGGGAGGAGGCGGAGGCGCTCTTCGAGCGCATCGACGCCGCTGGTTTCCGCGAGGCCACGCTTCGGCTCACCAACAGCGCCATCGCCCGCGGGTTCGCGGCGGTCATCCCGGAGCGGCTGGAACCAACTGTTGGCTATGGTCGGGGCGAGAGGCCATCCAGCCAAGCACCGCGAAGCGGGCATCTCGCCGACCTACGCGCAAGGTCGGGCCTCACCACCGAGCAACTGATCTATGGCGGGCAGGCTGCCAGATGGCTGGTCGTGCCGAGTCAGGAGCCGAACTGGTCGCGCCGTGCTGAGGGGGGCCTATCCTTCTCCGTAGAAGTCCGAGCGTGCCGGGGATCACAGATGCACGGCAGGCATCCCGATGCACGCACCGAATGAGATCGCTCCTCCCCCGCGAACCCTCTTCGAGAAGTCCTGCTCAGGTCATGGGAGTACCGCCACCGCCGGCTCATCTGGCGCGTGCGCCTTGTCGTGGGCGTCGTCCTCATCGGCCTCGGCATCTTTGTGCTCTCTTACGGCAGCTGGTGGGCACTGGCGTTTTGGGTGGCGGCGGCAACAGACTTGTATCTCGGCTATCGCATCTACCAGAGGACCGAAAGCCGACCTCCGTCGTGACGCCTAAGCGGGTCTGAACTGAAGGTGGTGACCTGTCAAGGTCAACACTCCCACGCATGAACAGGGTCAGCTCCCCGCCAACCACGAGCATGACCCGGTCCGGCGCCCGCTGCCGGAGGCGCTCGGCCACCTCCGCGGCTCGCTCGATGTAGGCCTGCGTCTCGTCGGCATCACGGTCCCAGAGCGCCGGTGAGAGCCACACGTCGAGATCGGCATCGAGGGCCGCCTCCGCGGCGGTCATCAGCCTCCCGACGTCACGGGCCCCGATGCGGACCGCGGTGCAGTGCAGCTCGTCGCGGATGATCTCCATCTCGCGGCGCGCGGTGTTCGGGTCGAAGTGTGGCCGCCAATTGACGCCCATCACCACCCCGGCGTCGTAGCAGACGCCACGGACCTCACCGGCTCGCCCCCATGTCCAGGCCGGCTCCAGCACGTCCATGATGAGGATCGCGGCCACGACGGCCAGCGAGAAGGCGATGTTCGGCATCCAGTCCGTCTCGCCCTTCGTTGACGGTTCCTGCCACGGCGACGAGGCGTGCCTTGTCGTGGCAGCGCTCACGGCTGATGCACGAACATCCAGTAGACCGCCAAGAACACCAGGACGATGCCGACGTTCACGGCCAGCCGCCTCCAGAAGTGGCGTCTGAGGAACCGCCAGTCCACTACGACCACGACCGCGATCATCACGACCAGGTAGAACAGGCTGGCTGCCTGTGATCCCATATCCCTCCTTGTCCTTTCGGGGACGGCTCCGCACGACCGCCGCCCGGTCTACCTGACTCGCAGCGCCTTCCGCAGCGGCACACGGCGTCCCGAGCGCAGGACGGCGTTCATGTAGATCCGGCCGGCGAGCGCCGTCAAGCCGGCCGCCGTGGCGAGCGGGAGGCCCATCGCGAGCACAACATCCGCCGCAACGAGGTCGTCTCGATCACCTCTTTGTCAGGAGGAGGAAGAGGGCGCCCGCGACCACGAGCACCGCGATTCCGGCGACAAAGACCCAGTCGCCCCACCAGAGGTCGCGGTTGACCCGGCCGACCACGATGAGGATCGCGGAGACCACCGCCATCAGGGTCAAGAATGGATGGGCCCTCACACGAGACGGCATCTAGATCGTCCTCCGATCGCTGCGGCCCGATGGGGCCCGAACATGCTGTACCTACCCACGAGCGTTACCCACGGAACGCCTCCATGAAGCGCACCCGCGCGCCGAGGTGGAGCGCTGCGTTGCTGTAGATGCGGCCGGCGAGCCAGGTCAGGCCGACGATGGATGCCACGATCAGCGCTACGGCCAGGCCGACCTGCCAGAACGGCACGTTGATGTCCGCCATGCGCACCGCCATGAGGATGGGGGCGAACGGCGGAAGCAGCGAGCACACCGTGGCCAGGGGGCCACTCGGATTCGGCAGCGCGGCGTACATGAGCAGGTACCCCGCGATCTGGAAGATCGAGATCGGCGCGATGGCGCTCTGCACCTCCTCCTGGCGCGAGACGAGGGAGGCGACCGCGGCATAGGCAGTGGCGTAGAACAGGAAGCCGAGCAGGAACCAGAGGATATCGCCCAGGATCGAGGCCACGCCGAGGGCCGGGATGGCGGCGACATTGGTCACGTGGACCGCGACGAGCGCGGCCGCGCCCACGATCGTGAGCTGCAGGAGACCGACGAGGCCGATCCCGATGACCTTGCCCGCGAGCAGGCGGCTTGGCTGGATCGTGGCGAGCAGGACCTCCATAATCCGGGTCGCCTTCTCCTCGACCACGCCCTGGGCCACCATGTTCCCGTACTGGCCGAGCGCGATCCAGAGCAGGATGCCGAGGGCCAGGCTGGCGAACAGGTTCTCGTTGTTCTTGGGATTGGGGGGCTGCAGAAGCTGGACCGGGACCAGGGCCATGGCCGAGGTGACGGCCGCCGGTGAGAGGCCAGCGTCGGAAAGGCGTGCCGCCTCCGCAGCCAGGGATAGGGCGGACTCGACGTTCGATGGGATGGCAGCCTTCGCCACGGCCGTCGGTGCGGTCGACGACCCGGTCACGAGCACGTCGAGCGTGCCCGCCGTTACCTGCGCCTTCCCGGCGGTGACGTCGGCAATGTCGCTGAGCGTCACGTGCGCACCCAGGGCCGCGGCAGTTGCCGTGAACGAACGCTCGAGCGCCTGCGATCCGCCGCTGAAGCCCACCCGCACCGGCGTGGTCCTGCCGGCGAGCAGCGACGCGGCCACGATGCCGACCACGACGAGGACCGTCATCACGATCGTGCCGCCAACGAAGACCCGCGAGCGCAGACGCATGCGGACCTCGCGGCGGGCGACGAGGACGACCGTCGGCAGGTGGCGCGATCCGCCCAGACTAAGAGACCGGGCGTTCATGCCGCTGCCTCCTCGATGACGTTCCGGAAGATCTCGCCGAGGGTGGGCTCGACGCGCTCGAACTCGCGCACCGGTCCGGTGGCCAACCCGCCTGGAGCAGCGCCTGGTCGTCGACGCCCGGCGCCAGCTCGAAGAGCCGCCGCGGGCCCTCGCTCTCCACGAGCCTGATACCCGGCACGTCGGCGTCCCAATCGTCCGCCGCCCCCGGGGACGTCCACCCGGCGGCGTTCGTGCCCTCCGGCCCGCAGCTCGTCGACCGTGCCGGAGGCCACCATCTTCCCTTGATCGATCATCCCCCACCCGGTCGCACAGCCGCTCGACCACTCGAGCTCGTGGCTGGGGAAGATGACCGGGAGGCCCGCGTCGGCTCGCTCCCGGAGGACGGGCGCTCATCACATCGACGGCGACTGGATCGAGCCCGGCGAACGGCTCGTCCGGACGAGGACGTCGTAGGGAAGACAAGGGCCGCCGCAAGCTGGACGCGCTGCTGATTGCCGAGGCTGAGCGACTGCAGCTCGGAGTCGCGACGCTCCTCCAGGCCGAAGCGCTCCAGCCAGTGCGTGGCGGATGCTCGCGCGTCCGCGTCCGTCATGCCGTGGAGCTCACCCAGGTAGCTCAGCTGCTCGGCCAGGCGCATCTTGGGGTGCAGAGACCGCGCGCCTCGGGCATGTAGCCGATCCGCCGGCGACGGGGTCGAACGTGAGGGGCGGTCCCGTCGACGCGGGCCTGCGCCGCGTCGGCCGCGAGGACCCCGAGCACGATGCGCATCGTCGTCGTCTTGCCCGCGCCGTTGCGGCCGACGAACCCGAACAGCTCGCCGGCGCGGACCTCGAAGCTCAGGTCACGGAGCGCGACGACCTCGCCGTAGCGTTTCGAGATGCCAACGATCTCAAGGACTCGAACGTCGCCGTTCATCTCGCCACGATTGCCCAGTGCCCGGGTCGTTCCCCGCTCGTCCGAGGTCGCGCCTCGTCGACCAGCTGGTAGCTCACCTTGTAGCAGGTGAGGCCGAGCACGGGGATGCCGAACTCGCCGGAGGCCACGACGCCGGTACCCCTGTCTGGCCATCGCGACGGCGTCGTCCTCCATGTCCCCGGACGCGGATTCCTGCCAGCCGTGCATGCCCTGGGAGGCCATGAGGAACGCGAAGGGGAGGCTGAGGAGGCCAAGGGGGCTCCCGCGGCCGTACGTCTTGACGACGACGCCGCGGGGTTTGCCCCTTGCGAGCTGGCCCATCGTCAGCGCCCTCTCGACCGAGCGTCATGGCCCCCACGGTTCCTCGGTGTCCGATCCCGGACCCCGATCGCAGTGATTGTCGCTCTCGGGGCACACCGACTGGCAGGAACCGCAGTCGCGGCTGACCCCCCAGGCGTAGCACCGCGAGCGAGTGGACCGCGCCAGTCGCCCCGTCGACGATTCGCGGGTGAAGCTCTGCATGGTCTGTGGTGTCGTCACCAGCCGCGCGGGCAGCCGCTGCCTGATCACGCTCGGCAGTCGAACCGCAGCCGGCACAACGCCCTGTACAGCACGCGGGCCTGGCAGCGCCTCGAGTACCCGAGTCCTGCGCGCCTGACGTGGCCAGCATGGGAG
>CAWIHR010000019.1:0-36006 GCA_963835945.1 uncultured Chloroflexia bacterium
GGCCATCGCGTCGAGTTACGCTGCCTTCCGCGCCTCCGTTGAGCAGGAACTGCTAGAGCGCGTCAAGGCGGCCAGCCCCACGCTCTTCGAACGCCTGATTGTTGAACTGCTGGTCGCCATGGGGTACGGCGGATCGCAGGAGGACGGCGGGAAAGCGGTGGGCCAGAGCGGCGATGGCGGCGTCGCCGGGGTGATCAAGGAAGATCGCCTCGGCCTCGACACAATCTACCTGCAAGCCAAGCGCTGGGACGGCGCTGTTGGGCGGCCAGTGGTGCCGGCGTTTGAGGGGGCACTCGCCGGGCAACATGCGCAGCGCGGTGTACTGAGCACCACCTCGACCTTCTCCTCGGACGCGCAGGCGTACGTGAAGGGGATCGAGCAGCGCATCGTGCTGATCGACGGCCGGGAACTCGCTGGCTACATGTTCGATTTCGGGGTCGGTGCGGTCAATAGAGCGGCCCTCTAGCCCACCTAGTCGGCGCCGATGGGCAATCCGCGCCGGAGGGTCACAGCGCGTTGGAAAAGGAGCGAAGAAGATGCACCTAGACACGCCCGTGATCGAGTACCGGGCCGAGGTCCCCGACCCTGCGGCGTTTGTCCGGTTGTTCGCGACCACGGGCTGGGACCCACAGGGTCGGCTGACGATCGCGGCGGCAGTCGAGGCACTGGGGCACACGTGGTATGCCGTGTCGGCCTACGACGAGGCCCGTCTCGTCGGGACGGGGCGGATCGTCGGCGACGGCGTTCTGCATGCCCTGCTCGTTGACGTCATCGTCGATCCCGCCTATCGGCACCGAGGCATCGGGAGCGGTATCATCGAGCGTCTCGTGGCCGAGTGCCGGGCGCGTCGGGTCCTCGATGTGCAACTCTTCTGCGCCCGGTACACGGGCTACTTCTGCGAGCGGCTCGGGTTCATTGCCCGGCCCGACGACGCCCCGGGCATGGAACTGATGGTGCGCGACGCCCAGCCCGAACCGAAGGTCTCCTGATGGCCCGTCGATCCTTCGTTTCGCAGTTGTACCGGACCGCTCGCTAGGCCAACGACGTGTCGGTCCTCGCCTCGGGGAACCTGCACCGCATCGCGCGTGGGTCACGAACACGATGCTCGGCCGCACGCTCGCCCGGGGCGGGATCTGGCGGATGTTGTGGGGCGGAGGCAAACGCTGACAGGACAGATGCCCCTCATGGACCTGCAGGAGCGCTTCTTGACCGCCGTCTTCCACGCCACGGACGGCTCGCCGTACCGGCAGGCGTCAGGCCGTGGCATCGGGGCGGACATGGGGCTCGATGAGCCCGACACCGAGGCCCTCGTCCACGAGTTGCTGGTGCAGGGACTCGTACGGCGGACCGGCACCCCACTGTCCCTGCAGTTGACCGACGCGGGTCTTCGAGCCGTGCGGGCCGCGCGGACGCGCCGCACCGAGGAACACTGAGCGAGGACATCGCCACCATGTGCGCGTGTTCGCGGGGCGATCTATCGACGATGCCCGAGTAGCCGCACCCCACAAGTTCTCTGCCACGCCTTCACGTCATCTTCATCGCGCCTCGCCACGATGTGAGCAAGCGAACTCGTGCCAGAGAGAACGGGAAACCGGCCAGCCTGCGCGACAATGACGCGGCAGCGTGCGGAACGGCGGGTCTCCCTGTAACGGATCGAGGTGGCAACACAATGCGGTACTGGTGGTGGGGACCCGGACATGTCGGCGTGGTCGGCGCGATCTTGGGCGGCCTGCTGTGGCTCCTCATCGTGGTGTTGGTCGTCGCCCTCATCGTGCGACTGATCCGGGGACCCCAGCGCGGCTACTGGATGCAGCACCAGCATCCGGATGATCCTGAGCAGGTGCTGCGGGCGCGCTTCGCCCGGGGCGAGATCGGGGCAGAGGAGTTCCAGCAACGCCTCGAGGTGCTGCGCCGCACCGGACTGCCGCCGGGCAAGTGACAGGAGAGATGCGATCGGCTCGGGCTGCTGCGCGCCGACCATGCTGCGGCTCTCTACGCGAACGCTCGGAAGGGCCCTAGGAGCCCTGATGGCAGAGGGGCGACAAGTCCCTCTCCCACCAGCACCCAGTTTCCTGTGCAGGGCCTAGAACGCCTCTCCTAAACAGCCCTGCCAGGAGCGACACCGAGGCGGCGTAGGAGGCGGTGCGCGAAGCCTCCAGCGGCTGCCGGGCTGGGAGGCCACGCGCCCGCACTGGCACCCGGATGAGCGGCTGTGGGCGGCCACGACCTTCTACGCGGGCCACATCCATCGGTTCGACCGCCGCTCCACCGTGCAGTCGCGGGGCATGACGGAGTCTGAGGCGCTGTGCGAGTTGGCCGAGGTGTTGCGGACGCGCTGACTGGCTCTCCGAGTCAGAAGGCCCTGATCCGCGTCGGACGAATGCGAGCAGGTGCCGGTCGCCTGCGGCGCTGGAGAGGCTTCCGGGCCGTGCCGAACATCTCGGGGCTGCGATCCTCCCCGGCCCTCACCGCCCTGACGGGCGCCGTGCTCCTGCTCCTCGGCGTCGCGGGCGGCTGGCCGCGCTTGCCATCGTCGGCGTCCTCCTGCTCGCGCTGGCGGGGCTCGAGTTCCTGACGGGGACGCGGCGGGACAGCGAAGAGCCCCCGGCGGGGGGTTCACCGGGGGCTCAGGTCTGAGGGAGGAGGAAGGAGGAACGATCAGGATGATCCTTCGCGTCCCTGAACATGTCCTGAAGCGCGTGCGACGCTGCGCCCACCTCCCCTGACCAAGCCGTCTTGCGCGTCGATGGCGAACCGGAGCCGTTGGGAGTTCCCCCGCGACTCCGGTTCTGCTGTGCCCCGCCCTGATCGGGGCCAGTCCGGCCATGCTGCGCTCGACACCCGGTCCCGCATAGAGAGGCGGAGGTCCTGCTGGCGTGGCCGCCGGAAGTCCCTTCGACGTGCGCTGCGCGATATTGCCATCTGGCGGCGAGGGGGGCGCCGTCATAGGGGCACGCTGCGGCCCGACACAGAGGGGAGCGGGGCGCCACTGGCATGGACCCCGCTCCCTATGTCGAGCGGTCCACACGGGGAGCGGTCCGCTCGTTGGCATGGAGTGTGCCTCTCAGGGCGGACCGCCGGGGATCAGCCGAGCGACCTGCCCGGTGCGGGCAGTTGCACCCGCTCACGCGCCGGGACCGAGTGCGTCTTGTCAGTCGCCGCTACATGCCCATGACGGCCATCTGGGCGGCCAACTCGGTGACGGCGTAGACGGTCGTGGTGCCTCTGGCAGCGAGCCCCGACTCCTCCATGAGCGTGTTCACGACGTGGGCGCTGGGGGCCTCGACGAGGGCGAAGACGACATGGGCGCCGGTGTTCACCCAACTGCCCTGCATCTCCGCCCCGTGCTCCTTGGCGAGGGTCATGAGTTGCCCGAGGGCGATCCCCATGGCCGTGCGGTTCTCCTCCGAGCGGAAGGGGCAACTCTCGGCCGTGTGGGTATGCACCACCATGTGGAGCATCGGATCATCTCCTCTACGACGCGGGCGGCAGGGGGATGGAATGGAGACTTGGACGACGACCATCCGCGTGGCGCATTCAATTCGTGCTGTTGTGCCTTAATCGAGATGCCGAAGATCCTCGCTCACTGGGCCGTCTCTCCCTACCTCCACCCATCTCCGATTACCATTGTTGAGTGATGGCGCCGTCATGAGCGGATCCGGTGCTCATGGATGGTCTGCCGGCCGTCGTTCGCGGCGTGCTACTCACGGCAAACGCCGCAGGCTTGTTCCGGCGGCCTGACTCGGTTGGGAGGACCACATGCTCGCGCGCTCTCGCACCTACGTGACGCCGCTCGCACTCATCGCGGCGGCCGTCCTCGTCTACTTGGTGAACCCCTGGTACCCCCCGGCCCCGAGCAGCACCGCGCGCGACGTGGGCACGGTGGTGTTCTGGGTGCTTGCGCTCGTGGTGCTCGTCCTCATGTTGGCGGACCGCAATGCGCCGAGTGGCGAGGTCATCGAGGTCGAGGGCCCCGCGGTCACGCGCTACCTGTTTAGCAACACGCGCGCCGGGCTCCTGTGGCTGCCCATCCGCATCTTCGTGGGCTTCGAGTTCGCGGTGGCCGGTTGGCACAAGCTCACCAGCGCGACCGGCTGGACTAACGGCGGAGCGGCGCTCCTGGGGTACTGGAAGGGCGCGGTCGCGGTCCCCGCCCAGGGGTCGGCCCCCATCACCTTCGACTGGTACCGCAGCTTCCTGCAGTTCCTCATCAACAGCCATTCGCAGGGCTGGTTCGCCTGGCTCATCACCCTTGGCGAGCTCGCCGTGGGCATCGGCCTCCTGCTGGGAGTCCTGGTCGGCATCGCCGCCTTCTTCGGCATCGTGATGAACATGTCCTACCTGCTTGCCGGCTCGACGTCGGTGAACCCGGTCCTGTTCGCCCTGGCGGTCGGGCTCATCCTCGGTTGGCGGGTCGCGGGCTACTACGGAGCCGACCGCTGGCTGCTGCCGCGCCTCGGCGTTCCCTGGCGAGCGACCGTCCGCACCGTGGAACCGACGGGGGTCCACCGCCCGGCGACTAGCTAAGGGGCGCGAAGGCGAGCCACGCGGCTGGTCGAATGCTGCCGGGCAGTCAAAGTGCCTGATGCAGGAGGCGGAGGTCACAGGGCATGATGCGTGCCCAGGCCTCTGCCTCGGGGTCTCTACAGCCGTGGACACCTCTATCACACGGGCTTCCTGGCCGCCCAACGGCAGGTTCAGGCGCGGGCGGGAACTTCCGGATATTGCCGTGGCGCGAAGTCAAGGCGCCTCCAAGGGTTGGCGATGACAGAGCACGAGATCGCCGTTGGCGACGCTCACATCCTGGAGCGTGCGCATCGCGCGGTCGAGCACGTCGTGGCCCGTTCGCGCCGACGGCCGAGGGGGGCCGAGGACAATGGGCCCGACACAGAGGCGAAACTCTCGGATCTCGGCTCAGGCAGCCTCCAGTTTGGACACGCTGGGCGCCGTGACGAGCAGGGTCAGGAGGGCGTGCTCGTAGTGCTCTAGGTGGGAACCGAGGATCGTGTGGAGCGCGTCCAACTGCCCCGGCGACGAAACCGAGTCGCGCGCGCCCGGCCGATCGCTCAGGGCGAGGGCCCGCGGGCGAGGGAACGTCGAGGGAGCGCAGGATCTGGTCGTCCTGGAGGCGCGGGGAGGTGGGTTGCCCATGACGTGGCCACTAGCCGGTCGTTCTCCGACCAGTACACCTGCCTTCCCGCGTCACGTGCGGTTACAGCGTGGCGTTGACCGAGTCGAACAAGTTCCGCGTGACGCCGGAAGGCTCGGAAACGCGCGCTGGCCTCCTGGGTCGGCGGCCTTCGCACAGGGCGTATGGACGGGAGCGTCGTCTTGCGGCGCCGGCGGTTGGACGAAATGCTGCTCATGCTCCTGATGGCTGCGAGCGCAGCGGCACGTGCGTACGATTCGTCGGACGTGACTGCATGTCCATGAGCCGTTTCCTCTCGCTCACAACCGCGGTCGGTGGACTGCTCGGTGTCGCGCTGTCTGTGCTCGCATCGGTGGCACTCAGGCTGGTGGGACTCGCCGGCGATGCTCCGATCCTCGTCAGCGGCCTCGTGGCGGGGTTCGGGATCGGGCTTCTCGGCGGGGTGTGGGTCCGGCAGGACGAAGAGCAGTTGCGACGCGATCGTGCGCGCCGCCGCAAGGGCGCACCTCCGGGCTCCGACCCTGGCGGCGACGGTCGGCGGAGCCCGGTGTTCGGACCGCTGGCTTTTGGCCTGACGTTCGTGACCATCGGGAGTTTCGCGGGTCTGCGCGCGGCCCAGGAGCTCTCGACTAGCACGACTTGGGCGCCGCTCGCCGGCATCGCCTGGCTGACGCTCGCGATCGCCGGTGGCGCCGGCGGGATCATCGCCGGCGCCGTGTGGCAGGTGGTCATCGCCCGGTTGCTCGAGAGCAGCTGACCGCCTCGTCAATTGGAGCCGCCGGTTTGGCGGTCGGCTCATCATTAGGGTACGAGGTTGTGGCGATCGGGTGACGCCGAGGATACCGCCGGCCAGGCGGGCCTGGATCGCCTCCCGGACTGGCGGCATCCTATTTACGCGGTCTGTCTGGTCGGGGCGACCGGTGCCCGAGCGGCCCATTCGCCGGAGGTAGCCGCGTTCGTACGCCGTGTGCGGGCCGCGGGCCCCGTCCCTACCGCCGTGGGTTTCGGTATTTCACGGCCCCGCCATGTCCGCTGCCTGGCGCGCGTGGCGGACGGCGTCACCGCCGCGTCGCCGCTGGTCGACGCGCTGGGCCCGGACGGCCGGGACGTGCTCGCAATGGGGGCGGCTGGTTCGGGCATGCGGACCGGCACGGCGGTGTTTGCATCGCCGTCGGCCGTGGCCACCCGGGCGCGCGCAATTGCCTCCGTGCGGTTAGTCCGGCGGCGCCTCGGTCGGTCCAGTCGGTGCAGTTGGCCGGGGCGGCCCGGCCGGTCCAGTCCGCTGGGCGAGCTCCACCGTTCGTCTCCGTTCCGCGATCTCCAGCCGCCGCGTCGCGAGGATCAGCCGGCGATAGAGGGCGAGCAGGTCCGACTGCGGAAGTGGCCCCCGGTTCGACGTCGCCACGCGCAGCAGCACCTCGCGCTCGCGGCTGGCATCCAACATGCCGCGTTGCCCGGCTAACCTCTTGGCTGCGCCCACCGCCAGCCCCAGCCGAGCGCGCTCGTTCACCAACTCCACGATGCGCCGGTCGAGCGCGTCGATCCGCCGGCGAAGCCGCCGAAGCTCAAGCGAGTCGTGAGCAACGGCCGTCGTCGGTCGTCGGTCAGGCATCGTCGGCTCCGAGCCGCGCCGCCAGCGTTACCAGCGCGACGTGGTAGCCGTGCGAGCCCCGGCCGGCGATCGTCTCCAGCGCGATATCGTGGAGGAAGTTGACCTGCCGGAACGGCTCGCGCTGCCACGGATCAGTCAGGTGGACTTCCACGAAGGGCAGCGCAATAGCCAGGAACGCGTCGCGAAGCGCCAGGCTAGTGTGCGTGTAGGCCGCGGCGTTGATGATCACACCATCGAAATCGCGCACGTGTAGCCGGTCCACAAGTGCTCCCTCGTGGTTCGACTGGAAGAAGTCGATCTGCACGCTGAGCCGGTGCGCGTGTTCGGCGAGAGACGCGTGGATCTCGGCCAGCGTTTCCGTCCCATACAGGTCCGGCTGCCTGGTGCCGAGCAGGTCTAGGTTCGGGCCCTGGAGGACGAGGATGCGAGTCATCTCGCGGAGGCCCGCGCACCCGTCAGCGCGGCGGCGATCCCGGCCGACACCGCTTCCTCGGGCACGTCCGAACGGACCACCACGCCCGACCCGGTCGGCAGCACCCAGCGAAGCCGGCCGGCGGCGTGCTTCTTGTCTCGCCCGAGGTGCTCCCGCACCGCCGCCTCCGGCACGCCTGGCGGCTGCTGAGCCAGCCCGGCGGCCGCGAGGAGCCGCTCGATCCGGTCGGCGCGGCCGGGGGTGTTACCCCTACCGCTATCCCTACGGCGAGCGCGCCGCGCAGCCCGTGCGCCACCGCCTCGCCGTGGAGGATCCGCCGGTAGCCGGCCGCCGCCTCGATCGCATGCCCGATCGAATGGCCGAGGTTCAGCGCCAGCCGGCCGGCGTGCTCGCGCTGGTCCGCAGCGACGACCTCCACTTTGGCCCAGGCGCACCGCTCGACGAGTTCGGCGAGGGCCCCCGACTCGAACGTACGGCGCCCCCGGACCAGCCGTCCCGCCTCCTGCTCGAGCAGGTCCAGGAGCCGATCGTCGCCAAGCGCGCCGTACTTGATCGCTTCGCCCAAGGCTGCGCGGAGCTGACGCGCGGGCAGCGTCGAGAGCGTCGACACGTCCGCCACGATCCCGCGCGGCTGGTGGAACGCGCCGACTAGGTTCTTGCCCTCGGGGATGTCGATCGCGGTCTTCCCGCCGATGGCCGAATCGATCTGCGCCACGAGGGTCGTGGGGACGTGGATCAGCGGCACACCGCGCAGGTAGGTGGCGGCCGCGAATCCGGCTGCGTCGCCGAGAGCACCCCCGCCGATCGCCACGACGGCGTCGTCGCGCCCGAGTCGGGCCGACGCCATGGCGCGCACCAGACGGCGGTATGCGGCGACGGTCTTCCCGGACTCTCCCCGCGGCGCCAGCAGCGGCACCACGTCGAGCCCGGCAGCGCCCACGGCCGCCGCCAGGCGCTCCCCGTGGAGGCGCCACGCGACCGGCTCCGACACGACCGCAACGCGCCGGGCATCGAGGAGGGCCAGCGCCTCGAGCAGGCGCGGAAGCGCGTCGGCGTCGCCGACCGTGAGCCTGCCGACGGGGGTCTCGGCGCGAAGGAGCGACGTGCCCTGGGGTGCCGCCGACTGGAGCAGCTCCTCGACCCGCGCTGCCACGGACGTGAGCCGGCCGGTCGCGTCGACCGGCTCGGCGGCGGCGTACCAGCGGGCGCGCTGGTCAAGGAGATGGCCGAGCAGCACGCCGGGGTCGCGCCCGGCCAGCAGTGGCCTAGCCGGACCGCCGCGGAGCCGTCGGAGGAGCTGATCGGTGGGCGCCCACAACGCCATTACCCGCCTGCCCCGAAACAGGTCCCAGCGGTTGCGGGGGTCGGTGACACAGCCCCCGCCCACGGCGACGACGCGGGCGAGCGCCGCGTCGGCCGACGCGCCGAGCGCATGCACCGCCGCCCGCTCGCGCGCCCGGAACCCGGCCTCGCCCTCTGCCTCGAAGATAGCGGGAATCGGCCGGCCTGCGGCCGCCTCAATCATGTCGTCAAGATCAAGAAACGGGACGCCCTGGCGCGCGGCGACCAGCCGACCGACGGCGCTCTTGCCGCTGCCTGGCGGTCCGATCAGCACGAGGTCCACGCCGGGCCCTCAGTCGTCCCCGCCAGAGCCGGCCTCGCCCGGGGATGCGATCCTGGCCGGCCTTGGGTTGCCGGGAGACCCGTCCGCGTCGGTCATTGCCAGCGTCCGGTCGAGGTATCGCCGCATGTTGTCGCGCACCTCGGCGAGCGAATCCCCGCCGAACTTCTCCAGGACAGCGTCGGTTAGCACTAGGAGCACCATCGCCTCGCCGATGACCCCCGCCGCCGGCACCACGCTGATGTCGCTCCGCTCGTAGTGCGCAGTCGACACGGGCGCGCCGGTCCGCAGGTCGGCGGAGGGGAGGGGGCGGGCCAGCGTGGAGATCGGCTTCACGGCACCGCGTACCACGAGCGGCTCGCCGTTCGCAATGCCCCCGGTCAGGCCGCCCGCCCGGTTCGTCGCGTGGAGCCAGCGGCGCACCGGCCCGGCGAAGCCTGGCGCCGGCGCCAGGTCTTCGTCGACGCCGACCCCGGTTACCACGTCGTGCACGTCCGATCCGAACCGCCGTGTCTGCTCGAACCCGAGCCCGAACTCCACGCCCTTGACAGCCTGGATCGAGCAGATCGCTGCGGCGAGCCGCGCGTCCAGCCGCCGGTCCCAGTGCACGTGGCTCCCGAGCCCGACCGGCACCCCTCGTGCCACCACCTCGAAAACTCCGCCCACCGTGTCACCGTGAGCGCGCGCTTCGTCGACCCTCGCGATCATCGCCGCCTCACCCTCCGGGTCGGGGCAGCGCAGGGGGCTCGCCTCCGACTCGGCACGGCTGCGGGTCGCCCGCGCGGGGTCCATCGCTACGCCCCCCACCTCAACGGTGAAGCTCCAGACGTCGATGCCCAGCTCGCCCAGGAAGGCGCGGCAGACGGCGCCGCCGGCAACGCGCACGGCGGTCTCCCTCGCGCTCGCGCGCTCAAGGATGTCACGCACGTCGGTCGCGCCGTACTTCAGCGCGCCGGCCAGGTCAGCATGGCCGGGGCGCACGCGGGTGACCGGGATGGCGCGCCGGTCGCCTGCCTCCGCGAGCGCCGCAAGCCCGGTGGCCTCGGCTTCGGAGAGTGCCCCGACCTGCATCACGCGGGTCCAGTTGGCCCAGTCGCGATTCCGCACGAGGAGCATCACGGGCGACCCAAGCGTGGTGCCGTGCCGGACGCCGCCGACGATCTCCGCGCGATCCTGTTCGATCCGCATCCGTCCGCCGCGGCCGTATCCTCGCTGGCGGCGAGCCAAGTCCTCGGCGATCGCCTCGGCTGAGACTGGGACGCCAGCCGGCAGACCCTCGAGGATCGCGCCGAGGCCGGGACCGTGCGACTCGCCGGCGGTCAGGAAACGGAACGGCATTGCGACCTCGACGCAAGCGTGGCGATGCTCAGACCAGCTCCGCTGCGGACTGCCCTGTGCCCGCGGCGCGAGCCTCGGCCAGCTTCTGGCGCATCACCTCGGCCGGCGCCGGCTGGCCGGTCCAGAGCTGGAACGCGTCCATGCCCTGCTGCAGCAGCATCGGTTCCCCGTTCATGACGGCTGCCGCGCCCGCGGTCTTCGCGTCGCGCAGCAGGCGCGTCTCCGGCGGGTTGTAGATCATGTCCATCACGAGCAGGTCTGGCTGCAGGAGCTCGCCGGGGATTGGAGACTCGTTGGACGCGAGCCCCACCGACGTGGCGTTGACCAGAACCCTCGTTCGCGATAGCTCCGATTCGATCACCGATTCGTGCCAGGGCATGGCGCGCAGCTCCATGTGGGCCGCGCTGCGGCCAAAGTGCCGCACGAGCCCCTCGGCGCGGTGAAGGTGCCGGTTGAAGACGATCACCCGCTGGAAGCCCATGGTGATCAGGGCGTGCACTGCCGCACGGGCTCCGCCGCCGGCGCCGAGCACGACGGCCGCTCGCGGCATCTTCTGCTTCCCCACCAACGCATCGAGCGACACACGGAAGGCGTTCACGTCCGTGTTGTGCCCAACGAGGCGCTTACCCTCGCGGGTGATGCAGTTGACGGCGCCGGTCGCCGACGCGTCCTCGCTCTTGCGGTCCACGAACGTGGCGGCTCGCTCCTTGTGCGGGATCGTCACATTCGCGCCAAGGAATTCGTCTCCTCGCAGCGCCTCTACGGTCTCCTGGAGTGCCGGAGCGGGCGTATCCAGCAGCTCGTAGAGGACGTCGATGCCGAGCGCGTCGAAGGCGGCCTGCTGCATCTGTGCAGAGAACGAATGGGCGACCGGGTGGCCGATCAGGACAACTCGCTTGGTCATGTGCGCACCCTCTCGAGGTCGGTGAAGAAGTCCGGGTAGGAGACCGCGGCCGACGCCGCGTCGTCGAGCGTTGTCTCGCCGTCAGCGAGCAGGCCGGCCACTGCGAAGGTCATCGCGAGCCGGTGATCGTCGCGTGTCTCGACCGTCGTACCGGTCATGCCGAAGCCGGCGCGGTCGGGTCGCCCCACGATCGCCAGGTCGTCACCCTCCACGGTGACGCGCACGCCGAACGCGCCCAGGCCTTCCGTGATGCCGGCAATCCGGTCGCTTTCCTTGCGGCGCAGCTCACCGGCACCGCGAATTCGCGTCGTTCCGGTGGCGCATGCAGCAGCCAGGCAGAGGGCCGGGATCTCGTCGATCGCGCGGGCAACGTCGGACGGGTCAAGCTCGATCGCACGCAGGTCGCTCGTGGTGACCGTCAGAGTCCCCACGGGCTCGCTCCCGTCGGTGGCCAGCGGCTCCTCACGGATCTCGGCGCCCATGCTGCGGAGCAGGTCCACGATCGCTCTCCTCGTAGGGTTCAGCCCCACGCGCTCCAGCCTAAGCTCGGCGTTGCGGTGAGCGGCACCGGCGACCAGCCAGAAGGCGGCTGCAGAGATGTCACCAGGTACCCGGTCGTCGCGCGCCTGCACCGTGGCTCCACCCTCCATCCTGACGACCCATTCGCCATCGGTTGCCTCCGCCGTCACCCGGACCCCGCGGTCCCGGAGCATGCGCTCCGTGTGATCGCGCGTGGCCACGGCCTCCCGTACCTCGACCGCGCCCTGCGCCGACAGACCAGCGAGCAGGACGGCGGACTTGACCTGCGCGCTGGGGACGGTCGTCCGGTGGACGATCGCCGTGAGGGGCGATCGTCCCTCCACGGTGAGGGGCGGAAGGGTGTCTGCGGCTCGGGCATGGAGCGTCGCGCCCATGCGACGCAGCGGCTCGATGATACGGGCCACCGGACGGCCGCGCAACGAAGCGTCGCCGTCGAGCACAGCCCGAACGGGCGTCCCGGCGAGCACGCCGGCCATCAGTCGGAGGGTCGTGCCGGAGTTCCCGGCATCGAGCACCGTGCTCGGCTCGCTCCATCCGGCTCGACCCGGCGATCGGACCAGGCGATCGACCCTGCCGGCCTCCGGCCGGCCGAGTCGCACGACTTCCACTCCCAACTCTCCGAGCACCGCGGCTGTGCTGTTGCAGTCGAGGCCGTCGGACCCGTCGCTGATCCGGGACTCGCCCTGCGCGAGCGCCGCGAAGATCAGGGCGCGGTGGGTGACGGACTTGTCGCCGGGGAGGCGCAGGATCCCTCGCAGGCGGCCCGCCCGGCGGATGACCGCCGAAGTCTGGCCGGCCACGGGGCCGACCACCTCCCCCGGTCCGGTCGGCACGTCAGGTCCGACCATGATGCCGCGCCCGCCGGGGCTCAGTGCCTTCTCCCGCCGCCGACGCCCAGCGCGGCGGCTTCGAGGACAGGGTCCCGGTCGCCCACTGCGCCGTGGACGGCGCGGATCGCCAGCACCACGTCGCGGAACTGCTCCGGCGTGAGCGACTGCTCGCCGTCCGAGAGCGCCGTCTCCGGTCGCGGGTGGACCTCGACCATCACACCGTCGGCCCCTGCGGCGACCGCGGCCAGGGCCATCGGCTTCACCAGCCATCGCTTGCCCGTGGCATGCGATGGATCCACGATGACTGGCAAGTGCGTCAGATGGTGCAGCAATGGCACCGCTGCGATATCGAGGGTATTGCGCGTATAGGTCTCGAACGTGCGGATGCCGCGCTCGCACAGGATCACGTTCGGATTGCCGGCGGAGACGATGTACTCCGCCGACATCAGCCATTCCTCGACCGTGGCGCCGTAGCCGCGTTTGAGCATGACCGGGGCGTCGACGCGGCCTACCGCCTGCAGGAGCGAGTAGTTCTGCATGTTGCGGGTGCCGATCTGCAGGATGTCAGCGTAGCGCTTCACGATCTCCACCTGACCAGGCTCCATCACTTCGGTGATCACGGGGAGTCCCGTCTGGCGTCCGGCCTCCGCGAGGTGGCGCAATCCCTCCACCCCTAGGCCCTGGAAGGAGTACGGACTAGTGCGCGGTTTGAACGCGCCCCCGCGGAGGATGGTGGCGCCCTCGTCGGCGACCGCGAGCGCAGTCTCCATCATTTGCTCCCGGCTCTCGATGGAGCACGGCCCAGCAATGATGGTGAGCGACCCATCGCCGATCATGGCGCTTCCCACGCGGATGATTGTCTTAGACGGATGAAACTCGCGGCTCGAGAGCTTGAACGGCCGCGTGATCGGTGTCACCGACTCCACTCCTGACAGGGCCGACAGCCGGTTCATCAGCAGCTGCTTGCGCGGCCCCACGTCACCGACGACGGCGATCACGACTCGGTTCGCGCCGGGGCTCTCGTGGGGGTGCAGCCCCTCGGCGAGGACCTGCGCTTTGACGGCGTTGACCTCGTCCTCGCTGGCCCCCACGGCCATCACCACGAACATCCGATCGACCCTCTCCCGGCGCCACACCCGGCAGCCGCTCGTCGTGGCGGCGCCCTCCGGCGCCACTCGCCGCTGCATAAACAAAAAAGCAGAGGTCTGAGACCTCTGCCCACCCGGCACGTGCCGCCTCGGGTCTCAGGACCCCCGAGCCGTCACGCCGGGCTCCGATAAAAGTAGAAACGATCGCGCATCGTGCGCGAACAGTACGCGACGCCGCGCGAACATGTCAACGACGACGCGCGCCTGAGCCGGGCGGTCCGGCTCACGGGGAACGTTCACCCGACGTCGTCGCGGGCGGGTCTGGCGGCGAGAAAACGAGATGGAACCATAGTGTGGGAACCGCACGGTCAAGTCCCAGCACGTGGTGTCACAGCGCGTCATCCTGGCGCCCTGCCTTGATCAGCTCGCCATCAGCAGCGCCGGCACCTCCTCGTGAGGAAGCGCGTCGATCAAGGCCATCGACTCGGGGCTGAAGTAGCGGCGTCCGTCCTGCCACTCGTCATCCTGCTCGGCCAGCACCATGCCCACCAGGCGCAGCACGCTCGCTCGGGTCGGGAATATCCCCACCACCGCGGTGCGGCGCTTGAGCTCCTTGTTGAGGCGCTCGAGCGGGTTTGTCGAGCGGATCTGCCGGCGGTGGGCCTCGGGGAAGGTGAAGTGGACGAGGAGGTCCGCTTCGGCATCGGTGAGCAACTCGGCGACGGCAGGGAAGCGAGCAGACAGGCCGTCCGACACCCGGCGCAGCTGCTCGGATGCCGAGGTCTCGTCAGGCTGCTCGAAGACGCTGCGGATGGCGGCTGCCACCATATCC
This sequence comes from uncultured Chloroflexia bacterium, assembly GCA_963835945.1. Classification (GTDB taxonomy): domain Bacteria; phylum Chloroflexota; class Limnocylindria; order Limnocylindrales; family CSP1-4; genus JAJYNJ01. Next base: position 14,348 of record CAWIHR010000019.1, read on the forward strand.
TGGGAGCCGCGGGGTACGAGATCGAGGGCGTTCCGTGTGGCATGCACGCGACACCTCTGCCATGCGGCGCCCAGGAGCTGGCTGCGCACGGCCTCCACGATGCCCCGGTGGGCGTCGCTGATGACGAGCCAGGTGCCGGCGAGGCCGCGCTCGAGGAGCCCCCGCACAAAGGCGGACCAGGCGTTGCCCTCGTCGTTGCCGGCCGCCAGATCGAGCCCCAGCACACGCCGCTCGCCCGAGGCCGCCACCCCGATCGCCACGAGACACGCCATGCTCACCACCCGCCCCGCGTCACGAACCTTCACGTAGGTGGCGTCGAGGAACAGGTAGGGGTAGCGCTCGCCCAACAGCGAGCGATGGCGGAACGCCTCGACCTCCGCATCGAGCGCTGTGCAGATGCGGCTGACCTCGCTCTTCGAGAGCGAGGCGATGCCGAGCGCCTCGACCAGATCCTCGACGCGGCGGGTCGAGACACCCAGCACATACGCTTCCTGGATGACGGCGAGGAGGGCCCGCTCGGCGCGCCGACGTGGTTCGAGGAGGCTCGGGAAGTAGCTGCCGTCGCGGACGCGGGGGATGGACAGATCGATCGTGCCGGCCCGCGTGTCCCACCGTCGCTCGCGGTACCCATTGCGGCGGGTCAGTCTGCGCTCCGGGTCGCGCTCTCCATGCGGCACCCCGGTCAGCTCGGTCACCTCGGCCTCCATGACCGCCTGGGCGAGGACGCGGAGCCCTTCGCGCAGGAAGTCGACGTCCCCATGGCCAATCGCCTTGCGGACCGTGTCGAGCACGGCCATCCTGTCCTCGGCCATCGCGGCCTCCCTTCGTGTCGTCGGTTTCTCACTCCAACGACGCGAGGATGACGTGGTGGCCGCTCTCGTTCACGGCCTGCCTCGCTGTGACACCACGCTACGGGACACGACCAACCGCACGCTGCGCGGCGACTCCTTGGCGATCCGACCGACCCGGCCCCTCTGGATCTGTCTGCCACCGACACACAGGACAACCCCACGCGGTGAACTCGGTGATCTACCTTCTCCAAGGCATGGCCGGTGAACGCGACATGTGGCAGAACCGCCGCGCGTTCTGCGAATGGTGCCTCGGAACGCCGACGCAGTCCGCACGCTTCGTGCACATCGACGCGAGCATGCATGAGCATCTGTCGAAATCTACTGCGCCGTTTGTCGTGAGCACGCACGGCTCGCGTCAGACGCAGGTAGCGATCGCTTCGCGGTTCTTCCCGGTGAGAAGACTCGTCGCGACGTCCCCGGGTCGGCGCCCCGGGCACGCGGCCGATGCCAGACACCGGGTCGCCGCGACACGCCCGGTGCCCTGACCAGCCCGACCGCCGTGGATGGCCCAGGACGCGACGCCGGGCGGGCAGTGGGCTCCGACACGAGCCGGCGGCCGATCGGCCCGCAGATTAGGCGTAACGCTTTGAACAGACGGTCTAGGCAGGGGACGCCCGACACCAGCGCGAGGGGGAGCCGACTGTGGGGTTCGTCAGGCACCCGGGCGGGGGAAGCACGCTGGCGAGGGGCCGTCGCCCGGGATCACAACCTCGCGGTCTCGCTCAACGAGCAGGACGGCTTCGCGGGCGCCACGGCTCTGCGCGAGCACGTCTTCCGCACGAGCGCCACAAGATGGCCGATCTGCTGAACCAGCGTTGTGCGGTCGACGGTGACAGTTGTGGGTTGTCCTGATCTCGGTGTCCTCGACCGGGCGCTTCTCCGGTCCCACCACGAGAGTTCACGCGCTGTAATCAGGGGTGGGTCGGTCTGCCATGACAAGAACGAGCCGGTTCGCGTCAACTATTGTCGCCGGAGCCCGGCCAGCTGAGTCGGTCGCCGCCGCCCGTCCTCGGCCGCCACAAGCGAGATCCGAGGGCGACGGGGACGCCTGGTGCCACTCAGGCGAACACAACGCGCTGGTGTGCCAGGTCGACGCTCGCGACGTGCTTCCCAATCGCTGTCGAGGCTCGCGCCTGGACATGGGCGCCACGATGAGACGGAGGACCCGGAGCGCCACCGCGCCCGGTCCCGCGCCCGACCGGCACGTGCTCGGCCGTCGGGCCGCGTATCGTCGAGCATGAACTTCATGGGCGGTCACTCCGCTCCGGACGCCCTGAAGGCCGGGAGGAACCTCGTGAGAGCAGCCGTCTGTACCCGCTACGGACCGCCGGAAGTGCTGCAGCTCCGGGAAGTCGCGAAGCCCACCCCGCGGGGAGACGAGGTCCTGGTCAAGATCCGCGCGACGACCGTCAGCTCGAGTGACTGGTTCATCCGGAGTGGCCTCCCGACCGCCCCGCTCGCCATGCGGGCCATGATGCACTTGTACGTCGGCATCAGGCGCCCACGGAAGGCCATCCTGGGCCTCGTGCTGGCAGGTGAGGTGGAGCAGGCCGGCAAGGCCGTCCGGCGCTTCGGCGTGGGTGACCGCGTGTACGCCTTCACGAAGTACCACTTCGGCGCCTACGCCCAGTACACCTGCCTGGCGCAGCGCAGCACGATCGCCGTGGCCCCCGCCAACATGACCTTCGAGGAGGCGGCCGCCATTCCCTACGGCGGTCTCCTCGCCCTGCTGCGCAAGGGCGGCGTCGCGACCGCGAAGGAGGTGCTCGTCTACGGGGCCTCGGGCGCGGTGGGGACGTCCGCCGTCCAGCTCGCCCGTCACTTCGGGGCGAACGTCACCGGGGTGTGCGGCACCTCGAACCTGGAGCTGGCGAGGTCCTTGGGAGCCGCCACGGTGATCGACTACACGAAGGCAGACGCCCCGCCCGCCGGTCGGCGCTACGACCTCGTGTTCGATGCGGTGGGCAAGCGGAAGACCTCGACACTGAAGGTGGCCTGCAGCACGGCACTCACGCCGGGCGGGAGGTACCTCTCGGTCGACGACGGGACTCCCGGGCTGCCGGCCGCTGACCTTGCGCTCCTGACCGAGTTGGTAGAGGCCGGCAGTCTCCGGCCTGTCATCGACCGACGCTACCCATTGGAGCAGATCGTCGAGGCCCACCGATACGTCGAGCAGGAGCACAAGAAGGGGAACGTGGTCATCACCGTCGGCCACGAAGGGGCCTGACGTCCCGTGCTGCGGAGCCAGCAGTCCGGTTGACAGGGAGGGGAGTGGAGGCGATGGCGCAGCGGATCGTCGACCTGAGCCACGAGATCGTCGATGGCATGACCACGCATCCGGGCCTGCCGGGGCCCTCGATCACGACCTACCTGTCTCGCGGGCAGTCAGCAGGCCGCTACGCGCCGGGCACGACCTTTGAGATCGCCCGCATCGACATGGTGGCGAACACCGGCACGTACCTCGACACGCCCGCCCACCGCTTCGCCGGGGGCTTCGATCTGGCGGCCCTGGCGCTGGAGCGGGTCGCCGGCATCCCGGGCACGCTGGCCGACTGCCGGGATGCCCTCGACAAGGCCATCGGGCCGGAGGCGTTCGCCGACCTCGAGGTCGCCGGGCGGGCGGTGCTCGTCGCCACGGGCTGGGATGCCCACTGGGGCACGCCCGCCTACCTCGGCGGCAACCCCTACCTGGCCGAGGGCGCCTGCCGCTGGCTGGTCGACCAGGGGGCCGGGCTGGTCGGCATCGACTCGCTCAATGTCGACTCGCTGGCCGACCTGCGGCGTCCCGCCCACAGCATCCTGCTGGAGGCTGGCATCCCGCTGGTCGAGCACCTCACGGGCCTGGGGGCGCTGCCGCGGGACGGCTGGAGTTTCTTTGCGGTCCCGCCGCGGATCCGGGGCATGGCGACGTTCCCCGTGCGCGCCTTTGCCATCATCGGCGCTGATGCCGAGCGCGCCAAGGGCACCGGCGAGCCGCGACCGACGCACCACTGGGACGAGGCCGCCTTCTTTGCCGCGCTCCCACCGGACTCGCCCGTCGCTGGCGTGGTGCACGCACTGATCGGCTGGGCAGCCGAGCAGCGGGTCCGTGTCGTCCCCGGTATGGCCTCGAGTCCTGGACTCGCCTGGCACCTGGATGCCTTCAAGACGTGGTATCCGCTATTCAGCGTGGACGGCAGCGGGTACCTGTGGCTGCAGTTCGGGACCCTCAAGGGCCGCCCGGTCCTGTCCGACCCCGAGGTGCGTGCCGCGCTCCGCGCCCGACTGGATGCGATCCCCGGCATCGACTATCCGGCCGCACGCGCCGACCGCTATCCGACTATCCCGATCTCGGCTCTGGTGCCTCCGGCGGCGCTGCAAGCCTTCCTCGACACGTGGAACGACACCATCGCGGAGATCAGGCGACGCGAGCAGTCAGGGGAGTGAGACGGCGCAGGAACCGCCACTCGAGGATCCCGCAAGGCCGGCGCCATGCCGGCGGGCGGCGAACGTCGCAGGCGGCAGGAGGGGAGTGGAGGCGATGCCCCGATGGATGGTCGACCTGAGCCACGAGATCGTCGAGGGCGTGATCACGCATCCGGGTTTTCCGGACCCTCGATCACGACCTACCTGTGTCGCGAGGAGTCGGCTGACCGCTACGCGCCGAGGCACGACCTCTACCCATGAGTTCGCCCCGGATGTGTACTGTCTGGGGCCGAGGGGACGCACCCAGACCAACGCTTATCTCGTGCGCTCCGGATCGTCGTGGGCCCTGATCGATGCTGGCTGGGGCAAGGACGGGCCGTCGATCAAGCAGGCAGCGGAGACGGTGTTCGGGGCGGACGCGCGGCTCAGCCTCGATCCTGCTGACGCACTCCCACCCCGTTCGTCACGCCAGGAGAATCCGCCATGCTGCTGAAGCCTTTGCCGATCACGCAGGAGCCCGTCCGGGGCTACTCGCCGAAGCCCGGCGACCCCGAGTCGCCAGAAAGGAGCAACCCATGAACGCAACCTGCGATGCGTGTCACCGCATCATGGACGGCTCGAGTTGTGACGCCTTCGCCTGGCGCAGCCGCGACGACGGCACGCTGACCCCGCGCCGCCGTGCCGCCGAGGACTGCCACGACTGCGAGACGCCTCGCGACGGGTTCCACCACTTGCACTGTGACCAGGACGTCTGTGCCCACGATCGCCAGGCGCTCAGGTGCGACGTGTGCGCCCTCGACGTGCCGCGCCTGCAGTGACCCGGCCGGCCGTCCCGACAGTCGATCACGTCACCGGGGGCGGTCACACCCATCGACGGCATCCGCCGCTCCTCGCGCCGTCCGCGGGCGGGACCCAACATACGGTCCGCTTCGCTTTCGCGGCGCGCCGTCGGGTGCTCTATCCCCGACTCTCCGAGGCTGAGCGCAGCGTGCCGGAGAACGCGGGGATCCTGGCCCTCATGGAGGACGGCCGCGCCATCCCGTTCGACGACAAGGACATCCCCCGCCTGGTCAGCGAGCTGCCCGACCTCCGGGCGGCACTGCTCCGCGTATCTGGCGGACCAAGTCCTGCGTGACGCTCGAGCTGCGCTGGCCCGCCAAGGGAAGCCCAGGCGTCGGCTTCCGAGTCAATGGCTTGTTCGGCGCACTCGGGCTTCAGATCCTGCTGGCGGCGGTGGGCTCATCGGGCTTGCTCTGGTGTGACGGATGTCCGAACGTCATCGAGACACCCAGGAAGCGAGGTCGCCCGCCGCGCTACTGCACCGACTGCAAGGCTCGTCACATCCCCCAGCAGCGGGCGGACCGGCGGCGGCAGGAGAAGAAGTCCGAGAGCGCGAGCGTTGGTCAGCGGCAGGCGTCGACCGTCGGTTGAGCATCCCGGCCCTAGCGTCGATGCGGGCATCTCCGAGACGACGCTGGCATTGACGGAGTAAGCCGCTCCAACGCAGCGTCGAGGCGGCTCAGCCGAGCCATCCCGGGGAGGACATCATGGTGGGCTCCGACCAGCGAGTGGGGCGCTTATCGGTTGCGCCGCCGAGCGGTACGCTTGGCGGCGCAACCGAGACGGCACGCCGGATACCCGGCGGCCGGGGCTCCCTGGACGCCGATCCGCGGCCCGCGAGGAGCACACCCGTGATCGAGGACTTCCGTCCGCCCCGCGGCGGCACGCAGGATGTCTTCTTCCCGCGGTCGGCGGCAGCCGAAATCCCGACGATCGTCGCGGGCGACGGCATCCACCTCGTCGATGACCGCGGACGGCGGCTGCTCGACGTGGCGTCCGGGCCTTTCCTTGCGACCCTCGGCCAGGGCAACGAGCGCGTCCTGCAGGCGATGCTCGAGCAGGGCCGACGCCTCACCTACACGTACTCGCGCTCGACCCGGCACGCGGCGAACGCGGGGTTGACCGAGCGCCTCGCGGCGCTCGCGGGGCCGGGCCTCGAGCGCGTCCACCTGACCTCGGGTGGCTCCGAGGCCGTCGAGATGGCCCTCAAGTTCCTGCGCCAGCACGCCGTCGCGATGGGGCAGCCCAAGCGCCACCGCATCATCTCCTTGCTCCCCGGCTACCACGGCGCCACGGTGCAGACGCTCGGGCTCAACGGCGACGTCGCCGCGCCGGCGCTGTGGGGACCGCTGACGGTGCGCGAGCGCCGGGTGGATCTCGAACTCGTCGAGACGCGCACCTTCAGCTCGAGAGTCGTCTACCTCCGCTACCGCGTCGCGAGATAGTCGGTTGATCCGCCGGGCGGCGGACGGCCGCTTCGTCCTTTCGCCGTGCTCGCCAGCCTGTCCATGAACGGAAGCGTGCCGGACGATCACGCCAGCTTGAGTGGCACGGTCGGGAGGACCTGCCAACCGTCCTTGACGCACAAGGTGTTTCATCCGGGTTGACACGCCCCGAGGCGAGCAGGATGCGCTAGCGGCCGCGCCCTTCCCGGAGCATGGCGACCGACTTCGCGATCCGGCGCGCCTCCGTCTGGCAGCTCAACTCGTCGCCCCCCGCTCGGGCCGATGAGTTCTCGCTGCGCCAACCGTCTGAACGGATGCGATGCAGAGAACCGGGGTCGCGGTTGACCGTCGACCGGGCGCCGGCACAATCATCCTGGTCAGCCGCGCGGAGAAGGAGCATCCCATGTCCGAACGTGTCACTGGTCCGGCCTCGTACTTTCCCTCGATCGTGAAGAAGTACGGGCAGCCGATCGACTACTGGTATGCCCAACTCGAGCCCCACCAGGACCTCGGACACATGGAGATGGTGCGGTTCCTGAAGGTCGAGCACGGCATGGGTCATGGCCACGCCAACGCGATCGTGGCAGTCTTTCGGGCGAAGCGAGGGCTTTGACGCAGCGCGGTGGCGGGCGAGCCATCCGGCGGGGCGATGCGCCTTCAATGCGACCACCGATGAGTTGGCGGCTCGGCGGCGTCTAGGCAGATGTCGGACACAGATGCTCCACGGGGACGACGATGACCGCTCAGACGATCGACAAGTATCTCGCTGGCATACCGGACGACCAGCGTCGCGCGCTTGAACGGCTGCGCGAGCTGATCCGCGCGGCCGCCCCGGAGGCCATCGAGACGATCAGCTACGACCGGCCGGCCTTCCGGCTCGACGGGCGCTACTTCGTTGGCTTCGGAGTGACCCGGAACGGGTGCTCCTTCTTCACCGGCCGGGCCCCGGTCGACGCACATGCCGCTGAGCTCGCCACGTACCGGACCTGGAAGGGCACGATCAACTTTCGAGTCGATCATCCCCTCCCGGCTGGTCTCGTGAGCAGGCTCGTCCACGCTCGGGTCGCGGAGTTCCGGGCCGGCTGACCCGGTCGCCCTTGGGGGGAGGCATTCATGGGCTACGTCGCCGATCCGCAGGTGGACGCCTACATCGAGCGCCTGCCAGGCTGGCAGCAGGCGGTCTGCCAAGAGGTTCGGGAGCTCGTCCACGCTGTCGACCCAGACGTCGTCGAGACCACGAAGCGCAAGAGCCAGCCGTACTTCGTGCTCGAGGGCAACATCTGCGCGCTCCTGGCGGCTCGGGACCACGTCAACGTCTTCTTGTACGACGGGGGGATCGTCCCGGACCCTGACGGCATCATCACCGGCGGCCACGACAACCAGACCGCGCGCACCGTGGCGATCTGCGAAGGCGAGCGGATCAAGGCCGCGGCGCTGACCGCGATCTTCCGGCAGATCATCGCCAACAACCGAGCCGGTGGGTGGCGACGGCTGAAGCGCGGCTAGTCGCCAGAGGGGCCTTGGGTCCGAGGCACCTCTGCGCGCCCCCGCGATCCCGCGAGGGTCGCACCTTTCGGCCGGCCCACCGCGTTCGGCCGTGTCGTCAGCATCTCGTCACCAGTGGCCGAACCGAAGAAGCGTCGACCGAGCGTGCGCTGATCACCGACCAACGCGGTGCATGGGCCGTGCTGACCTATGACGCTGCAGATGGCCTGGCGCATCGGCACAGGGTATGGCCGTCCGGCGGCACGGCGTCCTGTGTATGTCTCGCGGCATAGCTCGCGAAACGTCCCCGCGCACCGGGCGACCTGGGGCCGTTCCTTGCCTGCGATCGCTCGTCCTCGGGCCGCGCACCGTGCAGGCGCCGACCGTCTCGGCTGACCGGCACGTTGACGGAGCCCCCGCGTCGCCTCGACGAACTCTCGCGGCAGCTTGACGCTTGGCGGAGGCACTGGTCGGGCCTGCTCTCTCTCGATACGACCGCGCTATCGTTGCTGACACCCTTAGACGAGGAGGGACTCGACATGCGCCTCAGCGCGGCCACGGTTTACAGGATCATCACCTTCCTGCTGTTCCCGATCTCGGCGCTCGGCTACGTGATCTGGGTCGGCAAGCTCGTCGCCGCTCGCGGGTCGGGCGTGTCGTCGAGCGCCCAGGGTCCGCTGATAGCACGCTGGGGCCAGCACAACGTGGGTGTCCGCAAGGACGAGGCGGCGAACCGCCTGCTGATGGTCGCGCCCGGCATCTCCCCGCTGGCCGTGCACCTGGCGACGTACCCGACGCTGCTAGCCCACCGCGTGACGGGGTACATGTCCCCGTTGGTCCGGTACCCGTTCGAGGGCGACGTTCCCCCGCAGTACGAGGCGTCGGCTCGCGTCACGTTCTTCGACGAGGTGGTCGAGCGATACCTTCGCGAGATCTCCCAGTTCGTCATCCTCGGCGCGGGCTTCGACACGCGCGCGTTCCGGCTGCCGAAGGGCACGCCGGTCCGGTCCTTCGAGCTCGACGCCCCCAAGACGCAGGCGGTCAAACGCCAGATGCTCGAGAGAGCCGGCATCGACTCGAGCGGGGTCACGTTCGTCGCGGTCGACTTCGAGCGGGATGACTGGCTGGCGCGGCTCGTCGATGCCGGCCTCGACCCCGGTCAGCCGGCCCTCTTCCTGTGGGAAGGGGTGATCATGTACCTCGACAGGCGTGCGGTCGAGGCCACCCTGAGGACCATCGCCGGCACCGCCAAGGGCAGCGTCGTCGCGTTCGACTACTTCACGACCGAGCCCCTCACATCGAAGGCGTTCTACTGGCGCTACGGGAGAGTGGCGGCCAGGGCCGTTGGCGAACCCCTGACGTTCGGGATCGACAGCACGCCCCCGTCGCGGGACCGCCTGGCCGAGTTCCTCCGATCCTGCGGTCTCGCACTCGGCGAGCAGCGCACCCTGGGAGAGGAGACGGAAGGCAAGCGCGCCTGGGGTGGCTTCGCCACCGCCGTGGGTTAGGCGACACCGGCGGGGCCCCTGGGAGTTAGGTCGCGCGGCGGCAGGCGCACCTTCGACGGGCACGAGCTCGATGAGCTGGGTGAAGGCGAGCTGCCAGGGCCAGCGCCAGGGCGTCGCGCTGGCGGTGGTCGGGGCGCGAGGACTTGAACCCCCCAACCATCGGAGCCACAGTCCGATGACTTCTCGCGGTGCAGCACGTCGCCAGACCCATTCAGGCGCTCTTGGTCTGCTGGAACCAGCGCAGGAACTCGCGCTGCCCGGCTATCGGGATGCGGTACTTGGTCCCTTTCGCGTGTCCGGCACCTGCCGGGCGCGCCAGAACAACAAAGGCTTGGCGTCTTCCGCCGATCCTCCGAACCGCCGGACCAAGAGTGAGGCTCCGGTACGGTCGCGCTGCGCCCCTCCCGCTGATCGCGGAGCGCTGGACCGATCGACCCCGGTGGGAGAATCCAGGGGGTACCCGCGGGAGCGTTGACGCGCGGCCCCCCGCCCAGGCCGCCGGGACCGCGCCGAGCCGCTGGCGGGACGGACCCGCGACCCATCGGGGTTGGGTCTCGGTCGTCTCCCCGATGCCCTCGGCCTACGCGGCCTCTGTGGGGACGCCGGGTTCGGGCGTCGACGTTCGAGCCTTCTCCTGTTCCGCCCACGCATCCACGATGGCGTACAGCCGCTCGCAGGCTGGGTGCGGCCGACCGGCCTGCTGCAGGATCAGGCGGAACTCGTCGGCCAGCTCCTTCAGCTCGCCCGGTGCGCCCGGTGCAGCCGCATCGGCGAGGCCTGCCGCCGCGAAGTCGGTGGCGACGAAGCGCCCCATGCCGAACACGACGAGCGGCAGCGGGATCCATTCGAAGAGGACCCGATTGAGCACAGGAGTGATCGGGACACCGATGCAGCGCAGGGCCCGCTGCGCTTCGCGCGTCGCGCGGACGGAAAGACGGAGTGCGGGGCGTGAATGTGCCAGGTGGCGCACGTCACCCTTGGCCCAGTAGAGGGCGCCCACAAACGGCACGAGCCCCGCCGCGTGGGTCTTCAGGCTGGCGTCGACGTCGCGGAGGCAACGAGCAGAGAGCCCCGCCTGGCGGAAGGCAGCGACGATGGCCTCGCAGCGCTCCGTGCGCCGCCCGTCGAGTTCGCCGAACTCGAAGGGCAGGAAGCGCGCCCAGATGTAGCGCACGACGTGGCCCACCCGCGCGCCACCCGCGTTGCCCTGCCCGAGCAGGACGCGCTCCCGACCCAGCGCGGCGACGTATTCCCCTGCACCCGAGGCGTTGTTGCCCATGAAGACGACGGTGGGTGTGTGGCTGTTCGCCGCGAGGCTGGGCAGGATCTCCCTGACCTGGTGGCGGCGGAGCGCCACGAGGACGAGGTCGTATGCGTCGTCCTGGCCGAGCGCCTCAACCAGCGGGACGTGCGTCGTGGTCTGGACGCCCGTGCGGGCGTTCTCCAGCACGACGCCGTGCTCCTGAAGTTCGCGCAAGCGCCGGCCCCGGGCGAGCAGCGTGACATCGTGCCCCCCCTCCTGCAGGCGCGCCGCGTTGAAGCTGCCGATGGCGCCTGCACCGTAGACGAGGATCTTCATCGCCGCGCCTCCCTGATCGGCTGTCGAGTCATCGACAGGGTCATACCCCGGCGTCCTGCCAGCGCACCAGGGCCGATGGTCCGCAACCCCGGGGAGGTCGAGCGCCGGGGGCGACCGAGGCCGAGCCGCTGCGCGAGCTAAGGCGCGACCGCCGGGATGCCAAGGGTGATACTGGCGGCATGGAGGTCCCGTTCACCCTCGTCGACGTGTTCACCCCCGTGCCGTTCGCCGGCAACCAGTTGTGCGTCGTCACGGACCCGCCCGCTGGCCTCGCGACGGCCGACATGCAGGAGCTGACCCGCGAGATCGGCTTCAGCGAGGCGACCTTCGTGACCGGTGTCCGGCCGGGAAGCTACGACGTGCGGATCTTCACGCCTGACGCGGAGCTTCCGTTCGCCGGCCACCCCACGCTCGGCACTGCCTTCGTGCTGGCCGCCGCCGGCCGCGTCACGCCGAGGGTCGTGCAGCGCACCTCGGCAGGCGAGGTCCCGGTCGAGGTGGACCTCGCGTCTGGCGCCGCAGAGATGCGCCAGCGCCCGCCGGTCTTCGGCGAGGTGGTCGCGGACCGCGCCGCGATCGCCGCCGGAGCCGGGCTCGGCGAGGGCGAAATCTCGTGGCCGGCCTGCCGGTCGTGCCGGTCTCCACCGGCATCGCCCACGTCATGGTCCCGGTGCGGGATGAAGCCGCGCTCCGGCGTGCCGTCCGGGACGATCGCGCGTGCCGTGCCGCCTGCGAGCTGGCTGGCGGGGCCGAGTCGCTCTACCTGTTCACGGTGCGGGGGCCCGGCAACGTGATGGCCCGGATGTTCGACCGCGGGGCGTGGATCGGCGAGGATCCGGCGACCGGGTCGGCCGCCGGTCCGCTCGGCGCGTACCTCGCAGTGCACGGGCTCGCGGGGATGCCCGGTCGGATGACGATCGCGCAGGGCGAGCTGGCTGGACGGCCAAGCTTCCTGGAGGTGGCCGTCGATCGCGCGGGATCCACCTGGTCGATCCGCGTAGGGGGCGGTGTGCGGATCGTCGGCGAGGGCGTCTTCCGCCGCTGAGCAGAGCGGTGGGACAATGGGCACACACGGGAGGCGATGACGCGCGGCCCACACACGTGCCGCCGGGACCGCGCCGAGCCACTGGCGAGACCGACCCGCGAAGCATCGCAAGGGGGTGTCGGCATGGCCCATGTCCGCACGGAGGCCCACCTCGACGCGTGGATCGAGCGGATCTTCGCGCTGTGGAGCGACATCCACCGCTGGCCCGAGTGGCTGGGCACGGTCGACGAAATCCTCGAGGTGAGCGGCCCCTGTGACGTGGCCGGGACCCGCTACCACAAGATGGTGCGGATGCTCGGGCGCCGCATGGAGACCTGGGGCGAGGTCGTGGAGGTCGATCGGCCACGCCTCTACAAGGTGACCGAGCGGGGCGCCGGCTTCGACACGCTGACCGTCGTCTTCCGCGCCACCCCGGCGGCCGGCGGCATCGACGTCACCATCGAGACCGACTACACACTGCGCGGCGGGATCGCGGGTCGGATCGTGGATGCGCTCCTCTTCCGACGCATGTTCGAGCGCGCCATACGCCAATCCGAGGCGAAGTTCAGTGCGCTCTTGGGGGTGACGGCAGAGGCACCCAGCCGGCTTGACCTCGGCAGGAGCCACATCGGGATGAAGACCCGCCTCGAGGCGCCGGTCGAGCAGGTCTTCGCGCTATGCAGCGACCTCGGGCGCTACCCCGAGTGGTCCGTCACCTGTGAGCGGATCGACCAGCTGAGCGGGTCGGGCGACGTGGCCGGGACCACCTACCAGCGGATCGACCGGCTGTTCGGGCTCCGCATGGAGAGCCGGGGCGAGATCGTGGCGGTGGAGCGACCGCAGCGGCTCGCCATCGCCGAACACGCCGTCGGGATCACCGAGACGCTCGTCTTTCGGCTCATCCCGGCAGGCAGCGGGACCGACCTCGCGGTCGAGATCGGCTACACGCTGCCCGGCGGGGTCGTCGGTCGGGTCGCCGACGCGCTGGTCCTCCGACGGTTGCTCGTGCGTAACGCCCGCCGCAACCTGCGCAACCTCCGAGCGCTCGTACAGGCGACGGGTTCGCCCTCTGGCTAAGCCCAGATCCACCGAAGCTCCGGCCGACCGGGCCCGTTGAGGGCCGAACGGGCCGTCTGGGTGATGGACTGCCAGTTCGTGATAGTCGCTCGGGGCGATGACCGCGATTGCGGCGACCCGAGGTGGCTCGAACCGGACCGCCCGAACAGTGCCGGCGCCGCCGAGGGCAGGCTGCTGCCGGGCCCCCAGGCGGCCGGGCAAGTTGGAGCGGGCGTCAGGTGAGCAGCGGGATCGTCCGGAGGCGCGCCAGGGCAACGCTGAAGCTTGCCGCCCAGGGCCAGCGGGCCGGCAGATGGAGCGTCAGGCGGCGCCCCGAACGAGTGAGCCGTCCGGCGAGGCTGAACAGCCGGCGGCGCAAGGTCTTGGTCGTGACGATGCCCGCGTTGAACCCGAGCCGAGCCGTCCAGCGCGCCAGGTTGTGGGCGATGACCTGCACCGCCAGCCAGGCCCCGTTGGCGGCAAACCTGCCGGACGGCAGATGATTGAGTCCCACCCCGTGCTTGAGGTCCCGGATGGCGTTCTCGATTTCGGCGTGACGGCGGTGATCAGCTTCGAGCTCGAGGGTCGAGCCCTCGCGGTCTGTGATGAAGGGGTGATAGTCGTAGAGGACGAACAGCGCGAGCTGGGAACCCGGCGTGGGACGCACCCGCCGCACGATGAGCCGCACCGGCTTCGCGCCGGGCTGGTCGGCGAACGGGACATAAGTCGTCTCGGCCACATCGGCGCCACCGTCGAGCCAGTACGGGATCGGCGTCCAGTCCGCCTCGGGGATCGCCTCGATCAAGCGGCGGATGCCCCGGTGTTGGCGGACCGTGATGCTGAAGCGCACGTCCATCGCCCGGCAGGCCGCCACCACGGCGTGGGCATAGAAGCCCGAGTCGGTCCGCATCGTGAGCTGACCGCAGGCGCCGGCCGATCGCACCCGTCCGATCGTCTCGCGCAGGAAGTAGGCCGCGCCTCGCACGGTGTTGGCGTTGCCACCCCGCAGACGCGCCATGAGCACGTCCCCGGTCCCGGCGGCCACAGCGAGCAGGGGGTGGTAGCCCCGCACCCCGGTGTACCCGTGATGGAGCGCGCCCTCCTTCGCGAGACCGTATGTCTCGCAGATCGTCGAGTCGAGATCGATCGTCAAGGGCTCGCCGCCCGGTCCCGCGCCCGCCGCCCAGGCCCGCGCCAGGAGTTCCCGGCCGACCGCATCGAGCTGCCGGACATGCCCCCAGCGGAAGCTGCGCAGGAAGGTGCCGAGGGTCGACGCCGCCTTGAGGGTGAAGCCCAAGATGCGGCCGGTGCCACCCGCCCGGAGTGCGGCCGCGTCGTCGATACACTCACCGCCCGCGAGTGCCGACATGACGAGCGTGAGCAGCTTGTCGCCGACGTGCGCTCGGCCGGGTGCCGCACCGAGGTCGAGATGCGCATCGACCAGCTCGCGCAGGCCGAGGTGCTGGGCCAGGGTGGCCGGCAGCAGGAGCCCCGCGTCGGCCACTAGGCGATCGTCGTCAAAGGCCGTGTCAAGCCGGTCGAGGCGGTGCGATGATCGCATCTATCAGGTGCTCCTCCGAACGGGTCGATGGGTTGCTCTTCACAGCCATCTTCCCAGTTCAGGTGGGCACCTGATTCGTTCCCCGCGCACCCCCTGAGCGGTCAGCGATCGGTGGATCGGGGCTAAAGGGTGCCGAGCTGGGCACGGCAGACTGTGCCTGACGTCGGTGCTGGTGGATGAGCGAGGCGGCAGCTCTGCGGACGGTCGGGTCCTATCAGCCGCCGGGACCGCGGCACGACCGACCCGCGACACGCGGAGAGGAGTCGTTCCATGCCCAAGTATCTCTGGCAGACCTCGTACACGGCCGAGGGGTTCAAGGGCCTGATGAAGGAGGGTGCAGCCAACCGGGTCACCTACATGCGTGACCTGTTCGAGAAGCAGGGCGGCACGCTCGAGGCGATGTACTTCGCCTTCGGGGACACCGACGTGTACACCATCGGGGAGGTTGCGGACAACGCCGAGGCGGCGGCTTGCAGCATGGCCGTGTCGACCTCGGGGGCGGGGCACATCAAGACCGTTGTGCTCCTCACGGCGGAGGAGATCGACGCGGCGCGCAAGATCGAGGTCGGCTTCCGCGCCCCGGGTCGCGACGAAGCCCCCGGACCCGTTTACGAGGACTGAACGCCTGGTGCCCACATGAGCGCACACTGTTGACAACGAGCGGACCGCCCCCCGTGTGCCCGCTCGACAGAGGGGAGCGGGGTCCATGCCAGTGGCGCCCCGCTCCCCTCTGTGTCTGGGGTCTGGGCCAAGCCGCCCGGATCGCTCCGGCTGTGCGCGTGTCCGGGAGGTGGAGCAAGGCCCCCGTCGAGCGTCCTGCCCCGCTCCGCGTCTCGTCGGCGGTCCTGCCGGCCACGAGCCGAGGGCGTCGGCGCCCGCGCGGAGTGCAGCGACGAGTCCGTCTGTTCTAGGCTCTCACACCATGAGCGACATCGAGGCGGCGTGGCAGGCTGTGGATGCGGCCCTCGAACGCCTTCCGGACTGGAAGGCAATGCCGACGAGCTACAACTCTGACGAGCGTCTCTGGCGCGCCTCGGCGTTCTGCGTGGGCCACGTCCACGTCTTCGAGCGGCGGCCCTCGCTATCCGTCCGCGGGATGACCGAGGCCGAGGCGCTGCAGGAGTTAGCGGAGGCGCTGCGCGATCGCGCTGGCAGGCGCAGGTTGACGACCGACCGCCCCGACTCTTGGGGGAGGTCCTCGCTCCCGTACCGAGAGCAGAGTTGAGCACGCGCACCTACCTGTCCTGGCTTGTCGCGTTCCTGTGCGTCGCGGCCGCCCTCCTCGTTCTCGGGGCGCCGCTCCGGTCCTGGGTGGCCTTCTTCGGGATCGCGCTCGTCATCGTCGTCGGCTTGGTGCTCCAGGCGATCGCGCGCCGGCGGCGGACCCAGTAGTGGGGCGGCAGCCACACGTCATGGCCGGCGCGGCGCATCCCTGCGCGGACCGATCGGCTGACGCGCTGGCCGGGGCCGATCCGCTCGATGCCCTCGTGCTGGCGGTGCGCCGCGAGCGACGCCCTGGCGAGCCGCTGCCGGTTGCCCTGCGCCGGGTCTGGCTGCGCGAGCGAGGCCGCCTCGACTGGGCCACGCTGGCTGCGCTCCGGCGGGTCGGCGAGGCCGCGGCGGAGACACAGGCTGGTCCGTACGCCTGCCCCTCGGTGCGGGGTGACAGCCTCACCTTCCTCGGGTTCCTCGCCATCGCGGGCGGACGGCTGGCGTCGGAGGACACCTGATCGCCGCTTGGCCGGCCGTCGCAACGACCGGCTCGCGCCGCGCGACTACCGTCTCGCCTACAGCGTTGCGCCGAGTGCTCCGTGGACCATCGCCGCAGCGGCGCCAGCTGCGCTACGCCACGCCGGCCTTCCTGGCGGCCTTCGGATCAACGTGCCTCGGGTTGCCGGCCCGCGAGGCGCTGCCCGACCTGCCGGCAGGGACCTTCGCGCTGATGGACCGCGTCCTGCGGGAGGGCCGCCCGCTTGCCTGCCACATCGAGACTCCGCACGGTGAGCGGCGTCTCGTGGTGGTGCCGCGGCGCGACCCCGATGGCGAGACCTACGGCGTCACGACCCACCTCGTGGATGTCGCGGCTAGCGTCGAGAGGCGATAAGGGCCGGAACAAGCGCACACGCTTAGGGCGCGCTACTCAGGCGAATACGACGCGCTGGTGTGCCAGGTCAATGCTCGCGACGTGCTTCCCAATCGCCAGCCAGGCTCGTGCCTGGACATGGGCGCCACGTTGCTCGTTCTCCCACCACTGCGGGTAGCGGTACGCGCTGCTAGGCAGCCCGCCAACGAGGCCCGCAACCTCCTCGAAGGTCAGCTCGATCGGGCCAGGGATCCCCACGAGCCGATCGCGAAGCGGGTCGTACTTCCCGCGCGCGAGCCTTGGCGCCTCGATAGCCGCCGGCTGACCCTCGACGACCGCGCCCGGCTCCGGTGCGGGCACCTGCAGAGCCACCGCAGCCATCTCGCCCGTTTCCTCGAGCGTCCCCGGCCGCTCCGCGACGCGATGCAGGCGCAGGTAGAGGAAGCCCATGAGGCCGAACACCCAGCGCGTCATCGCCGGAAGCTCGGCCATCGCGCGCGGCAGGAGCAGCGCCGGCTCGTCGAGGTCGTAGACTGTGTCATGGAGCTGCAGCCGGCAGTGGCCCGCGGCCGTGACGTTCTGCGCCCATTCGGAGCGCAGGCCGAGAGGCACGATGATGCGGAACCCGTCGGCAGTGGGCTCGGGGTGCACCGGCGTGAGGTGGCGCCGCTGAGACCGCCGGCCCACGTGCTCCAGCGTTCCCACCTCCGACCCGCCCGAACCCGAGATGCCGCGCCGCACGAGGAACGGGTCGACCGTGTCGTTCATGAGCCGCGTGCCGATCCTGGGGTTGCGCCGCCACACCAGCACCGCTCCGGTCACCACCGCGCCAAGGATGACCGCAAGCCGTCCGATCCCACGCACGCCGGCGCCTCCCTCTGGGCGAATGGTGCCGTGGCAGCCCGCGGTTCGACAGTGCCGAAGCGCCGTGAAGTAGCCCCGGCGTTGCCACCGCCTGCGGAGTCGGCGCCGTCGCCTGCCTTCCGGTGCCGGCCCTTGCGGTCAAGTGATCGCGGAGGTGGGATGGCCTGCCGCAGGCGGCGGATCTCTGACCCTGTGCTCTCATCGGGCGAGTCTGAGGCGGCCAGTGTCAGGTACCGTGGCGGCGATGACGGACACCCTTCCTCCGACGATCGGCGCTGGTCACCCTGCGGTCTTCCACGTTGGCCCGGGGCACGTCATCGTGTACGCCACCCCGGCCTTCCTCGCGGCCTTCGGATCGACCTGTCTTGGGTTGCCGGCCCGCGAGGCGCTGCCCGACCTGCCGGCGGCGACCTTCGCGCTGATGGACCGCGTCCTGCGTGAGGGCCGCCCGCTTGCCTGCCGTATCGAGTCCCCGCAGGGTGAGCGGCGCCTCGTCGTGGTGCCACGGCGCGACCCCGATGGCGAGACCTACGGCGTCACGACCCACCTCGTCGCACTCGCGGCTAGCGTCGGGCAACGGTGAGGGCGAGCTGCACCATGAGACGAGTTCTGGTGCGGACAACGTCGAGCTTACCGGCCACCTCAAGCGCCGCACCTGCGCTCACGGTTGAGACCGGCAGGAAGCCACCATCGAGCCGACGCGACGGCGTGCGGTCGATACCGCGGACCGCCGCGCCCTCGGGGCAGGTGTGCCACCCGAGCTGTCATGGGGGCGCCTCACCGTCGAACTGGACCTACCCCGCTTTCGTGGACACCTACCATCGCGGCAGTGTCCGCGGAAGGAGTCCACGTTGGGGAAGCAGCGGTTCTACACGGAGGAGTTCAAGGCCGAAGCCGTGGTTCTGGCCCGCAGCTCGGGGCAGTCGATCCGGCGGACGGCGCTCGATCTCGGCATCACGAACGAGACGCTCGGCCGCTGGCTCCGCGAGGCCGACGCCCGGCCACGGGGCACGCCCCTCGCCGCCGACGAGCGGGCTGAGCTCGTCGAGCTGCGCCGGCGGGTCAAGGTCCTCGAGACCGAGCGGGAGATCCTCCGAAAAGCCGCGGCCTTCTTCGCCCAGGAGACCGAGCGGACCCGGTGACGGTGTTCCGCTTCGTCGAGCGAGAGAGGGCCAGGTTCGCAGTGCGGACCCTCTGCCGCGTGCTCGGTGTCTCCCCGAGCGGCTACTACGCCTGGCGCGAGCGCGGCCCGTCGGCACACACGCTCGCCGACCGTGCCCTCATCGAGCAGGTCCGGCACGCGCATGCCCGGAGCCGCGGCACGTATGGCGTGCCCCGGGTCCATGCAGAGCTCCGCGCCGACGGCGTCCACGTGGGCCGCAAGCGGGTCGCCCGCCTCATGGCGGGAGCGGGCCTCGCCGGCGTCCATCGCCGTCGCTTCGTCACCACCACCCGGCAGGACCGGACCGCGACCCCCGCGCCGGACCTCGTCGAGCGCGACTTCACCGCACCGGGGCCCGACCGGCTCTGGGTCGCCGACATCACGTACCTGCCGACCCGGTCGCGCTTCTGCTATCTCGCGGCGATCGTCGACGCCTGGAGCCGCCGGATCGTCGGCTGGTCGATGGCCACGCACCTGCGGACCGAGCTGATCCTCGGGGCGCTCGACATGGCCATCGCCCGCCGTCAACCGGCCGATGGCCTCATCCACCACTCCGACCGGGGCACCCAGTACACGAGCCTCGCGTTCGGCCGGAAGCTCCGGGAGGCAGGGATCGCCGCGTCGATGGGCTCGACCGGCGATGCGTACGACAACGCGATGGCCGAGAGCTTCTTCGCCACCCTCGAGACCGAGCTCATCGACCGCTCAGACTGGTCAGACCCAGCCCAAGCCAAGGCCGCGGTGTTCGAGTACATCGAGGTCTTCTACAACCGGGTCCGCCGCCACAGCGGGATCGGCTACTTCAGCCCCGCCGACTTCGAGGAGCGCTATCGTTCGAGCCCGGCCATCCAGGCCGTGTGACGCATCACCGTCCACGAAACCGGGGCAACTCCAGAACCGATGGCGACGCTACGGCTGATCTCGACTCGCCCGCGCCGCGCGGCTGCGCGGGCCGTGCGCAACGCTTGCCGCTATCGTGAACCGACGCCTGTTGTGAGCGAAGGACACCTTGTGCGACACCCGCCGTGCCCAAGGTGCGGCCGCTGCCTCGGGTACCGCGAGGCTGGCGCGGCGGCGCTGTACCTGCACGCCGATGATCCGCGGTTCCTGCTGTCCCTGGTACCACGCTCGGGCGAGGAGGAGGCTGTCGACTGAATCCTGAGCTGAGCCGGCGCGTCGGGCGGGTAGTGAAGCTCTGGGGAGGATCCTGCTGACGTGGACATCCACTTCTTCTTCGCTAACGGGGTCGAGACGGCCGCATCGGCCTTCCTCGCGACACTGCTGGAGCAGGAGGCCGCGTTCCGCGTCGCGCTGCTCAGGCGGATCCTGCCGGATCTCGAGCTCACCGAGGCCGATCGCGTGACGGTCATGGTCGAGCATCCGCTCGGAGTCGGTCGGGTTGACGTATTCCTCGCCTGTCGGACGGCAATCGTCCTGATCGAGAACAAGACCCAGGCGGGCTCGAAGACCGACGGCCAGCTATGCCGGTACTACGAGGCATGTAATCCGAGGCGAAGACGGCGCCGTATCGTCGCGGTCTATCTCGCCCCAAGGGAGGCGACCGCCGCATCCGAGCTGGAGAAGACCCGCAAGGCGATCGAAGGAGCCGGGAGAGTCGGGCGCGACGTGGCGAAATCGCTCACCTGGGACGACGTCAACACGGTGATCCTACAGACGCCACTCAACGAACCGTCGTTCGCTCGTGACGGGATGCGCACCGTGCGCGACGAGATCACGAAGGCCGCGATGCGCATCGTCCGTGACTGGAACCGGGAGCAGTTCCTCGCCGCCGCCGACGCCGGGTCGCCGGAGGGCAAGTACATCGTGCACGAGATCGATGCCTGGATCGGCCGGCACGGGCGCACGCCAGACTTCGGCCGCGGGGGCGTTGGGAACATGTACGTGACCTTCAGGACGACCCGCAGTGACCGACACCAGATCGTGCGAGTCGCCCAGTCCGGCCCCGTCGAGATCTACTACGCGGAGCTGAGGAAGGCCAAGCCGTTCGATGACCCGTCCAAACTGCTCGAGCTGATGGCGAGGCTTCGCCGGATCCCGGGCGCCAAGACGATGAACCTCAGCGACTCCGCGGCGCAACGCAACTCGTCGTACATCATGCCTTCGGTCCTGGTGAACCCTGACGCGATGGATGTCTTCCTCGGGGTCCTCGACTGGTTGTCGGCTAAGCTCGAGATGGCCGATGACGCGCAGTATGGGCGCGAGGAGTCGACGACCCACGTGCGCGACGAGCCTGGCGCTGACGCCTAGATAGGCGCTAGCCTGCATGGTTCGAGCCAAGGACGGAGCCGGGGATCATGGACGGGGCCAGCGGGAGTGAGTCGGCGACTTCGTGGTCCGTCTGGCGTTCGACGTGCTGCTGCCCCGCCGGGTGGTGCCTCGGCCTCGATGGCATCGCCTACCTTGCCTGGAAGTGGATCTGACGTTCGAGGGCTGGCGCCGCTATGACTCGTCCCGGTATGGAATTCGAAGACGAGGTTCGTCGGGTCGCTGAGGCCGTCTGGAGGCTCGAGCCCGGAGAGTGCCAACCCGCCTTCTACGAGGGTGATCCGTCTGTGCATGAAGTCGACGGCGTCGCGCGTCTGCGCGACGTCACGCACGTCATCATGGCGACCCTCGAGACGAAGCTCAGCAAGATACAGACAGACGTCACTAAGCTGAATGCGGCCGCGCGCATCGAACAGAAGCGTGGCGTTGCGGTGGAGAAGTGGCTCATCACCCGGGTGCAATTGAACGCGGAGCACGTCGAGTTCGCGCGCCGGAGCTCGGTTCGCCTGG
>CAWIHR010000020.1:0-8464 GCA_963835945.1 uncultured Chloroflexia bacterium
GTGCACCAGTGTCAAGTGAATTCCAGGCGGGGAGGACGGCCGCCGGCCGACTCGAGTCCGCCGGTCAGGTACTGCACGACGAAAATTGGTCGCCAGCCCGATACGGGCGATGCCGGCCACTGGTTCCGCTCGCGCCCGGGCGCGCCTCAGACGAGCTCCTTCCCGGGCTAGTATGGGCGCGTTGAGGAGGGGGCTGACGTTCGACCAAGGACGTGAACCACTCGACGCCAGTCTGGCCCGCGCGCTGGATCTAGTCCCCCCGCTGAAGATGCGTTTCGAGCGCATCGAGCTCGGCCACCCGATCCGCGGATCGCACGAGTATGCCGACCGGCTGCTTGCCCTCGGGGAGCATCCCGGGTTGGTGGCGAGCGGGCGCATTGCATCGGCGCTCGACCACATCGTCACGTGGTACCGGGTGGTCGCGGAGGGAGGGTTCATGCCCGCCCATGCCCACCTTTCACTGCTGCGCCCGTCGTTCGAGGGGGGCGTCCAAGCGCGATGGGTTCTGGATGCGACTGTCGCGCCGACGACGCGAGTTCAGAGAGCCGTCGCCGTCGTTCTCGATGACCTTGACGAGCAGAGGAAGCTCGAAACCGCCATGCGGGCGTCGGGCTGGTCTCCATCAACGGCGTACGCCGATGCCGTTGAATTGCGGGGTCGTATCGAGTCGAAAGCCGCAGAACGCGAGATTGCCCTCATCTCGATGCGGGATACGACCTCCCTCGTTCATTGCTATCGGCTCTTCAAGGGAGAGACGGACGTTGCGGTCTTCCGCATTACGAGCGGCGTGCTACACAGCACGACGTGGGCGGGCCTTCTCGGTGAGATCGAGCGTTCGAGCGTCGGCGCCACGATGAGCACGGTTACGTCGACCGGCAGCCAATCGACGGCTGTCGGCTTCACGGCTGGTGCAGCGGCACACATCGACGCCGCGGTCAAGGCCTTGGAGGCGTATGTCGAGCCGCGCTAAGGAGGTTGGCCGCGACGCGGCTGCCAGGCCGCCATCCGCTCACACCACCAGCACGACGCCGATCGAAGACGGGCTGCCCGGCCGCTGGACTGATCTGCAGGAGGCCGCCGGGCGGAATCCTCCGCGAATGCGGTCTCGACGTGACCATCGACCACCCCCTCTCGCTGGCCAGAGGCACGGTGAACGTAGACGTTTATGCCCGCGACGGGACCACGTCGCCTGCTTCCACGACGATCGTAGAGTGCAAGCTCTGGCGAAGACGAGTCCCGAAGCAGGCTGTCCACGGCTTCCGCACGGTCGTCATCGACGCGGGCGCGAACCTCGGTCTCCTTGTCTCTGCGGCCGGCTTCCAGCGCGGGGCAGCGGAAGCGGTCGAGCATACGAACGTCCGGCTCGTCAACTGGGTTCAGTTCCAGGAGCTTTACACCTTGCGCTGGTTCCGGTCGTTCTTCGCGCCCACGCTCCGGCGCGAGGCCGACGCGCTCGTGCAGTACACAGAGCCGATCAATACGCGGATCTTCGGGAAGGCGGATCGGCTGCCGGCTGAGCGACAAGCGGAGTTTAAGAGGCTTCGCGAGACGCACTCTGATCTTGGAACGGCGTTCATTCTTCTGCTGTACCAGCTACCTGATGGCCTGGGACTACCCGACACGCCCGTACTGCCGAGCCTCCCGCTGCGGCGCCTATTCAGGGGCATCGAGCCACGGCTCCCGGGCGACGTGCTCGATGCAACCGCCCTGCGGACGCTCCTCGATCTTCTGATCGGGCACTTCCGTGCCGCGACCGCTGAGTTCGACGCGGTCTTCGGAGAACGCGCGTAGCTAGTCCGGTAACGCGTCCAACGAAACGGGTTCTCAGCGTGACCCGTGCTGCTCCGAAAGGGGACCTCGTAAGAGCCGCTGAGGCCCGGTTCGGCCGAAGCGGTGAGAAGTGCTCGCCGAAACGAGGACAAATGGGGGATAGCCAGGTGTTCGCGCGCGACAGACCCTGACTGCGACGAGCGCATTACTTCGGCCCGAGGAACCGGACAGTGTTTCCTTCGATCTTCAAGCGTCGGTCGGCATATCAAGAGTCCAGGGACCGCGTGGCTGAACTCACCGGAATGCGTCTTATGGCCGGGGACATGCTCTTCTTCGGATACCTCGATAGCGTCATGCGGCACGCCCAGGGTGCTTCGGACGACGAGATCCGCACGGCGATCCAGGGTCACAGGGCGAAGTTGTCCGATCCCGACCCCGATCGAGCCTTCAACTATCGAGTACAGATGATGAGCGAGGTCCCCTATGACTGGCCAGACGCGGCCAGCCACGACTTCTTCATCGCCCTCGAGAAACATCGGCAAGAGTCCGACGAAGACGAGCGCATATGGCGCCACCTCCCATCCGGAGCACGTGCCTCCTACGTGCGTCAAGGCGAGCTGGTATCCAATGCCGTACTGGCGGGATTTACCAGTCCAGGTACCGCAAGCCCGGGCACGGCGAACGCCACCGCGAGGAGCGCGAACGGGACGAGTCGGACGGCTACGCCGGCCGCGGCGACGTCGACGCCAGCACCATGGAGCCGGATCGACGCTGGCCTCTTCACTCCGACCGGTTCGATGACCGTGGCACACGCGGGTCCCACCGCGACCCTGCTCCCGAACGGGCACGTCCTCATCGCGGGCGGCATCGCCTTCGGCGTCCTGGCCTCCGCCGCGCTCTACGACCAGGCGAGCGGGACCTTCACCCCGACTGGCGACCTGACCACGGCACGACGGGGCCACACCGCGACTCTGCTCCCGAACGGGAGCGTCCTCATCGCCGGCGGCACGTTCGGCGGCAGCGCACTCGCCTCCGCCGAGCTCTACGACCCGGTGAACGGGACGTTCTCCCCGACCGGCGCGATGACCGCGGCACGCCTGTCTTCCACCGCGACCCTGCTCCCGAACGGGAGCGTCCTCATCGCCGGCGGCACGTTCGGCGGCAGCGCACTCGCCTCCGCCGAGCTCTACGAACCGGCGAGTGGGACCTTCTCCCCGACCGCCGCGATGACCGCGGCACGCGTGAGCTCCACCGCGACGCTGCTCCCGAACCGGCGCGTCCTCATCGCGGGCGGCACGTTCGGCGGCAGCGCCCTCGTCTCCGCCGAGCTCTACGATCCGGCGAACGGGACCTTCTCCCCGACCGCCGCGATGACCGCGGCACGCGTGAGCTCCACCGCGACGCTGCTCCCGAACCGGCGCGTCCTCATCGCGGGCGGCACGTTCGGCGGCAGCGCCCTCGTCTCCGCCGAGCTCTACGATCCGGCGAACGGGACCTTCTCCCCGACCGGCGACCTGAGCGCGGCACGCGCGGGCCACACCGCGACGCTGCTCCCGAACCGGCGCGTCCTCATCGCCGGCGGCACTTTCGGCGGCAGCGCCCTCGTCTCCGCCGAGCTCTACGATCCGGCGAACGGGACCTTCACCCCGACCGGCGCGATGACCGCGGCACGGATCTTGTACACCGCGACCCTGCTCCCGAGTGGGCGCGTCCTCATCGCGGGCGGCACGTTCGGCGGCAGCGTCCTCGATTCCGCCGAGCTCTACGATCCCGCGAGCGGGACCTTCTCCCCGACCGGCGACCTGAGCGTGGCACGCGCTGGCCACACCGCGACGCTGCTCCCGAACCGGCGCGTCCTCATCGCGGGAGGCCACTCCGGTAGCCGCGGCCTCGCTTCGGCCGAGCTCTTCGAGTCGAGCCGGACCTACCTACGCTGCAACCCGTGAGAGTGAGCCGGTGACCAAGGAGACCGAGCCCGCCCCGCTCGTCACCGAGTACCTCACGGTGCTCCTCCAAGCCTGGACGATGGCCTTGGAGCCGCACCTCGAGCAGCTTCTGCGCATCATTCGACCGAGTTCTCCGCCGTCCCCGCGCGAACGGTCGCATGCCATCGCCACCGTCGTCTTGTCCGCCTTCGCCATCGAGTCCAACGCGGCCCGACTCAAGGTCATTCGGAATTGGGACCCGCCGTCTACGAACCGCGGCGGTCCGAGGGACGCCCTCATGCCCTTCCTGCGCGATGGACTGCCCGGCTTCCCACGGAGCCGGCTGATTGATGTGGGTGAGGTCCTCCTCCTCCGCAACGCGCTCGCGCACAACCACGTCTGGCTCATGCGCGAAACGCTGTTCGCCGAGCGCTACTCCGTGGAGCCGACAGAGGCCCTGCGTCGGCGCGACGACTGGCTCCTCGGTTGTCACGCCACTGCTGACCGCCGGCACACGAAGCGGCACCGGCTCAACCTAGTACCGGACCTGGTCGGTTACAACGACGCACGAAAGGTCCTCGCCATCCTCACCGCCACCCTCGACACCCTGGCACAACTTGACGTGCCCAACATGCCCTCTGCCGCTGGCACGACCGTGTTTCATCTGAAGGGCCACAGCGCCCTCCGGAGCTTCAGCCGAATGCCGCGCCGCAGGATTCATACATGACGGATCTCGGTTTCGAGCAGCTCGATGCCTACTCCTCACCGCCCCGGAACGCGCTCGCATCATGGCGAGGTGCATTGTTGGACCGGGCGGCTGGGCCTGGTGGCCATTAGACAGGGCTGCGACTGCCCGGAAACCATCAGTTTCGGACCGACGGGGATGCCCGAAAGGGGGACACTTCCGAGCGGCCCTGTCCCCCCGTCCAGCCTGGTGGTCATGCGACTGACCTGGCTTGTGGCGAGGAGCGAGCCCCAACGGGTCGCCAGCGGGGCTAGTCCTGGTGCGGCATCACGGGCGCAGCGGGCCGATGGTCAGCCTGGGCGGCAGTGAGCATCGCCCGGATCGTCCGCTCCGTTCGCACGAGGTCCGAGACGGTTCTCTTGGGGCCGAGGAACTCAAGTACGGGGTGCATCACCGCGTTTCGGAGCCCGGGCAGTGCAGCGGTCTGAAGCTGCCAGTTCTCGGGAGCGCACAGGCCAAACACGCAGCGGATCGACTCAACCACGGAGCCGATGGCGAGCATGTGGCCCAGGTCCATTCCTGTGACGAGATCGACCTCGAGCCCGTTCTCATGGTCACGACTGAGTCGCCGGCGGATCTTCCGTTGATCGTCAGGCTCGAGCAACGCCACTGCGAGCTCCTTATCGGCGAAATGCTCTCGTACTTGGCGGGCAAGCACGATCTCAAGGTCTGCCAAGAGCAGGTAGAAGTGCGCCCGCGCCTGGTGCTTGTTGAGGTCCGAGCGCGTGACGAAGCCGGTGATTCGGCGGCCGTCAACGACGAACGACATCGGGGCCCCGGCGTTGAAGGCCTCGAGAATGTCGAGCACGGACCCCGAGGCACTGAGCATGACTGACTCGTCGAGAGGGTGCAGCGACGGCCGGCATGTCTGGGCCTGAGAGGCGGCGAGCTCCCGGGTCAGCACAAACCCGAGGAGGTGGTTGCCGTCCCGAACCGGGCCCTGGTCGTACGGGCCGTGCGCGAGCCGGCCTAGCGCCTCCCTAGGCGGCTCGTCGGCCTCCACCCATTCTGCTACGCCCAGGTCAGTCTGCAGCTGCCTGACCTGAATGGCGTGGGCGAGGCTCAGGTACGACAACCCCTGAGTGGATGGCTCTGCGCGCGTGGGATCGGCGTGGCCACTCCCGCCGTCGTGCTCCCGTGAGAAGCTCACAACTCGCCTCTTCTCGCCTCGTGCACCTGCGTGGCGTTCCTTCACTGCCCCCTGAGTCCTGAATTCGGCCTCCGGAGTTCCGCTCGTCGCCGAGTGTACCGGGCGCATGGCTGGGGTATGTGGGACACAGCGCCGGCGTGTGTCTCTGGCCCGAGCGCGACCGCGCTGTTCAGGTTCGTCGGCGGTTACAAGGGAGTCCCCCTACCCGACAGCCGGGCCTCTCGGTCATCATGCGGCGTTCTACCTCGCTGATCGCCTGTCGTCCTCGGCCCTCGAACCCTAGACCAAGTATGCGGGCCGGCCGCACACTGTCGTGGACATCAGTACTAGGGACAAGACGCTCGGGCGCCCGGTAGCGTGTACCGCGTACTCTCGGAGGTCCGCGATGGTCGTCGGTGCGGTGATCGCCATCATCCTCGCCGTGATCGGGGTGCCTTTGCCCTTGGCCGTTGGCGTCGGCGTGGCCTACACAATCATCGCGTTCGTCGTCACTCCGCGATCGGCCTACGAAGGCGGCCTGCTCGGAGTCCCCCGGTTCCCTCGGAAGGCAAGGCCGAAGCAGGACTTTTCACCCTCACCGCTTCGCCGCGCATCGCGGGGCCAACTGATGGCCGCGCCGCGATGCTTCCACTCCGCGACGCTACTTCCGAACGGGCGTGTCCTCATCGCGGGCGGCAACAGCAACGTCGGCAGCTTCCTCGCTTCCGCCGAGCTCTACGACCTGGCGAGCGGCACCTTCACCCCGACCGGCGCGATGACCGCGGCACGATCGGGCCACACCGCGACGCTGCTCCCGGACGGGCGCGTCCTCATCGCGGGTGGTAACGGCAACGGCGGCAGCGTCCTTGCTTCCGCCGAACTCTACGACCCTGCGGGCGGGACCTTCACCCCGACCGGCGCGATGAATACGCCTCGACAGGGCCCGACCGCTACGCTGCTCCCGGACGGGCGCGTCCTCATCGCGGGCGGCGCCAGCACGGATGCCGTCAGCAGCGCCGTCGCGTCCGCCGAGCTCTACGACCCTTCGAGCGGGACCTTCACCCCGACCGGCGCGATGAATACGCCTCGACAGGGCCACAGGGCGACGCTGCTCCCGGGTGGGCGCGTCCTCATCGCGGGTGGTAAGGGCACCGGCAGCCGCGTCCTTGCTTCCGCCGAACTCTACGACCCTGCGGGCGGGACCTTCACCCCGACCGGCGCGATGACCACCGCACGATGCTTGCACACCTCGACGCTGCTCCCGGATGGACGCGTCCTTCTCACGGGCGGCAACGTCGCCGTCTTCGTACGTGTCCTCGCCTCCGCCGAGCTCTACGACCCCGCGAGCGGGACCTTCACCCCGATCGGCGCGATGACCACCGCACGGCAGGGTTCCACGGCGATACTGCTCCCGGACGGGCGCGTCCTCATCGCTGGTGGCACCAGCAGCGGAACGCCAGCCCCTGCCGAGCTCTACGACCCGGTGAGCGCCACCTTTACCGCGACCAGTGAGGTGATCGCGGCACCAGTGGGCTTCACGGCGACACTACTCCCGGACGGGCGCGTCCTCATCGCTGGTGGCTTGGACGGCAATCATGTCCTCGCCTCGGCTGAGCTTCTTCCGGCCAGTCGCCAGCGACCCCCACTGCGCGGACCGGCCTGACCTTCGCGCTGGAAATCGCGCAGAGCCGGCGCCCGCCGGCCGCATGGGGAGCGACGATCATGACCATACGACGAGCAACGCCGACTTGAGGTGACGTGATGGGCGCGGACTACGGCCCGAACAGCGCCGATGTCGCTGCACTAGTCGAACGCTGCCGGCTTCTGACGTCGTTCGAGTTGGACCGGATCGCGACGACCTTGGACGCCAGTGCGCCACGGTGGGCGCCCTGGAGGAAATCCCGGGCGCGGAAAGCGAAGGACGCGTGGCGGGCCGCGGCCTCGGAGGCGTTCACCGCCGCAGAGAAGGCAGCGCAGCAGACGGGGCGGGCAGCGGAGTGTGAGGCGGCGGAGCAGGCCGCACAGGCCGCAGCCTGGGATGCGGTACGTCGGGCGCTGGGTCCGAGACTCCGTGCGCCGTTGTGGACGTTGGCATGGTCGGCGCGCACGCAGCTGGCGTACGGCACGAAAGACGCGTGGTCGCGATGATCCTCATTGGTCGGTGGATCGTGTTCTTGGCCGACGTCACCTACCGCGCTGCTCGCGCGGCCTGGCAGTCGGAGTACCACGACCTGATCGTCAGGCTGCTCGTTGGCGCGACCGCTCTCGCGTGCCTTGGCATCATCGTCTACTGCATCGGCCTCCTCGTGTTCAAGGGAGCCATCCGATGACGTCCAGACACCCCGCGTGGTGCGTTCACTGCCCGAGTGGTAGGGTCCTGTGCCAGTTCAGGCCAAAACGACGAACGTAGGCGATCCTGTGGCGCCGTGCGCGGCAAACGGCCATAGGTGACACCGGACGACTGGCGCCTGGTCTTCGAAGGCGTGGTCGCCGTCATCGCGGTCCTAGGTTTCGTCCTAGGCCTCGTCAACCTGGCATTCACGTGGTGGACCTACCAGCCGCAGGTCAAGGTGTCGATGACCACTGCCGTCGTTGTGGGGCCTGGCGGCGCCGGCCCGATGATGCTCCTCATCTCGGCCCGAAATACAGGGCGTGTCCCGGTCACGCTCTCGTCGGTTGGCCTGGGTGGACAGGCTCCACAACACGCATTAGCGGGCTCCAGTCGGCCGCTGCCCGACACACTCGCCCCCATCGTAAGGACCACCTATTGGACCGACGAGCTGGCCCGGAGATAACACTCAGGGCCCCTGTATGGAACTCGGCATCAGTGGCCCGCCGTCACCGGAGGTGCCGGAGCCGTTGGGGTGAGGACGATCTGGCCAGAGTGGCCGTCGG
>CAWIHR010000021.1:0-52022 GCA_963835945.1 uncultured Chloroflexia bacterium
GCTCGCGCAGCGCCTCGTGCGCGCCAAGCGGAAGATCCGGGAGGCGGCCATCCCCTACCGAGTCCCGCCCGACGACGCCATCCCGGAGCGCCTGGACGGTGTCCTTGCGACCATCTACCTCGTCTTCAACGAGGGCTACGCGGCAACCGCGGGTGACGCGCTGGTGCGAGGAGAGCTGTGCGGCGAGGCGATCCGCCTGGCACGCCTGGTCGTCGAGCTGCTGCCCGAGCAGACCGAACCCCTGGGCCTCCTCGCGCTGCTGCTGTTGCAGGACTCGCGGCGCGCCGCCCGCACGGCCAAGGACGGATCGCTGGTCCTGCTCGAGGACCAGGATCGCGGCCACTGGGACCACGCGGAGATCGCCGATGGGCTGGCCATCGTGCAGCGGGCGTGGGCGCTGCTGTCCGGGTCGCGCCCTACACGGGCGACGGGGGCGGTGTCCGTCGCGCCTGATCGGGCAGGTCCCGGGGCATACCTCCTGCAGGCCTCCATCGCCGCCCACCACGCGCGAACCCTCGACGGGGGCCCGCCCGACTGGGCTGCGATCGCCGCCCTCTACGGGCTGCTGGCGGCGGTGGCGCCTTCCCCCGTCGTCGAGCTCGGCCGCGCGGTCGCCGTCGCCGCGGCCGAGGGGCCGGGGCCCGGCCTAGAGATCGTCTAGCGCGTCGCCGCGACCGGCGCGCTAGACACATACCACCGGCTGCATGCCACGCGGGCTGATCTGCTGCGGCGACTGGGGCGGGATGCCGAAGCGATCACGGCGTACCGGCGCGCGGCCGAGCTGGCGACCAACGGGCCCGAACGGGAGTTCCTTCTGCGGCGGATCACGGAGATGGAGCGGGCAGAGGGCTCCTGAGGGAGTTGCGCCGCCGCCCGCGCGCCGCCCGCTGGCGCAGCGCAGCCGATGTCGTGGGCTGGCCTGCGGATCTGCACGGGACGCGTGACCAACGCGTGGGCGGCGACATGCCGTGGACCGGAGGCCCGGACCTTGGGGTGGTCCGGGCCTCGCGGCCTGTGGTCGTTGCCTGGCCGGCCCCTGTCACCGAGCCAACCGCGACGATCCGGTTCGGCCTAGCCCATGTCGGCGGTCTGACCGACTTCCACCGACCCGCCCGTGGCCAGCAACGGGCACCCCTTGGCGATCTCGACCGCTGCCTGCATGTCGGCCGCGTTCACGAACGTATAGCCCGTGACCGGGTTGGCGCCCCCACCGTTTGACACCGAGCCATCCGGGGCCACCGTCTGCGCCACGGGGACCGGCAGCCCAGCGTCGACGAGAGCGGCGCCGAGGCCGCCGAACCAAGCCTGCCACTTGGCCATCTCCTGGGCCTGTTGCTCGGGCGTGTTGCCCATGCCGCCGCCGTGGTACGAGAAGAGGAACTTCGCCATGCTCGTGACTCCTTCGTGCGTTTGCGCGGATAGGCAGCCTAGGTGATCGGCGTTCTCCGAGCCTTGCGGGTCGCTGCACGCCGGCTGCTGCTCACGTCGCGCTCATCTAGACGACGAACGACTCCAGTCGAAATCGACACGTGCTGCCGTCTTCGCGTGGCCGCGCCACCGACGCCGGAGGCCTTCGAGGACAGCGGCTTCTGAACTGTCGAGGTCCCGCTGGCCGTGGGCCCCGCAGGCGGACGGAAGCCACCTGGCCGACGAGTTCTGCCCAACCAGTCTCGCCCGGGGCTCCCGGGACCTTGGGGAACTAGCCCGCATGGTCGACCCGCCGCGGCGCCTCGGAGAGCCAGGCTGCTCGGCGCGAGCGCGACACCATCTCGCTCGTCGTGTAGGGGCGCAAGGGGCACGGTGTGCCAGTAGGTCTTGGACCCTGACTCAGGGTCTGTAGCCGAAAGATCCCGTTCAACTCGCCCGATGCGTGCCAGATGAGCTGACGCAGCCGACCGGCAGGCTGACGGCATGGCCTTCAGCCTCACGCTCTCCGACACGCAGTGGGGCCTCGTCGCCGACCTGTTCGACCCGCCGGGTCGACGGGGCGCGCCAGCGCAGATCCCCCGGCGCCAGATGGTGGACGCGATGCTCTTCCTCGCCCGCACCGGGTGCCACTGGCGCTACCTCCCCGAACACTTCGGCGCATGGAGCGCCGTGTGGTCCCAGTGGCGGCGCTGGCGCGCGAACGGGGTCTGGGAGGAGGCGATGGCCCGCTTGGCCCAGCACATCCGCATGGTGCACCAGCGCGACCCACTCCCCTCGATGGTGATGATCGACGCGCAGACCGTGAAGGGTCGCCGCTACGGCCCGACGTTCCACCAGGCCGGTGGTCGGGGTGGGCGCACGATCGGCACGAAGCGGAGCATCCTCGTCGAGATCCTCGGGCTGCCCGTGGCGGCGCATGTCGACTCCGCGCGGCCGCACGACGTGCGGGCGGGACGCGAGCTGCTCCATCAGGCGCTGCCCCACCTGCCGCGCGTCCATGCGGTACTCGGTGACCGGGGCTATCGGGCGCTCGAGAAGGCGACCCAACACCATCACGCGCGCCTCGAGATCAAGGCGCCGCTCCCGGGCCAGGTCGGCTTCGCGCCCTATCAGACCCTCTGGCGGGTGGAGAACGCCTTCGCCCAACTCGGGCGCTGGCGCCGGCTCAGCCGCTGCTACGAGGGGACCAAGGCGAGCGCCAAGGCCTGGCTCGAAGTCGCTGCCTTCAGCTACCTACTGGGCCGGCTGTAGCGGGCCGGTCGAGCCGAGCCAGCCGTCCGCCCCCCCTGGGGCGGCGGCGAAAACCCATCGCTCGGCGCGACCACAACCCCCTGGCGGGCCCCCCGTGCTGGCGCCCGTGCCGTGAGCCGGCTCTGGGTGACGCATCCCTGCCACCGTTCCCACTTCCTGGCCGCCAGCTCGCGCCCGGGGACCAGCAATTCGGCCACAGGCCCTTAGTCCCTAGTAGACGGCGTTGCACCCGGCGCGGTTCTCCGACCACTAGGTCCCCGCGCGTACCCCTCCAGGCTCAGTCGAGCACAGCGCGCAGCGCACGGTCGAGATCGGCCCAGAGGTCCTCGACGTTCTCGATGCCGACCGACAGGCGGCAGAGGGTGGGGCCGACAACCGACGCGTCACCGGCGTACCGCGCGCGGCGCTCGATCAGCGACTCGACGCCCCCGAGGCTGGTCGCGTGGGTCACCAGTCGCAGGTGCGCGAGGAACGCCTCGGTCTGCTCGACGGTACCGCCGACCTCGAAGGAGAGCATCGACCCCGACCCATCCGGCAGCACGCGCGAGGCGCGCTCGTGCTGCGGGTCGCCGGGCAGGCCCGGGTAGTTGACCGCCGAGATTCGCGGGTGCGCCGCCAGGCGGCGGGCGAGCTCGACCGCCGACGCCTCGGCCCGGTCGAGCCGGACGGCGAGCGTGCGCAGGCCGCGCAGCGCGAGGAAGGCCTCGAGTCCGCCCGGGATCGCGCCGTGGTCGTGGCGGTGGACCACTAGGAAGTCGGCGTGCGCCTCGTCCCGGCACACCGCCGCGCCCAGCAGCAGGTCCGAGTGGCCGCCGATGAACTTCGTCGCGGAGTGCATGACGATGTCTGCGCCGAGCTCGAGCGGACGCTGTCGCAGGGGCGTGGCGAACGTCGCATCCACCACGCTGACCGCACCGCGCTCGCGCGCTCCCGTGGCGATCGCGGGGATGTCGGCCACCACCATGAGCGGGTTGGCGATGGACTCCACCCACACCATGTCGGCCCCGTCCGCTGCCGCGAGGACGGCGGCGCTGTCGTCGGCCGGCGCCAGGCGGACGTGCAGGCGGCCGCTCGCCTGCATCCGCTCGAAGATGTTCCTGACGCCGAAGTAGGTCACCGAGGACAGCACGACGGTCCCGCCGGCCGGAACCAGCTCGGCGATCGCGGTGGCCGCGGCGAGACCCGATGCGAACGTCACGGCCCGGCCGCCGTCGAGCGCGCCGAGTGCGGTCTCGAGCGCGCCCCACCCGGCGTTGCCGTCGCGGCCGTACTCGAGGGTGGCGTCGTGGACATACGTCGAGCTCAGGAGGATGGGCGGGTTCATAGGGGCACCGGGCACGCGCGCGGGCCGGCCGGCCTGCACGGCGACGGTGTCGGCCGTCCACGCCGGGTCCAGGGTCAGGGGCGCGGGGGACAGCGACTCGTTCATGCAGAGGCCTCCCTTCAGGCGTGGGGTGCGGCGAAGACGCGCCGCGCTGTCGCGACGGCCGGGTCAAGGACGCGCTGGCTCTGCTCCACGTCGTCGGCAGCGGCGCTGGAGGTCGCGAGGGCGTTGGGTCCTGGATCCTCGGGCGCCGCCCCCTCGAGTCTCACGCTCGCTGCGGCCTCGGCCTCGCGCAGCCATGCGTCGGACGCCTCGTCGCTCGGGCCGCCGGGAAGGCCGTCCGCGGCGACCAGGAGCGCGACGTAGTCCGGCCGCAGAGCGAAGACCTCGCGGTCCACGGACGCGTCCGCGAGGTGCGCCTCGAGCGCAGGCGCGGTCATCGCCGCGCCTCGGCGCCTGCTGCCGGCTCGAACACCGTCAGGGCGAACCGCACCACCGTTGTGCCGTGGTTGCGATAGCCGTGCAATGCGGGCGGACGGTCCAGCCCGTGGTTGGACGCGACCAGCACGAGGTCGGCAGCGTCTCGGGCGTAGATCAGGGCGGCCGTCCGGGGACGCCCAGACCGTCGGCCGACCGTTGTGAGGAGCAACGAGGGCGTGCCCGCTAATCGGTGACCGACGAGGCCGCCGGACCCTTCGTAGAGCGCCTGATGGATGCGCAGGTACGCGCGCTGCAGCGACTGCGCAGCAGTCACCGTGACATCCCTCCTGCCTGACAGCGGATCGGTCTCGGACAGGCGGCACGATAGCGCACCCTCCCTTCCGAGGTCGCCACCTGACTGGGTCGGGCGGGCCTGGCCTGGTAGGGCTAGCATCGTGTCATGACGGCCTTTGGATTGGTGCTCCCGACGATGCGTCCGGGCGCGGACCCGGAGATCATCGAGGCGGCTGCCGAGGTGGCGCAACGCCTGGGCTGGTCGAGTGTGTGGACAACCGATCATGTCCTCTTCCCGCAGGCGTCGGCGGCCGAGTACGGGCGCATCTTCGAGGCGATCACGACGCTCGCGTGGGTGGGGGCACGCTGCCCGCGCGTGCGCCTCGGCATCAGCGTGATCGTGGTCCCGCAGCGCAACGCGGTCGTGCTGGCCAAGGAGCTTGCCACGCTCGACGCGCTGAGCGGCGGACGCGTGGTGGCCGAGGTGGGCGTGGGATGGAACGAGGCTGAGTTCGCCAACCTGGGCGCCTCTGACCGTTTCCACCGGCGGGGTGCCTACCTCGACGAGACGATCCGCCTGTGGCGCCATCTGTGGTCCGGATCAGCCGAGCCGTTCGAGGGCGCGTTCCACCAAGTGCGTGACTTCGTCTTCGAGCCCCTCCCGGTACAGGGCGCGCGAC
Source organism: uncultured Chloroflexia bacterium (assembly GCA_963835945.1). Classification (GTDB taxonomy): domain Bacteria; phylum Chloroflexota; class Limnocylindria; order Limnocylindrales; family CSP1-4; genus JAJYNJ01. The sequence goes on from CAWIHR010000021.1 coordinate 5,398, forward strand.
TGCCGGTGCTCGTCGGAGGACGCGCCGCGGGCGCGTTGCGGCGCGCCGGCGCGCTCGGCGATGGCTACCACTCGACCGGGACGGGACCCGAGGAATACGAGGAGCGGCTCCCGGCGATCCGCGCCGCGGCTGAGGCGGCGGGCCGGCCCATGCCCCGCCTGTCGGCCCGCGTCACCGTGCGCTTCGACGCACCTGCCTCGGGTGGCGCCGTCCTGGCGGGCGATCCGGCCGACATGCTCGCACAGGTCCGCGCGTTCGCCGCGATCGGGGTCGAGGAGCTGGCGATCGGCTTCGAGCCCCGCCTGCCCGACACGTTCGTAGCAGCCGTCGAGCGCTTCGATCAGGAGGTCGTCCAACCGGCAGTCCGAGCGTAGGAGCGCTTGGGGTCGAGCCGGGCTCATTCGGTCCGGCCCGCTGCCTGATCTCCGACGATCAGCGACCATGGCAGCACGCAGGAGGTCCCGCCATGCCGAGCGTGAGTGTCCGCTACATCGTCCACGACGTCGAGGCGGCGATCGCCTTCTACACTGAACGCCTGGGCTTCCACGAGGACATGCATCCGAACCCGTCCTTCGCCATGCTGTCCCGGGGCGACCTGCGGCTCGTCTTGAGCAGGCCTGGCGGAGGACCAGGGGGCGGCTACGCCATGCCAGACGGGCGGTTGCCCGAGCCCGGGGGCTGGAACCGTTTCTCGCTCGAGGTCTCGGACCTGGTCGCGCTAGTCGAGGAACTGCGGGCGGCTGGCGTTCACTTTCGTAACGAGATCGTCAGCGGGGTGGGCGGCAGGCAGATCCTGATCGACGACCCGTCAGGCAATCCGGTGGAGCTATTCGAGCCGACGATCCCCGAGGCCAAGCTGTCGTCAGGAGCTTGACGCCCGCCGCTCCCTTCTACTCGTCGCCGGGCCCCACACCATGATCGGATCGTGCTGATGCGGCCGGCAACGTCGACATTCGGCAAGATGTGGCTCGGCTGCTCCCGCTCATGCGGCATGGGCCTGTCGGGCAGCGGTCAGGCGGCCCGCCTCAGCGGGGCAGGAGCCGCCCCAGTCCAAGCTGTTCGGCTCGGGCAAGTATGGCCGAGGCGAAAACCACATCTGCCAAACCGACGCCCAGGTGGGTGGCGAGGATGCGACCCTGGCGGTGGCGCCGATCGCTTGGCCGGGGATGCGCGCCTCCCCGGAGCAACTCGCCGATCGTGGCGTCTGGGTCGGGGTAATCGGCGAAGGTCGAACCCGTGCGAGTGGCCAGGAACTGGTTGCGGTCGTCGACCACGAACACTGCCTGGCGGGCCAGGGCGGCCGGGGCCTGCATGTCGTAGTCGACGGCCACGAACAGCACCTCCGGGCTGAGCCACGCCGGCTCGAGCGCTTGGCGATCGAGGCCGAACGAAGTGACGGAAACGACGACGTCGGCTGCATCGACCGCCTCACGAACGCTCGAGGCCGCCTGAACCGAGCCGATTCCTTCGATCGTGGAAGCCTCGTCCGCCAGTGCCGAGGCTCGCGCCATGTCGACGTCGGTCAGCAGCACTCGAGCGCCCGGCAGCAGGTGGCCGATGACCGGGATGTGGCCCCGCGCTTGGACTCCCGCCCCCAACACGGCGACTCGAGCCGGGCGCTTACTCGGCGTTGTGCCCTGCGGCAGGAAGTGGCGAATCGCCGTTCCGCTGACAGCGGCGGTTCGCGCCGCCGTGATCGCCGCCGCGTCCATGACCGCCAGTGGCTCGCCCGTAACCGGATCGTTGAGCAGCACCAGGGCGTGATATGCCGGCAGATCGATCGTCGGGTTCGCAGGAAACCCGGTGATCCACTTGACCCCGATGAGGTCCAGGGAACCGTCGACGGCCTCACCGCGCAACAGCGCTGGCATGGCGTGCGCCAGCGACCCCGGCTGCCGAGGATGGACCCCGATCTTCGGCGGGAGTTCTGCGTCACGGCCGAGGGCGCGCAACGTCCGCTCTGCCAGGACCAGCCGGTCAGCGAGCGGCGGCATTGCAGCGGCGACTTCGGCGCCCGACAGATGTCGAAGGGGCTTCATGGGTCCTAGCCTGGCGAAAGGTTGGCGTGCCAAACGGCTTGGGTTCCTGGGGCACGCCGCCCTCTCCCGGACGCCACCCCCGGCGACCGGGTATAGGCCGGCCGATGCGCCCGAGTGTAGCGTTACGATGGCGTTGTTGGCGCTGGTGACCTGGGACTGGCCGCGACCTGCGACGGAGATGACCTCTGCCGCGGCGCCCTCGCCGCCCAGGCATTGCCAGGCGCGAGCCTGTATTCGCGTCAATCCACTCCACCGCAGCGCAGACGTTAAGTCCGCACCCTCAAAGCGACAAAGGAGGCTTCGCATGGGTCGCGATCCGCGGTTGATGTCGGACCTGACGTGGGAGGAGCTTCGGGACCGGGCACCCCGCGTGATAGCCCTCCTACCGCTCGGGGCTGTCGAGCAACACGGACCCCATCTGCCGCTCGACACAGACACCGTCGTTCCACGCGCGCTCTGTCTCCGGGTCGCCAGTCAGCTGCCGGCGATCGTCGTCCTGCCCTTCGCCTACGGCTACAAGTCGCAGCCGGCCACCGGCGGGGGCGCGACATTCGCTGGCACCACCAACTATGACGGTGCAACCTTCACCGCCTGCGTGCGTGACTTCTAGCCGGGACTGGGGCTTCGATCACACGGCGTCGCTGAACCTCGCGCGCGTGCTCGAAGCCGTTGAGACGCTGGAGCGGCTTCCACCGGACACGGCAACCCTGGTACGCGAGCGGGTCGCGGCCCTGCAGGGCCGCATGGAAGCTGAGCCAAGGAGCCCGCGGTGGCGCCTCCGGGCTGCCGTCGGAGACCGCCTGCCGTGGTGGCAGGATTTCGACGAGGTCCAGCGAGGAGCTTGACGACCATGCCAAGGGAGGCTCCCGACCGAGGGGCGCCGACAGCGGGAGTGCCTGGGTGACCATCCGCGACACAGCCCTGCCGCTCGTCCAGTTCGTGCATCGGCCGGGCATCATCGATCTAGGATGGGGCCACCCCGATCCCGCGCTGCTGCCCGTAGAGTCGCTGCAGCTCGCGGCCGCCCGCGTGCTCGATCGCTACGGCCCCGACGCCCTCAACTATGGGTACGCCGCCGGACCCGGCCCTTTCCTCGAGTGGGTGTGTGAGCGGCTCGCGGCGGTCGACGCGCGCGCGCCCGATCCGCGCGCGGTGGTCGCGACGGCGGGCAGCTCGCACGGGCTCGATCAGGTGGCCTCCCTGCTGACACAGCCCGGCGACGTCGTCCTCGCCGAGAACCCCACCTACCACCTCGCGGTGCGCATCCTGCGCGACCATCCACTCGATCTCGTCACGGTGCCGGCAGACGAGCAGGGCCTCAACACGAACGCGCTCACCGACACGCTCGAATCCCTACGCCGGGGTGGTCGTCGCCCGCGCCTGCTCTACACCGTGCCCACATTTCACAACCCGACCGGCGTATCAATGGCACCAGAGCGCCGTCGCGCCCTAGTCGATCTGGCGATGGCAGCAGGGTTCACGATCGTGGAGGACGACGCCTACCGCGAGCTGTCCTACGGCGGTCCGCCGCCTCCTTCGTTGTGGAGCATCGCGCCCGACGGGGTGGTCGTCCGACTCGTGTCATTCGCCAAGTCGCTCGCACCGGGGCTGCGCGTCGGATGCATCGTGTCCGACCCTGTCACGGCGCAGCGCTTCGTTGCTTCTGGCGTGTTGGACTCAGGCGGCGGCATCAGCCACTTCTCGTGCCTGCTGGTCGCGGAGTGTGGGACGTCAGGGATGTACGAGGAGAACGTGGCCCGCCTGCAGGCGGCGTATCGGGAGCGGCGAGATGCGCTTATCGCGGCCGTGCGGAGCGCAGTCGGCTCGAGCGGATCATGGATTACCCCGAGCGGGGGGTATTTCCTCTGGCTCACGCTGCGGGACGGAACGACCTCGCGTGATCTGCTTCCGGTGGCGGAGGCGCGCGGTACCTCGTTCGAGCCAGGCGACGTGTTCTACCTCGATCGATCCGGTGGGACTACGAGTCTGCGACTCGCGTTCAGCCGTTACGCTCCGTCGCTGCTCGCAGAGGCAGGAGCCCGGTTCGGGCAAGCGCTGGCCGCGGCACGCCATTCCGGATGACGTGGTCGGTGCTGCGCACGATGGCAACATCGCGTGCGGGCTGCCGTGGCCTGGCCCGCCTACTCCCCGAATTCCTGGTCCAGATCGGCATCCGCCGGCTCTCCGAAGGGGGTGGCCCGATCTCGGTCACCCTCCCATTGCATGCTGTCGACCAAGTCGCGCTGCCGTGCATCCAAACGCCCCTCGCGGATGAGCCGATCATTGACAGCATCGCGAAGGCCCTGCAGCGAGAGCACGACCAGCGCCGGAAGATGGCGGGACAGACGGCCCCTCGACCTCTCCGCCGTCGCGAGGCTCATTCGGCGGTCATGGGCGGTCGTGGCGATCAGAGCGTCCTCGAGGTGCCTAACGTTGCCTTCCATGAACTGACTCAATGCGGCGTTGGCCGCATCTGTGCCGAGGCCGGCGAGGTCAAGGCGTGATGTGCCGAGGACGAAGCCGGATGTTGGGACGAGGCGGGCTCCCACGGCAAGGAGAGTGAGGATGAGCCGATCGCGCCGCTCGGGATCGGGCGTTCGAAGGATTTCGTCAACAGTCACGTGGGTTACGTAGGTCTCTGCCGCATGGATCTCTAGGAGATCCCGAAGGCCGCGCCGGAGGATGTCGTCGTCGAGCAAGACGTCCGGAAGGTTGCTGTCGAGCATCAGCTGGAGCGGCGGCTCAGGCTTCGGATCCATGCGTCTCACCACCTTGGCCGAAGGTCCGAGGACTGCTCATCGGGCCACGTCCTCCACAAGAGTAGGGTCCGTCGCGTGGCGCCGCGTGTCCGAGGCCACTCACAGGGTTCGGCGGCTCTGATTGAAGCCCCACACGACGAGCGAGATGTTGCTGGGGGTTCGTCAGCCTCGCAGCATGACGCCGCCCACACACCGGCGGCGCTGCCCTCAGCCCCCGATCTGCGGGGCCCCGCGTAGGCGTCCCCGGTAGATCTCGCGAAAGGCCCGGGAGCGCGACCAGTGCCGCAAGTGGAACAGCACCTGCGCCCCGTCGACGTACTCGCGTGCAGTCGAGTCGCGGTGCGTGACCTCGGTCTGCCGGATCGCGGCCACCACCTGGTCGTCGGCGCGCAGCTCCTCGCGGCAGCCCTGACATACCGGCAGCGTGGCCATCGTGACGTGCTTGACCTCCGGACGGCCAGTCGTCGAACCTAGGGCTGGCTACGAACCCACCCCGTCCGCATCCTGCAGGATAGCCGACGGTTGCGCGACCGCGGCCCGGCTCCGGCACCACCGCCCTGAGGTCAGGGCTCGCCGAGATCCGCGTGGCCGCTCACCCGGGCCCCACGCGGGCCGCCGTCCTCCACCGGGCAGGCGCCTCGCATTGACTAGAACGTCCGTTCTATACTACGACGCCATGACCGACACTTAGGGCTTGTAGCTCAATTCGCTCCACCGACAGGCGCCGCCGGTGATGACGGGGCCGCTCGGTGTCGACGACACGGGATGCGGCGCGAGTCCGCTCGCCTGGCGGATGGGCGACCGGCCGCTCGGGGGGCGAGAAGGGATGCCGGGATCGGTCGGACGACGGGGCTGCGCCGGAGCCCCGGCACAGCTGATCTGCCGAAGGACCGGGTCAGGCCGAGGCGCGCCAGGCGAGGTAGCCGACCGAGGCGACTTCGAGCCAAGCGCGGGCGCTCGCCTCGCTGCCCTCGTAGCAGCGCGACAGGCGCCGCCAGCGCCCGAGCTGGGCGAACGCGTGCTCGACCTTGTAGAGCGGCCAGAGCGGGGTGAAGCCGCTACGCCCGGCTGGCGGCGCCTTGATGTCGAGCGCGACGTGCTTGCGCGCCGCGAGCTTGGCCAGGCCGCGATAGGCACGGTCGCCGACGATCGCGCGGAGCGCGCGGCGAGATCGGCAAGGCGGTCGCGCAGGAGCTCGCGACCGGCCACGACGTCGTGGGGTCGGGCCGAGCAGGCCGCCGCGGCGACGGGCAGACCCAGGATCTCGACCAGGAGCGTGCGCTTCGTGCCGATCGTGCGGCCGCCCCGGCCGCCGGCCTCGTGGAACGTCGGCCCGTAGCGGGCGCCCTTCACGGTCTGGGCGTCGACCATGACCATCGACGGGATCGGCTCGCGGTCGTGGAGCAGCCGGACGATCGCCGCCAGGCGGGCCATCGCGGCGGCCCACACGCCGTTCGCCCGCCAGCGCCGCCACTGGGCCCAGACCGCGGTCCACGGCGCCGTAGCGCTCGGGCAGGTAGCGCCACTGGCAGCCCGGTCCGCCCGATGAACAGCATCGCGTCGACCATCTGGCGGCGCGGGATCAGCGCCGGCGCGCCGCGGCGCCCGGGCGGGTCGAACAGGTCGGCGACCAGCTCCCACTGCATCGTCGGACAGCGCGATCGCGAAGCTCATGCCCGCCATCCTCGGCGGTGGCCGTGTCAGCTTTGGTGTCACACACCCAACGATCTGACCGGGAGAATTCGGCTACAAGCCCTCAGGCGGCTTGGAAGGCCGTGTACGACGCCCTCGAGCGTCTGCCGGGTTGGGAGGTCACCCGCCCGCAGTGGCGTTCCGAGGAGCGCCTGTGGGCGGCCACCGCGTTCTACGCGGGGCACCTGCGCCGGTTCGCGGCCCGACCCGCCGTCGAGTCACGCGGCATGACCGAGGCCGACGCACTGCGGGAGCTGGCGGAGGCGCTGCGGCGATGGTAGCCGAACATGCCACAAACGAGACTGCCCCGTCTGACTTTCGAGCCGACGTGGTCACCGCGCACGTGATCGAGGACCACGAGCTGGCAGAGGAAGATGCTGTCAATGCCGGCGACACGTACGGCCCGACCGGGGACGAGCAGACCACGAGGCGACCCCAGCGCCTGAACTGACCATTCCCGCGCGGATTACTCCGAGGCCCCGTCCCGCGGCCAGGGCGGGGCCTCTCTCTGTCGCCGACGCAAACGGTCCGCACGGCCGAGCGGGTGCCCCTAGGACGGGGCGCTGGAGCGGTGGCGAAGCCGCCCCCTACATGCCGAACGCGAACAGGGCCTCATCCCCGTCTGTGATGATCTCGTGCCTGACCGCCGTCGCATCCACCGGGAAGATCCACTGTGGCCCGCCCTCGTAATCCTCGACCAGCAGCGGCCCCTTGCCCGTCCTCGCTTGCTCCAGCAGGGCGCTCACCGTCTTTGCCGGCAGCCTGTCACAGACCGCCAATCCCCCGCCGCAGTAGAACGTTAGAACCTCGCGCCTCGCCATCAGCGCAGCCCTCCGACCATGCCGGAGTGCCGTGCAGCAGTCACACTAGGCTCCGGCCCCGCGTCCCAGCCTAACCCACGCTGACCCTCCGGAGAGATAGCTGCCTTTCGCCGGGGAGCAACAGCCTCCGGGCACGCTCGAGAAGTCGTAAGGTGGCCTACGTGAGCGCGCAGCACAAAGAGACCCACCACAAATCCGACCGAGAGGCCGCTAGGCGTGAGCGTGTCCAAGAGCGCGAGCGTCGGCGGGCAGCGGGCGACGCGGGCACCGTCACGGGCGCACCAGAGATCGCCCCACCGCCCGTAGAGCCCCGCAAGCCGCAGCCGACCCGGTAGGGGCGCGCCTGCCCCTGTCGCCACGAGGGGCCTCTCTTTCCTCCCGGCATCGGCGGCGCGATCGCCGGCCTGACGACGCAGGGGCACCGCCGCTGCGCACATGAGGGAGGACCCCATAGGAAGGGAAGGGCATCCGAGATGGAACTCACCGTTGCTGTCACCTGGGACAAGGGCGCGACGATCGTGAACATCACGGCCGCGATCGGCGGTCAGACGTACCAGGAGCTTCTGGTGTCGCCCGGCAACAAGAGACGGGACGCGGCTCTGGAGGAGCTCCGGCAGGCTCTTCTGGTCGAGGTCGGCACGAGCCTGCGCGGCTTGTCGGACTCCGCTCGGGCAGAAGCCGGACTCGCGCCCCTGGGATAAGGTAAGGCCATCCCCGCGGCATACTCCGAGGCCCCGTCCCGCGGTCAGGGCGGGGCCTCTCTCTGCGCCATCCGGCACTGCAAGAGTCGGCTCCGGAAGCCGTACCGTGTGCCCACATGGGCAACCCACAGAAGGAGAGCCGCCGTAAGGCCGAGCGAGAGGCCGCCCAGCGTGAGCGCGCCCGGGAGCGCCAGCATGGGCGGGCCGGGGATGGACGGGGCACGGCTGCGGACGCCCCGGATGTGCCGGCGCCGCCGGTAGAGCCGGGCAAGCCGAGACCACGGTAGAGGCCGGCTGCCCACGAGCAGACTCGGCCACATGCGTTCCACCGCGACCCCCACACGACCGGGCCATGGTGTCGGGCGCTCCACGTCCGGCAGGCCGCCGTTGCGCGCTGGTGAAGCTCTGGACCACCCCGGGCTGTCAACAACCTGTCTGTTGTGGTGCCTCGAGGGACGCCAAGTCCGTCGACAGATCAGGCAGCGCGCGATCGATCGACGTCGCGCGTCTCGACGAGCAGGACTTCGGCTCCGACATCACGTGCCCGGATCGTCACCCTAGGCTCGTCCGTCACCTTCGCCGCCCCACCTTCGTCGAGCTCGCCGCCATCGGCGCTCGCGACGAGCTGCGCGGCACCGTGGACGACGAAAAGGTAGCCCAGGAAGCCCGGACGGAAGTGATGCGCGACCGCCTGCGCCGGGTCGATGAGCCCAGCGTACAGGGCGGCGTCCTGATGGACGGTCACCGCCTCTGGATTGTCCGGCGCATCGGGACCGCCGCAGCCGGGAGCAGGCACGAGGACCGGCAGAAGGCGCCCCCTCCGGGCTTCCTCGGAGAAGCCGCGCTGCTCGATCGAGGGGTCCAGTCCGCGACGCGCCGGAATGATCCACATCTGGGATGAACCTACGCTATTGACGATCGTCGTGGAGTTCTTCCACGGTGATCGCGCACCGCTCGCCATTGTGCGCGGTTCGAAGCGACAGTGGGGTTAGCGCGTCGGTGCCCCTGCCGTGCATGCAGCCGCCATCACAACCCCGCGATCGTGCGGGACCCGCGTCAGCCGGCATCGCGACCAGCCTCGGCAACCAGCCCACATGGGTCCCAGCTGTCGGGCCCTGCCTCTGCTCCGACGGCCCGACCCTGGCGCGACGTGATCAGATCGAGGTGGATCAGCTAGAGCCTCACGCCCTGGCCGATCCACCCGGCGTGGCCCCCTCCACAAGCAGCACCAGCCCATCCTGTCCGAGCACGCGGACTGGCGCGCCGCGTTCGTACGGGCGACCGTCGGCGCTCCGCGCGCTCCACTCCTCGCCATTCGCATAGATCGTGCCGGCCGGCCCGAGGGGCTGGCGGACGCTGCCCATGCTCCCGACAGGCACGGCCAGCGTCCCATCGGCCTGGCTGCCCCCTATGCCGATGGGGAGCCGGGCTCGGTGCCGAATTCGCCAGGCGGTCGCCACCACCACGAGCATGAACAGCGCCGTCATCCCAGACATGGCGGCGATGATCGGCCATGCCACCCCCACCCCCGTGCCGGCGGGTCCGGGTTGGGTGTAGAGCGCCCCTGCCCCCAGGACGAAGCAGCCCAGCCCAACGAGGGTGACGGCCCCGTGGCTGGTCACGGTCAGGTCGAGCACGAACAGTGCAAGCGCGAGCACGATGAGCAGCAGTCCCCCGAAGTTGAGCGGCAGGCTGCCGAAGCCGATGAACGCGAGGACCAGGGCGACCCCGCCAAGGGGGCCCGTCACCAAGTTGGGATGCGCGAACTCGAGGATCAGGCCGTAGACGCCGAGCACGAATAGCACGAAGGCGAGGTTGGGGTCGCTCAACAGGTGGAGCAGCTCTTGCAGCGGGTTCATCGCCAGCTGCTCGGTCTGGGCGCCGGCCAGATCCAGGGTGACGAGTGCGGTGCCAGCCTGCACCTGGCGGCCTGAGGCGAAGGCCAGCACGTCGGGAAGGGTGGCCGCGATGCCGTCCACGGCACCCGCCTGCACGGCCTGGCTGGCGGAGGAGGACGTCGCGTTGCGGACGGCCGAGACGGCCCAGGCGACGTTCCGGTGGCGCGCTTCCGCAATCGCGGTGATGCTCGCGACGGCGTCGTTGAGGACCTTGAGCCCCTCGGTCCCCGTGATGTCTTGGCCGTTCGACCACACCGGCGTCGCCGCCCCGATGTTGGTCCCGGGGGCCATGAGCGCAAGGCCACCAGCGAGCGTGATGTCGGTGCCCGCACTGGCCGCTCGGGCTCCCTCCGGCGCGACCCAGGTGATCACCGGCACTGGCGACGCGAGGATGTCCGCGGTGATCGCAGACATCGCATCGAGGTCTCCACCCGGGGTGTCGATCTGCAGCACCACCGCCGCTGCACCCTCGCTGGCAGCCCGCGCGAGGCCGTCGTGGACGTAGCCCGCCATCGCCTGGTCGACCACGCCGGTCAGCGGCAGGACCATGACGTGCGGCGCGGCGGCGCGTGCCGCGCCTGACCTGACCAGCAGCAATCCGAGCGAGACGACCAGCAGTGCCAGCAGGCGACCCGTCCTGCGCATCACGGGTGCGTCCTCTCGTTGCACCGTGGCAGAGCGATCCAGACAGCTTAGCCTGCAGTCCCTCGACATGTCCGGCTCCCTGCCTGACGAGGCCAGTCATTATGCGGCGGGACGCCTGGACCCGCCCCGAATGGCGCATGGTCGGGCGTCGGGCTCCCGTCACGCCGCAACAAGGGTCGCGCGTCACCGGCTCCCGTGAGGACTCCTGCGCCCGGGGGTGCCGGCGCGCCACACGGTGCGGCCAAGACCGTTGGAGCATGGTGCCGTCCCCGCCGAGGCCACTCGACGTGCTCGAGCAGGCGCCCGTACGGCATGACGGGAGCGTCGTGTGTGCTGCGCTCGCGTAGGCTGTGACGAGTGAGCTGTCACAGCGGGCGGCGGTACATGCGGTTGACTCGGGAATCCCGGCGACAGCCGGCTCACGAGGGACAAGGAGACAGGCTGCCAAGACGCGGATTACCTGCGACTTATTGCGGTCGGCCCTGGTGGCGGGCGGCCCGAGCAGCCTGGTGTCGACTATGGAGATGGCGCCGGCGGGTGGACTGCACACCGCGGTTGCCCCGGCGCGCTTCCTCGCTCCACGGCAGCAGGGCGCCGTCTGTGCCTGCGAGAGCAGATAAGCGCCCGAAGCTTCACTCTCTGGGCCGCATCCCGTCGGAGAGCTTGGCGCTCCCATTGGGTCGCGGTGAAGCATGGGGAACGTCGAAGAGATGAGGTTCCCTCCCGCGGTCGTCACCCTCATCGGCCTCGTCCTCGTCGTGAGCGGCTGTGGGAGCGTCCCGGGCTCCCCGACGGGAAACAACGGGCCTGGCGCCTGCCCGTCCGACGAGAGCTACGTTGCCGGAATGGCGTACCCCAACGGGATCTGCTACCCGAAGGTCCCCGCGCCGATCGTTAGCTGCGCCCCCGACCAGCGCAGGGTGGCCGGAATGGCGTACCCCAACGGGATCTGCTACCCGAAGGTTCCCGCGCCGATCCTTAGCTGCGCCCCCGACCAACGCAGGGTGGCCGGAATGGCGTACCCCAACGGGATCTGCTACCCGAAGGTTCCCGCGCCGATCCTTAGCTGCGCCCCCGACCAACGTAGGGTGGCCGGAATGGCGTACCCCAACGGGATCTGCTACCCGACACGGTGATCGCACGGGTGGCGTGGGCTTCCGGCCCACGGGCGGCCGCGGTCTCCTTGGGGGCTCTTGCCTCCCCGTCATCCGACCCTGGACGCGCGTCATTGGGCCTGCAACGACCGGCGAGTTTGGGCGCCTTTACCTACTACCCCATCACGACCATGAGGGCGACGGGTTGAGGCGTCCTGCTCGGCACCACGATGCCGCTCGGGCGCGGCGCCCACCCGGGCGCGGTCGTCGTGACCTGGACTCGCGCGGCCGCTTGCCAGAAGAGCATCGCCGGGTTGGGCCGCTCGATGGCGTCAAGGCGCATCCCTTGCGCCACGTACCCGGCCTCCCACAAGGGCCGCACATCGTCGAACGGCTGGATCACCATGGAAGGGATCGTGTGCCCGACGGCCCAAGCGTCACCCTCGCGCGTCCGCTGGCGGATGCGCCCGGCCTGGCGCTTGAGCGTCGGCCGCCCGTGCCGAACGCGCTGCCTGGCGAGCAATTCGCAGCGGTTCGGGGCTCCGCCATCTGCGGGTGAGGCGCGTGAGCAGCTCGATCGCCTGTCCGGTGTCGGTTCGCCAGCCTGGATGTGCCACCAGCGGGCGAACGCCGGCGCGGGTCCTGACCCAATACGCCACGATCTCGCCGGCGATCCAGAGCGGGGCCGTGGCACCCCGCCGGTCGAGCGGCAGCGGGCCACTCGCCAGCAACGGCCGACCGGTAACCCCGATGCTGGGCATGCCCAAGCGCGCTCCCAGATGGAGCGCTAGACCTGCCCGCCGCGGATGATCTCGGCCAGTCGCGTTCACCACGAGGAGATCCGGCGCGACGGGCAGCGCGCGCAGCGCAGTCTCGAGGAGCGGACCTTCCCGCAACGCGAGCAGGCCAGGCTCGTAGCGCGTCGCCGCCCGGCCCGGCGCGACGACCGTGACGGGCTGAGCGCCCATCCCGAGCAGGCAGGCGGCCGCCCAGCCCTCATCGCCAGCGGCCCCAAGGCCTCGCCTGCCTCGTCGGAAACACGCAAAGCACGCGGCGACCGCCCCGATCTCTGCCGTCAGCGGCCAAGGCGGAGCCGTTAGCGACGCGAGGCCCTCCTGGACCGCGACGAGCTCCTCTGCGCTCTCCGGCCAGGGCGCCAGCGGCGGCGGCCAGGTCATGATCGGACGCCGCTGCCGATGCCCTACGGCTCGCGGAAGATCAGGTCGTGCTCGTGCACATGGCCCTCGACGGCCAGCGCCACCTCATCGCCGGGTCCCGCGTGATCGACCTTCCGGTGCTCGATCTCCAGCGAGCCGACCGTCTGGACGAGGTCGGTCGAATGCCCGCGGATGTGGATCCGGTCGCCGACCGCGAGCGGTGCGGTGAGCCGGACTGCGGCCACGGACAGATGGCCGAACCAATGGGTGATGGCGCCGATCGCGTCGGCGGGCGCATGCACCTCGGACATGCCGGGTCTCCCTTCTCCCTTGCGCCTCGTACGACCACCACGCTACGCGCGACCTTGACCGCAGTCGAGATCGCATTTACATCAGGGCAGGGCGCGCGCCACCCGACAAGCACGATCTGATCCTCGTGTCGGGGTCCGAAGGCGGACTACGCGACGCCACCAGCCCAGACGGCCCGTGACGCCCCCGCCCGAGCTCGCCATGCTGTGCCGCATGCAGGAGGCGCCCCGCTGTCCCGTGTGCGGGCATACCAAGTGGGTGCGCGGCGACATGGTCGTGGTGCCCGGCGCGGACGGACCCGTCCGCGTGGTCACGCCCGGCCCGTATGGGCCGGAGCGCTGGACCTGCGCGAGCTGCGAGTACATGGACCCTTGCGATGGCGAGATCGCTCGCTGCCTCGAGCGCATCCCTGCGCACGTTGCCGATTTGCCGGCGCTGGCCGATACGGCCGGATCTAGGCTGGACGCCTGATGGAGTTTCGTCTCATTCCCGGCCAGGCCGCCAGCGCCTTCCTGGCGGGTCATGTGCGTCGCCCGGTGAGCGGCAGCGCCATGCATTGCTCATGCGGCTGGATCGGCGTCGACTGGGAGGCCCACCGACGGCGCGTCCTGGCCGACTGGCTCGAGGAGCGCCGGCTGGCCCTGCGCGCGCGGCTGCTCGACGAGGAGGGCATCGACGCGCCATAGAGGGCGGCAAGGCCGGCACGACGCGAGCAGGTGATCGCACTCGCGCCCGGGCGGGCTGTGTCTCGCTGGACCTGCCGGCGTCAGTCGGAGACGGAGAACAGGGCCAGGAGTGCCCGGCGGCCCGAGTGCCGCGTGTCGTAGGGGGAGGTGTCCCCGAAACGCTCAGGAGCGCCCGTTCGGCGCACTTGGCACCATCACTCGCTCCCGCTCACCCATCTATCGATCCTTCGTCGGCTGGCGGCCCGGACCTTTGACGCCCGTGGCGCCACACGTTGGCTTCAGTGGCCTCGCAACGTCGGGTGACGCGCACATGTGCCAGATCGCTCCGAAGCGCGCCACGGGGGCCGGCTGTGTGCGACACGGGGCACCTCCGAGGGGAGGGTCAGCCGGCGGTGTCCGTCCCGGCCGAGTTGGGGTCGGACGCTCCGCCGCCAGCCGCAGGCCAGGCGTAGACCGGCCAGCTCCGCCGTCGCTCCCCCGTGTCCACCAGCCAGCCCGCCGCGACGAACGCCTGCAGGTGGTTGTCGATCCAGGCGTAGGGCCATCTGATCGGTGGCGAGAGGTCGGGCGCACACAAGGGCAGCCCATGCGCCTCGGCGGCGGCCGCCACGCGCAGGAGCTCTGCCTGCCACTCGATGCCGCGCTCCTGCGCCACAGCGGCAGCCCGCCCGGCGGCATCGAGGGTCGGCCACTCCGCGAGGTGGCGCAGCACGGCCCGGGTCACCATCCGCGGGTGGGTCCCGACTCACGGGCAAGGGTGGCCGTCTGATCCCAGATGACCCGGTCCGACCAGCCGAGGGCGGGGCCGACGTGCGCGTAGACGTCGGTGCTCCATTCGGTGCGCAGGACATCGGCGGTCTCCTCGGCCAGGAGCTCCTCCGCACTGGGCAGGCGGGGCCGGGCCTGCACCAGGTGCTCTAGGCGTGCCACCCGACGCTCCAGCGGATGGCTCATGGCGGGCTCGCCTGCGCCGCCTCCCGCTCGTCGCGGGGGCGCAGCCCGGCGGCGATCTCCAGGGCATCCAATCGCTCGACCAACTCGGCCGTCTCGACCAGGCGCGGGGCGGCCTGGGCGGCGGCGATGAGCACGCGGTTGCGGGGAATGGAGTTCTCCAGGGCAAGGGTCTCGAGGACGGCCGTCTCCAGTAGCCGCTGGGCGCCCTCGAGCGTGCGCAGCCCGGCGAAGTCGTAGATGGCCGCGAGGCTCGTGACCTTGCGCCGGTGCAGCCCGCCCAACCGTCTGGCCTCGGCCGCCTCGGTGGCGTGCTCGGGGTCGTGCCAATAGCAGATCGACTTCCCGCGCATGGCGGGGCCTGGCAGACCAGGCCGTCGGGCATCTCGAAGGTGCACCCGCGATTTACCACTCAGTACCTCTTGGTATAGAAACGGCGCTTGGTAGTGCGGCATGATCGGGTGATCGTGTGGGTGCCACTCAGCCATCGAGGCGCACCGCCTCCTCTCCTCTGAACCGTTCCCAGCGCCGCAGGGCCACCTCGACATAGATCAGGTCGATTTCCATCGCGTAGCAGCGGGCGCCGCAGCGCTCGGCGGCGATGAGACAGGTGCCCGACCCGACGAACGGGTCGTAGACACCCTCGCCTGGCTTCAGGTGGTTGCGGATGGGGGTCTCGAAGAGCACGAGCGCCTTCTGGGAGGGATGGTCGAACTTCGCCTCGGTCGAGCCGCCCATGATCATCTTGGGCGAGGGGACGCGCCAGATCGTGGCCTGATCGCGCGACCCTCGGAAGGGCACCTTGGCACCCGTCTTCCGCACCACCCAGCACGGCTCGTGGCTCCAGTGGTACCAGCTGCGCCCGATGGCAAAGAGTCCTTTGTCCCAGATGATCTGCGCCACGATCTCGAAGCCGATGCGCTCCAGACCCTGTGCCACCTCGGCGGCATGCACCCCGGCGTGCCAGACGTAGCCGGCGGTCAGACTTGGGACCAGAGCGAACCCTTCCGACCAGTCCACCCGCGTGTCGCCGCTGATGGTGGTGTGGCGATGGCCACGGGTTCGCCCGTGGGCGCCACGGGGCGCTTCAGTGGCGCCCTCGGCGTCGGCTTGGCCATCCATCCGCATGTACGTCGGCTCGGCGGGACCCAGCGCGTTGTACACGCCGTCGCGCCAGCTACCGTCGAGGGATACGCCGTAGGGTGGGTCGGTCGCGAGGAGCCTGGGCTCCGCACCGTCGAGGAGACGGGCCGCGTCCTCCGGGCTCGTCGCGTCGCCGCAGAGGAGGCGGTGCTCGCCCAGTTGCCAGAGGTCGCCCGGCTTCGTGCGCGGTGCCCTCCGTGCCTCCTCCAGCGCCTCGTCGAGGTCGAATGCTTCCTGGCGCTCCCGCTTCTCACGGACCTCCAGGCTCCGCAGCAGCTCCTTGATCTCGTCCTCGCCGAAGCCCGAGAGCGAGAGATCGAGATCGGGGACCGACTGCAGCTCGGCCAGGAGTCGCGCCAGGAGCGCGTCGTCCCAGGATCCAGAGATCCTGTTGAGGGCAAGACCGAGAAGCCGGGCCTCTTCGGCCCCCAGATCGAGCCAGATCACCGGGACGCTCCTGAGCCCAAGGCGACGGGCGGCGACGAGGCGCTGATGGCCCCCGATGACGGTGGCGTCCGCTCGTCGCGCCACGATCGGTTGGACGAACCCGAATTGCCGCAGGCTCCGTTCCAGGGCGTCGAGCTCGTCGTCGCCGATGCGCCGCGGGTTGGCCGGGTCGGGATGAAGCACGTCGATGGGGACTTGCTCGGTGGTGCGCGCGGGGTGAGATGTCGTGGTCATACAAACTCCATGTCTTGGCGGAGGGGGTGGGGTGGCTCCGGCGGGGGTGCCGGTGCCCGGTGAAGGGTGGGGAGGGCGTCGTCGTGGTGCCTCGCAGGCAGCGATCCGGCGAGTAGGACACTTGGCATCGCCGATGGCCACCCTCGGCAGGCGGTAGCGAACCGGTCGCCGGATCGGCGGTGCGGAGAAGCCCCGAGCAGGTCCCTCGCCTCGCCGCTGCCTGCGGTGTCGGCGGCCTAAGCTGGCGGTGGGGTGGGAGGCAGTCAGGCCGAGACGGGCAGCCGCAGTCGGGGTACCGCCGAGCGCGTTGAGGTTGGGGATGAGCTGACTGTCGAGGCGCGCGTCCCTCGACCGCAGGACCTGAGAAGGGGGGTCCCCGTCGAGCCTGCGGCAGCCTGACGACGCTGCGGGAGCTGGCCAGCGCACGCGCTGCGGATAGGGCACGAGCGCCGCCGGCGCGACCGCGGCACGGCGGACGCTGCGGCTGCGCCAGGGGGCCGAGGTCCGCCGAGACGCGGGGAACGCTGCGGGACGCGGCCTAGCCGAGCAGGTAGAGCAGTAAGCTCCGGCGCCTCCGTGGTATCAGAACGTCTGTTCTATATGATAGCACGTGCAGTCAACTGTCGATCGGGATGTGTGTCGATCAGGATGTGCCCGATGCTACGGGAAGCCTGACGCGGCCGTCATGACCAACGCGAGGCTGCGGGGCATCGACGCCGACCTTGCATCGGCGCGCCGGCCGAGTGATGGTCACGTCCGTCAAGGTGGTGTATGAGCGCCGCTTCATCCGCCGCGTGAGTGACTATCCGGCGGCGGCCAGCACGGGCATCACCTCCTCGGTCAACTCGTCGCCGAGGCGGACGAGGCGCGCCTTGGTGAGCGACTCCGCGCTCATGTAGCGGCGCGCCACCGCCCACTCCTCATGCTGCTCGGCGAGCACGGCGCCGACGAGGCGGATCACGGCCTCGCGGGTGGGGAAGATGCCCACCACGTCGGTGCGCCGCCGGATCTCCCGGTTGAGACGCTCCTGGGGGTTGTTGGACCAGATCTGGCGCCAGTGCTCCGCCGGCAGCAGGCGGAAGGCCAGGAGGTCCTCGCGACCCTCCGCCAGCAGCTCTGCGGCCTGCGGGAAGCGAGCTGCGAGCTGCTCGACCACGCGGGCATGCTGGGCCTCCACCTCGTCGCGCGAGGGCTGGGCGAAGATCGAGCGCACCAGGGTAGCCACCAACGGCTGGGCGCTCTTGGGAACGCGGGTGAGCAGGTTGCGGACGAAATGGGTGCGACAGCGCTGCCAGCTGGCGCCGGGCAGCACCGCCGCGACCGCGGCCACCAGCCCCGCGTGGTCATCGCTGATCACGAGCCGCACGCCCGAGAGGCCCCGGGCCACGAGGTCCCGCAGGAAGGCGGTCCAGCCTGCCCCGTCCTCGCTGGTCACGAGGTCGAGGCCCAGGATCTCCCGATAGCCGTCGGCGCTCGCCGCGGTGGCAATCACCGCCGCGGGCTGGGCAATCCGGCCGCCCTCCCGCACCCGCAGGGCCAGCGCGTCGAGCCAGAGGTAGGTGTAGGGCGCGCCGTCCAGGGGCCGAGAACGGAAGGCCGCCACCTCCTCATCGAGCGAGCGGGCGAGCTCGGACACCTGGCTCTTGCTGATGCCGCTGATGCCGAGGGTCGCGATGAGGCCCTCCACCCGCCGGGTCGAGACGCCCCGCACGTAGCACTCCGCGATCACCGCCACCAGGGCCCGCTCGGCGCGTCGGCGGCGCTCCAGGAGCCAGTCGGGGAAGTAGCTCCCGCTGCGCAGCTTGGGCAGGGCGAGTTCGAGCGTTCCGGTCCGCGTGTCGAAGGGCCGCGATCGGTAGCCGTTGCGGGTGTTGACCCGCTCGGGCGAGCGCGTCCCATAGGGAGCGCCGCACAGCGCGTCGGCCTCCGCGCCCATGAGCGCCTGGATGAACGTCCCCAGCATCTCCCGCAGCAGGTCGGCGTCGGCCGTCTCGAGGTGCTTGCGGAGCCAGACCGCTGGGTCCATCGTGGCGTCGACCACCGTGTTCCTCCTCTCCGAGTCCGTTGTGCTTGGTTCTCGGTTGAGGATGAAGCGGTGGTCCCCGCGTTCGAGGGCCCTCAGCTCACTCGTACACCACGTCCGTGGACTCTATGCGAGTGATCGATGTGGGCCGCGACGCCAGATGCGCGTCGGCGAGCCAAGGAGTGATGAGCATGACGGACGAGACGACGACCAGTCTCCGGCGCTGCAGCGGGTCGGCCCGCTTCGGGATCGAGGCGCACGAGGCACCAGTCGAGGAGTTTCCTCGGCAGCGCAGTCAGCGGAACGGTCTCGGAAGGATGTGTCGGGCCCACTGGAACGCGTACACTGCGGGACTCGCGCGCGATGCGAAGACGAGGCAGGCCACCGCAGGCCGTGACCCCGCCACCCCGGCAGCGGAGGAGCAGGATGCCGCTCCCGAGGCCGGGCAACCCAAGGGCGAGCCCGAGTCTGCCGGGAAGCCGGCGCGACGGGCGACCGTCCACGAGGCAGACCTCCAGGACGCCGCCGCCGGATAGGTCAGGGCCACCCCGCCGCTCCGAGGGCTCCGGGCGTGATCCCAAGGCCCCGGTTCGTCCGAGCCGGAGCGTGGCACTGCTGGTGCCCACCGCCAGCCTCAGCGTGCCACGTGGGCGCCCTCTGGTGCCCGTGGGCGAACCCGCGAAGGGCCACGCGCACAGACGTCGGAGGGCCTGGCTTGCGAGCACGGGGAGACCTCCGCCAGGGCTCCTCCCGGCAGCGTCGGTGCTATCGTTCGGCAACGGGCGGCTCACGCCACGTACCACGCGAGATCGTCGTCGGCAGACAGCGGGAGTGTCCCCAAGCCCCCTTGGGGCTACCATCGCTTAGTGGGCGATCGAGCGGCCGCACACGGTTTGAGGGTTGATGGCGAGCAGGACGTTCCGCGGCAACCAGTACCTGGGAATCCGCATCCCCACGATCTTCGGCGAAGAGGACGCGCGGCGATGCGCGGGGTGCGGCGGCCACATCGGCGGGACGCCGTTTCGCGTTTCGATTTTGGACATCGTCTCAACGGAGAGCCCAGCCTGGGCTGACAGGACGGCGGGCCTTAACCCCGGCCCGCACCAGTTCCACGACGACCCCGCGTGCGTGCGGGCATGGTTGCGGCAGCGCCACTACCTGGTGTGCCGGCTCTCCGGGATCCACCAGATCATGCGACCGGTCGTCATCCCGGGCGAGCCGCAGCGCTGGGGAATGTGCGACGGCGTCCATCGCGAGGCCCACGAGTTCGTGCCCGCGTAGCGCACCCTACACCCGCGACTCGGCCGCGTTCGCCGCGCTTGGCCTCGCCGACTGCACACGACTCCGACGCGGCTGTCTGCGCACCGCAGGTTCCTTGTGGCGCCGACGCCGCGTCAGAGGCTGAGGTTGGTCCTCGGCGCCCGTCCCCCTGCGTCCGGTCCGTCGCATCGACAATTCAGAGCCCGGCCGCGTCGATGACGAGCGTCTCTTCCGGCGCACCAAACCACCGCTGCGCTGCCGTGCGTGAACCGCACTGACTTCGATGGAGACTCCACCGCTTGGAGGAACATGGAGTCATGGCAGAGCACAGCAGCAGCCCGTTCCAGCGGCGGTACCCGCCGGAGCTCCGGGAGCGGGCCGTCCGGATGGTCTTCGAGACCACCAGCGAGCGAGGTGAACGGTTCGGCGTGGTCACCCGGGTGGCCCAGCAGCTCGGCATCGGGCCCGAGTCCCTGCGCAAGTGGGTCCACCAGGCGGAGGTCGACGGCGGGCAGCGGGCGGGCTTGACCAGCGAGGAGCGCGAGCGCCTGAAGCTCCTCGAGCGGGAGAACCGCGAACTGCGCCGGGCCAACGAGATCCTTTGAGAGCGCCGCAGTCTTCTTCGGGGCGGAGCTCGACCGCCGGTCCTCGAGGTGTCCCGCTACATCGACGAGCAGCGCGCCACCTTCGGAGTCGAGCCGATCTGCCGGACCCTCGCGATGGCTCCCTCCTCCTATTACGCCGCCCGCGCCCGGCCACCCTCGGCCCGTTCCATCCGGGACGCGGCGCTCAAAGCCGACATCGGGCGTCTCCACCAGGACAACTACGCCGTGTATGGCGTGCGCAAGCTCTGGCGGGCACTGCGCCGCGAGGGGACCGCGGTCGGACGGGACCGGGTGGGCCGGCTCATGGGCAGCCTCGGCCTGCGTGGCGCAGTGCGGGGCAAGCGGGTGCGCACCACGATCCCGGCCCAAGTCGCCGAGTGGCCCGCCGACCTCGTCGAGCGAGTCTTTGCCGCGCCCGCCCCGAACCGCCTGTGGCTCGCCGACATCACCTATGTCTCGACCTGGTCAGGCTTCTGCTACACGGCCTTCGTCATCGACGCCTTCAGCCGCCGCATCGTGGGCTGGCGGGTGTCGTGCTCCCTGCGCGCCGAGCTCGCCCTCGACGCCCTCGAGATGGCCATCTGGAGCCGGCGCTCCACCCCGCTCGCCGGGCTCGTCCACCACAGCGTCAGTGAGTATGTGGAGGCCGGGTGCTCCTGGGTCTCCTGACCCTCACAGCGAGAGACGCGCCAGGATACCGGTGCCGGGATGCTCCCGAGCTTGCTGAACCGCAGTTCCGATTGGCCGTGCCGTCCTTCCGCGGATCTGTCGGTGGCTCGGGAGCGCCCGGCGAGGCGCCTCGCCTCGTCGACGGTGTGACCTCCAGGAGAGCCTGGTCAGAGGGCCCCATCACTGTCCTGTCCGCCGCCTTCGGCGAGCCGGCGTCGACCCAACCCGCTCGCGTCCACGAGGAGGAGGCCGACATGGCCAGCATCGCACCGTCGTCCGAGTCCGTCAGCCGGGTCGTGGTCGGTGGGATCGACACGCACAAGGATCTCCACGTGGTGGCGGCGATCGACACCGCGGAGACGGTGCTCGGCACCGAGAGCTTCCCAACGACCCGGGCCGCATACCGGGCGCTGGTGCGCTGGATGCGCTCGTTCGGGGCTGTGCGCCGCGTCGGCGTCGAGGGGACCGGCAGCTATGGCGCCGGGGTCTTCCGGCACCTTGCCCAGGCCGAGATCGAGGTCCTCGAAGTCTTCCGCCCCGACCGCACCGATCGCCGCCTCCGCGGCAAGAGCGACGACCTCGACGCGATCAACGCCGCTCGCGCTGCACTCCACGATCGGCGGACAACCACCCCGAAGACCAGGGACGGCCTGGTCGAGTCGCTGCGCGTGCTGCGCCTGACCCGTTCGACCGCGGTCAAGTCGTGGCGGGCCGCCTTGCAGCTCCTCCGGAACCACATCGTGTCGGCACCCGAGGAGCTGCGCGACCAAGTCCGCACGCTGACCCGCATGCAGCTCATCCGCACCTGCGCCGCGTGGCGCCCGGACACGGCAGGCTTCCGGGACCCGGGCTGCGCCACCCGCATCGCCCTCAAAGTCGCTCGCCCGCCGGGTCCTCGAGCTCGACGACAAGATCGCCCTCCTCGAGGAGCTCATCGAGCCGCTCGTGCGCGAGCTTGCTCCCCGGCTGCTCGAGCGGCCAGGCATTGGCGTCGAGATCGCCGGGCAGCTGCTGGTCACGGCCGGCGACAACCCGGAGCGGATGCGCTCGGAGTCAGGCTTCGCGATGCTCTGCGGCGCCGCCCCGCTACCCGCCTCGTCGGGCAGGACACAGCGCCACCGCCTCAACCGGGGCGGCGACCGCCAGGCGAACTCGGCCCTCCACATGGCCGTCGTGTCCCGCCTGCGGATGCACGAGGGGACGAAGGCCTACGTCGCGCGCCGGACGGCCGAAGGGCACAGCAAGCTCGAGATCATCCGTTGCCTCAAGCGCTACCTCGCCCGCGAGGTCTTCTACCTGCTGAAGTCGGACGCCTCGGTGCACCAGCAACACCACCGGGCGGCTTGACAAACAGGAGAGCATCCGGGGCGTCCAGTACCTGGCCATCCGCTACACCGAGCGCCTCGCCGACGAGGGCGCCCTCACTTCCGTCGGGTCACGCGGCGACAGCTACGACAACGCCCTCGCGGAGTCGGTCAACGGCCTCTACAAGACCGAGCTCATCCGGGCTCAGGGTCCCTGGCGAACGGCCGACCAGGTCGAGCTCGCCACCGCGGCGTGGGTGGCCTGGTGGAACGAGCAGCGCCTGCACTCGGCCTGTGGGAACGTCCCGCCGGCCGAGTTTGAGGCCGCCTACCATCACCGGCTACAGGCGACCGAGGCCGCCTGAAACCCAATCACTCGAGCCTCCACGAAACCCAGTGCGGTTCAGCGGCCACGTTTGACGGTGTCGCACTCGCCGGCTACCAGGCGCGAGCACGCGGAACCCGCATATCCAGATTTGCTGAGATTCACGGACCGGACAGACTCCCACAGCCCTGGGTCGTCGACAATCCTGAGCGCGATCGGGGCACTCATTCCGGCCGCGACCGACAGACAGTGCGAGCCGGTTCGGGGGCACCGGTCTCCGCGAGCTCGGGCACTTCCTGGCCTGAGTGTTCCTTCGCGGGGTTCCTAGTCTCGATCGAAGCCTTCGCGAACATCCGTGTGCCGTTCAGTGGCATCGAGCTGTTCCACCGGCGTGTCGAACACTCGGTCCCCATGAGGCGCAGAGGGGTGGGGCAGCCGCCAGCGCGGCCCGCTGACGGCAGGCCGGTTCGTTCGAGATCGGTGAAGCCCTCCACGCAATTCGGCGAGTCGATTGGCCGGGCTGATCGCCGGCACCTGGGCCGCGATGTGCCCGGTGTGCTGACTCGATGTCGCCTGCTCGCCTACCTGCAAGGCGGGATCGGCCGGTATACTCGCGACTGCGCCGAGCCCCCGCCGTCCCGCGGCCGTCGGCGCCCGACTCCGGCTCACTAGGAGTTTGATGCGCGTTCGTAAAGCCGTCTTCCCCGCCGCCGGCTGGGGCACCCGGTTTCTGCCCGCGACCAAGGCGCAACCCAAGGAGATGCTTCCGCTCGTCGACAAGCCCGTCATCCAGTACGCGGTCGAAGAAGCGGTCGCCGCCGGCATCGAGCAGGTGATCATTGTCACGAGCAGTCAGAAGCGGGCCATCGAGGACCACTTCGACATCTCGTTCGAGCTGGAGCACCTGCTCGAGCAGAAGGGGGACATCGACATGCTCCGCCGGGTCCGCCATATCGGCGACTTGGCGACCATCAGCTACGTCCGGCAGAAGGAACAGCTCGGCCTGGGACACGCCGTGCTGGTCGCGAAAGAGCTGGTGGGTCATGAGCCCTTCGCCGTGATCCTCTCCGACGATGTGGTCATCGGTGAGCAGCCGTGCATCGGCCAGCTGATCGAGGCGTACGAGCGGACCCACTCCTCGGTCGTCGCCGTCATGGAAGTCCCACCCGACGAAACACAGCGTTACGGTGTGATTGACCCGGAGCCGGGCGCAGGCACCGGCGACCCGCGGCTGTACAAGCTGCGCGGCTTGGTCGAGAAGCCAGAGGCGGGGACCGCCCCGTCCAACCTCGCCGTCATCGGGCGCTACGTGCTAACGCCAAAGATCTTTGACAAGCTCGAACAGACACCCCGTGGTTCCGGCGGGGAGATCCAGCTCACCGACGCGATCGAGAGCCTGATGGCGGAACAGGACGTGTACGGTTACGCCTTCGATGGCGTGCGGTACGATGCTGGCACCACCATGGGATGGCTGAAGGCATCGGTGGAGCTTGCGCTCCAGCGTCCGGACGTCGGCCCCGAGTTCCGAAGTTACCTGGCCGGGATGGACCTGAAGGGTTAGTGGCCCGGCGCCGGAGAGGAACACCGTGCCCGTGGTCAACTGCATGGTTCACCCGGGCTAGCTGAGACCGAGGATAAGCTGATGCCCGAGGTCGGTCGCATCCTCGGCGACCGCTACCGCCTCATCGAGTTGCTCGGCGAAGGCGGGATGGCGACCATCTACCGCGCCCACGACAGGCAGCTCGACCGGGACGTCGCCGTCAAGCTGCTCCGACCGCAGTACGGGCGTGACGCCGGGTTCATAGCGCGCTTCCGCCAGGAGGCCCAGTCCGCGGCCTCCCTCAACCACCCCAACGTCGTCAACGTCTTCGACTATGGGACGGACTTGGCGGGGCCGTTCATCGTCATGGAGTTGATCGACGGCGAGAACCTCGCCGAAATTCTCCGCGAACGTGGGTTCCTGCAGCCGCTCGCCGCCGCTGGGATCGCGGAGCAAATCGCCGATGGGCTCTCAGTCGCGCACGAGCGCGGGATCGTCCACCGCGATATCAAGCCGTCAAACATCCTCCTGACGCGGGACGGGCGTGCAAAGGTAGTCGACTTCGGGATCGCCCGGGCGCTGGTCGAGGCACAGCTCACGCTGCCCGGCACGACGCTCGGCAGCGTCCATTACTTCAGTCCCGAGCAGGCTCGCGGCGAGCCGGTGACCGCCGCAAGCGACATCTACTCCCTGGGGCTGGTCCTCTTCGAGATGCTGACCGGCCAGCGCGCGTGGACAGGCGACACTGCCGGTTCTGTGGCGTTGGCCCGGCTCGGCAGCCCCCCGCCGCGACCGTCGTCGCTGCGGGCCGACGTCCCGCCGGCGCTCGACGCGATCGTGGTGCGGGCGCTCGCGCTCGATCCGCAGGATCGCTTCGCGTCCGCGGGGACGATGGCGGCTGCGCTCGGGTCTTTTCTTGCCGACCCGTCCGCTCCACCTCGCCTGGGTCCGACCGCGGGCCTGGCCGCCGCGGCCGACATCGCCGCTGCCCGTCTCACGCCCACCGATGCCGCGGGCGAGAACGCGGCGACGCCGACTGTTAGGGGGCCGGGGTCGGCCGGAACGGGCCTGGGCTCGCTCGTCGATGGTGTCGAAGGCCGCGCCGCCGGGACCAGGCCGGGCGGTGTCCGGCCTGCCGCCGGTATCTACCCGTCGGGAGTGTACGAGCCATCATCGCTCGCGCCAGTGGGTGGCGCCCCGATCGAGCCAGAGCCCGCCGAGCGTCAAACCGGCACGGGCTGGGTGTGGGCGGCAGGAGTGCTCGCGGTCGTGATCCTGCTGCTCGCGGCCAGCGGCGTCGCGCTGCTCGCGTCCCGCGGCTTCTTCTCCGCGCCGACGCCGGCGGCGGCCGTCCAGGTGCCCAGCGTGCTGGGTTTGCGTCTCGCTGACGCGCAGCGAACCGCGGCGGACCAGGGGCTCACCATCACGATTTCCGGCGCGAGTCCGGGCGGAGTGGGGATCACCACGGTGGCCACGCAGGACCCGGCACCCGGCGTCTCGGCGAGGCGAGGATCAGCCATCGCGGTGACGCTCCAGACGGTCCAGGCCTTGAGCACCGTGCCCGACCTCCGCGGCATGTCGCTCGCCAATGCCGGGGCCGGCCTGGAGCGGAGCGGCCTAGCCGTAGGGCCGGTCACGCAGGTCACCGACCAGAACATGCCCGTCGGGGAGGTCGTCAGTACGAACCCGAGCGCCGGGATCCAGGTCACGGCGGGCACCGCTGTGGCGCTCAACGTGTCGAGCGGCCCGTCGCCCGCCCCAACCTCGCCGACGTTCGCTCCGACGCCGTTCGTTACGCCGCCTCCGACACAGTTGCCTACGCTGCTCCCGACGGAACCGCCGCCCACCGTGCCTCCGACGGAACCGCCGCCCACGGCCGCCCCGTCCTCTTGATGGCGGCGCGCCGGGGCCGGCCGCGCGACAAGGTCCGCCGGCCCTTTCTGTTAGCCACCGGCGCAGCTACACTGCCGCCGTGGCAACGTGGCGCTGCCCGCACTGCTCGACGCCGCAGACCGAGTCCGCCCGTTGTTGGGTGTGCACTCGCTCGTCGACCGTCTGCTCGACCTGCAGCTGGTTCCGCCGTGCGGTCGCGGGGAAGCTAGGCTACTGCGGCATGGACGCTCGCCGCGCGCCGCTCCGCGGTGACGAGATGCGTGTCTGCTGGGTGTCGGGCGGCAGCGAACCCGGCGGTCTGTTCGGTTTCGAGAACGGCGTCGCGCCGGCCTGACCGGGACTTACCGAGAGCGCAGCTCCGTCCCCGCCCGGGCCGAGAGGAAACCGGTCTCAGGCTTCCTGCCTAGACGATGGCGAAACTGCCGACCTTCGTGAGTTGCTGGCCGTCCGGTGTCGTGACCAGCACCGTCACGAGGGAGTTGCCGGTCACCACACCGTCCTTCGGGATCGTCGTCGACCAGGTCGCCTGCCCGCCGACCGTGGTGGCCTCGAAGGTCACCGGCGCCACGCCGGGAACCTGCAGGGTGAAGGCGACCTGCGCGCCGTCGAGCGGGGCGCCGTTCATGTCGAGCACCGTCACCGTCATCGAGACCATCCTCGGCAGCGAGGTCAGCGCGAGCCGCGCGTTCGACAGGTGCAGGCTCACCGTGGTCTGGCCGCTGCCGCCGATCACGGTCACCGTCTTCGTGGTGGTGTTGCCGGCCGGATCGGTGCTTGTGATGGTCAGGTCGTTCGGGCCCGGGCCCAGCGCGACCGGGATCGCGAAGAGCCCGTTGGTCGCTACCGCGTTGGTGGACTTGCGCGTGTTGTCGTTGCGGACGACGACCGTGGACCCCGTCCGGGTCCGTCCCGAGACCGTGAACGTGCCGCCATTGATCACCGCGCTAGGGCCGGGGGACGCGAGGATCAGGGCAGGCGGGGTGTTGGAGAACACCACGCTGATCGGGGCGCTCTGGGCGCTTTCGCCGCCCGGGCCCGCGATCGTGGCCGTGATTGTGGAGCGGCCCAGCGGGAGCGGCACCGCGGGGACGGTGAAATCGGCGGTGGGCCCGAGCTGCTGCTGGCCGGCGACCTGACCGTTGACGTAGATGCGCACCGTGTACTCCTGGCCGACCTCCGACGCCGGCGCGAACCCCTGCACGTCCCAGGCGGGCTGCTGCGTGTAGGGATCGCTGGGGACGACCAGGTGCGGCGCGTCCGGTCTCGCCACGGCCGACGGAGCGGCCGTCGTGACCGGGCCGGTCACCGCGCCGAACATGTCCTTGAGCGTGTGTCCGAAATCCGTCACGGCCGACCCGATCATCCCGGAGGCCACCAGGAGGATCGACCCGCCGAGCGCGAGGATGGCGACGAGCAGGACCAGCCGGGCGGGCCAGGGGAGCCCGCCTCCACCGCCCGGGGCTCGGCGGGTCGACGGTGGAGAGCTCGACCGGTACCGCCCGCCCACCGGGGGCCGCCGCGGGATCTTGGGCTGGCTGCGCCGCGGCTGGTGCGCCAGCGGTCTCTCCCTGCTCGGTCGATCGGCCATCTGGGAGATTCTCGCACGGGGCGATGCACGGGGGTTGGGCCGGTGATTGGGACTGCGAGGTCTCTCCGGGGCGGTACGAGCAGCCATCGCGGCCCAGTACTAGTGTACGCTACGGGCACGGCAGGGATCAGGCCCGAGCCCAGCCAGGAGAGGGAGTGGAACGTCCGGCGCGCAGGCCCGAGCCTCCGCTGGCGCGACGATCGGATGCGCCCGAGTCGGCGTCGGCCCCCGTGTCTTCGCAGGGTGCGTATTCGCGGGCTCGCGCAATGGTGTCGCCGATCCCCGGAAACGTCCGCGCCCTGCACGGGCGCCCGCCAGTCCCCGTGGAGACACGGGGGCTCGGGATCGCCAATCTTCGCCGAAACGTCTGCCCGCACTTCTACATGACCGGTGCCAGGGGCGCCATGCCGGTGCACGCACCGCACCTCATGAAGGCGCTGTCACGGCAGGAGACGACGGTCTCGCGATGCCAGCTGCGTGGCGGTGTCCACCTCGAACAGGGCTATGTCGCGGACGTGTGCCTGGCCGCGCGGTTCAACCAGTGCGTCTTCTATGAGGACGAGCTGACGCGCAAGGATTGAGCGTGCCGCTGCCGGCCTGTGAGCCGTTCGCGCCGTCCGTGCGTCCGTTCGACGAAAGCGGCGGCCCCCTCTCGTACGCGGCTGCCGTCGCGGCTCTTGTCGGCAAAGGACGGTTCGGGATCCACCTCGGTCTGGGGCGCACTCGAGCGCTGCTGGCGGCCATGGGCGGCCCCCACGCGGGGATCGCCGGCGCGCTAATCGCTGGCACCAACGGCAAGGGCAGCGTCCAAGCGATGGTGTCGTCTATGCTATCCGCCGCCGGGTACCGGGTCGGCCAGGCTCCGAAGCCCCACCTCGTCGAGTACCGCGAGCGAATCCTCGTTGGCGGCGAGCCGATCGCGCCAGACGATCTCGCCCGCCTCGTGTCCCGAGTCCTTGCCGTCGCCCACCGCGTGCCACGCCGGCTCGGTCCGCCCACGGAGTTCGAGCTGCTCACGGCGGCGGCGTTCGCATGGTTCGACGAGCAGCGTGTGGACCTGGCCGTGGTCGAGGTTGGCCTGGGCGGCCGTCTCGACGCGACCAACGCCTGGGACGGGGGCGTGGCGGCGGTGACCAACGTCGCGATAGACCACGCAGCCGTGCTCGGCGACACGATCACGCGCATCGCGCGCGAGAAGGCGGCGATCCTGAAGCGCGGTGACTGGGCCGTGACTGGTGCGAGTGGAGAGGGGCTCGCCGTCGTGCGACGACGGGCCCAGCGCATGCGGATCCCGCTCGACGAGGTAGCGCCACTGCCGGTACTAGGCATGGACCGCGGCGGGCTGCGTGTGGACGCGCCCGGGCTAGGCTCGGTGCGCATGGGTCTCCTCGGGCGGCACCAGGCGGCGAACGCGGCCGTGGCCCTCGGCGTGGTGGACGCCCTCGAAAAGGCGGGCCTTGCGCGCGTGCCCGCCCGCGCCAGACGCGATGGCCTCGAGCGGGCGCGCTGGCCCGGGCGGCTCGAGCTGCTGCCGCTGTCGGCCGTCCAAGCGGTGGGGCGTGTGGCCGCCGGCTGCGGCTCCGTCGACGTGCTGCTGGACGGCGCGCACAATCCCGACGGCGTCAGTGCCCTGCTCGACGCACTTGAGGAGCTCCGTCCGACGCTGGCCCCCGGCCCCGCTACGGTGATCATCGGGATCATGCGTGACAAGGATGTCGGCGAGATGCTGCGCCGGCTGGTCTCCAGCCCCGTCCTTGCCGACGCACGTGTGGTGACGGTCCGGACCGGCGCCCGCGGAGTGGACGCTGGGGAGCTGGCCGCGCAGGTCCGCACCGCATGGCCGGTGCCTCCGAGCGGGCACCGGCCCGAGGTGAGCGTCGCCGAGAACCCCGAGGAGGCGCTCGACTTGGCGATCGAGATGGCGGCGCGCGCTGGCGGGCCGGTCGTCGTGGCTGGCTCGCTCTACCTTGTGGGCGCGGTGCGGGGGACGCTAGTGGCCAGGGGACTGCTCAGGTGAGACCGCCGGGACTTGGCTCGACGCGCATCGGGCCGGCGATCTTCGAGTGGGGCGTGCGGACGTACCTGATGGGGATCGTGAACGTTACGCCCGATTCCTTCAGCGGTGACGGGATCCTAGGGGCGGCCGAAGCTGGGGGCGTCTCCTACCTCGAACGCGTCCGCGCCCAGGCCCGGCGCATGGTCGATGAGGGAGCCGACATCCTCGACGTCGGCGGGGAGTCGACCCGGCCTGGCCACGCTCCTGTGGGTGTCGAGGAGGAACGAGGGCGCGTTGTGCCGGCTGTCCGAGCTATCCGGACGGCCCTGCCCGACACCCCGATCAGCGTGGATACGACCAAACCCGTGGTTGCGGCCGCGGCGCTCGACGTCGGCGCGAACTGCGTCAACGACATCTGGGGCACTGGACCGTCCGACGCGCTGCCGCGGCTGGCTGCGGCGCGCGGCGCCGCCTACGTCCTGATGCACAACCGCGCCGAGGCACGGTATGGCAACGTCGTGCGCGACGTGATCGCGGACCTGCGACGCGGCCTGGACCGGGCGCTCGCGGCTGGCGTGCCGTGGGAAGCGATCGTGGTGGACCCCGGCATCGGTTTCGGCAAGACGAAGGAGCACAACTTGGTCTTGCTGAGGGACTTGGCCGAGCTGGCGGCCCTGGGGCGGCCCATCCTGCTCGGGACCAGCCGCAAGTCGACCATTGGTCGCGTGCTGGGCAACGTCCCGCCGGACGAACGGCTTGAGGGAACGCTGGCCACGACGGCGTTGGGGATCGCCGCCGGAGTCGACATCGTGCGCGTGCACGACGTGCTGCCGAACGCCGGCGTCGCCCGCATGTGCGACGCGATCGTGCGGCTCGAAGAGGAGGCGTGGGTGTGACGGACCGGATCGTGCTGCGGCGCATGGTGTTTCAGGGGCGCCACGGGTACACGGAGGAGGAGCGAGCGGAGCCCCAGCCATTCGAGGTGGACGTGGAACTCGTGCTCAACCTGCAACCCGCCGGGGTCGAGGACGACCTCACGCGGACGGTCGACTACGGCCGGGCGTTCGAGATCGCGCGTGAGCTGGTCGAGTCCACCAACTTCAAGCTCGTCGAGGCGATCGCAGAGGGGATCGCACACGAGCTGCTCCGCCTGCTGCCGGTGAACGAGGTCGGCGTCCGCGTGCGCAAGCTGCGAGTCCCAGTCAGTGGGCGCATCGATCACGCAGAGGTGGAGATCTGGCGGACCCGATCGGACGGGGCCCGCCGCTGACGAGCGCCGGGCCCCGATATGTATCGAGCCCCGCGGGGCGGGGCTCGATGCCGGGTGTGCGGTCGGGGCGGGGACGGGACGCCCCGGCGACGGTGAAGGCCATGCCCTCGGCGAGCCGTGATGCGGCTCTCGGTTCGCCTACTGTTCCGCTGCGCTAGCGGGCCGTGTCCCGAGGGACACCTTGATCGAGAGCTGCTGGCCGTTACGAAACACCTGCAGCTCGATCGTTTCGCCCGGCATGTGCGTGACGAGCAGCATGTCGAGCGGGTGCGCCGAGTCGATGCGCTGGCCGTTGAGGTCGGTGATGATGTCACCGGCCTTGAGGCCCGCCGCTTCAGCGGGGCTGCCCGGCTCGACGAGTGGTTGACCAGAGGTCGCATCTGGGGGGCCCGATGAGCGCGCCGTAGTCGATCGGAGTCTTGAGCTGCTGCTGCTCCTGCAGATCGAGCGACGTGAAGCGGATGCCGATCCAGGGGCGGCTCAGCTTCTGGCCGTTGACGGCCTGGGTCATGATCGGCCGTGCGATGTTGATCGGGATCGCAAATCCGATCCCCTGTGCCGTCGAGGCGGTCGCGGTGTTGATGCCGATCACCTGGCCATTGGCGTTAAGAAGAGCGCCGCCTGAGTTGCCCGGGTTGATCGCCGCGTCCGTCTGGATCAGGTTGTTCAGCGTGACGGGTTGGCCGCTCTGGTCGTCGGTGACTTGGATCTGGCGTCCCAGTGCGCTGATGATCCCGGAGGTGACGCTGTCCGTGAACGTCCCGAGCGGGCTCCCGATGGCGATGGCCAGCTGTCCCGGCTCGAGCGTCGACGAGTCCCCGATCTGCGCCGCTGGAAGGCCAGTCGCATTGATCTTCACGATGGCGAGGTCCGTCAGCGTGTCTGTCCCGTAGACGGTGCCCGAGTACTCCTGCCCGTCCTTGAGCTGGACCTGCACGGGCCCCGAGGCGCCGGCGACCACGTGGTGGTTCGTGACGATCCAGCCGTTCGAGTTGTAGATGATCCCCGACCCGACGCCAGTGGTCGGCAGCGAGAACGGATCGAGCGACCTTGTCTCCTGCGTGGTGATGGTCACGACCGCTGGACTGACGGTCTGCGCGGCCTGGACGATGGCGGACTGCTCGTTGACCGTTACAACCTGCTCGGTGGATGCGCTGGACGACGCTGGGCTGGCTCCCACGGCCGCGATCGGCGCCGGCCGGTTGAGGTTGCCCGACATGTCGAGCGCGGCGTACGTTCCCGCCGACGCCAGTGTCGCGGCGACGAGTGCCGCGATCACCACGAAGGCGAGCCCGGCCGAGCGGGTGGGAGCCGGCGGCGCCTGGACAGCGGCCGGGGCCGGATATGGCTCGATCCACTGGCTCGGGGTGGCGGCCGCTGTTCCAGGCTTCCTGGGACCACGTAGGGCGAGGCTCCGGCGGGGGGCTGTAGGACGAGATCGTGTCGTCAGGACGTTGTTCGGTCATCTGCGCAGTGTGCCTCGGATCGGTTTCATGGGGACGCCGCGACCGGCCCGATCCTCTGCCGGCTATCAGCCACGGCAGTCAATGTGCCACCGGTGTGTTGACGGGCAGCGCTGGGCGCGGTGAAGATTTCCATCATTTCCCCGGATTCGACGCGGCGCGGGAGGAACACGTCGACCTGTGTGCCCTGCCCCAGTCGACTGGCGATGCTGATGTGGCCGCCGTGCATCTCTACGATCGACCGGGCGATGGCGAGCCCGAGCCCGGACCCCGACGCACGAATTTCGTTTGCGCGGGACCCCCGGTAGAAGCGATCGAAGACGTGCGGCAGCTCGTCCGCGTCGATCCCCACGCCCGTGTCTCGGACCGTGAACCGAGCCCCTTCTCGGGTGCACAGGAGCGCCACTGTCACGCGGCCTCCTGCCGGCGTGAACTTGACTGCGTTTCCTACCAAGTTGCCGAGCACCTGGCCGAGCCGCTGCGGGTCGTGCGGAAACCTGAACGGTGAGGAGGGCAGTTCGGCTGTGAGCGTTACACCTTTCCGTTCGGCCGTTGGGCTGGCCTGCTCGATAGCGTTCTCGACCACCGTCCGTAGGTCGTCCGGTCGCAGGTCGAGCGCAACGAGCCCAGACTCGAGCTTGGACAGTTCGAGTAGGTTGGACGACAGCCAGTCGAGCCGCTCGATCTGGACGCGGCTCGTCTCGAGGAACTCCGCCCGGGTGGCCGAATCCTCGGCCGCGCCCTCCCGGAGTAGCTCGTTGAACATGCGCAGCGCGGCGATCGGCGTGCGCAGTTCGTGGCTGACGTCGGCGAGAAACTCGCGGCCCCGGTCGCGATCGCGCCGGATGTACTCGATCGACTGCTGGAGCTCGTCGGCCATCCGGTTGAACGCGCTGGCAAGCTCGTTGATCTCGGGAGACCCGCTGGTCGAGGCCTCGACCCGCACCGAGAAGTCGCCTTCGGCGAGTGCCCGCGACGCTCTGGTCAGCCGTCGAATCGGCGTTGTGAGGCGATCGGCCACGATGACTGCCACGACCACCGCCACCAGCAGGGCGAGCAACGCAACCGCGATCAGGACCGTGAAGAGGGTCCGCAGCGTTTCGGCGCGGAGCGTGTAGGGCGAGGAGAGTGTGACGACCACGGCCCGAACGGGCGCAGAGCCCGAGAATTGCGACCAGTAGAGGTCCGAGACCGTGAAGGAGCCGGACACGCTCCCTGCCTCCCTCGTGAGCCCACCGCCGGGGGCAGCCGCCAGCGGCGCCTTGAGCGTCGCGACCGGGGTCCCGGTGGCGCTGGCCGTCGGGTAGACCGCGACGGTCAGGTCCGCCTGCGCAACCACCTGGGCCTCGACGGACAGGAACGATCGCTCGCCGGGTTCGTCGGCTCCCATCAACGCGGCGATGAGGTCGTCCGATAAACGCAGCGGGGTGGTGGGCTCGACGATCGGAACTAAACCGGCGCGCACAGTTAGGCGCAGCTGCGCGGCGAGGAGCTGCTCTACGGCCGAAGCGCGCGCCTGTAGGTTCTGCGTCTCCTGTTGCGCGAAGTATGAGTCGAGGAGACCCGGGAGCACCGCCAGGACCAGGACGAGCGCGAACGCCACCACCGCGGAGATGACCACGGCCAGGCGTGCGCGAAACGTTCCCGGCAGCACATGCAGCACGCGGCGTAGCTTGTGCCGGAGGCCAGAGGTCGGCGCAGCCTTAGCGCTCGGCAAAGGCGTAGCCCGCACCTCGCACCGTCAGGATGAAGGCGGGGGCGAACGGGTCGTCCTCGAGTTTCTCGCGCAGGTGGCTGACGTGGACGTTGATCGTCTTCTCGTCCTGATCGAGCGACGACTCGTAGTCGCGGACGAGCTCGAGCAGCTCGCGCCGGGAGTAAACACGACCGGGCCGCGCCGCGAGGTGCCGCAGGATCTCGAACTCGGTGGCGGTCAGCGAGATCCGGCGGTCGCCCCGGGAGACACGCCGACGCTCGAGGTCGATGACAAGGTCCCGGAAGCGGATCACGCGCCCCCCGGTCGCGTCTGCGAGATCCCCGTACGCGCGACGGAGCAGCGCCTTGATGCGGCTCATGAGCTCGCGCAGACCGAACGGCTTGGTTAAGTAATCGTCCGCACCCAGCTCCAGGCCGATCACTTTGTCGACCTCGTCGTCCCTCGCTGTTAGGAAAAGGACGGGTGCCTTGGAGCCTGACGCGCGTAGACGGCGCAGGACCTCGAAGCCGTCCATCCCCGGCAGCCGCACGTCCAGCACAACGAGATCGGGCGCCTGCTGCGTCGCGAACTCCAGGCCTTCCTCGCCGCTCCGGGCGATCCGGACGTGGTAACCCTCCTGCTGGAGCGCGTACTCGATCCCTCGTGCGACTGCGAACTCGTCCTCGACGATGAGGATCGTGGCATTCATAGACGGAAATCGTACATCCCGGGGGGTCTGTTACCATCCTTTGGTCGCGGAGCACGCGAGAGCGCTGTGCCTGCGCACTCGTCGGCGTGGGCTCCTTGGAGTCGCCCGGTCCGCCGCCACACTGAGGACTCGATCGTGACCCGACCCGTACTGGCCGCCCAACGGCGCGAGATTACAGGCAAGGACGTCGCCCGGCTGCGGAGGCAGGGGATTCTGCCCGCGGTGCTGTACGGGCACGGCGCGGCATCCGAGGCTATTCAGGTCGACGCCAAGGCGTTTGAGACGATGAGCCGGGCGGCCGGGCGACATGCCCTAATCGACCTCAAGGTCGACGGCGAGCGCACCCACCAGGCCGTCGTGCACGGCGTCCAGGAGCACCCTGTCAGGCGAACACCGCTCCACGTGGACTTCTACCTCGTCAGGATGACCGAGGAGATGACCATGGACGTGATGCTCGTGCCGGTGGGCACTTCCCTGGCCGTAGAGAAGCACAGCGGCACGCTCCTGCAGACGCTGGAGCATGTGCGCCTCCGCGGCTTGCCCGGAGCCATGCCGCAGAGCATCGAGTTCGACGTCAGTGCCCTCGACTCGTTCGAGGCCGTGATCCGAGTCCGGGACCTGCCCATCCCAGCAAAGCTGACGCTGCTGACCGACCTCGACGAGAAGGTGGCGCACGTCCAGCCGTCGCGGGCGGAGGTCGAGCGCGAGGCTGAGGCGGCCCCGGCCGCCGAGGAGACGGGACCGGCAACCGAGGCGCCGGCGCAGGCATAGGCGCGCCCGCACTCGGGGAGTTGTCCGTGCACCTTCCGGTGAGCCCGCCGGTCGAGCCGATGCTCGCCAAGGCGGCCGACGCCATTCCCGGGGGGGACGGCTGGCTGTACGAGCCCAAATGGGACGGGTTCCGCGCGATTGTGTTCCGTGACGGCCTGGAGCTCTTGATCCAGAGCCGCGATCTCAAGCCACTCGATCGCTACTTTCCCGAGCTGCGCGCTCCGCTCTTGGCCGCGCTGCCGGATCAGGTCGTGGTGGATGGCGAAGTGGTGATCGCGGGGCCCCATGGCCTCGACTTCGACGCGCTCCTGCTGCGGATTCACCCGGCCGAGTCCCGCGTCGCCCGGCTGGCCGGGGAGTCGCCGGCGTCCTACGTGGCCTGGGACCTGCTGGCGTTCGACAACCGCGACCTTCTCGCGGCGCCATTTGAGGAGCGGCGAGCCGTCCTTGCGGAGTCCCTCCGGACGAGCTGGGTAGAGCGACGGAGCGTGGTGTCGCTCACGCCAGCCACAAGGGACCGCGACATCGCGGCGGACTGGTTCGATCGCTTTGAGGGCGCCGGGCTGGACGGTGTGGTCGCGAAGCGACTCGACGGCCCGTACGAGCCTGGCCGCCGGGCCATGATCAAGATTAAGCACCAGCGCACGGCCGACTGTGCGGTGGCGGGCTTCCGCTGGTACCACGAGGCGCCTGGTGAGATGGTGGGGTCCCTCTTGCTCGGCCTGCACGATGCCGAGGGCACGCTGCACCACGTCGGCGTCACTTCGAGCTTCACCCTCGAGGAGCGGCGGGCCCTGGCAGGCGAGCTGGCGCCGCTGCGCGAGGCGGCGCTTGACGACCACCCGTGGGCACAGTGGAAGGCGTGGACGGACGAGGCGCTCGCGAGCGGGCAGCGGCTTCCCGGCGCCAGCAGCCGGTGGAACCGGGGCCGGGACCTCAGCTGGGAGCCGTTGCGCGTCGAGCGGGTCTGTGAAGTGGCCTACGATCACCTGCAGGGTGACCGGTTCCGGCATGCCACCACGTTCCGGCGCTGGCGCCCCGACCGAACCCCCGCCGACTGCCGCTACGATCAGCTGCGGGCGACTCCCGCATTCGAGCTCGACCAGGTCCTCGGACGCTGATGGGTTGCACGCTCCTGAGTCGAAGCTTGGCTAGGGCCGCACGTCTGCTAAGCTCGCCGCCGTCCCGCGCGGGCTACCAAGGACTGTAATCGGGGTCGAGCGCCTCCTGCGGCGGCCGGTCTGCTTCGGGCACGTGCCGCAGGTTCACCCGAAGTCGCGTCCAGGTCGTGTACCGCCCGCGCATCGTGTCCACCAGCACGTCATCCGGCTCAAGGTGCCGAGCTGCCTCGGGATGCCGGTTGCTCCAGCGTGCGAGGCCCCCCAGCGCCTCGTTCTTCTCGGCCGCGCGCGCGATCTCGATCAGCGGCATCGTCATCCGCCGCCGCGAAGGCATCACCCGTGGCGGCTCGTCGGCCAGCTTGGGGTAGTGCGGCGGCCATGGGGCCTCGCCCAGGCCCGCGGCCTCCTGGCGCGCAGACAGGTCGAGGAGGCCGTCGAGCGACCCGACCGCCTCGTCAATCCGCTCGCCCGGGTCTCCGAACCGGGCGACCCTGGCCGGGACGGTCGCCAGCGTGAAGGCTGCAGGGTCAACCGCTGGCACCTCGTCCCAGGCAAGCGGCGTGGAGACTCGTGCGTCCGGCATTGGCCGCACCGAGTATGCGGACGCGACTGTGCGGTCCTTCGCGTTCTGGTTGTAGTCGATGAAGACGCCGTGCCGCTCCTCCTTCCACCAGCGACTCGTGGCGATCTCCGCGGCGCGCCGCTCGACCTCGCGCGCCAGCGCCAGGGCCGCTCGGCGGACCTCGCTGAACTCCCAGCGGCGCTCAATCCGCACGTTGATGTGGATGCCCCGTGACCCGGACGTCTTGGGCCACCCTGTCAGCCCGTGGTCGGCCAGCACGTCGCGGACCACCAAGGCGACGCGGCGCACGTCGTCCCACGGGACCGCTGGACCGGGGTCGAGGTCCACCCTCAGCTCGTCCGGGTGGTCCAAGTCGTCGGCCCGGACGGGGTGCGGGTTCAGGTCGATGCAGCCGAGGTTGAGGATCCACGCGAGCTGGGCCGCGTCGCGGACCACGATCTCGTGGGCCGTCCTCCCCGATGGGAATGCGAGCTCGACCGTCTCGATCCAATCGGGCCGCGACTCAGGCGCACGCTTCTGGAAGAAGAACGCGCCCGTCGCCCCGTTG
Source organism: uncultured Chloroflexia bacterium (assembly GCA_963835945.1). Lineage (GTDB taxonomy): Bacteria > Chloroflexota > Limnocylindria > Limnocylindrales > CSP1-4 > JAJYNJ01. The sequence continues at coordinate 43,337 of CAWIHR010000021.1, forward strand.
ACGTAGCGCTTGAGGGCCATGGGTCGGCCGCCTGCGCCGCACAGCGCACCGTCGGCCACGGCTAGGTAGTACCGCACCAAGTCGAGCTTCGTGTAGCCCGGGCTGGCGAAGAAGACCTTGTCCGGGTTGCTGATCGCGACCTTGCGGCCCGCGATCTCGATCGTCTGGACGCGTGTGGGCACAGCGCGTCAGAAGCCCGAGATGCGGTCCGGGGCGATGCGGATCGGCGTCGAGTAGTCGGCGGCGACCTCCGCGAAGCGGCCGCTGAACGCGTCGTTGACGCGAGCCCGGTACTTCTCGGCGTAGGCCGGCATGGCGTGCATCGCGGGCGCGGGGTGATCGACGCGGGCCTCGCCCGTGACGACGATCATGTCGTCGCCGTGTGCGTCCGTGTCGAGGCGTAGAGAGACCCTCGGGTTAGCCGCGATGTTGCGCACCTTCCCGGTGCGCGGTTGGCTGTACAGCAGGATTGTCTCCCCGTCCCATATGAACCAGACGGGGACCGAAATCGGCGTGCCGTCGGGCCGCACGGTCGCGAACCAGGCGATCTCCTCCGCCCGAAGCCGGCGATCGGCGCGCACACCGAACTCGGTCGTTGGGTCGAGCATGTCGGTCTCCTTCGCGCGGGCGACGGCTGCACGTGCAAACCGTCCGGCCGGTTGCTCCGGCCACCGTGAGCCGACAGGATAGGACGACGCGGTATGCGCGGCAGGCGGCCGGCCCGTGAGGCCGGCGAGATGCTTGGGTCCGGCCGCCGGTCAGGAACGGACGCCGAACTCCCGCCGGAGGGCCGAGCGAGCGGCGAAGACGCCCGACCTGCCGTGGACGCCGCAACCCGGAGGGGCGTACGACGAGCACAGGCACACGCCACAAGCCGGCGTCGAGTACGGATCCAGGCGAGCGACGGGGCGAGCGACGAGCTGGCGCAGGTCCTGGATGCCGCCGTTGATGTCGCCTCCCACGTAGTTGGGATCGTAGGCTTCGAGGTCAGCGGGTCCCGACGTGGCGCGGGCGAGGATTCCGTCGCGGAAGCCGGGCCCGAACCGTTCGACCTGGGCTTCGGTCCGGTCGGTCATGTCCAGGCTCGACCCGTTGGGCACGTGGCAGTAGGCCCAGCCTGTCTGCTTGCCAGCTGGCGCGCGCGTGCCGTCGAACAGGCTGCCCTGCACCAGGAGCACGAACGGTCGCTCCGCGGGCCGCCCGCGGGCCACCTCGTCCTCGGCGGCGACGATCTCCTCCGCCGTCCCGCCCAGATGGACCGTCCCCGCGCGGGCGATCTCGGGCGCTCGCCACGGGATCGGTCCATCGAGGGCCCAATCGACCTTGAAGGCTCCGGGGCCATAGCGGAAGCCGGCCAGCCGGCGGCGGTACCGCCCGTGGAGTCGATCGCCGGCGATCGAAATGAGTGCCTGCGGGGAAGTGTCGAAGAGGACGGCCCGTGCTGCTGGCAGCTCGTCGAGCGAGACGATGCGACGGCCGGTCACGATCGTTCCGCCGAGGGATCCGAGCTCCGCGGCCAGCGCGTCGGCGAGCCGCTGCGTGCCACCTGCAACGAGCGGCCAGCCGTAGGCGTGGGCGGTGATGGCGAGCACGAGTCCGAAGGCAGCCGTCGTCGGCTGATGGAGCGCCACCATCGAATGGGCGCTGAGTCCGGTCAGCAGCGCACGGGCCGGGGCGTCGCGGAACCGGCTGCGTGTCAACCCTCGGGCCCAGCGCGCCGGACGCCTCCCCGTTTGCCATGCCAGACTCTGCAGCCTGATGTGTCGAGAATCCTTGCCCGGCAGGCAACGCCACCTGGGGGATCGCCACGCCCATGAAAGACACGCTGAGGTCGATTGATACGAGCGGGGCGGGCGGCCGCTTCCTGCTGCTAGGTTCCGGAGAGTTCGAACCCTGGGTGGGCGAGGCAGAGCGGTTCGTCCTGGCCACGGCGTCAGGGGATGGCTCGGTGGCTGTACTCGCGACGGCGAGCGGGCGCGAGGGTCGGGCCGTATTTGATCGGTGGACCGCAATGGGGCTCTCTTACTACCAGTCGCTCGGCATTGCGGCCCACGCCCTGCACGTGGAGACCCGCGTAGACGCGCTCGTGGCTGGCTCGGCAGACGTTCTCGACGTGGCCAGCATGGTCTTCTTCAGCGGCGGAAGCCCCAGGTACCTGGTTCAGGCACTGTCCGGGACGCCCGTCTGGGACGGTGTGAAGCGGTTGCTCGCCCGGGGCGGAGTGTTCGCCGGCTGCAGCGCGGGCGCGATGATCGCCGGCGCAGCGGCCGCTCCCAGCGGTGCGAAGCCGCTGCCGTTTCCGTTCGGCAGCGGTCTCGGCCTACTTCCCACGACGGCGCTGGGTGTCCACTGGGATGCGATGTCAGGGTGGTGGATCCGATGGCTGCGGGACCTCGCGCCCGGCCGGCTCGCACCCGGCCTCCGGTTCATCGGCCTTCCCGAGCACACCGCTATCGCGTCCGACGGGGGCGATTGGCGCGTCTTCGGTGCGGGGAGGGTTGACGTCCGGACTCGCCGAGGCCGCTACACGTTCGGCTCAGGCGAGACCTTCCCGCGCACGTAGCGCCCTTCGCCTGTCGCGCCCGCGAGGCCGCGCTGAAGGATATGGACGATAGCCAGGAACGCGATTTATCGTAGGCTTCAAGCACGCCCGAACGTCGCAGTCCGCCATCATCGCCGCGGCACGCGACCTGCTGGAGGATGGCGGCGGTCGTGTCCCGTAGCGTGGTGTCACAGCGAGGCAGGCCGTGAACGAGAGCGGCCACCACGTCATCCTCGCGTCGTTGGAGTGAGAAACCGACGACACGAAGGGAGGCCGCGATGGCCGAGGACAGGATGGCCGTGCTCGACACGGTCCGCAAGGCGATTGCCATGGGGACGTCGACTTCCTGCGCGAAGGGCTCCGCGTCCTCGCCCAGGCGGTCATGGAGGCCGAGGTGACCGAGCTGACCGGGGTGCCGCATGGAGAGCGCGACCCGGAGCGCAGACTGACCCGCCGCAACGGGTACCGCGAGCGACGGTGGGACACGCGGGTCGGCACGCGCCAGTGCTAAGATGATCCCATGCCCGCCTACGCCTACCTGCGCAAGAGTAGCGTCCGCGATCCCGCCCGCGAGGTCTCCCACGAGGTGCAGGAGCGCGCCGTGCGCGAGCTGGCCGCCCGCTACGGGGACGACAACGGCGCCCTGGTGTTCCTCAGCGACTGGGACAAGTCGGGCCGCCTGGGGGCCGACAAGCGCCCGGGGTATCGGGCCCTCCTCGAGGCGATCGACGCAGGTCGGGCCACTGCCCTCTACAGCTACAGCCTCTCGCGCCTGGCCCGCTCGGTGCCCGAGCTCTCCCGCCTGGTCGCGCTGTGCAACGCGAAGGACATCCCGGTCCGTCTGTATGCCGACCACGTCGATACCGCTACGGCGTCAGGGAGGCTCTTGACCCATGTGCTCGCCTCGGTGGCCGAGTTCGAGGCCGACGTGGCGTCCGAGCGGGTGCGGGCGGCGATCGCCGCCAAGCTCGCGCGAGGGGAGAGCATCGGCACCGTCCATCGCTACGGGGAGCGCGAGGGGGAGGATGCCGAGGCCGTCCTGGCCGCCTTCCGGGAGGCGGGCAGCTACAGCGGTGCGGCACGCCTGCTTGAACGCGCGGGGGATCAAGCCCCGGGGATCGAAGCGCGGCTGGTGGCCCAGCGCCGTGGCGCCCATCGTGCGGCGGCTCGATCCCTCGCTCCCGGTGCCCGAGCGCGTCCAGGGGGCGAAGGCAGGCGGCGTCAGCTTCGTCCTGGCCCACCTGCTGCGCTGCCCCACCTGCGGCACGAAGCTCACCGGGTTGCGCGACCGGGGTGGCCGCCGCGTGCGCTACGTCTGTCGCCTGGGATCGGTGACCCCCCATCCGCGCATGAGCATCACCGAGGGCCACATCCTGCCCGCCGTGCAGGCCGAGGTGGCGCACCTCCACACCCCCGAGCTCGTCGAGCAGGTGGAGCGCGATCGCGCCGCCGCAGCCGCTCTCGAGGCCCGCCGGGCACGGGTCCTCGACATGTACGAGCGGGGCGACATCGACCGCACGGAGTACACCCGCCGGCTCGCCGCCGTGACCGACGAGCTCGCTGCCCTGGACGCCAAGCGGGTCGTCCTGGCCGTGCCCGCGGTCGACTGGTCCTGGCCGCCCCGCCAGCTCAACGGCGTCCTCTGCGCCCTGTTCGAGGAGATCGCGCTCGACCCGGTCACCTTCCAGCCCGTGCGCTATGGGTGGCGGGTGCCGGAGTGGCGGTCCTGAGTCATCCGTCGACACGCTGACCAGCACCGGCCAGGCCAGGGCGTCGGCCGCGGACTCCGCGCTGGTCGTGGTCTGCGCCCCTGGCCCCTCGCTGGCCTGACGTGGTGGCGTTGGGGTCACCTGCCGGGCCACTGAGCTGCAGGGGCCGGCAAGGTGGTGGGAACCGTGCTAGCCCGGGCGTGGACCGGTGGCCGGCAAGGTGGTGGGAACCGGCTAGGGTGGAGCCGGCGTGGACCGGCTGGCCGGCAAGGTGGTGGGAACCGTGCTAGCCGGGTGGAGCCGGCGTGGACCGGCTGGCCGGCAAGGTGATGGGAACCGTGCTAGCCGGGTGGACCGGCTGGACCGGCTGGCCGGCAAGGTGGTGGGAACCGTGCTAGCCCGGGTGGAGCCGGCTGGACCGGCTGGCCGGCAAGGTGGTGGGAACCGCAATGAGCCGCAATGAGCCGCGCTGGAGCCGGGTAGCCTGGGCGTGATGGGAACCGCGACCAGCCGCACCCAGCCGCAACTAGCCGCGTAGGACCGGCTGGGCCAGGACCCGAGGGGAGTACATGTGACATATGCAGCGATGATCGGATCCAGTCGAGGGCTGGCGACGGTCGCCGCCAGCACCGCCACGCTCTGATCCTGCGCCTGAGGCGGCAACGGCAGGGCCGCCAGCAACGGCCCATGACGTGAGCGGGCTCGCGTGGCGACCAAATGGGCAGGGGCGCACCGATCCGGGCAGGACGCCCGGCCGCTGGCGCCGTCCGTGGGCAGGATGCTGCGCGCGCCCCGCGACGTCGGCCGCGGCCGACGAGCCGCCTGCTGCGCCACAATCGCCCCAGCGGCGGAGGATCCGGCAGTGCTGGCAGAGCCGAGATGCACCACCCACTGCCTGATACAGCAAGGAGTGAGGGACTCGATGGCCGACAAGCAGGTGACGCTCCGGTTCGTCCGGGAGCGGGAGACGAAGACCACCATCCGGTTCGCCGAGGTCGACCCGCGCGACGACCCGAAGGTCGGGACCCTGTACGTCAAGAAGGCGCTGCTCCACGACCTGGGAGACCCCGAGGAGCTGACCGTCACCATCGCGGCGTCGCGCTGAGGGAGCCGACAGCATCGGCTCCGTACCCTGACGGATCGGCCCGGCCGCGCCCGTCGAGATGCCTGTGCCAGAAGGGGACCCCCGCAACGGCCCCCCATTCGTGCGGCGGAGAGCCCGCGCCCGGACCGCTCCGAGAAAGAGGTCCTTCCGAAGACACGAGTGGGACGCGGCCAGCCGGTAGAGGCCCACGCCCGGACGGCCTGCCCGTCGCCACGGGCGTAGGCGAACCTGCCGGTGGCCCGTCCCAACACCGGACGTCCGACCCTGTGACTGCATGGCCGCTCAGTTCAGCGTTGCGGAGTGCCCCGGCTCTGCCCTCATGCGCCTCGCATTGGCCTGCCCGGCTCGATGTCGGCCGGCCTGCGCGCCTTCCGGCACCGCGCGACCCGGTCTGGCGCGCTGACGGCTGCCCGCGCCGCAAGCCACAATCGGTGACCGATGAGGACCGAGCCCAAGGCCGCCGTGGCGGCGCCCGCCGCCGCGCCGTCGGCCGATCTCATCCTGCTCGTCGCGGTCTCGCTGTGGGCCCTCAACTACGCGGTCATCAAGTTCGGGGTCAGCGAGATCAGCCCGCTCGCCTTCCCCGTGCTGCGCTTCGGCCTCGGGGGCCTCGCCATGGCCGCCGTCCTGTACTGGCGGGAGGGGACGCTGCGGGTGGCGCGCGCCGACCTGCCGCTCCTGCTCGCTACCGCCGTCCTCGGCATCTCGCTCAACCAGCTCTGCTTCGTCTACTCGCTGACCAACACCGGGGCGAGCGATGTCGCGCTGCTGGGCGCCACCGGGCCACTCATCACGGCCTTGCTCGCCACCGCGGTGGGCCTGGAGCGGCTCGGGCGCCGCCACTGGCTGGGCGCGGCTCTCGGCATCGGCGGGCGTCCTGCTCATCGTCGGCGGGGGCGCGAACGCCGCGTTCGGGCAATCGCCGCTCTTGGGCGACGCCCTCGCCCTCGGGGCGACGCTCTGCTCGAGCGCCTCTGCCCTGCCGATCTTGCCCCTCATGCGCCGCTACAGCGCCTGGCGCATCCTCACCTTCGAGATGCTGGTGGGGAGCCTGCTGCTCCTCCCCCTCGCGCTGCCCTCGCTCATCGCCCAGGACTACGGGCGCGTCACGCTCGCGGGCTGGGGCTCGCTCGGCTACGCCGTCGTCCTCACGGGGGTGCTGACCAACCTGCTCTACTTCACCGCCATCGAGCGCGTGGGGCCCTCGCGGGCGGCGATGTTCGGCTACCTCCAGTCGTTCCTGGGCGTCCTCTTCGCGGTGGCGCTGCTGGGCGAGCGGGTCACCGCGCTGCAGCTGGCCGGGGGCCTGGTGGTCATCGGCAGCGTGGTCATGAGCCGCTCGCGCACCGTCGCGCGACACAGCGAGCGGTAACGGCGGACCGGCGCGGGCGACGCATGGCTCTTGCCAACGAACGATCGGCGGCCTCAGGCGTGACGACCTGCTCCTGTTGGGTAGCTTCTGAGGGGTCGGACCGATCGGACCCGGGAGGCGGCCCGCAGCCGAAAGGAGGCTCGGGTTCACCGATCGACGCAACACCTTGATGGGTGCAGTGTCGATCGGGAGGTGGCCCATGGCGCAGTGGGGCAGGCCGGCGTTGACGGCCGAGCAGAAGCGAGACATGTGGTCCCGCTGGAAAGCAGGTCAATCGCTCAGTGAGATCGGGCGGGCGCTCGGGAGGGAACGGAGCGCCATCCACCGCATGGTCGCGACCACCGGCGGGTACGTGCCGGTGGACCAGCGTCGCTCGCCGCGGGTGCTCTCGTCCGCCGAGCGGGAGGAGATCTCGCGCGGTCTGGCCGAGGGCGTCTCGCTGCGCATGATCGCCCGCCGCGCCGGCCGGGCCGCCTCGACGATCAGCCGCGAGGTCGCCCGCCACGGTGGCCGGCACCGCTATCGCGCGACACAGGCCGACGAGCGGGCCTGGCGGCGGGCCTGCCGACCAAAGCCCTGCAAGCTCGCGACGTCAGCGGAGCTGCGGGAGTTGGTAGCGGGCAAGCTCGCGCTCGACTGGTCGCCCCAGCAGATCTCGGGCTGGCTTGCCCGCACGTATCCGGGGGAGCAGGCTCGGCAGGTGTTGAGCGAGACGATCTATCGGAGCCTGTTCATCCAGGCCCGGGGCGTGCTGCACAAGGAGCTCATGGTCCACCTGCGCACCCGGCGCAGCATCCGTCGCTCTCGTCTCGCGACCACCAAGGGCCAGGGCCGTGGCGGGATCGTCGACGCGGTCTCCATCCGGGAGCGGCCGGCCGAGGCGAAGGACCGGGCGGTGCCGGGCCACTGGGAGGGTGACCTCCTCGCCGGCTCGCCAACAGCCACATCGCCACGCTCGTGGAGCGCCAGACCCGCTACCTCCTCCTCGTCAAGGTACTGGGCAAGGGCTCACGGGGGTGGTCGACGCCCTCGCCGCCCAAGTCCAGACGCTGCCCGTCAGCTGTGGGCGAGCCTGACCTGGGATCGCGGGGTGGAGCTCGCCGACCACCGGCGCTTCAGCATCGCCACCGACGTCGCGGTCTACTTCTGTCACCCCAGGAGTCCCTGGCAACGGGGCACCAACGAGAACACTGTGAGTCTGTGACTGACGTGGGCCGGATGGGCTCAGCCAGGCTGGAGCCGACAGTGCGAGGTGACTCTCGGAACACTGGCCACCTCAGGGTGTGCCCTTCGTTGGACCTGTTCCTCGTGCTGCCGGCACCGACCTGGCCACTCGTCGTTGGCTTGATCAGGAGCTTGTCCGCCTTAGGGGCGTGACCCTTCACAGTGCTGCCGTGACAGGTGACGTTCATCCAGACCGGTGCCGACGACGATTGCCGACCGAACTGGAGGACAACCGCAATGGTCATGTTGGCAGACCACTACGACTATGTCATCGGAGGCGACCCGGACCGCGACAGCGTGAACTTGGCCGTGATCGACACCCGCACCGGCGGGATCCAGCGCAGATCGCGGCTCCAGCCGACGGCCCTGGCTACCAGCGGCTGCTCGACTGGGGACGCGCCCAGGCACCGGGCCGACGGGTCTGGGCTCTCGAAGGCACCGCCAGCTTCGCCGCGGGGTTCGTCGCATGCTTGGCCCACGCCGGCGAGGACGTCGTCGAAGTGGGGGCATCAAGCGCGCCCGGGGTGCCAAGAACGACCGGATCGACGCGGTGCGCGCCGGCCGCCACGCCTTGTCGTCGGAGCAGCTGCCAGCCCGCGGGCGCGCGGGTTGCGGAGGCGCTCCGCTTGGTCCTCACCACCCGCCACGCCGTCCTTGTCAGTCGCACCACGGCCATCAACGAGCTCAAGAGCGTCATCGTGACGGCCCCGAACACCTCCGTGCGGGCTTACGCG
>CAWIHR010000022.1:0-3784 GCA_963835945.1 uncultured Chloroflexia bacterium
CCGAGGTCACACGTGAGGAAGACTCGACGCCGCAGTACGTCGAGGGCATCCAGGCGTTCTTCCATCCGCGTCACGTTCCGTCGGGATGGCGCGTGATGGGGCAGCGTGGCACCCTGCGTTCGTTCCGGCCGACTGCGACGTAGGGTCAGAGAGGAGCCCCGTCCTAGCCGTGAACGGGGCCTCGGAGTGTTTCCGACGGCCGGACTCCAGCCGGCGCTCCCTCCGGTGCGCCGCTCTGCGACGCGTCGGAACCGGCAGGTGGTGGGCGATCAGGTGTCCTCCGACGCCAGCCGTCCGCCCGCGATGGCGAGGAACCCGAGGAAGGTGAGGCTGTTACCCCGCACCGTGGGGCAGGCGTAGGGACCAGCCTGTGTGTCCGCCGCGGCCTCGCCGACCCGCCGGAGCGCAGCCAGCGTGGCCCAGTCGAGGCGGCCTCGCTCGCGCAGCCAGACCCGGCGCAGGACGACCGGCAGCGGCTCGCCAGGGCGTCGCTGGCGGCGCACCGCCAGCACGAGGGCATCGAGCGGATCGGCCCCGGCCAGCGCGTCAGCCGATCGGTCCGCGACGGGATGCGCCTCGCCGGCCATGCCGTATGCCTGCCGCCCCACTACTGGGTCCGTCGTCGGCGCGCGATCGCCTGGAGCAGCAAGCCGACGACGATGACGAGCGCGATCCCGAAGAAGGCCACCCAGGATCGGAGCGGCGCCCCGAGAACGAGGAGGGCGGCCGCGACGCACAGGAACGCGACAAGCCAGGACAGGTAGGTGCGCGTGCTCAACTCTGCTCTCGGTACGGGAGCGAGGACCTCCCGTCAGCGTCGGGGCGGTCGGTCGTAAACCTACGCCTGCCAGCGCGATCGCGCAGCGCCTCCGCTAACTCCTGCAGCGCCTCGGCCTCGGTCATCCCGCGGACTGATAGCGAGGGCCGCCGGTCGAAGACGTGGACGTGGCCGACGCAGAACGCCGAGGCGCGCCAGAGACGCTCGTCGGAGTTGTAGCTCGTCGGCATTGCCTTCCAGTCCGGAAGGCGTTCGAGGACGTCGTATACGGCCTGCCACCCGGCGGTTCGCTCGGGTTCGTCCATGCCTCGAGAGTGTAGGGCTGGAGCGCGAGAGCCTCCGCAGGCGACCGCGCTACCCTCGCGCCCACGTCCCTTCCTCAGTTCCTCCGAAGGGCGCGACGAACCGGGGCCGTACCGACATGGGGCCCCGGTTCGCCTGTGCCCGTCGCGCTCAGCCCGGCGGGGCGCAGTACCGTCACGAGAGCCGAAGAGAGCCCCGATCCGCGTCAGACCGGGGCTCCCTGCCTGTCGCGCTCAGACGCTCGGGAGCATCAAAGCACGCCTGACGAAGCTTCAGTCGCCCACCTTGTCGTGGGCCTTGCCGCGGTGCCTCGACGCACCGGATTCGGCCGTCGGCCGGTGGACTAGGGTCCGGTTCGGCGCCGCTCTGCGCTGTCCGACGCTCAGGCCGCGCGGGGCGGAAGCGCAGCCATCATTCGTCCGACACGACCTGCACGGTCCAGTGGCATCCGGACTGGATGTTGAGATATGCCTGTGCAGGCGCGCCAAGCACGTACTCCACGCCGGACCCACTCAGACCAACTTCCCTGACGCCGTAGGTGCTTGGTTGGCCGTTGACATAGATGAAGACGAAGAAGTTGCTCGCCAGGCTGAAGATACAGGTGTCGTAGCTCCAGTCGATCTCCCAGTCCGCTGGGACACTGAAGGAGTTCGTCGTCTCGACTCCGCTCCCTCTGGCGTACAGCAGGACGTTCGCGGCCTGGGTGGGAGTCGGAATGGGAGTCGGCGTAGGAGTCGGCGTAGGAGTCGGCGTCAAGGGTTTCACAAACGCGCCGCAGAGGACGGTACTGCCGTGCAGCAGCCGCAACACCACGCCGGAGTCGGTCGCGAGAACGACAGTGGTCTGGGTTGTCTTCGCCAGCACCCGCGTCTTCGGAACGACCAGGCTCGGCAGCACCGCGAGTCAATTCACGGGCGAAGCGCACGTGCCAGACCAGAGCTGCTGCTTCCACGTGCCCGGCACCATGGTCTTCAGGTTGACGTAGACCGACTGCCCGACAGTCCAGCGCGACGCGCCGTGGGCTCCGAAGCTGGTCGTATGGCTGGTTGCCGCTAGGGCTGGGGTGATGGCAGGGACCGCCAGCAGGGACAGCGCGAAGATCAGTGTGAACCCGCTCGCCATCGCCTTGTGGCGGGATAGCTTGGGCATGTGTTGTCTCCTACCTCGCGCCGACATGACGCCACACCCACGCCGAGGCTGCCGTCGTCCCGTCCCTACCGCGTCGGCCGTGGCTGAGGCGGCGCGGCGGGCGGCGGAGCGACTTCTGGTGCATTCGCCTCGCGCGCTGTCCGTCGCTGCCTCTCGCGCTCGAGGGCACGCTCCACCTTGGCGGCCCTGCGCTCGGCCTTGCGGCGGGTCTCTTTCTGTGGGCTGGCCATAAGCACACGCTACGACTTCCGGGGGTGCACCTGCCGCGCGCTGGCGACAGACAGAGCCCCCCGCCTACAGGGGCCAGGGCCTCGGAGCGAAAGCTTAGGGCAGGCTGCCGCGTGGCGTGGGCCGCGGCTTACCACCGGCGGCGATGGCACATCCGGCGCGTCCGCAGCCGAGCCCCGGGCATCGACGGCCCGCCGATGCTCGCGCGGTAGCGTCCTGAGACCGCTGGAAAAGTGAGGACGGCGTAGGTTCCAAAGCGGAAGTTGCAGAACCGCAGAGGAGACCACGCCGTAAATCGAAGGATAGCCCCGAGCGCCCGGATCGAGGAAGCGATCGAGCAGGTCCTGCTCGATGGGATCGACAACCCGGAGCGCCTGAGCCAGCTCGGCCGGCTGGGCGCCGCGCTCGTCCTCCAGCGAGCCGCGGAAGACGAAGTCGAGGCCTTTCTCAGGCGCGCCCGCTACGAGCGGACCCCGGCGGCGACCGGCTCGCGCAACGGTCATCGGCCGCGCCACGTGCAGACCGCCGAGGGTGAGATCACGATCGCGATGCCCCAGGTCCGTGACTCCCTCACCCGGTTCGCGAGCTCGGTCATCCCCGACACTCGCGGGATCGTCCGGACCCGACCGCTCGAAGCCCTCGTGATCGGCGCCTACGTCCGGGGACTCTCTGACCGCGACATCGAGGGCCTGGCCCGGGAGGCGGGCCTCGGCCAGATCAGCCGGACGACGATCAGCACGATCTGCTCGGAGCTGCGCGATCGCTACCTCAGCCTTCCGCGCCAGGAGCCTCGCCGAGGTCCGCCTGCTCGCGCTGTTCATGGACGCCATCTACCTGCCGATCCGGCCTGACGGCCCAAGAGAAGGCGTGCTCGTGGCCTGGGGCTTCACGACCGACGGGGTGCGGGTGCTGCTCGATGTCGCCCTGGGTCAGCGGGAGCGAACAGAGGACTGGCTCGACCTCGGGCGGGGTCTGGCCCGGCGGGGCCTGCGGAGCCCGCTCCTCGTCGTCTCCGACGGAGCGCCGGGTCTTGTCCGCTCGATCGAGGAGCTGTGGCCCGACGCCGACCGCGGTCGCTGTGCGGTCCATCGCCTGCGCAACATCCTGGCCAAGCTCCCTGAGCGGCCGGGGCTCCATGCGCGGGTGCGGGCCGCCTACTCTGGCGGCGCTCGACGGAGCCGCGAGCCCACGGGAAGCGGAGACGGGCTTGCGGGCGCTCGTAGGGCAGCTCGAGCGCGACCACCCGTCCGCCGCGGCGTGTCTGGCCGACGATCTGCCGGCCCTGACCGTCCATCTCGCCTATCCCCTCCGGCTGCGGAAGCGGGG